>NZ_CP073346.1:3396641-4075969 GCF_024397895.1 Pseudomonas benzenivorans
CCAGGCCACGGTCGCGGCCGGTGGCGGACAGCTTGCTGGCGAGAAAGGCCCGGCCCTGGTGGCCCGTGCGCCGCAGCAGCTCGCCGGTGACCGCCTCGGCGTTGCCATAGCTCGGTGCGGTGTCGATCAGGCTGGCGCCGCCTTGGATGAAGGTGCGCATCACCGCCTCCAGGGGCGCGAGACTGGCATCGTCGAGACGCACGTGGAAGGTGCGCGAGGTGCCCAGGCCGATCACCGGCAGTAGCTCGCCGCTGGCGGGAATCTTGCGCTGCAGCAACTGCCCGGGCTCGAGGGCCAGGGCGCGGTGGGGCAGCAGCGGCAGGGCGGCGGCGAGGCCGAGCAGGGTGGCGCCGGTTTGGATGACCTGACGACGGCTGGGCATGCTGTCCTCCAGGGGCGCGGCCTAAGGGACTGGAAACCCGAGGCGCGGCGGGCCGCGGAGCGCGCGCTTCACCGTTCGAGCATAGTCCCCGGGGTCGGGGCGCGCCGGCTCAGTTGCCCGGATGCTCGCTCAGCACCTGCTCGGTCCCCTGGCGGTCCAGGCCTATGACCTGATAGGCGTCGCGGATATCGCCGCGCTCCATCCCCGGCGAGCCGGTCGGCATGCCCGGCACGGCCGCGCCGAGCAGATCGGGGCGCTGGCGCAGCTTGAGAATGTCCGCCGCTGGCACGTGGCCCTCGACGAACTGGCCGTCGATCACCGCGGTGTGACAGGCCGACAGGCGCGGCGGTACGCCCAGGCGCTGCTTGACTGCGCTCATGTCCGTCTCGACATGGTCGACGACGGTGAAACCGTTGTCCTGCAGGTGGCCGATCCAGGCCTTGCAGCAGCCGCAGTTGGGGTCGCGGTGGACATCGATGGTCAGCGGCTCGGCGGCCTGGGCCCAGGCGGCAAACAGCGTGGCGAGAAGCAAGGCGAGGCGCATCGGGCAGGACTCCCTAAGGATTCGGGGTGACAGGATAACGCCGTCGCCGGCACCGCCCCAGGCTCTGGCTGTTTCCGAATATGCCAGGCTGGGCCTATGCTGCCCGCTCCCGGACATGAGAAGGAAGCTGTCGATGCTGTTGGCGCGGGTGGTACTGATTCTGCAAATACTGGCCCTGGGCGGCCTCGGCCTGGCCTACTTCATCCGCCCCCACGAGATGAGCAACCTCAGCGGTATGCTGCTGATGGCGCCGGCCGCGGCCACCGATGTGCGGGCCTACTATGGCGGCCTGCAGCTGGGCCTGGCGGCCTACCTGCTGCTGGCCCTGGCGCGCCTGGAGCTGATCCGTGGCGCCCTGACCCTGCTGGTGCTGCTGTACAGCGCCCTGGCCCTGGCGCGCATCGGCGGCCTGTGGCTGGACGGCGGCGCCCAGCAGACCTTCAACCTCGTTGCCCTGCTGCTGGAACTGGTCTCGGCCGGGCTGGCGTTCTGGGCGCTGCGCACCCTGAACCGTCTCTAGCGCCTAGCGCCGCTCCAGCAGCACGCCCGCTTCCATGTGGTGGGTGTAGGGGAACTGGTCGAACAGCGCGCAGCGCGTCACCTTGTGGGTGTCGCTGAGTTGGGCGATGTTGGCGGCCAGGGTCTCGGGGTTGCAGGAGATGTACAGAATGCGCCCGAAGCGCCGGGTCAGCTCGCAGGTGTCCGGGTCCATGCCGGCGCGCGGCGGGTCGACGAACACGCTGCCGAACTCATAACTCTTGAGGTCGATGCCGGCCAGGCGGCGGAACGGCCGCACTTCGTTGAGCGCCTCGGTGAGTTCCTCGGCGGACAGGCGCACCAGGGTCACGTTGTCGATGCCGTTGTCGTCCAGGTTGGCCAGGGCGGCATTCACCGAGCTCTTGCTGATCTCGGTGGCCAGCACCTTGCGCACCCGGGTGGCCAGGGGCAGGGTGAAGTTGCCATTGCCGCAGTACAGCTCCAGCAGGTCGTCGTCGCGCTCGCCGAGCGCCTCGAAGGCCCAGCCGAGCATCTTCTGGCACACCTCGCCGTTGGGCTGGGTGAAGGCCCCCTCCGGCTGGCGGTAGCGGTAGGTGCGGCCGGCCACCTGCAGCGCTTCCAGGGCATGGTCGCGGCCGATGACCAGGCGCTTGCCGCGCGAGCGGCCGACCAGGCTGACCTGAAGCTCGGCGGCCAGTTTCTCGGCTTCGGCCTGCCAGGCCGCATCCAGAGGACGGTGATAGCACAGGGTGATCAGTGCGTCGCCGGCCAATGTGGTGAGGAACTCGACCTGGAACAGCTTGAAGCTCAGGACCTTGCTGGCCTGCCAGGCGGCTTTCAGGCGCGGCATCAGCTCGTTGATCCGGGCGCTGGCGATGGGGAAGTCGTCCAGCAGGATCGGCGTGTGCTTGTCGCCGGCCTCGAACATGGCGTAGTGGCGATCCTCGCCCTCGCGCCACAGGCGGAATTCGGCGCGCAGGCGGTAGTGCTCGCGGGGCGACTCGAAGACCTCGGGCGCCGGCGCGGCGAAGGGCGCGAGCAGCTCGATCAGGCGCTGCTTCTTCTCGTCTAGCTGGGCGGCATAGGTGGCGGGATCGAACTGGGGACGGCTCATGGACTACTCGACATTGCTTGCGGCTGAAACGGACAGGAGCGGGACCGGCCCGCTCCTGGAGGACTGGCTGGACGGTGTCAGGCGAAGAAGCCCAGCTTGATCACGAACAGCGCCGAGAGTATCACCAGCGCCGGGTTGAGGTCGCGCCAGCGGCCGGCCAGGACCTTGACCAGGGTCCAGGTGATGAAGCCGAAGGCGATGCCGTTGGCGATGGAGAAGGTCAGCGGCATGGCCAGGGCGGCCGCCGCCACCGGCGCGGCGACGGTCAGGTCGTCCCAGTCGATCTGCGCCAGGCTGCTCATCATCAGCACCGCGACGAACAGCAGCGCCGGGGCGGTGGCGTAGGCCGGCACGGCGCCGGCCAGGGGGGCGAAGAACAGGCTGAGGAGGAACAGCAGGGCGACCACGCAGGCGGTCAGGCCGGTGCGCCCGCCGGCGCTGATGCCGGCCGCCGACTCGATGTAGCTGGTGGTGGTGCTGGTGCCCAGGGCCGCGCCGGCCATGGTCGCGGTGCTGTCGGCCAGCAGGGCGCGGCCCAGGCGCGGCATCTTGCCGTCCTTGTCCAGCAGGTCGGCCTTCTGGGCCACGCCGACCAGGGTGCCGGAGGTGTCGAAGAGGTCGACGAAGAGGAAGGCGAAGATCACGCTGAGCAGGCCGATATCCAGGGCGCCCATGATGTCCAGCTGCAGCAGGGTCGGCATCACCGGGGGCGGCATGGACACCACGGCGTCCAGCTGCGACAGGCCGAGGACGATGGACAGGCCGGTAATCAGCAGGATGCCGATCATCACCGCGCCAGTGACCCGGCGGTGGGCCAGGGCGGCGATGATGAAGAAGCCCAGGCAGGCCAGCAGCGGCCCGCCTGCGGTCATGTCGCCGAGGGTCACCAGGGTGGCAGGGTGGTCGATGACGATGCCGGCGTTCTTCAGGGCGATGATCGCCAGGAACAGGCCGATACCGGCGGCGATGCCGGCACGCAGGGCCAGGGGGATGCTGTTGATGATCCATTCGCGGACCTTGAAGATCGACAGCAGGAAGAAGATCACCCCGGAGAGGAACACCGCGCCCAGCGCCACCTGCCAGGTATGGCCCATGGTCAGCACCACGGTATAGGTGAAGAAGGCGTTGAGGCCCATGCCCGGCGCGAGGGCGATCGGGTAGTTGGCCAGCAGGCCCATGATCGCCGAACCGATGGCGGCGGCCAGGCAGGTGGCGACGAACACCGCGCCGCGGTCCATGCCGGTCTCGGCGAGGATGCTGGGGTTGACGAAGAGGATGTAGGCCATGGTCAGGAAGGTGGTGAGACCGGCGAGGATCTCGGTGCGCACCGTGGTGTTGTGCGCTTTGAGTTGGAATAAGCGTTCCAGCATGGCGTCTCCCTGGGGCGCTGATGGCGCCGTTGATATGCGAATCGCAAGCAAAGCACATCCGTGCGGAGACGGCAGTTTCTGCGGGCAATTCGGAAAAGGCGCGCATCATATCAGCTAGGCTTTAGTCGGTGAATTTGTGACCGGAAGGTCAGCAAGATTCCCTTTCCTGTCGAGGAGAACAGCATGAGCACACGCGCCGTAATCACCGTAGCCGATGGTGTCGAAGACCTCGAATGCGTGACCCTGATCGACGTGCTGCGCCGCGCCGAGATCGAGGTGGTGGTGGCCAGCGTCGAGAACCGGCGGATGATCACCTGTGCCCGCGGCACGCGCCTGACCGCCGACGCCATGCTGGTCGACGTGCTGGCCCAGGACTTCGACCTGATCGTGCTGCCCGGCGGCATGCCGGGCGCCCAGCGCCTGGGCGAGCACGAGCCGCTGGCCGAGCGGGTGCGCCAGCAGGCCAAGGCCGGCAAGTTCTACGCCGCCATCTGCGCGGCGCCGGCCGTGGCCCTGCAGCCCTTCGGCGTGCTCAGGCAGCGGCGCATGACCTGCTACCCCAGCTTCAGCGATCGCCTGTCCGGCTGCAGCTTCGTCGACGAGCCGGTGGTGGTCGACGGCAACTGCATCACCAGCCAGGGACCGGGCACCGCCCTGGCCTTTGCCCTGACCCTGGTCGAGCAGCTGCGCGGGCGTGGCACGCGCCTTCAGGTGGCCGAGGCGATGCTGGCGTCCTAGGCCGGCGTCCTGTCCAAGGCGCGGTCGGCCGAGTCCGCGGCGGGTTGGGCGAGCAGGGCCGCCAGGTGGCTGTCGCGGCGGGCGATGAACTGCCGCAGGCGCTGCCCATAGTCCGCCGGCGCCGCGCCGCGCACCGAAGGCCGCTGGGCCAGCGCCAGGCGCCAGCGTTCGACCTTGTCCAGGCCGGCGAAGGTGGCGAAGTCGGCGATGCGCTCGAACACCTGCCAGTAGCGGAACACCGGGGCGAAGGCCGCGTCCACCAGGGAAAAGGCCGTGCCGGCGAACCAGGGGCCTTCGCCCAGTGCGTCCTCCAGCTGTTCGAAGCGCCGGCGCAGGGTCTGGTGCTGGGCGTCCAGCTGGGCCGCGTCGGCGGCGTTGTAGAAGCGCGCGACGTCGTTGAGCACCGCCGAGGCGAACTCGATCCCGGCGCGGTGGCGGGCGCGTTCGAAGGCGTCTTCCGGGTGCAGGCGCGGCGCCAGGGTCTCGTCGAGGTACTCGGCGATCACCGCCGACTCGAACAGCACGCCGCGTTCGCTGCGCAGCAGCGGCACCTTACCCAGCGGCGACAGGGCGAGGAACCAGGCCGGCTTGTCGCTCAGGTCGACGTCGCGGCGACGGAAGGCCACGCCTTTCTCCGCCAGCACGATGGCCGCCCGCTGCACGTAGGGGCACAGCGGGTGACTGATCAACTCCAGGGATGTGTTCATGGGGTGGCTCCTTCGGCTTTCAGGGCCAGCGGGCCGTCGCCGAGCAGGATGTGGACCAGGGACATGGCGGCGAGGAACAGCGGGTATTCCCAGCCGCCGTTGGGGTTGCTGAACACCCAGCCGTTGCCGGCATGGATCAGCAGCGCGCCGAGCAGGATCGGCAGCAGCGCCAGGGATACCCAGCGGCCGTAGAGACCGAGCAGGATCAGCAGGCCGCCGAGGCTTTCGGCGACGATCAGCGGCAGGGCCAGGGCGGACGGCAGGCCGATTCCGCTCAGCCAGCTGCCGAGGCCGTCGACGCCGAAGGTCAGCAGCTTTAGGAGCAGGCCGTGGCTGATCCACATGGCGGCCAGGCCGATGCGCAGCAGCAGGCGCGCGGCGGCGGGGGCATAGGGCAGGTCGAGGCTGGGCATGATCGGAACTCCGGTCTGTTGGCTGAGGTGCCGTGAGTCCAGGCTATGCTTTGCAAATCAGCGGATAAATTCTCAATATCCGCAAAATCATTATGCGGATTTGCAGAGATGGACTGGAGCGACCTGCAGTACTTCCTCGCCGTCGCCCACGGCGGCTCGATCAGCCGGGCGTCGCGCACCCTGCGGGTCAACCACAGCACCGTGCTGCGGCGCCTGCAGCGCCTGGAGGAGCGGCTCGGCGTCGCCCTGTTCCAGCGCCTGCCCGGGGGCTACGAACTGACCGCGGCGGGCGAGGCGCTGGGCAGCCAGCTGGCCGGTGTCGGCGAGCAGATCGAGCGGGCCGAGCGCCAGCTGCTGGGGCAGGACCTGCAGATTCGCGGCAGCATCCGCCTGACCTCCACCGACACCCTGTTCGCCGGCCTGCTGACCCCGTTGCTGGCCGAGTTCCGTGAACAGCATCCGGGGGTCCAGCTGCAGCTGGTGATCAACAACAGCTTCCTCCGCCTGACCCAGCGCGAGGCCGACATGGCGGTGCGCGGCACCAACCGGCCGCCGGAAAACCTGCTCGGTCGCTGCGTGGGGCGTATCCAGGCGGCGCTCTATGCCTCGTCCGCCTACCTGGCCGGGCGGCCGGCGTCGCTGCCGCTGAGTGAACACCTGTGGGTGGCCCCCGACGAGAGCCTGGCGCACCTGGAACAGGCTGCCTGGCTGGCCGCGCGGGTGGCCGATGAGCAGGTGGTGGCGCGCAGCGACAGCCTGGTGGGCATGGTCGACTGCGTGCGCCTGGGCATGGGCGTCGGCCTGCTGCTCTGTCCCCTGGCCGAGGCCCATGGCGAGCTGGTGCGCCTGGCCGAGCCTGACCCGGCGCTGGATACCCAGGTCTGGGTGCTGACCCATCCGGACCTGCGGCGGGTGGCGCGCATCCGCGCATTGGGCGAATTTCTCTACCAGCGGCTGAGCGCCGATCCGCGCCTGATGCACTGAGAGAACGGCGCCTCGGCCGGCTCCTCAAGCCTATACCGCCGAGCACCACCAGTACCGCCAGGCTGAGCCAGAACGAGGTGGACAGGCCGAAGGCGATGGTCGCCCCGCTGAACACTGTCACCGCCATGAATAGGGTCCGGCACCACTTGGTGCTCGATGGGAAACCGCGCCAGCCAGAGGGCGCTGAACGGGCGCTGGTGGTGCAGAAGCAGCGGACGAGGCGACGGCCCGTCGCGCGACAAATAACCACAGCGGTCGGCGCCTGGCCGGCGAGTACTCTTTAGTCAGTGCCTGATCCAGCTTAATAACGGTTGCGCACTCGCACGGGCTCGTGCGCCGACTCACCCGATGGAGAACCTTCCATGTTTGGCCTCGAGGCGCTCGATCTCGCCCGCATCCAGTTCGCCTTCACCATCTCCTTCCACATCATCTTCCCGGCCATCACCATCGGCCTGGCCAGTTACCTGGCGGTGCTCGAAGGGCTGTGGTTGAAGAGCGGCGAGGAGGTCTACCGCGACCTCTACCACTTCTGGGCGAAGATCTTCGCGGTCAACTTCGGCATGGGCGTGGTCTCCGGGCTGGTCATGGCCTACCAGTTCGGCACCAACTGGAGCGCCTTCTCCGACTTCGCCGGGGCGGTCACCGGGCCGCTGCTGACCTACGAGGTGCTCACCGCGTTCTTCCTCGAGGCGGGGTTCCTCGGCGTCATGCTGTTCGGCTGGAACCGGGTCGGCCCCGGCCTGCATTTCTTCTCCACGGTGATGGTGGCGATCGGCACCCTGATCTCGACCTTCTGGATACTCGCCTCCAACAGCTGGATGCACACCCCCCAGGGCTTCGAGATCGTCGACGGTCGGGTGATTCCGGTGGACTGGCTGGCGGTGGTGTTCAACCCCTCGTTCCCCTATCGCCTGGCCCACATGGCCACCGCGGCCTTCCTCGCCACCGCCTTCTTCGTCGGCGCCTCGGCGGCCTGGCACCTGCTGCGCGGGCGCGACAATCCGGCGATCCGCAAGATGCTGTCGATGGCCATGTGGATGGCCCTGATCGTGGCGCCCATTCAGGCTTTCATCGGCGACCTGCATGGCCTCAACACCCTCAAGTACCAGCCGGCGAAGATCGCCGCGATGGAGGGCCACTGGGACAACAGCAGCGGCGAGCCGACCCCGCTGATCCTGTTCGGCTGGCCGGACATGGAGGCCGAGCAGACCCGCTTCAAGCTGGAAATTCCCGCCCTGGGCAGCCTGATCCTCACCCACAGCCTGGACCGGCAGGTACCGGCGCTGAAGGACTTTCCGCCGGAAGACCGGCCCAACTCCACGGTGGTGTTCTGGACCTTCCGCATCATGGTCGCCCTGGGGCTGCTGATGATTCTCACCGGCCTGTGGAGCCTGTGGCTGCGCAAGCGCGGCGCGCTCTACCGCAACCGCGCGTTCCTGCACCTGGCGGTATGGATGGGACCCTCGGGGATCATCGCCATCCTCGCCGGCTGGTTCACCACCGAGGTCGGCCGCCAGCCCTGGGTGGTGCACGGCCTGATGCGCACCGCCGATGCCTCCTCCGGCCACAGTTTCGCGCAGATGAGCCTGACCCTGGCGCTGTTCGTGGTGGTGTATTTCGCCCTGTTCGGCGCGGGCCTGGGCTACATGATGCGCCTGGTGCGCAAGGGCCCGGTCACCGACGAGGGCAAGGAAGTGGCCCATGGCGGCCCCGGTCAGCAGCACACGCCGTCGCGGCCGCTGTCGGCGGCGGACGAAGGGCTGGATGAGCTGGAAACCGATCTGCCGGGCGGGAGGGCCTGAACATGGGTATCGATCTTTCGCTGATCTGGGCGGTGATCATCGCCTTCGGGGTGATGATGTACGTGGTCATGGACGGCTTCGACTTAGGGATAGGCATCCTCTTTCCCTTCGTCGCCAGCGAGGGCGAGCGCGATGTGATGATGAACACCGTGGCGCCGGTGTGGGACGGCAACGAGACCTGGCTGGTGCTCGGCGGCGCGGCGCTGTTCGGTGCCTTCCCGCTGGCCTATGCGGTGGTCCTCAGCGCCCTGTACCTGCCGCTGATCCTGATGCTGCTGGGGCTGATCTTCCGCGGCGTGGCCTTCGAGTTCCGTTTCAAGGCCAAGGCCGCCAAGCGGCACATCTGGGACAAGGCCTTTATCGGCGGCTCGCTGACCGCGACCTTCTTCCAGGGCGTGGCCCTGGGCGCCTATATCGACGGCTTCGAGGTGGTGGACCGGGCCTATGCAGGCGGCGCCCTGGACTGGCTCACGCCGTTCTCGCTGTTCTGCGGGCTGGCGCTGATCGCCGCCTACGCCCTGCTCGGCTGCACCTGGTTGATCATGAAGACCGAAGGCCGCCTGCAGCAGCAAATGCACGACCTGGCGAGGCCGCTGGTGTTCGTCCTGCTGGCGGTGACCGGCATCGTCAGCCTGTGGACGCCCCTGGCCCATGCCGAGATCGCCGAGCGCTGGTTCAGCCTGCCCAACCTGTTCTGGTTCATGCCGGTGCCCGTGTTGGTCGTCGTCTGCACCTGGGCGCTGCTGCGGGCGGTGGCGCGCAACGCCAACTACTCACCGTTCCTGCTGACCCTGACGCTGATCTTCCTCGGTTACAGCGGCCTGGGCATCAGCCTGTGGCCGAACATCATTCCGCCTTCGGTGAGCATCTGGGACGCCGCCTCGCCGCCGCAGAGCCAGGGTTTCATCCTGGTCGGCGCGCTGTTCATCATCCCCTTTATCCTGATGTACACGGCCTGGAGCTACTACGTGTTCCGCGGCAAGGTGACCGAGGATCAGGGCTACCACTGAGGGCAGGGCAATGAGCGGAACGCAGGAGAAGAAACCGCTGTGGCAGCGCCTGGCCTGGCTGGCGCTGATCTGGGCCGCCAGCGTGCTGGCGCTCGGCGCGGTGGCCGGGCTGCTGCGCCTGTTCATGGGCGCCGCGGGGCTGGGTGCGCCCTGAAGGTCAGGTTCACAATCGGGTAGGGTGCGCCGTGCGCACCACGCGCCTATGAGGTTTGCCCGGTGCGCACGGCGCAACCTACGGATCATCCGTCTGCGGGCTTACTTGCTCGCCTTGAGCACCACGAACTTGGGGTTGGCCGCCACCTGCTCGACGCCGCGGAACAGGCGCTTGAGTTTGGCGTGGTAGCCCAGGTGGCGGTTGCCGACTATCCACAGCTCGCCGCCGGTGACCAGCGCGGCGCGGGCCTGCTGGAACATGCGCCAGGCGAGAAAGTCGCCGACCACCTGCTGCTGGTGAAAGGGCGGGTTGCACAGCACCAGATCCAGGGAGTCGGCCTGCTGCTCGGCCAGGCCATCGCCGGCGCGGAGGGTCACCGGGCGCTCGCCCAGGGCCGCGCGCCAGTTCTCCTCGGCCGACTGCACCGCCATGTAGGACTCATCGACCAGGGTCAGTTCGGCCTGGGGGCTGGCCAGGGCATAGGCGATGCCGAGCACGCCGTTGCCGCAGCCGAGGTCCGCCACGCGGGTGCGCCCCAGGTGTTTGGGCAGGTGCGGCAGGAAGGCGCGGGTGCCGATGTCCAGGCCCTCGCGGCAGAACACATTGGCGTGGTTGACCAGCTCCAGGGCCGGCTTTTCCAGGCGGTAGCGGGTCGGGTAGGGCGATTCGGGCGCGTGTTTCGCCTGGGGCGTGGCCAGCAGCAGGCGGGCCTTCTTCACCGCCAGCGAGGCCTGCACCGGGCCGATGTATTTCTCCAGCAGATCGCCGGCGGCGCGCGGCAGGTGCTTGACCATCGCCGCGGCGACCACCTTGGCACCGGGGGCCAGCTGGCCGTGCAGGCGGATCAGCTGTTCCTCGAGCAGCGCCAGGGTCTTGGGCACGCGGATCAGCACCCAGTCGAAGGGCCCCACCGCCCACTGGCTGGCCGGGACGAAGGTCACCCCGTCGGCCGGCAGCTGGTTGCGCGAGAGATTGACCGTCAGGCCCAGCTGTCCCAGGTAGGAATCGCCGCTGCTGGTCACGCGGGCGCGGCCGGCGAGGCTGGCGGCCAGGGCGCCGAAGCTGTCGTTGAGCAGCAGCACGCGGGCGTCGCCTGCCAGGCCCTGCTCGTGCAGGTGAGCCAGCAGGTATTCGTCGGCGGCGTCGAAGGCCTGCAAGGGCTCGTTGGCCTGGTCGGGCTGGCGGATCAGGTCGAGTTGGGCGAAGGGGCTGGTGAATAGGGGCATCGGTCACTCGGGGTTGCGGGATGACAAGGACGGAGCCGGGACTCCGCGGCGCCATTGTCGACGTCCGCGCGGGAAAAGTCTCGAAACTGAGAAGCGGTCCGGCAAAACCGCCCTTGTACCCAAAGGCGCTTTGCCGAAGAATGCCGCCCCCGTTGAGCAGGGCGGTCACACTCGCTACCGCCGAGTCACCCTGGCAACGCGCCAATAATAACCGGGCCTTCGCGCACCGCGCGCGGATACGACCCGGTAGCCCATGACGATCCCGCGCCCACCCGGTGCAGCCGGTCCGTCAGCTCACAATCACTCGAACCGATGGGACCCCTGCCAAGCACGGGTGCCACGGGCTGCCATTGCATTAAGGAAGTGCCGATGTTCAACCCCCTGCTGGCCCTGTTCTGTTCCGCCCTGTTGCTGGCGTCTCCCGCCGTCCTGGCGCAGGAGCAAGGGCCGATCGTCATCAAGTTCTCCCATGTGGTCGCCGAGGACACGCCCAAGGGCCAGGGCGCGCTGCTGTTCAAGAAGCTGGTGGAGGAACGCCTGGCGGGGGAGGTGCGGGTCGAGGTGTACCCGAACTCGACGCTGTTCGGCGATGCCGACGAGCTGGAGGCGCTGCGCAGCAACGAGGTGCAGATGCTGGCGCCCTCGCTGTCCAAGTTCGGTCAGTACACCCCGCAGCTGCAGGTGTTCGACCTGCCGTTCCTGTTCGATGACCTGGCGGCGGTCAAGCGTTTCCAGAAGCGCGACAAGGGCCAGGAGCTTTTGCGTTCCATGGCGCAGCACAACATCTACGGCCTGGCCTTCTGGAACAACGGCATGAAGCAGCTCTCCGCCACCCGCCCGCTGCGCCTGCCGGCGGACGCCAAAGGCCTGGCCTTCCGCATCCAGCCGTCCGACGTGCTGGAGGCCCAGTTCGGCCTGCTCGACGCCCAGGCGCTGCGGCTGCCGTTCGCCGAGACCTTCGCCGCGCTGCAGAGCGGTGCGGTGCAGGGCGCGGAGAACCCCTGGTCGAACATTCGCAGCCAGAACCTGGACAGCGTGCAGCCGTTCATCACCGAGACCGCCCATGGTTCGCTGAACTACATGCTGGTGAGCAACTCGACCTTCTGGAACAGCATCCCGTTTCGCACCCGCTCGCAGCTGGAGGCGATCATCGAGGAGGTCAGCCATGCGGTCGGCCAGTCCGCCGAGCGACTCAATCGGCGCGACCGGGCGCAGCTGCTGGCGGCCGGCCGGGCCGAGCTGGTGCAGCTGAGCCCGGCCGAGACGGCGGCCTGGCGTGAGGCGATGGCGCCGCTGTGGCAGCGTTACGAGGGGCAGATCGGCGCCGATGTGCTGCGCGCGGCGCAGACCGTCAACCGGCGCTGAGCCGGCGCAATGGCCGCAGTGCGCGAGGGTGTTTATCGCCCGCGCTTTGCGGGACACTGAAGGCACTGCGATGACCTGGAGTCGGCCTCATGACCGTCAGCGAGGAGAAGTTCACCCGCCAGATCCTGAGCGACGTGCACGTCTGGTCACCGAGCCTGTTCAGCCTGCGTTGCTCGCGCGATCCGGGATTCCGTTTTCGCGCCGGGCAGTTCGCCCGCCTCGGCGTACAGAAGGCCGACGGTTCGCTGGTGTGGCGCGCCTACTCGATGGTCTCGGCGCCCCACGATGAGTTCCTCGAGTTCTTCTCCATCGTCGTGCCGGGCGGCGAGTTCACCTCCGAGCTGAGCCGCCTGCAGGCCGGTGACAGCCTGCTGGTGGACAAGCAGGCCTTCGGCTTTCTCACCCTCGACCGCTTCATCGACGGCCGCGACCTCTGGCTGCTGGCCAGCGGCACCGGTCTGGCGCCCTTCCTCTCGCTGCTGCAGGACTTCGAGGCCTGGCAACGCTTCGAGCGCATCATCCTGGTCTATAGCGCCCGCACCGCCAGCGAGCTGGCCTATCAGGCGCTGATCAGGGACATCGGCCAACTGGAACACCTGGCCGAGTACGCCGACCGGCTGACCTACCTGCCGCTGGTGACCCGCGAGCAGGCCCCGGGCTGCCTGAATGCGCGTATCACCACCCTGCTCGAAAGCGGCGAGCTGGAGCGGGCCGTCGGCGTCGAACTGAGTCCCGAACACTCCCGGCTGATGCTCTGCGGCAACCCGCAGATGATCGACGACACGCGGGCGCTGTTGAAACAGCGTGGCCTGCACCTGAGCCTGACCCGGCGGCCAGGCCAGGTGGCGGTGGAAAACTACTGGTAAGCACAGGGGGCATCGCCCCCAAGGGCTATTTCTGCTGCGCCTTGAGCAGGTCGCGGATCTCGCTGAGCAGCTGCTGGTCCTCGGTCGGCGTCTTGGGCTGCTCCGGCTTGGCTTCCTCCTCGCGCTTGAGCCGGTTGATGGTCCTGACCGCGAGGAAGATGGCGAAGGCGACGATGGTGAAGTCGAAGACCGTCTGCAGGAACTTGCCGTAGCTCAGGGTGACGGCTTCGGCATCGCCCTGCGCGGCCTGGAGCACGATGGCCAGGTCGGTGAAGTCCACCCCGCCGATCACCACGCCGAGCGGCGGCATCACCAGGTCGGCGACGAAGGAGGAGACGATCTTGCTGAAGGCGGCGCCGATGATGATGCCCACCGCCATGTCGACCACATTACCCTTGACCGCGAACGCCTTGAACTCGCTGAGTATGCTCATGTTTCTACCCGTTGCCGGTTGCTGATGGGCTGAGTCTAGCCGGCGGTCGCGGGGTTGCCGCTCAGCGATCAGTCGGCGAAGTCGATCTCCGGCAGGGACTCGAAGGCGGGTCTGGCGAACAGCTAGCCCTGCAACAGCTCCCCGTCTCGCGCAGGGTGTTCAGCTCGCCCTGAGTCTCGATGCCTTGTGCGATGATCCGGATGTCCAGCTTGCGGCACATCTGCAGCGCAGCCTCGATGAGGATCTGCCTTACCGAGGCCCCCTCGGCGCCGCGCACCAGGGCTTCATGGGCGAAGACCTGCCGGGTGTTCAGTGGAAGGCCATGCTGATGGCGAAATCCGGCCCCTTGCCGTCGCAGCAGGCCGAACAGCCTGGATTGCCGATCATGGAAGGCACTTGGGCGATAGAGGCGGACCATGGCAGAACAGTGGCGCCTTGTGACATCGATCGGACGCGGCAAGCGGTGCCTTCGGCGCTGAGCTAGGCTGAGGGTAAAACCGCCCCCAACCGGAGGATGCCGCCATGCCATTGCAATATCATCCGCTCAGCCGTGAGTTCCCGCAGTTTGAAAACGAAATGCGCGCCCTGCTACAGGCTGATGGACATTTCGCCCGGCTGGCCCAGGAGTACGAAGAGCTGGACAAGCGCATCTATGAGGTAGAAGACGGCCGGGTCGCCATGGACGAGATGGAGCTGCTGGGTCTCAAGATGCAACGGGTCAGCCTGAAGGACGAAGTCGCGTCGATGCTGAAGAACGGCTCCGCCAGCTGACTGGCGGCGCGCGGGCAGGGACCGGCTGCCAGGCGCGCCGTTGTATAGATCGACTCCTACCTCCGCTCGAGGGTTTTCCTCCCCGATGCTTTCAAGGCAACTGCCGACCTGCGCCTGCATGAGCGGTGCGCGGGTCGCGGGTTGTTGCTGCGCCAGCCGCCTGGACCGTCCCGTTCGGCCGGCGCGACAGGCTATGATGCGCGCTTTCGTCTTACGGAGTCCGTGATGGCCAAGGCCAAGCGCATGTACGGCTGCACCGAGTGCGGCGCGACCTTTCCCAAGTGGGCCGGCCAGTGTGGCGAATGCGGCGCCTGGAACACCCTGGTGGAGACCCTGCTGGAGTCCACTGCCAGCACCCCCAGCGGGCGCACCGGCTGGGCCGGCCAGCAGGCGCAGATCAAGACCCTGGCCGAAGTCAGCGTCGAGGAGATGCCGCGCTTCTCCACCGCCTCGGGCGAGCTGGACCGGGTGCTCGGCGGCGGCCTGGTGGACGGCTCGGTGGTGTTGATCGGCGGCGATCCCGGCATCGGCAAGTCGACCATCCTGCTGCAGACCCTGTGCAATATCGCCACGCGCTTCCCGGCGCTCTACGTCACCGGCGAGGAGTCGCAGCAGCAGGTGGCCATGCGCGCACGGCGCCTGGGGCTGCCGGAAGACCGCCTGAAGGTGATGACCGAAACCAACATCGAGGCGATCATCGCCACCGCTCGGCTGGAAAAACCCAAGGTGATGGTGATCGATTCGATCCAGACCATCTTCACCGAGCAGCTGCAGTCGGCGCCGGGCGGCGTCGCCCAGGTGCGCGAGAGTGCGGCGTTGCTGGTGCGCTTCGCCAAGCAGAGCGGCACGGCGATCTTCCTGGTCGGCCACGTGACCAAGGAGGGCGCCCTGGCCGGTCCGCGGGTGCTCGAGCACATGGTCGACACCGTGCTGTATTTCGAGGGCGAGTCCGACGGCCGCCTGCGCCTGCTGCGCGCGGTGAAGAACCGCTTCGGCGCGATCAACGAGCTGGGCGTGTTCGGCATGACCGACAAGGGTCTGAAGGAGGTCACCAACCCCTCGGCGATCTTCCTCACCCGCGCCCAGGAAGAGGTGCCGGGCAGCGTGGTGATGGCCACCTGGGAGGGCACCCGGCCGATGCTGGTGGAGGTGCAGGCGCTGGTCGACACGAGCCATATGGGCAACCCCCGGCGGGTCACCCTGGGCCTGGACCAGAATCGCCTGGCCATGCTGCTGGCGGTGCTGCACCGCCACGGCGGCATTCCCACCTACGACCAGGACGTGTTTCTCAACGTGGTTGGCGGGGTCAAGGTGCTGGAGACCGCCTCGGACCTGGCGTTGATGGCGGCGGTGATCTCCAGCCTGCGCAACCGGCCGCTGGCCAATGACCTGCTGGTGTTCGGCGAGGTCGGCCTGTCCGGCGAAATCCGACCTGTGCCCAGCGGCCAGGAGCGCCTGAAGGAGGCCGCCAAGCACGGCTTCAAACGCGCCATAGTGCCCAGGGGCAACGCGCCCAAGGAGGCCCCGGCGGGGCTGCGGATCATTGCGGTGACGCGCCTGGAGCAGGCGCTGGATGCCTTGTTCGAGTAGGCGAGTGCAGGCGCGCCGCCCATGGCGGCGCGATTGCCAGGCCCTGGCTAGTCGCTGCCGAGCGCGGCCAGTTCCCGTTCCAGCAGGGCTTCGTCGCCGAGGTTGAGTTCGACCAGGCGGCGCAGGTGGCTGATCGAGTCGAGGTCGATGTGCCGACAGCTGAAACCCAGCAGCTCATCCTGGGTGCGGGTCAGCAGCACTTCCATGCGCACGCGGATATCGCCGCCCAGATCGACCCGTGCCTCGAACGGCTGCTCGGCATCGCCGTTCCAGTCCGCCGGGCGCCGGACCAGCAGGCCCTTGAGCGACAGGTCGTGCAGTTCGACCGACCAGCGCTGAGCGCCCTGGACGATCTCGGTGGGTGCGTCGAAGGCAATGCGCTGAAAGCGCCGACGCTCTTGGCTAGTATCACTCATCTACAGACTCCCGGACGGTTGCGTCCACTATAGCCAAGGCCGTCGCGACTGGCTCGGCATTCTTGCCGGGCGCCGGGCATCGGTGCCGATTCGCGACCATGAAAAAGCCCGCCGATTGGCGGGCTTCCGTGTTCCTGGCGCGGCTTAGTTGCCGTAGACCGGGAATTTGGCGCACAACGCCTTGACCTGCTCGCGCACCCGGCTTTCCACCGCATCGTCGCCCAGGTTGGCGAGGACCTCGCAGATCCAGCCGGCCAGCTGGCGGCACTCGCCTTCCTGGAAGCCGCGGGTGGTCACCGCCGGGGTGCCGATGCGCAGACCGGAGGTAACGAACGGCGAGCGCGGATCGTTGGGCACCGAGTTCTTGTTCACCGTGATGAAGGCGCGACCCAGGGCGGCGTCGGCGTCCTTACCGGTGATTTCCTGCTTGATCAGGCTGAGCAGGAACAGGTGGTTCTGGGTGCCGCCGGAGACCACGTCGTAGCCGTTCTCGATGAATACGCCGGCCATGGCCTGGGCGTTCTTCACCACCTGCTGCTGGTAGGCCTTGAACTCGGGCTGCAGGGCTTCCTTGAAGCACACCGCCTTGGCGGCGATCACGTGCTCCAGCGGGCCACCCTGGCCGCCCGGGAACACCGCCGAGTTGAGCTTCTTCTCCAGCTCTTCGTTCTTGCGCGCGATGATCAGGCCGCCGCGCGGGCCGCGCAGGGTCTTGTGGGTGGTGGTGGTGACCACGTCGGCGAAGGGCACCGGGTTCGGGTACAGGCCAGCGGCGACCAGACCGGCGACGTGGGCCATGTCGACGAACAGGTAGGCGCCGACCTTGTCGGCGATGGCGCGGAAGCGCGGGAAATCGAGGATCTGGGAGTAGGCGGAGAAGCCGGCGATGATCATCTTCGGCTTGTGCTCGACGGCCAGGCGCTCGACCTCGTCGTAGTCGATCAGGCCATTGCCGTCGATGCCGTACTGCACGGCGTTGTACAGCTTGCCGGAGAAGCTGACGCTGGCGCCGTGGGTCAGGTGGCCGCCGTGGGCCAGGCTCATGCCCAGTACGGTGTCGCCGGCATTGAGCAGGGCCATGTACACGGCGCTGTTGGCCGAGGAGCCGGAGTGCGGCTGGACGTTGGCGTAATCGGCGCCGAACAGCTGCTTGGCACGGTCGATGGCCAGTTGCTCGACCACGTCGACGTACTCGCAACCGCCGTAATAACGCTTGCCCGGATAGCCTTCGGCGTACTTGTTGGTCAGCACCGAGCCCTGGGCTTCCATGACCGCCGGGCTGGTGTAGTTCTCCGAGGCGATCAGCTCGATGTGTTCTTCCTGGCGCTGGGCTTCCTGCTCCATCGAGGCAAACAATTCGGCGTCAAAACGAGCAAGGTTCAATTCACGGCTGAACATATGGCAATCCCCTGAGAATCAGCTGGGCGGTTGAAAGAGGGGGCGGATTCTACCCCAACCCGGCCGGTGCGGGGCGTGAATGGCGGTCATGGGCCGCACAAGCGCGACTCATCCAGATGCGCTCGCCCTGGGGCATGCCCGCCAGTCCTCCTGGACGGGCTCCGCTTGATGATTCAGCAAGCGCAGGCAGCCCTGAGGCGGTCAAACACGGTTGGCTGTCTTCAGCTCGCTTGCATTGAACTGCTGAAACGCCTGGTGGATGTCTTGGCGCAATTGTTGGTCATCCCACGGTTTGGTCAGGAATTTGTAGATGGCGCCTTGGTTGATGGCTTCTGTGACGGATTTCAGGTCGGTATAGCCGGAAAGCACCATCCTGATCGTGTGGGGGTGCAGATCTTTGACGCGACTGAGAAACTCCGTACCGCTCATCTCCGGCATCCGCTGGTCCGAGAGAATGACGCTGACATGATGTTTGGCGAGTAGCTCGAAGGCATCTCGGGCGCGAGTTGCGGTGAGGATCTTGTAGCCGTCACGCCGCAAAACTCGGACGAGGGCGCGAAGAATGTTCTCTTCATCGTCGACGAGGAGAATGGTCTGCAGGTTTTCCTCTTCGCTGGACTGGTCCATGACAGGGGCATGCACCTGCATGTGATAGTGAAGAAAGTTTTCAAGGGCCGCGAAAGGCATGGGCTTTGCGAAGTGGTAGCCTTGGAACTGGTCACAATGACTTTTTCTGAGAAAGGCCACCTGGGGCTCGTTTTCCACACCTTCGGCCACTACTTTCAGCTTCAGATGGTGGGCCATGGAAATGATGCCGCGGGTAATGGCGGCATCGTTGCTGTCGCTGATGATCTCCCGGATGAAGGAGCGGTCAATTTTGACCTTGTCGATCGGTAGCCGCTTCAAATAACCGAGGCTGGAGTAGCCCGTGCCGAAGTCGTCAATGGCGATTCCAACGCCAAGAGCCCGCAGTTGCTGCAGGGATTCGATAGCCTGGTCGGTGTTGTTCAGCAGCACCGACTCGGTAATCTCAAGAGCCAGTTGCTCTGGGTTGAGCGCGTACTTCTCCAGGGCGGCCCTTATCGTTTCGAGGAAGTTCTTCCGCTGGAAGTGAACCGGGGAGATGTTTACCGCTACCGATAGCTTGCTCATGCCCTGGTCGGCAAGCTGGCGAATCTGTCTGCAGGCGGTATCCAGCACCCAGAGGCTGAGCGGAATGATCTGTCCGCTTTCTTCCGCAACTGGGATGAACGTCATCGGTGAGATGAATCCGCGCGTGGCGTGTTGCCAGCGGAGCAGGGCCTCCAGGCCGACTACCCTGCCACTGCGACTGTCGATTTGCGGCTGGTAGTAGAGTTCGAAATCTTCGCCTTCGATGGCCTTTTGCAGTTCGCCGCGCAGTCCGGCGCGTTCGCGAACGGCCAAGCTCAGGTCTTCGGTAAACCACAGGTAATTGTTGCGCCCTTCCTGCTTGGCCTTGTACATGGCCAGATCCGCCTGCTGGATGAGCTGCATGGGGTGTTCGATGCTGCCGTCGTTCAGGGTGATGCCGATGCTGGCGCTGGTGTGGAAGTCGGTTCCGTCGATCTGATAGGGGCGTGAAATAGCTCGAAGCATGCGCTCCGCTACCTGCACGGCGTCTTCCTTCTGAGCCAGGTCCGGTAGCAACACGACGAATTCGTCGCCGCCCATTCTGGCCACCGTGTCACCGGCACGGACCTGCGCGCTCAGTCGCCTCGCGACCTCAATCAGGACCTGATCGCCGAAATGGTGCCCGTTGGTATCGTTGATCTGTTTGAAACCATCAAGGTCAATGAACATGACCGCAACGCTACGCTTATACCGATGGGAAAGCTGACAGCTCTGACCCAGACGGTCCTCCAGCAGGGTACGGTTGGGTAGGCCGGTGAGCACGTCATGGCTTGCATTGAAGCTGAGTTCGTCCTGGTAACGCCGCTCTTCGCTGATGTCGTTCTGGACGCCAACGAAGTGAGTGACTTGCCCGCCTTCATCGAGAACGGGAGAGATATACAGGTCGTTCCAGAACGGCGAGCCGTCCTTGCGGTAGTTGCGTAAGACGGCGTGCACCTCGCTGTTTCGGGCGAGGCTATGGCGAATTGCTTTGATGCCCTTCTGGCTGCTGTCGCCACGCTGAAGGAAGCGGCAGTTATGGCCAAGGATTTCGTCGGGACTATAGCCGGTGATTCGCTCGAATGCCGGATTCGCATAGATGATTGGCAGATCCTCGGCCTGCGCATCCACGATTAGTACGCCGTTGTAGCTGGACTCCAGGCTGCGCTGGAGCAGGCGTAGTTGCTTCTCTGATTCCTTGCGCTCGGTGATATCGCGCGCTGCGCAGTAGATCACGCGGTCATCGCTCAGGGTCGCGCTGAGTTGCAGCCAGTGCAGTTCCTGGTCGGCGTCCCAGACGCGAATGATCAGCTCTTCAATCGATTGCCCGAATTGCAGTTGCTGGACTGCCGACTTGACCATGGGCCGGTCCTGCGGGTGAATCAGGTCCATGTAGGCTTTGCCGATCAGATGCTCCTCGCTGTAGCGCAGGGTGCTGGCGAATGCCGGGTTCACCTGGATGAAGTGACCCGACAGGCTGAGCATGCAGAACATTTCCAGCGACAGGTTGAAGAACTGGTTGCGCTCGCGCATGGCCTGGTCCCCCAGGCGTTGGGCGGTGACGTCATCCAGGGCGATTACCCAGCCAGCGTGCTCGGCGTTGCTGCTCAGCGGCCGGGCATCATAGAGCAGGGTCCGGCTGTCGCCGGTCTGCAGGCAGAGTTCGCCTTCGAGTGCCGGCTGATCCTGCAGGTTACAGCTGGCGGGGTCCAGAGGCAGCACGCTGTGCAGCGGCTGGCCGAGCAGCCGCTGTTCCTGTGTGCCGAGGAGCGCTTCGGCCGCCGGGTTGACGAAGGTCACAAGGCCCGCGCTATCGACCGCCAGCAGTCCTTCGGACAGGCTGTCGGTGATGGCCGAGGTGAAGGCGAGCTGGGACTTCAGGCGTTGCTCGCCGCCCTTGACCTCATTGAGCAGGCGGATGTTCTCCAGCGCGGAAACCGCCATTTGCGAGAACTGCAGGGCGATGGCGAGGTCGTCCTGATCGAAGTCATCCTGCAGCTTGTCCGAGAGCAGCAGCATGCCGATAGTGTGGCCGCCGTTGTCGAGCAACGGTGCCAAGAGGAGACCGCGTAGAGGCGCATGCCCGCTGTTGCCGAGCTTGCCGGCGAAACCACCCCAGTAGGGGTCGGTCTCGAGGGCGTGCTGGCTCAGGCAGATCGGTTGCTCGACTGCCATGAGCTGCCGTAGGAGTGCGGTTTCTGCCCATGGCGAGGTGCCGTGATGCCTGGGGGCGTCCTGGCTGGATAGCGAGCTGGTGACTGTCGGATGTCCGGAGTCGCCTTCCGGGGCAACCAGCATGACCTGATGAACGCCGATGACCTGGCGAATCTGGTTGACCAGGTAGTGGGACAAGGCCTCGCGCTCAAGCAAGCGCGCGCTGGCGATGGCCGCAGCGCTGAGGCCACGCAGCTGATCTGTCCGCTGCTCGGCTTCGAGTAGCGCTTGATGCAGAGCGTCGGTCATCAGCTCGCGGCCGGTGATGTCCTTGGCGATGCCGTATACGCCGACGATCTGTCCGTCGACGATTATGGGCAGGTTGGTCACGTCCAGGTTCAGCAGCTCGCCATTGCTGTTGCGGATCCTCGTCTCGTAGCGCTGGGGGATGCCCTTGCAGGCCGAGGCAAAGTGCTGAGCCGTGCGCTCAGCGTCCTCGGCGACGACCATATCGATGAAGTGTCGGTGGGTTAGTTGTTCCTGAGCGAGCCCGGCCAGTTGCCGGGCGGCACCATTGACCTGCTGAAAGTGGCCATTGAGGTCGAAGGAAAGCACGGCATCCGGGTTGAAAGTGAACAGCGAGCGAAATCGTTGCTCGCTCTCTTGTTGCGTCTGGCGATCATGGGCGCGGGTGATGGCGATAGTGGCCAGTTGCGCGGCCGTCGCCAGGTGTTCGACCTGCTCCTGGTTCGGCGCATAGGGGCGGCGGTTATAGAGGGCAAGGGTACCCAGCACCTTGCCCTCTCGGGTCAGCAGTGGGAATGACCAGCAGGCGTGCAGGCCGTTGGCCAGTGCCAAGTCGCGATGGTCCTCCCAGAGCGGGTCCGTTGCGATGTCCTCGACCACCACGACTTGACGGCGGTACGCGGCCGTTCCGCAACTGCCTGCCTTGGGGCCGATGGCGGTGCCTTCGAGGGCCTGGTTGAGTGCGCTGGGAAGGTGGGGGGCTGCGCCGGTTTGCAGGTGCAGGCCGGTTTCGTCGAGTAGGAGGATGGAGCAGAGCGCTTCTGGCTCCAGAGCTTCGACCATCTGGCAGATGGAGTCGAGGATTTCTGCCTGTGGGTGATCACTGGAGATCAGGCTGAGGATGTCGCGTTGGGCCTCGGTGTAGGTTTGGCTCTGTACCAGAGCGGTAATGTCGTGCGCCACGCAGAACAGGGTTTCGTCCTGCCCTGAACCGTCCGCTGACCAAAGGATATGCAGTATTCGTCCATCAGGGTGGCGGTAGCGGTTGCGGAATCTGTGGGTTCGGCGTCCGGTGACAATTGCGGCGGTTTCTGCCTCGGTGTTCTGTCGGTCTTCGGGGAGAACCAACTCTATGTATGGCTGGCCGATGAGTTCCTCGGCCTTGTAGCCAAACACCCGCTCGCAGGAGGGGCTGATTTCGAGGAAGCGGCCTTGCTTGTCGATGGAGCAGAGCACATCGCGCGAGAACTGCATGATGCGGCGGTTAAGCAGCTGGAGGCTGTGTTGTTGGCTCAGGGTTGCCTGCAGTTCATGGTTGAGCTCTTGCGCGTTTTGCGTGCGATCGGCGTTCAGGCGCACGACTCGCTGGCTGAGCATCAGCAGACCGCTCAGGGACAAGCCGAACAGCAGTACCAGCGTTGGCAGGTAGGACAGCACGTTGCCGAGATGTGGGTGATCCAGGTAGCTGATCAGTCGCCAGGCCCGATCCTCATTCACCGGGACATCGAGAGAGCCCACTTGAATGGCGAAGTGGTTCAGCGGCTCACCGGAGGGGGCGAACAGCAGGGTATCGCCTTCATAGAGCCGTACGCCGAGGTCACTGAGATGCTGGTCGCTCAGGCTCTTCATGGTGTCGTGGATATCCAGGCTCGCGACCACCGTCAGGGCGGGCTGGTCAGGCAGGCTCAGCTGGCTGCTAATCAGTACCCTGGGTATTGATTCGGCGCCTGGCGCGACCGGGCTGATTTGCGAACCCCCGTCCTGCCTTGCGCGCTCAAGCCAGCGGCGCAGCTGGCTGTCGGAGAGAAAATGGTTGAGCCAGGAGCTCTGCTGCGGATCGCGAGCACCCTGTAGCAGGGGGCTGAGGTCTGGGCCGAGCACGGCGATCAGTCCCAGCCCCGGGAAGTCATGCAGGTAACTGCGCACCTCCTGTTGCCAGAGATTCTCCGGGGGCAGATCGCCAAGCGACTGCCAGCGTTCGCTCATGCGCTGTATCAGTGCCAGGCGGTCCGCCTGGGTGCGGATGATGGCGCTTTGTGTCTTGGCCAGCAGCACCCGGCTTTCACGATTGACGGATTCGATGTTCTGCAGGCTCAACAGGTACCAGCCGGTGCAGCTGAGTAGGGTGCAGATAAGCCCGGCGGCCAGCGAGGGGCGGTCCAGTCTGCTTCGCGAAACGCTGGGTAGCTGCGTAAGCGCTATGATCGAAGCGCCTAGAATCACCGCAAACAGGTTGGCGACGTTGTTGGCGGCATGCCTGAGCGCCAGCCTGAAAGTGCCAAGGTCGGGGTGAAAATCGCTCAGCTGCGACGAAATCGCGAACAGGATGATCGCGGCGCCAATGGCTTGCGCCGCGCGCTTGGCCAGCAAGTTTCCCAGACTCAGGGTTATGGCCAGGGTGCCTGCCAAGGCGGCAAGGGCCATCTCGCTGCGCACTCGCATGGAGCCACTGATCCATGAGTGTCCCACTTCGGCGCCGCCGGCCAGGTGGTTGTGCGTCAGGGTATACAGGCTGGCGACCGTCAGCAGCGTGGCAAACAGCGTCACAAAGGTGCGCAGCTGACGAATGGCGCTGAGCAGCAGGCCGCCCATCAGCATGGCGAAGACCGAGCTGTCGGGTCGCAAAACCACAGAGTGTTGGCTCAGGTGTTGGCTGCCCAGGTAGTCGAGCAGGCTGAGCAGGCCGGTGCCGAACAGCGCAAAGGCGGTTACCAGTAGGCAGCTTTCAAGGATCAGGTGGCGGGTCTTCATCGTGATGCCTCTACTCCTGGTCGGACGCTAGTCTGCGCCTCGGGTTCTTGTAACTGGGCCAAGACAGGTCGTCGTGCGATTGGCACTGCTTGGGGCGCCTGGCTGTTGCGCCAGCTATGGGGGGCTTGCGGGGTGCATTGGCTGGGCGCGAGCGCTCACTTGCGCTGTCGCGCAGACTTAATCGCGACAGGTGCGGGGCGCGTCGGTGGCGTTGCCTGTGGTCCTTGCGCGGGACTCCGAACTGGCCGCAGGCGGCTCTGGCAGTCGCGCTGTGCGGGGGCTCAATCGTCGAGAGGTTGTGCCGGAGGCGGCTGAAACAGATTCCTGGCCAAGGCTGTGCTCCGGGGCGCTGATCTCGGCCGTTGGTCATGTTGCGACTGCCGCTGGTCTGGACTGCTCGATGCTGCGCGACAGGGAGAAGCCGAGGCCAGTGCCCCTGCCGAGTGATTTGGTGCTAAAGACGGGGGCGCAGAGGCGCTCCAGGGCCTCGGTGGTGATGTCGGTACTGGACTCCTCGACCTCGGTCCAGACCCAATCGTCGTTGCAGGCCGTGCGCAGGGTGATATGGCCGAACGGTTCGATGGCGCGGGCGGCGTTCACGAGCGGGCTCATCACCACCCGATTGATCTGTGAGGGAGTGCATTCGACTTTCGGCAGGTCGTCGTACTCCTCGGTTAACTCGGCTTTGTACTTGAGTTCGCTGCTGACCAAATTGAACGTGGTATCCAGGCCTCGATGCAGGTCGACACGTTGGAGTGCCCCCTCATGGCGCAGTGGAGGACACTCACGCCGGTGGATGTGGCCATTGCCGTGCCGATCCCGCGCCAGCCCCACCTGGCAGTTGCAACGTTCGGCGTCGGTCTCCGGGAAGCGCTGGGTAAATGGTCGGCCGGTGGCCGGCCGCAGATTCCTGCCACTGCGCGGGCTGATGAACCTGTTCCGGTTCAGGGTCATGAACTCGGCGTCGAACACGGTGATTCCCATGTCGACCTGCTCGATCAGGGAGCAGAGCACTGGGGCCAGGCGGTTATCCATTCTGTGCCTCTGGTACGTGTAGTCGACCTGGGTTGGATACACGTCGGAATAACATCGGTCAAAATATGGGCGCCAATATTATAGCGATGCTGGCTGTTTGCCCATGCCGTCTTTTGGAATGGCCAGCTTTTCTGTGGGGTTTGATGCGGTAGAGGGCAGCTCGGCTTCAGCTCAGGATGAACAGCGCCGCACCACCGAACTGGGCGGCGAACTGCTTGGCGGGCATGGGCCGGCCGAGCAGGTAACCCTGCACTTCGTCGCATTCGTGCACGCGCAGGAAATCGAGCTGGGCCTGGGTTTCCACGCCCTCGGCGATCACCGCCAGGTTCAGGCTGTGGGCCATGGCGATGATGGCGCAGGCGATCTGCCCGTCCTGCTCGCCGTCGGGCAGGCCGTCGACGAAGCTGCGGTCGATCTTCAGCACGTCGATGGGGAACTGCTTGAGGTAGTTCAGCGAGGAGTAGCCGGTGCCGAAGTCGTCGATCGCCAGGCACAGCCCCAGGGCCTTGAGGTCGGCCAGGGTGCCCAGGGCGCCGGTGACGTCCTGCATCAGGATGCTCTCTGTCAGCTCCAGCTCCAGGCACGCCGGGGGCACGCCGCTGTCTTCGAGGATGGCGGCGATGCGCCGATCCAGATCGCCGTCGGCGAACTGCCGGGCCGACAGGTTGACCGACACCTTGGGCACGCGAATCTTCGCCAGGTGCCACTCCTTGAGCTGGCGGCAGGCCTCGGCCAATACCCAGTCGCCGACCTGCCCCACCAGGCCGAGCTCTTCCAGCACCGGGATGAAGTCGTCCGGCGGCACCAGGCCGCGGCGCGGGTGCTGCCAGCGCAACAGTGCCTCGACGCCGGTCAGGCGTTGGCCGTTGCCGGAGAACTGCGGCTGGTAATGCAGGATGAACTCGCCCAGGTCGAGGGCATGGCGCAGGTCGCTCTCCAGCTCCAGGCGCTCCAGGGCGCTGGCGTTCATGTCCGCCTGGTAGAACTGGAAGTTGTTCTTGCCGCGCTCCTTGGCGTGGTACATGGCCGTGTCGGCGTTCTTCATCAGTTGGCTCAGCTCGTCGCCGTCCTGGGGGCTCAGGGCGATGCCGATGCTGGCGGTGACGAAGAACTCCCGGCCCTCGAGGATGAACGGCCGGGCCAGGCTGGCGAGAATCTGTTCGGCCACATGGATCGCCCGGTTCAGCGCGGCTTCCTGGCTGGTGGATGACTGCAGCAGCAGGGTGAACTCGTCGCCGCCCATGCGCGCCACCGTGTCGTCGGCGTCGACGCAGGCCGACAGGCGGGTGGCCACGTCCTTGAGCATGCGGTCGCCGGCGGCGTGGCCGAGGGAGTCGTTGATCGGCTTGAAGCGGTCGAGGTCGAGGAACATCAGCACCACCCATTGCTGATGGCGTTCGCCGTGCTGCAGGGCGGTGTGCAGGCGGTCCTGGAACAGCGTGCGGTTGGGCAGCTGGGTCAGGGCGTCGTAGTAGGCCAGGCGGTGGATGCGCTGTTCGCTGGCCTTGCGTTCGCTGATGTCGCTGAAAAAGCACACGTAGCTGACCAGGTCGCCTTCCTCGTCCTGCACCGCGGTGATGCCGACCCAGGCCGGGAAGCTCTCGCCGCTGCGGCGCTTGAGCCAGACCTCGCCCTCCCAGCTGCCGCGCTGATTGAGCTGGCCGAGGATGTACTGCAGGTGGCTGGCCTGCTGGCGGTCGGCGGTGAGCATGCTCGGCAGCTGGTCGAGCACCTGGGCCGAGCTGTAGCCGCTGACCCGGCTGAAGGCCTTGTTGACCTGGACGATGTAGCCGGCCGGGTCGGTGACCAGGATCGCCGCGGTTGAGTGCTCGAACACCGTGGCGGCCATGCGCAGCTCTTTCTCCGCGCGGCGCTGCTGGGCGATGTCGCGGCCGACGCCGAGCAGGCCTTCGAAGCGTCCGTGCTCGTCCCACATCGGCACCAGGCGCAGTTCCACCGGAATCCGCCGGCCGTCGGCGCGCAGGCAGTCGAAGACGAACAGTTGCGGCTGCAGCTGCTGGCGCAGTTCGGCCATGCGCTGGGGGGTGCCCAGGCCGCCGCGCACCCGCTCGAGCAGCTGGTTCAGGTCCGTCAGCTGGGCCGGATTGCTGGCCAGGCTGCGGAAACCATTGCTCAGCACCCATTCAGTGGTGAAACCGAGCACCGGCTGCACCGAGGGGCTGACGTAGTTCAGTTTCAGGCTGCTGTCGGTGGAGAAGATCACGTCGCTGATGCTTTCGGCCAGCAGGCGATAGCGCTGTTCGCTGGCGCGCAGCGACTCGCTGCGCTCGATCTGCTCGGTGATGTCCTTGGCGATGCCCAGCAGGCGGCTGACGCGCCCGGTGTCGTCGCGCTGCAGGGCCTGCTCGCGAATGCTGAACCAGCGCCAGGCGCCATTCTGGTGTCGCCAGCGCAGCTGGGAGTCGAGCAGCACGCCGTCGCCGAGCACCTGCTGCAGGTTGCGGATACGCCAGTAATAGTCGCTGTCGTCCGGATGCAGGATGTGCTCCCAGAAACGCTCGCCCATGCTCTTCAGCTCGATCTGGCTGTAGCCAAGCTGCAGCCCCAGGTGGTGGTTGCTGAACAGCACCCGGCGGTTGGCCACGTCATGCACATAGAGGGTGTCGGGCACGGCGCGCACCACGTCGGACCAGAAGCGCTCGCGCTCGATCAGCGACAGCTCGATGCGCTTGCGACTGGTGACGTCGCTGATGCTCAGGGTCACCGCACGCAGGTCCTCCGCGCTTTCCGGCAGGCGCAGGACCAGCCACAGGTGGCGCTCGTGGCCCTGGGGCGTGCTGATCCGCTGCTCCATTTCCAGTTGGCCGGTATTTTCCAATAGGGCCGTGAGCAGCTGCATGCGGAAACCGCCGGGGCGCAGCGGGCCGCTGTTGATCAGGTGCTGCCAGGCCTGATCGTTACTTGAGGCGCCGAGCAGGCGCAGGGCCATCTGGTTGCTCTCGGTGCAGCGCAGGCGCTGCAGCAGTTCGCCGTGGCGCTGCGGGTTGGCCTGCAGCCAGCGGTCCAGGTCGACGCCGTCGCGCAGCTGCAACTGGCTCAGGTAGTCATGCAGGGCGGACAGGTCGAGTACGCACAGCGCCGTACCGGTGCCTTCGAATATGTCCTGATAGCGACGCCGGGTCTCCTTCAGCACGCGGGTCGCCTGCTGCTCCTCGGTGACGTCGCGCAGCACCCAGACCAAGCCCTGGTGACGACCCTCGTCGCTGAGCTCGCGGCGGCTGATGGCGAACAGCCGACTCACGCCCTGCTGTGGGATCTCCACCAGGTCCGGGCCCTGTTCGCTGTGAAACGCGGTGTGGTGCAGCAGCAGCGGGTCGAGGTGCGGCATCAGTTCCAGCAGGTGCCGGCTCTGGGCGTCCCGGCTGGCCCGGCCGAACAGCGCCTCGGCCTGGGGGTTGAGGTAGCGGATCAGGCCGTTGCCGTCGGTCACCAGCACCCTTTCCTCGATTGCGCTCAAGGCGCCGGCGGCCTGGTGCAGCGAGCGCTGCGAGGCGGCATTGAGCTCGTGCAGGCGGCGCTGCTCGCACAGCAAGCGGTACAGGGCGAACAGCGTGAGCAGGGTGCACAGCACGAACAGGGCGAACTTGGTTGCCAGGTTCGGCAGCAGCTTCGCCCGTACCTTGCGCTCGTTGAACAGTGCACGCAGTTGCCATTCGCTGCCCTTGAGGGGCGTCAGCAGCAGACTCTGGGCCAGGTCCTCGGCGGTCACTGGCGGGAAGGCCGCGCTGGAGGGCGCCGGGCGATCCTGACGACTGGCGATCACCCGCTGCGCCAGGCTGTCCTCCAGCAACCAATGGTAATCGTCCAGACGGTGCTCGTAGAGCCATTCGCGCAGGGTACTGGTGGTCATGCGCAGGGCCCAGTAGCCGCTCGTGCTGCTGTTCTCGGCCTGACGCAAGAGCACGTAGATGCGCCCCTCGGCGTGCGTGCTGAAGGCGTAATGGTAGGGCTGCCCCTGGCTGCGCCGGTACAGCTGGCCGAGGAACACGGCATCGTCGGCCCGGGGCTCGCTGTCGTCGAGGATGCCGCCGCGCGGGCCGAGCCAGGCCAGGCTCTGCACGTTGGGAAACACCGCGCGCAGGCTGTCCAGCACGGCGGCGCGCTGGCGCGCCGTGGCCGGAGGCTGGTCGAAGGGGGCGAGCATCGCCAGGCCGGCGCGCGCCTTGAGGTCCATGCTCAGGCCGAGGTGGTTGGCCAGCTGGGTGTTGAACTCGCGGTTGAGCTGGCGCTGATTGTCCTGCAGCTGTTGCGACTCCAGGTGCAGCTGCCAGAGCAGCAACGCCAGCATGCCCAGGACCAGTGCCACCAGTGCGCCCTTGACCGAGCCACGCAGCGGCGTTGCCGGTGGCTCGCCGGGTGCGCTGGGGAACGGCAGGGGTTGGGCTGTCGCCATGGGTCAGTTCCAGCGGCTGTGGCTCGGTTGGCGCGGGTGGCGTTGAGCGACCAGGGGTGGCCGGTCGCAAGAGGCGGCTAGCATGCCATAACCCCGGCAAAGTGCCAGCTTGGCCGACGAGTGCGGTTTGCCCTGTACCGCGCATTCCGGTAGCTTTGCCGCACGCGCGCGAGCTTTCATCTAGTAGGCGCAGCATGCGAATGGCGCAGCGCCTGCCGGGCGGCCCGACGAGCGGCCCTCTCCAGGCTCGGGCGGACGCGAACATTCGCCGCCACGGGGCGCGACAGCCGCCGAGCAATCTCCAGTTTCCTGTCATCGAACCAAGGGTATCCATGGCTCAATACGTCTACACCATGCATCGGCTGAGCAAAGTTGTGCCGCCGAAGCGGGAAATCCTCAAGAACATCTCCCTGTCCTTCTTCCCGGGCGCCAAGATCGGCGTACTGGGTCTCAACGGCTCGGGCAAATCCACCCTGCTGAAGATCATGGCCGGGGTCGACCAGGAATTCGACGGCGAAGCCCGCCCGATGCCCGAGCTGAATGTCGGTTACCTGCCCCAGGAGCCGCAGCTCGACCCGAGCAAGACCGTACGCGAAGTGGTGGAAGAAGCCGTCAGCGTGATCAAGGACGCCCAGGCGCGCCTGGATCAGGTCTATGCCGCCTATGCCGAGCCGGACGCCGACTTCGACGCCCTGGCCGCCGAGCAGGGCAAGCTGGAGGCCATCCTCCAGGCCGCCGACGGCCACAACCTCGAGCGTCAGCTTGAAGTCGCCGCCGATGCCCTGCGCCTGCCGGCCTGGGATGCCAAGGTCGCCGTGCTCTCCGGTGGCGAAAAGCGCCGTGTGGCGCTGTGCCGTCTGCTGCTGTCGGCGCCGGACATGCTGCTGCTGGACGAACCGACCAACCACCTGGACGCCGACTCGGTGGCCTGGCTGGAGCACTTCCTCCACGATTTCCCGGGTACCGTGGTGGCGATCACCCACGACCGTTACTTCCTGGACAACGTCGCTGGCTGGATTCTCGAACTGGACCGCGGCGCCGGCATTCCCTACGAGGGCAACTATTCCGGCTGGCTGGAGGCCAAGTCCGCCCGCCTGGCCCAGGAATCCAAGCAGCAGTCGGCCCACGAAAAGGCCATGAAGGAAGAGCTGGAGTGGGTGCGCAAGGGCGCCAAGGCTCGCCAGTCCAAGTCCAAGGCGCGTCTGCAGCGCTTCGAGGAGATGCAGTCCCAGGAGTTCCAGAAGCGCAGCGAAACCAACGAGATCTACATCCCGGTCGGTCCGCGCCTGGGCGACAAGGTCATCGACTTCGTCAACGTCAGCAAGGGCTACGGCGACCGCGTGCTGATCGACAACCTGTCGTTCAGCATGCCGAAGGGCGCCATCGTCGGGGTGATCGGCGGCAACGGCGCCGGCAAGTCGACCCTGTTCCGCATGCTGATGGGCAAGGAGCAGCCGGATTCGGGCAGCATCGAGATCGGCGACACCGTGCAACTGGCCTGCGTCGACCAGAGCCGCGACGACCTCGACGGCAGCAAGAGCGTGTGGGAAGCGGTATCCGGTGGCTCGGACATGATCAAGATCGGCAACTATGAAGTCCCGTCGCGCACCTACGTCGGTCGCTTCAACTTCAAGGGCGGCGATCAGCAGAAGTTCGTCAAGGACCTCTCCGGCGGTGAACGCGGCCGCCTGCACCTGGCCCTGACCCTGAAGGAAGGCGCCAACGTGCTGCTGCTCGACGAACCGTCCAACGACCTCGATGTGGAAACCCTGCGTTCGCTGGAGGAGGCGCTGCTCGACTTCCCCGGCGCGGCCATCGTCATCTCCCACGATCGCTGGTTCCTCGACCGCGTCGCCACCCATATCCTGGCGTACGAAGACGACTCGCACATCGAGTTTTTCGAGGGCAACTACACCGAGTACGAGGCCGACCGCAAGAAGCGCCTCGGCGAGGCCGCCTCGCAGCCGCATCGCGTGCGGCACAAGAAACTGGCGTAGGCCGGATCTGCTGCACAGAAAAAACGGAGCCCCAGGGCTCCGTTTTTTATCTCATCGACCCAGTATTAGCCCTTGACGCAGACCACCTGGCGCAGGGTATGCACCACTTCCACCAGGTCGCGCTGGGCGGCCATCACAAGGTCGATGTCCTTGTAGGCCATGGGGATCTCGTCGATCACGTCCTTGTCCTTGCGGCACTCGACATGGGCGGTGGCGCGCACCTGATCGGCCACGCCGAAGCGTTTCTTCGCCTCGGTGCGGCTCATGCTGCGCCCGGCGCCATGGCTGCAGGAGCAGAATGCCTCCTGGTTGCCGAGGCCGCGGACGATGAAGCTCTTGGCACCCATCGAGCCGGGAATGATGCCCAGCTCACCCTGCTGCGCCGACAGCGCGCCCTTGCGGGTGACCAGCACCTCCTGACCGAAGTGGCGCTCCTTCTGTACATAGTTGTGGTGGCAGTTGACCGCCTCCAGGCTGGCCTCGAACGGTCGACCCAGCAGCCGGCGCGCGGCGCCTATGACCGCCTGCATCATCAGCGCGCGGTTCTGCCTGGCGTAGTCCTGGGCCCAGCCCACGGCCTCGACATAGTCGGCGAAATGCCGGCTGCCTTCCTCGAAGTAGGCCAGGTCCCGGTGCGGCAGGTTGGCCAGGTGCTGGCGCATGTCCGCCTGGGCCAGCTGAATGAACTGGGTGCCGATGGCATTGCCGACCCCGCGCGAGCCGCTGTGCAGCATGAACCAGACCCGGTCGGCCTCGTCCAGGCAGACCTCGATGAAGTGGTTGCCGCCGCCCAGGGTGCCGAGGTGCTGGCGGTTGTTGGTCTTCTCCAGGCGCGGGTACTTGTCGGTGATCGCCTTGAAACGTCCGGCCAGGGCACGCCAGGCCTGGTCGGCGCTGGCCGGCACCTCGCTCCAGGCGCCCTGGTCGTGGCGACCGAAGGTCTTGCCGTGGGGCACGGCCTGCTCGATGGCGCGGCGCAGGCCGTGCAGGTTGTCCGGCAGGTCGTCGGCCTGCAGTGAGGTGCGGGTGGCGATCATGCCGCAGCCGATGTCCACGCCGACCGCGGCCGGGATGATCGCGCCGACGGTGGGAATCACGCTGCCGATGGTCGAACCCTTGCCCAGGTGCACGTCGGGCATCACCGCCAGGTGCTTGAAGATGAACGGCATTTGCGCAGTCTTGAGCAACTGCTGGCGCGCCTCCTGCTCGACCGGCACGCCCTGGGCCCAGAGCTTGATCGGCTTGCCGCTGGCGGCTTGAAGGATCTCTGGGGCGCTGTTTTTCATCGGCTGCGACGGGCCTCGCTCTCGTATTGGTCGATATGGGGGCTAACGCTCGGCGGCCCTCGTTCCGCGATCCGCTCTCAAGGAAAGCCTACACCCAGGCGATGGTGGAATCTCCTGGCGCGGGCCGGACGGCCGGCGCGCCCTGGCCGCCCGGGGTTTGCGGACTAGTTTCGCCGCAGGTCGTGCAACCTTGCCGCCAGCGTCCACACTTATAGGAAGTGCAAGACGAGGAGTACTTCCATGCCCGCCTTCGATCCCCGTGCGGCGCTCGATGCGTTGTTAGCCGAGTACAGTGCGCGGGCCAACGCCATCCGCCGGGACCTGGGACGCAGCCATTCCCCGGATTTCGCCGAGCAGGCGCTGCAGCGGCAGAACGATGAGGTGCTCGAGGCGCTGCTGGCCGAGGCCGAGTTGGCGCTGCGTCAGGTCGGTCTGGCCAAGTTGCGCCTGGCCGAGGGCCGCTATGGCGAGTGCGTGGAATGTGGTGAGCCTATCGAACCGGCGCGCCTGCAGGCGTTGCCCGCCGCGGAGCACTGCCTGCAATGCGCCGAGCGCAAGTGAACGGCGGCCCTGGCTGGGGGATAACCGGAAGGATCCCTGGGTCAGCGCTGCTTATGGCTTGTCGCCGCGGCCCGATACCGCCATGATTTCCCCAGCGAGTGCCCCTCTGTTCAAGGATTTCCGATGCCTGATTCCGTTGCTGCCCATCTGCGGCTAGCGCCCGATGCTCTAACCCGTCCCTTCTCCGCCACCCAGTTCAACTTCGCCACCACTGATGATCTCGAGCCCTTTCGCGGCGTGCTGGGCCAGGAGCGGGCGGTCGAGGCGCTGCAGTTCGGCGTGGCGATGCCGCGCCCGGGCTACAACGTGTTCGTCATGGGCGAGCCCGGCACCGGTCGGTTTTCCTTCGCCAAGCGCTACCTCAAGGCCGAGGCCAAGCGCCTGGCCACGCCGAGCGACTGGGTCTACGTCAACCACTTCGACGAGCCGCGCGAGCCGCGGGCGCTGGAGTTGCCTGCCGGCAGCGCAGGCGAGTTCATCGCCGACATCAACCTGCTGATCGACAACCTGCTGGCGACCTTTCCGGCGGTGTTCGAGCACCCGTCCTACCAGCAGAAGAAGAGCGTCATCGATCGGGCCTTCAACAAGCGCTACGACCAGGCCCTGGATGTGATCGAGCGACTGGCCCTGGAGCGCGGTGTGGCCCTGTACCGCGACAGCAGCAATATCGCCTTCACCCCGATGCTCGAGGGCAAGGCCCTGGACGAGGCGGAGTTCGCCCAGCTGCCGGAGGCCGAGCGCGAGCGTTTTCACGCCGACATCGCCGCCCTCGAGGAGCGCCTCAACGAAGAGCTGGCCAGCCTGCCGCAGTGGAAGCGCGAGTCGAACAACCAGCTGCGCCAGCTCAACGAGGAAACCATCACCGTTGCCCTGCAGCCCCTGCTGTCGCCGCTGTCGGAAAAATACGCGGAGAATGCCGGCGTCTGCGCCTACCTGCAGGCGCTGCAGGTCAACCTGCTGAAGACCGTGGTCGATCAGTTGGTCGAGGTGGACAAGGCCGACGTACAGACCCGCAAGCTGCTCGAGGAGCAGTACTGCCCGAGTCTGGTGGTGGGCCATCACGTTGACGGCGGTGCGCCGGTGGTCTTCGAGTCGCACCCGACCTACGACAACCTGTTCGGCCGCATCGAGTACAACAACGATCAGGGCGCGATTTACACCAGCTACCGCCAGCTGCGGCCCGGCGCCTTGCACCGGGCCAATGGCGGCTTCCTGATCCTCGAAGCGGAGAAGATGCTCGGTGAGCCGTTCGTCTGGGACGCGCTCAAGCGTGCACTGCATTCGCGCCAGCTGAAGATGGAGTCGCCCCTGGGCGATCTCGGCCGTATCGCCACCGTGACCCTCAACCCGCAGGTGATTCCGCTGCAGATCAAGGTGGTGATCATCGGCGCCCGCCAGCTGTATTACGCGCTGCAGGATCACGATCCGGACTTCCAGGAGATGTTTCGCGTTCTGGTCGATTTCGACGAGGACATCCCCCTGGGCGACGAGAGCCTGGAGCAGTTCGCCCAGCTGATGAAGACCCGTACCTCGGAGGAGGGCATGGCGCCGCTGACGGCCGCCGCGGTGGCGCGCCTGGCGACCTACAGCGCGCGCCTGGCTGAGCACCAGGGGCGACTGTCGGCGCGTATCGGCGACCTGTTCCAGCTGGTCAGCGAGGCCGACTTCATCCGTCAGCTGGCCAACGAGCCGGTGACCGAGGTAGGCCACATCGAGCGCGCGCTGAAGGCCAAGGCCACCCGCACCGGCCGGGTCTCGGCGCGGATCATCGACGACATGCTGGCCGGCATCATCCTGATCGACACCACTGGCGCGGCGGTCGGCAAGTGCAACGGCCTGACCGTGCTGGAGGTCGGCGACTCGGCCTTCGGGGTGCCGGCGCGCATCTCCGCCACCGTCTACCCGGGCGGCTCGGGCATCGTCGACATCGAACGCGAGGTCAACCTGGGCCAGCCGATCCACTCCAAGGGGGTGATGATCCTCACCGGTTACATGGGCAGTCGCTACGCCCAGGAGTTTCCCCTGGAAATCTCCGCGAGCATCGCCCTGGAGCAGTCCTACGGCTATGTCGATGGCGACAGCGCTTCCCTCGGCGAGGTCTGCACGCTGATCTCGGCCCTGTCACGCACGCCGCTCAAGCAGTGCTTCGCCATCACCGGCTCGATCAACCAGTTCGGCGAGGTGCAGGCGGTTGGCGGGGTCAACGAGAAGATCGAGGGCTTCTTCCGCCTGTGCGAGGCCCGCGGCCTGACCGGTGAACAGGGGGTGATCATTCCCCATTCCAACGTCACCACCCTGATGCTCGACGAGCGGGTGCTGCAGGCGGTAAGCGCCGGGCGCTTCCACATCTACGCGGTGCGCCAGGTCGACGAGGCGCTAAGCCTGCTGGTCGGCGAGGATGCCGGTACGCCGAATGCCGAGGGCCAGTTCCCGGCCGGCAGCGTCAATGCCCGGGTGGTCGAGCGTCTGCGTGAGATCGCCGAGATCGACCTGAGCGAAGAGCCCAAGGCCGAGGAGACGAAGGAGTTGGAAGCCGCACCGGTGAAGGAGAAGAAGCCGCGGGAGAAGAAGCCCGCTGCCTGATCCGCTATCGGTTGGCGCGGCGTTCGCTGACTGGTCATTCACTGATCGAGTCGTCCGCCGCGCCTGGCCACCTGGCCTTGCCGCGCTTGCCCACCCTTAGTTCACAGGGTTATCCACAATGGCCGTGGATAACCCTCGGCTTTCCATTCGCGCCATTGCGGGTGTAGGCTGGAGGCCTGATCTAGCGAGGGTCGCCGCCATGCCGCGTAACCTCTGCCTCACTCGTCAATGCCTGGGCCTGGTCACCCGTATCGAATGCGTGGTACTGCCTCTGGCCGGTGAGAATGGACTCTGGACGCTGATCTGTGCCGCCGGAATTTCCGGCGAACAACCCTCCGCCATCAAGGCGCAAGGCCCGTTCTATGGGCCTGTTGTGGCCGAAGGGGTGCTCAGCGGTATCGCCGAAAGCCTAGCCGTGCAAGGCTACGACGAATGCACCGAAATGATGATCTGGCGCTTGCATATTCAAGCCGAGTTGCGCCGCTTGAACGGCGAGCGCTGCCGTCATCAGGGCAATTACCAGTTTCGTCCGGAAACCTGATCGGGTCGCTGGTTGCCTTTTGATCGGCCGCTGGCAGCGCCGGTGCTTGTTGGTGCCCAGCGATTGATCCTGAGACTGCGCACAGCTTTATCCACAGATTGCGGGGATAACCCGACTCCCGCTTGCTGGCCTTGTCTGGCTGGGTGCGCTGGGTATACTCGGCCGCTGTTTATGCCCTATCTGTGAGTACCCATGGAACGCTTTATCGAAAACGCGATGTACGCCTCGCGCTGGCTGCTGGCCCCCATCTACTTCGGCCTGTCCCTGGCCCTGCTGGCGCTGGCGTTGAAGTTCTTTCAGGAAGTCTTCCACATCCTGCCCAATGTCTTTGCCATGGCAGAGGCCGATTTGATTCTGGTGCTGCTGTCGCTGATCGACATGGCCCTGGTCGGCGGTTTGCTGGTGATGGTGATGATTTCCGGTTACGAGAACTTCGTCTCCCAGCTGGACATCGACGAAGGCAAGGAGAAGCTCAGCTGGCTGGGCAAGATGGACTCCGGCTCGCTGAAGATGAAGGTGGCGGCCTCCATCGTGGCGATCTCCTCGATCCACCTGCTCAAGGTGTTCATGAATGCGCAGAACATCGATGACAGCAAGCTGATGTGGTACGTGATCATCCATATGGCCTTTGTGCTTTCGGCCTTCTCCATGGGCTACCTGGACAAGCTGACCAAGCACGACCACTGATCACCTCTGCACCTCACTCGCCGCCCGGCCGTTGTGAAACGGACGGGCGGTTTGCTTTGTACCTTGCGCTTGGTTTGTCCTGTACAAGAATTGTATATGATAAGGTTCTTGTACAAGTTGATTGCGCGAGGTGACCCCATGAACCTGCACGACCTGTCCTCCCACGCCCATGCCGGGCGCATCGACGAACTCAATCTGATCTCCATCGAGGGCGGCATCTACGTGCTCGAGGCGCGCATGGATGGTCGTTCGCACTCGCTCAGCGATGGGCGCGGCGAGGTGCTGCACCTGCGCTCGGTCGAACACGCCCGGGAGATGCTGCATGAGCTGCCCAAGGTGCCCTTCAATCTGGTGCATGCGGTGGTGCACGACGAGATGTGCGGCATGGCGGATGGCAGTCCCGACACCGTGCGCGTGCCGATCTCGATAACTTCTGCCTGGTGAGCGGGCGCTCTAGCGAGACGCGGTCCTCCCTGCTGCGGGAGCAGCTTGTGCTCAGCGCCGGCGCTGTCGTGCAACCGCGAGTCGAGGCGATCGATGGCAAAATGGCGGCGGAGTCGGCGTGAGCGTGCGCCGACTCGCCTTGGTGCTGGGCGATCAGCTGTCGTTCGAATTGCCCAGCCTGTTGGCCCTGGATGTCCGGCGCGACGCCGTTCTGCTGGCCGAGGTCGCCAGCGAAACTGACTATGTACTCCATCATCCGCAGAAGATCGCGCTGATTTTCAGCGCCATGCGTCACTTCGCCCAGGCGCTGCGGGAACGCGGCTTCACCGTGCACTATGTGGCGCTGGATGATCCCGGTAACACTGGCTCCCTTCCCGCTGAGCTCGTGCGCTGGGTGTCCAGGCTGGGCATCGATGAGGTGCACCTGACCGAGTGTGGCGAGTGGCGGCTTGAGAAGGCGCTCAAGGATTCGGGGCAAGCGATCGAGTGGCACGCCGACCCGCGCTTCTTCTGCAGTCGCCAGGCTTTTGCCGCTTGGGCCAAGGGGCGCAGGCAGCTGCGCATGGAGTACTTCTACCGGGAGATGCGCAAGGCCCATGGCGTGCTGGTGAATGCAGACCACACGCCGGTGGGCGGGGCCTGGAACTTCGACTCACAGAACCGCAAATCCTTGCCCAAGGGCCAGAAAGCGCCGGCGCTGGCGCACTTTGCCCGCGACACCATCACCGAGCAGGTGCTGACCCTGGTTGGGCAGCGTTTCGCCGCTCATTACGGAGGCCTGGAGGCATTCGACTATCCGGTGACCCATGGGCAGGCCGAGACGCTGTGGCAACACTTCCTCGAGTATGCCCTGCCAGCATTCGGCGATTATCAGGACGCCATGGCCACCGACGAGCCTTTTCTGTTCCATGCCCGGATCAGTGCTGCGCTGAACATCGGTCTGCTCGATGTGCGCCGGCTGTGCGCCGATGTCGAGGCGGCTTACTGGGCCAAGAGCGTGCCGCTCAATGCCGCCGAGGGCTTCATCCGCCAGCTGCTCGGCTGGCGTGAGTACGTGCGCGGCATCTACTGGATGCACATGCCGGACTACGCCAAGCGCAACACCTTGGGCAACGAGCGGGCGCTGCCCTCGTTCTACTGGACCGGCGAGACAGGGATGCGCTGCATGAGCCAGGCGATCGGCCAGACCCTCAAACACGCCTACGCACACCATATTCAGCGACTGATGGTGACCGGCAACTTCGCCCTGCTGGCCGGGATCGAACCCCGGCAGGTGTGCGACTGGTACCTGGCGATGTACATGGATGCCTACGACTGGGTCGAGCTGCCCAACACCCTGGGCATGGTCATGCATGCCGACGGCGGCTACCTGGGTTCCAAGCCCTACTGTGCCAGCGGCCAGTACATCAAGCGCATGTCCGACTACTGCGGCGACTGCGCCTACCGGGTGAGCGAGAGCACCGGCGAGCGGGCCTGTCCGTTCAATGCGCTGTACTGGCACTTTCTCATGCGCCACCGTGAGCGGCTCGCCGGGAATCAGCGGCTGGGCATGGTCTACCGCAACCTCGATCGGATGACTACGGCCAAGCGTGAGGCGCTTTGGCAGCGTGGCGAGCAGTTGCTGGCGCGCCTGGATGCCGGCGAGACGCTATGAGCAAGGCCGATCTGCCACTAAAGCCATGCGCGGTCTGCAAGCGGCCCTTTGTCTGGTGCAGGAAGTGGGTGCGATGCCGGGCCGAGGTGCGTTACTGCTCCGAGCGCTGTCGCCGCCGGCGCCAGGGGCGCGGGTAGGGGCGGCGGGGGTTCTGTGCTAGTCTGGCCGGCCTTTTTAGCCCCAGCGGAGCAGTGTCATGTCCGAACTCAATCTCTCAACTGACGAAACCCGCGTCAGCTACGGCATCGGTCGTCAGCTCGGCGGCCAGCTGCGTGACAACCCGCCGCCGGGTGTGAGCCTCGAGGCCATTCTGGCCGGACTGACCGATGCGTTCGGCGGTCAGCCGAGCCGCGTCAGCGAGGCCGATATGGCGGCCAGCTTCAAGGTCATCCGCGAGGTCATGCAGGCCGAAGCTCAGGCCAAGGCCGAAGCAGCCGCTGGTGCCGGCAAGGCCTTCCTCGCCGAGAACGCCAAGCGCGACGGCATCACCGTGCTGGCCTCCGGTCTGCAGTACGAGGTGCTGAGCACCGGCGAAGGCGCGGTACCGACCCGCGAAGACACCATCCGCGCCCACTACCACGGCACCCTGGTTGACGGCACCGTGTTCGACAGCTCTTACGAGCGTGGCCAGCCGGCCGAGTTTCCGGTCGGTGGCGTGATCGCCGGCTGGACCGAAGCCCTGCAGCTGATGAATGCCGGCAGCAAGTGGCGCCTGTACGTGCCGAGCGAACTGGCCTACGGCGCCCAGGGCGTCGGCAGCATCCCGCCGCACAGCACCCTGGTGTTCGACGTCGAGCTGCTGGACGTCCTCTAAGCGGCTACGCGCGGGCGTCGGACTTCTCTCCGACGCCCCGCACAGGCATCGCGGGCCATGCCCGCGGAGCCCAGACTCAGGGGCGCAAGGCCCGCGAGTAGCAGAACAGGAACAGGCTGCGGACCAGCTCCTTGAGCACCAGGGGTTCGTTACAGCTCAGCTCCTGCAGGTCGAGATCCCCCAGATCGCGCAGCTCCTGCAGGGCGTCTTCGTCCAGCAAGGCGCAGGTCTCACCGGGTTGACGGTTCACTATGCGCAGATACGGCTGGGGTCTATCCAGCCAGGCATCGATCAGGTAGGTCATGACTCATCTCCCATTTGAGGTTATAGATGAGAATAATTCCTGCTTGAATAATGGCAAGGGCCAGTCTTGGTTTTCTATCGGGCAATAAAAAGCCCGTCGCGTGGGACGGGCTCGTTTATCTGATGGCGTATCAGTGGGTGCGGGCGACCGCGAAGCGGCTGAGCTCGATCAGGGCGTCGCGGTATTCGCCGGCGGGCAGCACATCCAGGCAGGCAATGGCGCGTTCGGCGAAATCCCGTGCCTTCTGGGCGGTGTAGTCCAGTGCCCCGGCAGCTTCCACCGCGTTGCGGATGCTCTCCAGGTTCTCGAGGCCACCCTTCTGGATTGCCTGGCGCACCAGGGCGGCCTGCTCGGCCGTGCCTTCGCGCATGGTGTAGATCAGGGGCAGGGTCGGCTTGCCTTCGGCCAGGTCGTCGCCGACGTTCTTGCCCAGGGTGGCCGCGTCGCCGCGGTAATCGAGCAGGTCGTCGACCAGCTGGAAGGCCACGCCGAGGTGGTCGCCAAAGGTGCGCAGGGCTTCGCGCTGCTGCTCCGAGGCGCCGGCCAGGGCCGCGGCGCTGTGGGTCGAGGCCTCGAACAGCATGGCGGTCTTGCCGCGGATGACTTCCATATAGGTGTCTTCCGTGGTGCTGGCGTCGCGAATCTTCGACAGCTGCAGCACCTCGCCCTCGGCGATCACCCGGGTGGCCTTGGAGAGGATCTTCATCACCGGCATGGAGCCGAGCTCGACCATCATCTCGAAAGAGCGCGAATAGAGGAAGTCGCCGACCAGCACGCTGGGGGCGTTGCCCCACTGGGCGTTGGCGGTGCTGCGGCCGCGGCGCATGTCGGACATGTCGACCACGTCGTCGTGCAGCAGGGTGGCGGTATGCAGGAATTCGATGGTGGCGGCGAGCAGGCGCAGCTGCTCGTCATCGCGGCCCAGGGCCTTGCCACAGAGCAGCACCAGCAGCGGGCGCAGACGCTTGCCACCGGCGGAGATGATGTAGTCGCCGATTTTCTCCACCAGCGGCACGCGCGAGACGAGTTGCTGACGGATGATGCCGTCGACGGCGGTGAAATCGTCCGCCACCACGCGGTAGAAAGCCTGGGGTTGCATCGGCGACAAGTGCTCCTCTAAGGTTGCGCGGCATGCTAGGGGGCAGGGTGGGGGCTGTCAAGGCAAGCGCCCTGGATGCTTGCGCGGCGCCCGTGGCTTGCGTACAATCGCGCACCCTGAACTTCCCCCTGGGCATTTCCCTGCCTTACGCAATTGCAAGGGCGTCCTTCCGGCCCCGAGCAGCCATGCCAGCCGATGACCATACCTATAAAGCGCTGGGTGAGCAGGATTAACGGAGATTTACCATGTACGCAGTGATTGTTACTGGTGGCAAGCAATACAAGGTCACCGAAGGCGAATTCCTCAAGATCGAAAAGCTCGAAATCGCCACTGGCGAGGCCGTGACTTTTGATCGCGTGCTGCTGATCGGCAACGGCGACGACGTCAAAATCGGCGCGCCTGTCGTAGACGGTGCAAAGGTTGTAGCCGAAGTCGTTTCGCAAGGCCGTCACGACAAGGTTCGCATCATCAAGTTCCGTCGTCGTAAGCACCACATGAAGCGTCAGGGCCACCGTCAGTGGTTCACTGAGATCAAAATCACCGGTATTCAGGCCTGATTCGTTTCGGCCTAATCCCTTAATAGGAGTATTGACTCATGGCACACAAAAAAGCTGGCGGTTCTACCCGCAACGGTCGCGACTCAGAAGCCAAACGCCTTGGCGTGAAGATGTACGGCGGCCAGGCTATCAAGGCCGGCAACATCATCGTGCGTCAGCGCGGCACCCAGTTCCACGCCGGTTACGGCGTTGGCATGGGTAAGGATCACACCCTCTTCGCCAAGGTTGAAGGTGTGCTCAAGTTCGAAGTAAAGGGCGCGTTCAACCGCCGTTACGTGAGCGTCGTCGCGGCTTAATCGCGAGGCTGCTGGAGAAGCCCTGTCCTTGCGACGGGGCTTTTTTGTTTCTGTATCCTAGGGGTTCTTGCCCGATTACCCGGGTTGCCGCGCTTCGGGCGCGGGGTCATCCGGCAAGAGCCTGTGTTTTTAGATTCTGTTGACCCGCAGCATTGCGGGAGGCGTACCCATGAAATTCGTCGATGAAGTATCGATCTATGTAAAGGCCGGCGACGGCGGTAACGGCATGATGAGCTTCCGTCGTGAGAAGTTCATCGAGAAGGGCGGCCCCAATGGGGGTGATGGCGGTGACGGCGGCTCGGTGTACATCGAGGCCGACGAGAACCTCAATACCCTGGTGGACTACCGCTACACCCGGCGCTTTCTCGCGCCGAATGGCGAGAAGGGCGGCAGCACCGACTGTACGGGTGCCAAGGGCGAGGACCTGGTCCTGCCGGTGCCGGTCGGCACCACGGTGATCGATTCGTCGACCCAGGAAGTGATCGGTGACCTGACCAAGGCGGGCCAGCGCCTGTTGGTGGCTCAGGGCGGCTGGCATGGCCTGGGCAATACCCGTTTCAAGTCCAGCACCAACCGTGCGCCGCGGCAGACCACGCCGGGCAAGCCGGGTGATGCGCGTGACCTCAAGCTGGAGCTGAAGGTGCTGGCCGATGTCGGTCTGCTGGGCTTGCCGAATGCCGGCAAGAGCACCTTCATCCGCTCGGTCTCGGCGGCCAAGCCGAAGGTGGCCGACTATCCGTTCACCACCCTGGTGCCGAACCTCGGGGTGGTCAGTGTCGACCGCTACAAGAGTTTCGTGGTCGCCGATATTCCCGGTTTGATCGAGGGGGCTTCCGAGGGGGCGGGGTTGGGCATTCGCTTCCTCAAGCACCTGGCGCGTACCCGTCTGTTGCTGCACCTGGTGGACATGGCGCCGCTCGACCTGAGTGATCCGGCCGACGCGGCGGTCACCATCGTCGAGGAGCTGACCAAGTTCAGTCCGGCCCTGGCCGATCGCGATCGTTGGTTGGTGCTGAACAAGTCCGACCAGATGCTCGAGGAGGAGCGCGAGGCGCGGGTCGCCGAGGTGGTGGCGCGGCTGGAGTGGAAGGGGCCGGTCTATGTGGTCTCCGCCCTGGCCCGCGAGGGTACCGAGCGGCTCTGTCAGGACATCATGAATTACCTGGAGGCGCGCGCCGAGCGTGCGGCCGAGAATCCGGAGTTCGCCGCCGAGCTGGCCGAGCTGGATCAGCGCATCGAGGACGAGGCGCGTGCCCGTCTGCAGGCGTTGGATGACCAGCGTGCGCTGCGTCGGGCCGGGGTCAAGAGCGTCGATGATGTCGACGAGGATGACTTCGACGATGAAGATGACGAGGATGGCCCGGAAATTATCTACGTCCGGGATTAAGCAGAATTTCAGCGCCGCTTAATAGCGGCGTTTTTGTAACGGCTGAGCGAGCGTTGTCTGGCTAAGGTTGGAAGATCATGCGTGACAAGGTGACCGGCGCGCGGCGCTGGGTGGTAAAGATTGGCAGTGCGTTGCTGACCGCCGATGGCCGAGGCCTGGACCGGGCGGCGATGGCGGTGTGGGTCAGGCAGATGGTGGCGCTGCGCGAGCAGGGCGTCGAGCTGGTGCTGGTGTCGTCCGGCGCGGTGGCGGCGGGCATGAGTCGCCTGGGTTGGAATGGCCGGCCCAGCGCCATGCATGAATTGCAGGCGGCGGCCGCCATCGGTCAGATGGTGCTGATCCAGGCGTGGGAATCCAGCTTTGCCGAGCACGGTCGGCACACGGCGCAGATTCTCCTGACCCACGATGACCTGTCGGACCGCAAGCGCTACCTGAATGCCCGCAGCACGCTGCGCACCCTGGTGCAGCTGGACGTGGTGCCGGTGATCAACGAGAACGACACGGTGGTCACTGACGAGATTCGCTTCGGCGACAACGACACCCTGGCGGCGCTGGTGGCCAATCTGGTGGAGGCCGACCTGCTGGTGATTCTCACCGACCGCGATGGCATGTATGACGCCGATCCGCGACACAACCCCGGTGCGGCGCTGATCAACGAGGCGCGTGCCGACGACCCGGCCCTGGATGCGGTGGCGGGCAGCGTGGGTGGTGCGCTCGGCCGTGGCGGCATGCAGACCAAGTTGCGTGCGGCGCGGTTGGCGGCGCGCTCCGGGGCGCACACCGTCATCGCCGGTGGGGCGATCGAGCAGGTGCTGGTGCGGCTCAAGGCGGGCGAGCAGTTGGGTACCTTGCTGGCGCCGGAGCGCGGCCTGTTGGCGGCGCGCAAGCAGTGGCTGGCCGGTCACCTGCAGACCCGTGGCACCCTGGTGCTGGATGCCGGAGCGGTCAAGGCGCTGGTCAAGGATCGCAAGAGCCTGCTACCGGTTGGGGTCAAGGCTGTGCAGGGTGGCTTCCGCCGCGGCGAGATGGTGGTCTGCGTCGATCCCGAGGGGCGTGAGGTGGCGCGGGGTTTGGCCAACTACAGCGCGCTCGAGGCGCAGAAGATCATCGGTCAGCCATCCGAGGCGATCCTGCGTCTGCTCGGCTATGTCGATGAGCCGGAGCTGGTGCATCGGGACAATCTGATTCTGGTCTGAGGAGGGGTGGGTGCGGATAGCTAAGGGATTGTCGGCTGCGCTGTTGACGCTGCCGTTGCTGGTCTCGGCCGAGGAAATCGGCGAGGTGTCCACCGTGTTCAAGCTGCTGGGGCCGAACGACAAGATCGTGGTCGAGGCGTTCGACGATCCCGGGGTGGAGGGCGTGACCTGCTACCTGTCGCGGGCCAAGACCGGTGGCGTGAAGGGTGGCCTGGGCTTGGCCGAGGATCGGGCCGAGGCTTCGATCGCCTGCCGTCAGGTGGGGGCGGTGCGTTTCAGGTCGACGCTGAAGGATGGCGAAGAGGTATTTCGCGAGCGCACTTCACTGGTGTTCAAGACCATGCAGGTGGTGCGGTTTTTCGATGAGAAGCGCAACACCCTGGTCTATCTGGTGTACAGCGACCGGGTGATCGAGGGCAGTCCGCAAAATGCGGTGACCGCGATTCCGATCCTGCCCTGGCCGGAGCGGCCCTGAGCGCAAAGCAGAAAGGCCCGATGTCAGATCGGGCCTTTCTGCTGGGCAATAAAAAACCGGCCATCAGGCCGGTTTTTCAAGAACAGTCAGCTTAGGCTGCTGCAGCTTCACCGAGCGCCTTGATGTGGGCGTTCAGGCGGCCTTTATGGCGGGCTGCTTTGTTCTTGTGGATGATGCCTTTGTCAGCCATGCGGTCGATGACCGGAACAGCCAGGGTGTAAGCGGTCTTGGCCTGCTCGAGGTCTTTGGCGTCGATAGCCTTGACCACGTTCTTGATGTAGGTGCGGACCATGGAGCGCAGGCTGGCGTTATGGCTACGACGCTTCTCAGCCTGTTTGGCGCGTTTTTTGGCAGAAGGTGTATTGGCCACCGTCAAGCTCCTCGAAAACTGGGGGGTTACAAACAAATAAGGCCGCGAATCATGCCGAGCTGAGGGGCGCCTGTCAAGCGTGTTGGCGTTTTCCCCTGTTGGCCTGACCAGTGGCAGGCCGCTACACTCGTCGCCTTCGCGCGCCGGCGGATTGTCCGCTGGCGTGTTCGCTCGCGGAAACCGAATTATTACATGAATCTGCTCAAGTCGCTGGCCGCTGTCAGCTCGTTGACCATGCTTTCCCGTGTCCTCGGCTTCGTACGGGACACTATCATCGCGCGCATCTTCGGCGCTGGCGTGGCTTCGGACGCCTTCGTGGTGGCCTTCAAACTGCCCAACCTGTTGCGCCGAATTTTCGCCGAGGGCGCGTTCTCCCAGGCCTTCGTGCCCATTTTGGCGGAGTACAAGACCCAGCAGGGCGACGAGGCGACCCGTACCTTCGTTGCCTACGTCAGCGGCCTGCTGACCCTCGTGCTGGCGCTGGTCACCCTGGTCGGCATTCTGATCGCGCCGTGGATCGTGTGGATTTCCGCCCCGGGTTTCGCCGATGAGCCGGATCGCTTCAGCCTGACCACCGATCTGCTGCGGGTGACCTTCCCCTATATATTGTTGATCTCCCTGTCGTCGCTGGCCGGGGCGGTGCTCAATACCTGGAACCGCTTCTCGGTGCCGGCCTTCGTGCCGACCCTGCTCAATGTCAGCATGATCATCTTCGCCCTGTGGCTGAGTCCTTACTTCGATCCGCCGATCATGGCCCTGGGCTGGGCGGTGCTGGTTGGCGGCCTGCTGCAGTTGTTCTACCAGCTGCCTCACCTGCGGAGGATCGGCATGCTGGTGTTGCCGCGTCTTGATCTCCGGGACATGGGTGTGTGGCGGGTGCTCCGGCAGATGGGGCCGGCCATCTTCGGTGTGTCGGTGAGCCAGATATCGTTGATCATCAACACCATCTTCGCCTCCTTCCTGGTGGCGGGGTCGGTGTCCTGGATGTACTACGCCGATCGCTTGATGGAGTTGCCCGCCGGGGTGCTCGGGGTGGCGCTCGGCACCATTCTGCTGCCGGCCCTGGCGAAGACCCATGCCAGTGCCGATCGCGAAGAGTACTCGCGGCTGCTCGACTGGGGTTTGCGTCTGTCTTTCCTGCTGGCCCTGCCCAGTGCGGTGGCCCTGGCGGTGCTGGCCGAGCCGCTGACCGTCTCGCTGTTCCAGTACGGCAAGTTCGCCGCCCATGATGCGCTGATGACCCAGCGCGCGCTGATTGCCTACGCGGTCGGCCTGCTGGGTATCATCCTGGTGAAAATTCTCGCGCCGGGCTTCTATGCCCGGCAGAACATTCGCACGCCGGTGCGCATCGCCGTGGTCACCCTGGTCGCCACCCAGTTGATGAACCTCGCCCTGATCGGCCCGCTGGCCCATGCCGGCTTGGCCCTGGCCATCGGCCTGGGCGCATGCCTGAATGCCGGCCTGCTGTATTGGCAACTTCGCAAGGGCGACTATTTTCAGCCGCAGCCGGGCTGGGCGCTGTTCCTCGGCAAGCTGCTGCTGGCAGTGGCGACCATGGGCGGCATGCTGGTGCTGGTCATGCATTTCATGCCGGCCTGGAGTGAGGGCAACATGCTGCTGCGTCTGCTGCGCCTGGGGGGCGTGGTGCTGGTCGGGCTGGCGAGTTATTTCGGCATGCTGCTGCTGCTCGGCTTCCGCCTGCGCGACTTTGCCCGGCGGGCGCGGCCCTGATCGGCGGCTGTTGGATTTGCCGCCTGTTGTCGGCCGGCGGGTGTGCGTATAATCGGCCACTTTATGAGCAAGAAGCGTGCTATGCAGCTGGTTCGAGGCCTTCATAATCTGCGGCCCCAGCATCGGGGCTGTGTCGCCACCATCGGCAACTTCGACGGCGTCCATCGTGGCCATCAGGCCATCCTGGCGCGTCTGCGCGAGCGCGCGGCCGAGTTGGGGGTGCCCAGCTGCGTGGTGATTTTCGAGCCGCAACCGCGCGAATTCTTCGCCCCGCTGACTGCGCCGGCGCGCCTGACCCGACTGCGCGACAAGCTGGCGCTGCTGGCCAAGGAGGGCGTCGATCGAGTGCTGTGCCTGGCGTTCAACCCGCGTCTGCGCGAGCTGAGTGCGGCAGACTTCGTACGCGAGGTGCTGGTCGAAGGGCTGGCGGTGCGTCACCTCGAGGTCGGTGACGACTTCCGCTTCGGCTGCGACCGTGCCGGTGACTTCGCCTTCCTGGCTCAGGCCGGGGCCCAGTTGGGCTTCACCGTCGAGGCCGCGGCCACGGTCGAGGTCGATGGCGGACGGGTCAGCAGCACGCGGGTGCGTGAAGCCCTGGCCAGCGGCGACTTCGCCCTCGCCGAACAGTTGCTCGGACGGCCTTTCCAGATCGCCGGCCGGGTGCTGCACGGGCAGAAGCTCGGTCGTCAGCTGGACGCACCGACGGCCAATATCCAGCTCAAGCGCCGTCGCGTGCCCTTGACCGGGGTCTACCTGGTCAGCACCCGAGTGGACGGCCAGGCCTGGCCGGGTGTCGCCAACATCGGTGTGCGGCCGACCGTAGCCGGCGACGGCAGCGCCCACCTGGAAGTGCACCTGCTGGACTTTGCCGGCGACCTGTATGGCCGGCGTTTGACGGTGGCCTTCCACCACAAGCTGCGCGACGAGCAGCGTTTTGCCTCACTCGAGGCCCTGAAGACGGCAATTGCTGCCGATATTGCCGCCGCCCGTGCCCATTGGCAGGGCCAACCGCTTAAGTGAAGAGCCTGAGATGACCGACTACAAAGCCACGCTAAATCTGCCTGATACCCAGTTCCCGATGAAGGCCGGCCTGCCGCAGCGCGAGCCGCAGACCCTGCAGCGCTGGAACGACCTTGGCCTGTATCAGAAGCTGCGGCAGATTGGCGAGGGACGACCGAAGTTCGTCCTGCACGACGGCCCGCCCTATGCCAACGGCAGCATTCACATCGGCCATGCGGTCAACAAGATTCTCAAGGACATCATCACCCGCTCCAAGACCCTCTCGGGCTTTGATGCGCCCTATGTGCCGGGCTGGGACTGTCATGGCCTGCCGATCGAGCACAAGGTGGAAACCACCCACGGCAAGCACCTGGCCGCCGACAAGACCCGCGAACTGTGCCGTGCCTACGCCGGCGAGCAGATCGAAGGGCAGAAGGCCGACTTCATCCGTCTCGGCGTGCTGGGCGACTGGGACAACCCCTACAAGACCATGGCGTTCGCCAACGAGGCCGGCGAGATCCGCGCCCTGGCCGAGATGGTCAAGCAGGGCTTCGTGTTCAAGGGCCTGAAGCCGGTCAACTGGTGTTTCGACTGCCGCTCGGCGCTGGCCGAGGCGGAAGTCGAATATGCCGACAAGCAGTCGCCGACCATCGATGTCGGTTTCCCGGTCGAGGACGCCGACAAGCTGGCGGCGGCCTTCGGCCTCGGCGCCCTGGGCAAGACCGCCTATGTGGTGATCTGGACCACCACGCCCTGGACCATCCCGGCCAACCAGGCGCTGAACGTCCACCCTGAGTTCGAGTACGCCCTGGTCGACACCGGCGACAAGCTGCTGCTGCTGGCCGAGGAGCTGGTGGAGTCCTGCCTTGCCCGCTACGGCCTGCAGGGCGAGGTGGTCGCCCGGGCGAAGGGCGAGGCACTGGAGCAGATTCGCTTCCGTCACCCCTTCTACGAGCGTTTCTCCCCGGTCTACCTGGCCGACTATGTGGCCCTGGACGCCGGTACCGGCATCGTCCATTCGGCCCCGGCCTACGGCGAGGACGACTTCCACTCGTGCAAGCGCTACGGCATGCACAACGACGACATCCTCAATCCGGTGCAGAGCAACGGCGTGTACGCCGAGTCGCTGCCGTTCTTCGGTGGCCAGTTCATCTGGAAGGCCAACCCGGCGATCGTCGACAAGCTGGCCGAGGTCGGCTGCCTGCTGGCCCACGAGAAGGTCAACCACAGTTACATGCACTGCTGGCGTCACAAGACCCCGCTGATCTACCGCGCCACCGCCCAGTGGTTCGTCGGCATGGACAAGCAGTCGGCCCAGGGCAACAGCCTGCGCGAACGCGCCATCGCCGGCATCGGGCAGACCGCCTTCGTCCCGGCCTGGGGCCAGGCGCGCCTGCACGGCATGATCGCCGGGCGTCCCGACTGGTGCATCTCGCGCCAGCGCAACTGGGGCGTGCCGATTCCGTTCTTCCTGCACAAGGAGAGCGGCGAGCTGCACCCGCGCACTGTCGAACTGATGGAGGCCGTGGCCCAGCGCGTCGAGCAGCAGGGCATCGAGGCCTGGTTCCAGCTGGACGCCGCCGAGCTGCTCGGCGACGAGGCCGCCCAGTACGACAAGATCAGCGACACGCTGGACGTCTGGTTCGACTCCGGCACCACCCATTGGCACGTGCTACGCGGCTCGCACCCGCTCGGCCACGATGCCGGCCCGCGCGCCGATCTCTACCTGGAAGGCTCGGACCAGCACCGCGGCTGGTTCCACTCCTCGCTGCTGACCGGCTGCGCCATCGACGGCCATGCGCCCTACAAGGCGCTGCTGACCCACGGCTTCGTGGTCGACGAGAACGGCCGCAAGATGTCCAAGTCCCTCGGCAACGTGGTGGCGCCCCAGGAGGTCAACGACAGCCTGGGCGCCGATATCCTGCGCCTGTGGGTGGCCTCGTCCGACTACTCCGGCGAGATGGCGGTGTCCAAGGTCATCCTGCAGCGCAGCGCCGACGCCTACCGGCGCATCCGCAACACCGCGCGCTTCCTGCTCTCCAACCTCAGCGGCTTCGACCCGGCGCAGCACCTGTTGCCGGAAGGCGAGATGCTGGCGCTGGACCGCTGGGCGGTCGACCGCGCCCTGCTGCTGCAGCGCGAGATCGAGGAGGCCTACGACAGCTACCGCTTCTGGAACGTCTACCAGAAGGTGCACAACTTCTGCGTGCAGGAGCTGGGCGGCTTCTACCTCGACATCATCAAGGACCGCCAGTACACCACCGCCGCCGACAGCGTGGCGCGGCGGTCCTGCCAGACCGCGCTGTTCCACATCGCCGAGGCGCTGGTGCGCTGGATCGCGCCGATCCTGGCCTTCACCGCCGACGAGATCTGGCAGTACCTGCCGGGCGAGCGCAACGAGTCGGTCATGCTCAACGGCTGGTATCAGGGGCTGAGCGAGTTGCCGCAAGGCTTCGAGTTGAACCGCGAGTTCTGGGAGCGGGTCATGGCGGTCAAGGCGGCGGTGAACAAGGAGCTGGAGAACCAGCGCAGCGCCAAGGCCATCGGCGGCAACCTGCAGGCCGAAGTGACGGTGTACGCCGAAGACAGCCTGATCGCCGATCTGGACAAGCTGGGCAACGAACTGCGCTTCGTGTTGATCACCTCCACCGCCAGCCTGGCGCCGCTGGCCAGCGCGCCAAGCGATGCGGTGGAAACCGAAGTGGCCGGCCTCAAGCTCAAGGTGGTCAAGTCCGCCCACGCCAAGTGCGGTCGCTGCTGGCACCACCGCGAGGACGTCGGCAGCCATGCCGCCCATCCGGAGATCTGCGGCCGTTGCGTGGACAACATCGAAGGCGCTGGCGAGGTTCGTCACTATGCCTAACGCCGGCCGTTTCGGGCGGTTGGCCTGGCTGTGGCTGAGCCTGCTGGTGTTCGTGGCAGACCAGGCCAGCAAGCTCTACGTCGAGGATGTACTGACCCTGTACCAGCAGGTGGTGGTGATCCCCGGCTACTTCAGCTGGACCCTGGCCTACAACACCGGCGCCGCCTTCAGCTTCCTGGCCGGCGCGTCCGGCTGGCAGCGCTGGTTCTTCGCCGCCGTCGCCCTGGTGGTCAGCGTGGTGCTGGTGATCTGGCTCAAGCGCCTCAGACGCGACGAAACCTGGCTGGCCGTGGCGCTGGCCCTGGTGCTCGGCGGCGCGCTGGGCAACCTGGTCGACCGCGTCGTGCTCGGCCATGTGGTCGACTTCATCCTGGTGCACTGGCAGCACCGCTGGTATTTCCCGGCGTTCAACATCGCCGACGCCGCCATCACCCTCGGCGCCATCCTGCTGGCGCTGGATATGTTCAAGAGCAACAAGTCCGGAGAAGTCGCCCATGACTGACCTACGTATCGGCCCGGACAAGGAAGTCACCCTGCATTTCGCCCTCCGCCTGGAAAACGGCGATGTGGTGGACAGCACCTTCGACAAGCAGCCGGCCACCTTCAGGGTCGGCGACGGCAACCTGCTGCCCGGTTTCGAGGCCGCGCTGTTCGGTTTCAAGGCCGGCGACAAGCGCACCCTGCAGGTGCTGCCGGAGCAGGGCTTCGGCCAGCCCAACCCGCAGAACGTGCAGCATATGCCGCGCGCGCAGTTCCAGGACATGGAGCTGTCCGAAGGCTTGCTGGTGATCTTCAACGACGCCGCCAACGCCGAGCTGCCGGGGGTGGTCAAGGCGTTCGACGAGGCCCAGGTGACCATCGACTTCAACCACCCGCTGGCCGGCAAGACGCTCAACTTCGACGTGGAAATCATCGAGGTCAGGGCGCTCTGACGCTTGCCGACGGGGCCGGGTAAACGGCCCCGCTAAGCCGCCATTCGCCCGCCCCGTGCGGGCGGCGTTACACTCCCAGTTCCCGTTTCGCGCCGAGATTCACGCCCATGCATATCAAACTCGCCAATCCCCGCGGCTTCTGCGCCGGCGTCGATCGCGCCATCGAGATCGTCAACCGTGCCCTGGAGGTCTTCGGCCCGCCGATCTATGTGCGCCACGAGGTGGTGCACAACAAGTTCGTGGTCGAGGACCTGCGCGCCCGCGGGGCGGTGTTCGTCGAGGAGCTGGATCAGGTGCCGGACGACGTCATCGTCATTTTCAGCGCCCACGGCGTGTCCCAGGCGGTGCGCAACGAGGCCGAACGGCGTGGCCTCAAGGTGTTCGACGCCACCTGCCCGCTGGTGACCAAGGTGCACATGGAGGTGGTGCGTTACAGTCGCGAAGGGCGCGAGTGCATCCTCATCGGCCACCAGGGGCATCCCGAGGTGGAGGGCACCATGGGCCAGTACGACGCCAGCAATGGCGGCGCCATCTATCTGGTGGAGGACGAGGCGGACGTGCAGCGCCTGCAGGTGCGCAACCCCGAGGCCCTGGCCTTCGTCACCCAGACCACCCTGTCGATGGACGACACCAGCAAGGTGATCGACGCCCTGCGCCGCAAGTTCCCCGGCATCGGAGGCCCGCGCAAGGACGATATCTGCTACGCCACCCAGAACCGTCAGGACGCGGTCAAGCAGCTGGCGGCCGAGTGCGACGTGCTGCTGGTGGTCGGCAGCCCCAATAGCTCCAACTCCAACCGCCTGCGCGAGCTCGCCGAGCGCATGGGCACCCCGGCCTACCTGATCGACGGCGCCGACGACCTCAAGCGTGAGTGGTTCGATGGCGTCGCCGGCATCGGTATCACCGCCGGCGCCTCGGCGCCGGAAGTGCTGGTGCGCGGCGTGGTCGCCCGCCTGCAGGCGTGGGGGGCGAACGGGGAGAGCGAGTTGGCGGGCAGGCCGGAGAACGTGACCTTCTCGATGCCGAAAGAGCTGCGGGTCAAGCAGGTATGAAGAAGGGGCCTCTTGGCCCCTTCTTCAATTGTGGGTGATACTCGTCGTGAGATGGTTTCAGTGCGGCCCCCGCAGTGGCAGAGGCATTCACTTCGCCTTTCGTCGGATCACTAGCGCTCGTCAATCCAGTAGGTCGGGCCGACGCTGATGTCGACTTCCAGCTCCTCGCACTCCGTGCCGATGCACAGTGGTGGTTTGTCGGCGCCCTCTGGGAACAGAACCGTGCCTTTCGGCGGGATGCCGGCGGTCAGCAGGATGATGCTTCGATCCGCCCGGTCCGGTGAGCCTACGATACGTTGCTGAGGCGGCGTGGCGTCGAACAGGCTGACCGCATAGGAGCGTCCGGTGCCCTGCACGGCCTTGCACGTGTTGTTGGCCGAGTTGGAGCTCGGCTCGTAGGTGTTGAAAAACACCTGTCCTGCGAAGGTCGTCGCTTCCGAGAGCACTTTCTCCCCTGGTCGCTCCAAACGGATATACCAGCCGCCGGTTTTCTTGTTGAACGCGGCAGCGGCGGCCGCTTTCTGGGTTGCGGTGCCCTCCTGGATCAGGTTGAGCGTCGCGTCGTACATGTCGGCTTCGGTCAGCGTGGTATGGACGGTATTGCTGCCGATGATCGGGGTTCTGAACGAGTAGAAACGGTCCTCGGCGCCGATGTCGAGCGGGTGGCCTCGGTAGCCCGAGCCGATGTTGACGACCAGGGCCTTGCCGGCGTTCACCGTCAGCAGGGCGATGTCCGGCTCGTTATAGAAGCGACGCAGCTTGGCTTCCTTTTGCGCGGTGGTTTCGCTACCGGTGTCAGGCGGAATTACGCTGGCAAAGACGCCGTTCTCTTTGGTATTGCCGCCGGTGTTCGCCGGGGCGATGAGGTCGGTGATGCCGTTGCCGTTGTTGATAAAGAAGCGCCAGACCTGCCCGCCCATGTCGCCAACGAAGAACTGGTCGGCCAAGCCGTCGCGGTCGATGTCGATGACCCGCACGCTACTCGGGATGCTGTAGCGCATTTTCTCCAGTTCCTGATGCTGCGCACCGATCGGCAGGTTTATGAGGGACTTGTCGCTGCTGCCGGTCCAGATCAATGCACCGGTCAGCGCGTTGACCACATACAGCGCATTGCCGTGGGTATCAGGACTGAGCAGATTGCCCTTTTTCAATCGCTCGAGGGAGGAGATGTCGTCCTGATTGTCGTCATAACCACCTGCGAAGATCAGGATCGGCGTCTCGGTGCTGCCGATCTTTATCTTGGTCACCACTGGCGCCGACCAGGTCTGCCCCAGGCGCTGGAAGCCAAAGGTGGATGGGGTAATAAACCAGCGCATCTTCGGGTTGTTGACGTCTGTGATATCCAGGGCGTAAAGATTGCGGCCACCGCGGCCCATGGTCGCATAGGCATAGACGAACTCGCCGCTGTTGAGGCTGCCCGGAAGCAGGGTCGGCGTTGACTTCGAGGGGTCGCGCCCGCCATAGATCACGCCATTGCGGTTCACATCGTTGACCCAGAGGGCCAGCGTATTGTCCATGCCGTAGGGGCGTCCCGGCGGTGTTCCGGTACGGTCGTTGACCTTTAGTTTCTTGATATTGGTCAGCAGTTCCTGAGGCATGAAGGCCATCTGCTCGTCACCGGTTTTGGTGTCGAAAGCATGGACGAAGCCTTCATTGGTGCCGACCAACACGCTTTGCTCTTCGCTAGCGCACCGGGTCAGGTCGGTGTCGGTGAAGTTGTTGCATTTGTAGGTCACCAGACGCGGAGCCGAATGCAGCGGGTCGCCGAGGACGCTGCGCGAGCTGCCGTCATCGTTTAGGCCGCGGATCCAGTTGATCAGGGCGGTGCGCTCGGTGGCATCGGCGGCGCCCAGCATTTCCTTGGTGATAGTCGCGTTGCCGTCGATAAGCAGGTTGCCACCAGTAGTCAGGCTAGCCGGGGTGATCGGCGAATTGCCCAGATAGGTATAGGCCTTGCGGCTGGTGTGGGCGGGTAGGCGGCCGGCTGCGCCTCCTTGGGCTGTATTGTTGCCGTCGTTGCCGATGCTCCAGAAGCTGCGAGCGGTAGGCTCGAAGAAACCTGTGCTCTTGTCGATCGCACCAACATTATCGGCATCGAGGATGATGTCCCCCGTGCCGCTGTTGAGGGCGTAACGCTTGAGGTTGCCGGCCCAACGGTCGGTTTCCGACGGTTTGAACAAGGCGAAGTAGACTTCGTTCTTGTTGCTCGAACGATTGAATTGGTTGACCGTTGCCCCTGGGCTGACGAAGGTGGTGTCGGTCTTTAGTACATCCTGGAGGATCTGACTGAAAGCAGCACTCAATTGCGAGGCGTTTTCTGCTGTGTGGGCCTTGCCTTTGCCGTTGGCGGCCAGGTCGTTGAGGAAGGCCTGTGGCTTGGTATTGGGCGCCATGGCGCCCAAGGCAAAGCCGATCGTGTGGGTGGTGATGAAGTTGTCGCCGCTGATTGAGGACTGATCGTTCGCGGCGAGCCAGGTCGCCAGAGTTCGACCGCACTGCTCATCCGAGTCCGAGGCATCGTCTTTACAGTCTGTGCCTGTCCAGCCCTCGATGCCGCCGGTCGACGAGCTGCTGGATCCATTGGCCTGTCCGTCGGTGAGTAGCACGAGGTGAGTAGACTGGCAGGCGCTGGTGATGGGGCTAGTGAAACCACTGCGTTCTCCTCTGAGATATTGCGCAGCGTCGTAATAGGTCGGTACCAGAGGCGTGCCGTTTCTCGCATCCATCGCCTGCACAAGGTCGTTAAGGTGCTGGCGTACGGTATAAGTGCTGGTCGCGAGGCCGCCGCTTTCCAGCTTGATGCGCAGCTTGAGCGCTTGCGCCGGGTTGCTCTCGTAGGCTTTGACTTCGAGATTGGTGTCAGCGTTCTGAACCGACATCAGGGTGATTGCGTTGCCTGGAGCCCAGCCAGGACGGTCGACGACCGCCTGCAGGCCTTGCTTGAGTTCGTCTGATTTGCAGATAACCGGGCTGCCCGCCACCCAGCTGCTAATTAGACAGGTGCTATTCGGGGTGTCCGAGCGATTGGTGATGTTGCGGTTGCTACTGGTAAACGGCAGTGAATTGTCGGCGTTCTCGAAGCGCAGAACGGTGGAGATGTTCGGGCTGCTCTCGGTCTTGGTCGGGGTCAGGAATGCCTCGACAGACATGATCTTCGCGCCCTTGGTCAGTGGTATATCCTCGAAGCGCGCGGCAAATCTGCTGCGCTTGACCGGCAGTGTGGCGTCGCCGAGCACCATGCTCCCGTCCCTCTTTTCATAGGCATCGTTCTTCGGGCTGCTAACGGTCGCCTCGATAATCGGGTTGAGGCAGCCCCCGGTCCCGCCTGTGTAACTGATCGTGAGGGTCGGCTGCAGGCTCGGCGCGGCGTCAAAGCTGTAGGCCGTGCGACTGCCGTTGCCGCTCAAGTGCTCAAGATGAATGGCCAGGGAATTGTTGCCACACCAGTTCCCCAGATTCACCACGCCCTGCACCAAGCTGGTCACATCTGGACCCTGCAGATGTGTTGGCGGGTTGCTGGGGCCCCAGGATGGCGCGTTCCAGGTGACGACCGCCGGAAGTTTGCCGCGGCCAGAAAGGTTGGTGGTGTTGCTGAAGGTGCTGGCGCTGCCCGTATTCTCCGCCCTGACCTGCAGGGTCAAGGGATCGCTGTTGGCTGCCACTGGGACGAAGTTGAGGTATGCCGAGGTGATGGTGGCGCCTTGTGGGATAGCCACGTTCTGGAAACGCAAGGCTGCGCTGCGGGTTCTGCTGCTTGGACTGGATGAGGTGGAGGTGATCCGCAGTACCGGTAGTTTGTCGATCGTACAGCCTATACCTACCTTCATGCAGATGATGTGGTTTTCGTCTTGATTGCCAAGCAGCTGAAGCACCAAGTTCTCGACTGCTGAATTCGTATGTGGCAGGCCGCGAAGTCCGTTGACTTCCTGGGTAATATCCAGTGTGACCGGGTTCAACGGGTTCCACGCTGCATCGGGAAGGCTGCGCCAGGCACTGAAGGTGCGTCCGGTGATGCTGGTGTTGTCGTTCGGCGGCATCGCATTCTTGCTGCGCTCAACCGAAACTTGCGGTTTCAGTGGGTTGATCTGGCTGAGGACCGGATAGATGGTCAGAGTGGCGGAGTTGACTGTGCTGCTGGCCGGAATACCCAGCCCGGAGAAGTACATCAACGCGGTCCCAGCATTCTTGTCGGTCAGCTTAAGTTGGCTCTGGTTGATGCCGACGCAGGGTGTACCCCCGGGTCGAGAGGAGGCGAGTGAGGCATCAAGCAGGCAAGAGTGATTGTCCTTATTCAGGAATGCATCGGCTCGGGCCAGGGTGTAGCTCTTGGTCGAGGAGCCCGATACCTCGAACTTGCCTATTGGCAGCGTTGGTTCATCGATCACCGCGGTGGTGGCATTGCTCCACTGGGTTGCGTCGTCACCGCTGCTCAGCATCTGCGGATTCCCGGCTATCTGCTTTACAGAGCCAGGCAGCGGGGAGTCGATATTGGTAACGGGGTAGACCATGCGCGTGTCGTTGTACTCACTGCGCGGATTCAGGACCATGATCCCGGCGTTAATCGCGCCGGACTGGTTGATGATCGTAGAGAAGGAATCCTTCAGTACCTGCATCCGTGATTGTTCGCCAGGCTCGTTGGGGACACTTTGATCAGTGGTGCTCCAGGCCATGGAACCGGAATTGTCGAGGACGAACAGCACGTTGGGGCGCACGTCAGAGCTGATGGCCGCGCCACCGAAGAAGATCTCGGTGTCGTCGGCAAAACTGACCGCGCTGTGCAGCACCAGGAGGCTGGCAAAGGCGCTAAGCGCCATTCGGTGGAGTGCTGGTGCGCGCTTGGTCATGATGGAGTCCTCGGGTGCTTCAATCGTTGATGCGAACGGGACAAACCTGCTGTTGCTGGACAAATCGAGTGCCGCTGGTGTTTGAGCTTGGAGTAATGGCTTTTCGCCATTTCAGCGTGAGCCCAAGTGAACGCTAGCCCATGGCGGAGGAAGGTGCAGTCAGGGATGACAGGCGAGCCATAGAGGGGGGCGAGCGGCAACTCTGTGAGCTGCTTCGCACTCTGTTTCGGGTGAAAGGCGACTATCTCCGGCATTCCGGACTGGGCGGTCCGCTAGTCGGGGTTGCTTTAGTGACAATGGGAGTCGTCAGGACGCGTTCAAGCAGCAGGAGCAACGGAGGCTTGTTCTGCCGATCGGTAGCGCCAACGTAGGGTGAAAGCCGGTCGAGCCAAGCCCGCTCAGGTTGCGCAGAGCGATGGCGTCTCCGTCAACCACAGCGTCGGAGAAGGTCCCGGAATGCGTTCAGAGGGATGGTGGGAAGGGTAGGAGTGCGGGGCGGGCGGGGCGGGCGGGGCCAGTTGTACCCCTTTAATATCTATCAGGGGGCAGGCGAGCGGAAAAAAGGGCCTTTCGGCCCTCTTTCCTCACAATCCGCGGCAGCCGTTGTTCCAGACATCCACGGCTATCGGGTTGTCCCCCGGAGGGTTGGCCAGGTCGCCGGTGGCAGCCCTGACTCCGGCGGAGTTAAGCGTCAGGGTGCCCCGACCCGCCAAGCGGCTGCCGGCCAGCGGGGTGGCGGTCAGCAGATAGCCAGTTGCCGTGAGGTTCCCCGGCACGATGGTGAACTGCGCATTGCCGTCCACCGGGCTCTGGTCATAGCCACTGGCGGCCAGGTTGGCGCCCTGGTAAGTGTTGTTCTGCGAGCGGAAGCGTTCCATCACATTGGCCGCCCCCACCAGGGTCGCCGTGGCGTCCTGGCAGGCTGCCCGCATCAAGTAGCTCTGGTAGTTGGGGATGGCGATGGCCGCGAGTATGCCGATCAGGGCGATGACGATCATCATCTCGATCAGGGTGAAACCCGTTATTTCCTTCTTCATGGTTATCGCTCGTCAATCCAGTAGGTCGGGCCGACACTGATGTCGACATCCAGCTCTTCGCACTCGGTGCCGATACACAGCGGCGGTTTGCTGCCATCGCCTTCGGGGAACAGCACCGTTCCGGTCGGTGGAATTCCGGCAGTCAGCAGGATGATGCTGCGATCTGCCCGGTCCGGGGAGCCGACAATGCGCTGCTCGGGCGGCGTCGCGTCGAACAGGCTCACGGCATAGGAGCGGCCTGTGCCCTGCACGGCCTGGCAGGAGGCGTTGGCGGAGGTCGAGCTCGGTTCGTAGGTGTTGAAGAATACCTGACCTGCGAAGGTGATGGCTTGGGCGAGCACCTTCTCCCCCGAGCGTTCCATGCGGATATACCAGCCGCCAGTGTTCTTGTTGAACGCGGCCGCCGCGGCGGCCTTCTGCGAGTCGCTTCCTTCCTGAATCAGGTTGAGGGTCGCGTCGTACATGGCCGATTCGGTCAAGGTGGTGTGGGGGGTATTGCTGCTGATGATTGGAGTTCTGAAGGAGTAGAAGCGGTCCTCGGCGCCGGTATCGAGCGGGTGGCCGCGGTAGCCCGAACCGATATTGACCACCAGTGCCTTACCGGCGTTGACCGTCAACAGGGCGACATCCGGCTCGTTGTAGAAACGGCGTAGCTTGGCCTTGCGCTGAGCGGCGGTTTCGCTGCCGGTATCCGGCGGAATCACGCTGGCGAACACGCCGTCCCCGGTCGTCCCGGTGCTGCTGTCGGTGGGGCTGATCAGATTGCCGACGGTGCTGCCGTTGTTGATGAAGAAGCGCCAGACCTGGCCGCCCATGTCGCCGACGAAGAACTGGTCGGCCAGCCCGTCGCGGTCGATGTCGATGGCGCGCACGCTGCTGGGGATGCTGTAACGCATCTTGCTCAGCTGCTGGTGGGCCTGTGCCGGCGAGTTGGTCAGCTCGTTGCTGCCTGACCAGATCAGCGCCCCGGTCACCGCATTGACCACATAGATGGCGTTGCCCTGGTCATCGTTAACCAGCGGGGTGCTGTCCAGTTCGCCAAGGATGGCAATGTCGTCCTGACGGTCGTCATAGCCGCCGGCGAAGATCAGTACCGGGGTCTTGGTGCCGTTGATGTCGATCTTGGTCACCACTGGGGTCGACCAGGTCTGGGACAGGCGGGCGAAGCCGGGAGTCGTCGGGGTGATGAACCAGCGCATCTTGGGGTTGGCGATGTCGGTGACATCCAGGGCGTAAAGGTTACGTCCCCCTCGGCCCATGGTGGCGTAGGCATAGACGAACTCGCCGCTGTTCACCCCGCCAGGCAGCAGGGTGGGGGTCGATGCAGAAGGATCGCGGCCGCCGTAGATCACGCCGTTGCCGTTCACGTCGTTGACCCAGAGCGCCACGGTGTTGTCCATGCCGTAGGGGCGGCCAGCGTTGGAGGTTTTGCCGTTGGTCTTGAGTTTCTTGATGTTGGCCAGCAGCTCCTGGGGCATGAAAGCCATCTGCTCGTCGCCGTTGTTGGTATCGAAGGCCTGTACGTACCCCTCGTTGGTGCCGACGACTACGCTCTGCTCCTCGCTGGCGCACTGGGTCAGGCTGCTGTCGGTGAAGCTGTTGCACTTGTAGGTCACCAGGCGCGGCACCGAGTGCAATGGATCGCTCATCGTCTTGCGCTGGCTGCCGTCTTCGTTCTGGCCGCGGGCCCAGTTGATCAGCGCCGTGCGTTCGCTGGCATTGGCAGCGCCGAGCATCTCCTTGGTGATGGCCGCGTTCGCGTCGGTGAGCAGGTAGGCGCCTGTGCTCAGGCTGGCTGGGGTGACCGGTGAGGTGCCCAGGTAGGTGTACGCCTTGCGGGTGGCCGCATTGGGCAGGCGGCTGGCCGCACCACCCTGGGCGGTATCGTTGCCGTCTGCCACGGCGCTCCAGAAGCTCTTGGCGCCTGTCTTGAAGAAGCCGGTCTTCTTATCGATGGCGCCGACCTTGTCGGCATCGAGGATGATGTCGCCACCGCCGCTGTTGAGCGCGTAACGCTTGAGGTTGCCCACCCAGTTATCGGTGTCCGATGGCTTGAACAGGGCGAAATACACCTCGTTCTTGTTGCTCGAACGGTTGAACTGGTTGACCGTCGCGCCCGGGCTGACAAAGGTTGTGTCGGTGCTCAGCACATCCTGCAGGATCTTGCTGAAGGCGGCGCTGAGCTCAGCGGCGTTCTCGGCGGTATAGGCCTTGCCTTTGCCGTTGGCGGCCAGGTCGGTTAGGAACTGCTGTGGCTGAGTGTTGGGCGCGAGGGCGCCCATGGCGAAGCCGATGCTGTGGGTGGTGATGAAATTGTCACCGAAGGTGCTCGACTGGTCGGTACTTGCCATCCAGGTCGCCAGGCTGCGGCCGCACTGCTCGTCCCAGTCCGATGCATCGGCGCTGCAACTGCTGCCGGTCAGACTGCCAATCGAGGCCTGGGCGCCGTTGCCGTTGGCCTGGCCATCGGTGAGCACCACCAAATGGGTGGTCTGGCAGGCGCTGGTGATGGGGCTGGCGAAGCCAGAGCGATCGCCCCGCAAATAGCGCGCCGCCTCGTTCATGGTCGGTACTATGGGGGTGCCGTTACCGGTGGTCATGGCCTGGACCAGGGCATTGAGGTGCTGGCGCACCGTGTAGTTGCCGCTGGCCAGCCCGCCGTGGGCGACCTTGATGCGCAGCTTGATCGACTGGGCGGGGTTGCTCTCGTAGGCCTGCACCTCGAGGTTGGTGTTGCTGCTTTGCACGGACATCAGCGCCAAGGCGTTACCGGGCACCCAGCCAGCGCGGTTGACGATGCCTTGCAGGCCGGTGCGCAGTTCTGGGCCGTTGCAGACCACTGGCGTGCCGGTCGTCCAGCTGTTGATGGTGCAGGTGCTGTTGGTGGTATCGGGGCGGTTGGTGACGTTTCTGGTGCTGGCCGAGAACGGCGCGGCATTGTCCGAGTTGTCGAAGCGTACGATGGTATTGATCGGGCTACCGATATTGACGGTGTTGGCCGGCGTCACGACGACTTGGGCGTCGAGGATGGTCGCGCCGTTAATCAGCGGCACGTTCACGTAACGGGCGGCGAAGCGGCTGGTATCGACCGGCAGGGTATTGCCGCCCAGGGTCATGTTGCCGTCGCTGTCCTCGAAGACGTCATCCTTCTCGCTGGCAACGCTTGCCTCGATGATGGGGTTCAAGCAGCCGCCGCTGCCTCCTGTGTAGGTCACGGTGAGTGTCGGTTGCAGGCCGGGGGCGCCGTCGACGCTGTAGGCAGTGCGTGAGCCGCTGCCTGCAGTCGGCGTCAGATAGAAGGCCATGGAATTGTTGCCGCACCAGTTCGACAGGCTCACCACTTCCTGGACCAGGCTCGTGACATCGGGGCCTTGTTCGTGAACGGGCGGGTTCTGGTTGGTCCAGGGGGCAGGGCTCCAGCTGTTCAGGGCCACGGTCTTGGGGGTGCGCCCAGCGACGTTGCTGCCGCTGGTAAAGACGGCGGCGTCCGCTACCCGCTCGGCCTTCACCTCAAGGGTCAACGAATCGGCGTTGCTGGTGGCCGGCGCGAAGTCCAGGCGCGCACTCTGGATGGTCGCGCCCTGGGGGATGCCGACGTTCTGAAAGCGCAACGCCGCGGTCTTGGTTTCATTCTGGATCGCGGTGCTGTCGTAGCTGATCACCAGGCGCGGGGCGTTGCTCACGCCGCCACTGCTGCCGCAGTTGCGTGTACAGAAGGTGTAGTTTCTGGTGCTGGTGGCGCGCAGTTTTAGGAAGACTTGTTGCAGCGCGTCCGCATCGTTGTCCAACACCTGCTTGACCAGGTCGGTGACGTCCAGACGAGTTGTGTTCGACGCATTCCAGGAACTGGCCGCAATATTGCTGGTGGCGAGGTAGCTGCGACCGGGGTCGACCTGGGTCAGGTCATTCAGCGCCGCGGGTGTCTTGCTGTCCTGCAGCGTCACGCCGATGGTCGGCAGGTTGCTGTTCTGGTTGTTGGTCGGGCGCAGGTCCAGGTAGGCGCGAAAGCTGGGCTTCAGACGGGCGGCCGCGGGAATGCTGAGGTTACGGAAATACAGCATGGCCGTGCCGATGATCGGCTCGGCGTCGCCGGTATTCGTGTCGTTGTTGGAGCGGATATTGATGTTGTCGCGGTCGTCGTTGCCGCAGGCATCATTATTTTTATTGTGGTCATTGCCCGGCTCGTCCATTCGGCAAGCCCAGTCAATGTTGCTGTAGCGGCTCTGGAAGAACGCGTCGTTGTCCAGCAAGTCGCTGCTTTGACTCTCGACCGTGGTTGTGCTGGTGGTGACGAAGCCCATCTGCAGGGTGCCGCCGTTGATCACGGCCCCTCCGCCCAGTGTGCTTTGGGTGGCGTCGTCGCCACTGACAATGATTTGTGGAGTGCTGGCAACCTGGGTCACCGAACTGGGCAGCGGCGCATCGATGTTGCTGACCGGGTAGACCATGCGGGTGTTGTTGTAGGCGCTGCGGCTATTCAACACCATGATGCCGGCATTGATGGCGCCCGCATTGTTGATGATGCTGGAAAAGGATTCCTTGAGCACCTGCATGCGCGACTGTTCGGAGCCAGACGGGTTGGTGTTGCTGGTGGTGCGCCAGGCCATCGAACCGGAGTTGTCGAGCACGAACAGGACATTGGGGCGGACGCTGTCGTCGATGGCCGCGCCACCGAAGAAGATTTCGGTGTCGTCGGCGTAGCTGACCGCACTGTGCAGCACCAGCAGGCTGGAGAGGGCGCTAAGTGCCAAGCGGTGAAAAGCTGTGAGGCGCTTGTTCATGTTGGAATCCTTGGGGTGTTTCACTTGATGACGCGATCGCGATAGCCCTGCAGGTGCCGGGCATAAGTGTTGCTGTCGACAATCTGGGCTGCAGTAGTGGCATTGGGGTCAAGCGTGGCGCTACTGATGAAGTCGTAGATGACGGTCTGCGGGGTGCCGCTGCCAACCTCGGCATCCAGGCTGTAACCGTCTGCATAGCGTGAGCTCGACTGCATGCGCGCTCTGATGGTTCTGGCCGGGCGCCCCCCTTCGGCGGGGTAATCGAGGGATAGAACCGTATCGGCGGGCGGTGCTACGCCGCCACCGACCTGATCGGTCAGGGTCGCCAGGGCGCTTTCGGAAGCCTGGAAGGCGATGTTGCTTTCCTGGGCGTTTGTGGCCATGCGCTCTTGCAGGGATGAGCTGGTCGAGGCGGTGATCGCCAGAATGGTCAGCAGCAGCAGCAGGATCAAGCTGACGACCAGCACCACGCCGCTCTGCTTACGCGGGCCGTACAGATGTTTCATGGCCGATTCCTCACGTCCACAATGGTGTTGAATACCCGGCGCAGTCGCCTGTCGCCGATGGCCGCCAACTGAGTGTCTCCGCCGATATTGGCGATGGCGAAGGCCTGGGTGTTGGCGTCGCCGGCTATTTCTTCGGGGCTCGACACCACCAGGCTGATCTGCAGGCGGCTGACCTGCAGGCGCAGAGGGTCGGTCAGGTTGGCGGCATTGAACCAACTGGTCTGGCCGGCGTTGTCCACCCCGTAGAGCACCTGGAAGTTGTCGACGTCGGCAATCATGGCCGCGCCGTTCTTGAACAGGGTCGGGCGATTGTTGTTGGTGGCGTCGTTGGCAATGGCATAGGCATTCTCGACGACCTGAAGAAACTGCGAGCCGTCGCCGGTGGGGATGCCGTACAGGCTGGGCGGCGCGCCGTTATTGGCACCCTGCAGGTTGGTGATGGTGTACTGATTGGGAAATGCCGCTTGGGTGATCGGGTCGCCGTTGTCGACACGGGCGGAGGCGACGCCGGTGAAGATGGCGACCTCGTCACAATTGGTCAGGATGAACTCGTAGCGGTTGCCAGCAACGAACGAAATATTTCCGCCGCTGATAAATGTCACCTGGGTCGCGCCGATGCTGGTGGCGCGCATGCGCGTCGGCGTGGCGTGGCGCATCACCAGGCTATCGCTGGCGGTGCCGGCCCCCTCGTTCAGTTCGGCGTTCTGCACGCCCATGGCGTCCAGGGGAAAGACTCTGCTCGAGTTGGCCCGGCTTACCGTGGTGGGGGTGGCGCAGCCTTGATAACCGGTGCGACGAAAGTCCTGCTTGAGCATGTCCAGGGCAATGCGGCCATTTTCCTGCAAACGGGCCATGGACGAGTTGGCCCTGTCGGTCTCGTTGGAGTTGATGAACAGTTGCAGGATACCGAGCAGCAGGAAGGAGCTGAGCAGCAGCGTGATCATCAGCTCGATAATGGTGAGACCCTGTTGTGTGCGGCGACCGCTGCTTAATAGAAACCTCATAGTGCCGCCCTCAAGACAAATGAGCATTGACGAACACCCAAAACCAGTGGGCAGGCCGTGGAGCTGTCCTCCTGCCAGAAGATGGACACGGTGTAGGCGTTTCCAGCGCGTGCAATTGCGCCAGTCAGGTTGGATTGCACCAATTGGGTCTTCCACTCGAACAGGTCCAGGGCCGCCACGTTATTGGCCGTGCAGCCGTTGGCCTTGCAGCCGGGGTCGGCCGGGACTCCCGCGGCGGCGGCGATGACGTAGTTGTCGGTGCCGGTGGCGACGGCGCTGTTCAGGCGCATGCGTTCGATGATGTCGTAGGCCAGCCAGCTGGCCTGACTGCGCGCGGCGGCGCTCTGGTTCGACTGCATGCTAGTCATCATCAGGCTGGCCGTGCCGAACAGGCCGACGGCGAGGATCAGCAGCGCGATCAGCAGCTCGATCATGCTGAAGCCGCGTTGGTGATGGGGGCTCATGGGCATACAACGTCTCCCTGTGCATTGCCTTTGCTGATCCGGCTCTGCCCGGCGGTATTGAGGCGAACCTGGCGTGAACTGTTGGCGCCGCGCGTATCGCAGATTCTCAGCATGGCACCTGCGGTGAGGGTGCCGTCGGTCGAGAAGCTCAACGCGCCGTTGACCCCGCGAATGGTGTTGCCATTGGTCACTGCAGGCATGACGCGCACCAGTTCGGCTGCCGCCGCGCTGCCGTTGTCGTCCACGTCGCGGAACACGATCATGCCTTGCTCCCAGGAGTTGGTGTTGCAGGTGGCCTGATCGGTGCTCGCGCAGATGCGGGTGGTCACCCGGCTGGTCACGGCCTCGCTGCGAGCCAACTGCATCAAGCCCTGCATCTCGTTGACCTGAGTAGAAAGACGACCGTTTTGCATCATGGTGTTGAATTGCGGGATGCCGTAACTGGCGATCAGCGCCACGAGGGCGATCACGATCATCAATTCGATCAGGGTGAATCCGTTGCTCCGATGCATTGCACTGTTTCCACTTGGGCCCATGTGAACCCTAATCCATGACAGCGCGAAGGGTGTCTTCTGCTTGACCAGCGAGCGAATCGGGCGACGAGCTGCAGCTTAGTGGCAGCGGGCGTTGGCGGGGGCTGCTTGAGTTCTCACTCGGCCTGTTAGGTTGATCACAACTTGCTGTTTAGGCGTGTTCTGATCGCATAGCGTGAAGGTCCCGTTCAGCGCCAAAGTGGTGCCGTCGGCTTCGAATTGGAGATAGCTGCGACTGCGGAAGTTCGACCACCGCCAGCTGAAACCGCTGGGGATGTACAGTTGCTGGAGCAACTCCTCGCCGGCATCGTGTTGGCCATTTTCGTTGAGGTCGGTGAAGATCAGCAGCCGGTCGCGCCATTCCCTTTCCTGAGCGCAGGGGCCGAGACCTGAGCAGAGGGTGGTGGTCACCCGTCCTGTTACGGCCGCACCGCGGGCATAATGCAGTGCACCCAGCAACTGATTGGTTGCTTGTGCCTGCTTGTTGCGTTGCAAGGTCGAGGTAAAAGCAGGTAATGCGGAGGTGAGCGTCAGTGTGCCGATCAACAGGCAGCCCAGAAGCTCGACCAACGAGCGGCCGTGCGTCCTTTGCATGGTTCCAGCGTCCTTGCCAGAAGTTGAGCATTCAGTAGAGAAGCAGTGTAGGACGGAATTGTCGTATGCCAAGTCGTGAAAACGCGGAAGTTTGTGTCATCGGCGGGGGCGTCATAGGGCTGTTGAGTGCCTATGGATTGGCTGCCAGCGGTGTGTCGGTGGTGCTGCTGGACCGCCAGCAGGTAGGTGCCGAATCCTCCTGGGCCGGCGGCGGTATCGTTTCGCCGCTCTACCCCTGGCGCTACAGCGCCGCGGTGACCGCACTGGCGCATTGGTCCCAGGATTTCTATCCGCATTTAGGCGAGCAGCTGCTGGCCGAGACCGGCATCGATCCCGAGGTGTACGTCACCGGCCTGTACTGGCTGGATCTCGAGGATGAGGCCGAGGCGCTGGAGTGGGCGCGTCGTGAGCGTCGGCCGTTGCGCCAGGTCGACATGGCGGCCGTGCAACAGGCCGTGCCGGCACTGGCGCGGGGGTTCAGTCGCTCGGTGCAGATGGAGGACGTGGCCAATGTGCGCAATCCGCGTCTGGTCAAGGCGTTGCGGGCGGCGTTGCTGAAGCTGCCGAACGTGACCCTGCGCGAGCAGTGCGCGGTCACGGGCTTCATTCGAGAGGCGGGTCGGGTCCGTGGTGTGCGCACGGCGCAGGGGGATATCCATGCCGATCGGGTGGTGGTCGCGGCCGGCGCCTGGAGTGGCGAGCTGCTCAAGGGCCTCGGCATCGAGTTGCCGGTCGAACCGGTGAAGGGGCAGATGATTCTCTACAAATGCGCGGAAGACTTTCTGCCGAGCATGGTGCTGGCCAAGGGGCGCTACGCGATTCCCCGGCGCGATGGGCACATTCTGGTGGGCAGCACGCTGGAGCGTGCGGGCTTCGACAAGACCCCTACCGAGCCGGCGCTGGCAAGTCTGAGATCGTCAGCCGAGGCCCTGCTGCCGGCGCTGGCCAATGCAGAGGTCGTAGGGCACTGGGCGGGATTGCGCCCGGGGTCGCCGGAAGGCGTACCCTTTATCGGGCCGGTTCCCCAGCACGAGGGGCTCTGGCTGAACTGCGGCCATTATCGCAACGGCCTGGTGCTGGCTCCGGCATCCTGCCAGCTGCTGGCCGATCTGTTGCTGGAGCGTGCGCCGATCATCGATCCTGCGCCCTATGCGCCGGCGGGGCGGTTGCGCTGACGGGCTGGGGCTCTCCGGGTGCATCTGAGCCGGGGGTCAGTCGATCCCCAGCTTCTTCAGCCGGTAACGCATGGAGCGAAAGCTCAGCCCCAGGCGCTGGGCGGCTGCGGTGCGGTTCCAGCGGGTTTCTTCCAATGCCTGCATGATCAGCTTGCGTTCGATGTCTTCCAGATGGTCTTCCAGGTTATCGATCTGCGCCAGGCTCGCCTCGCCGTTTTCGCCGGCGGGGCCGGCGTCGGCCAGGCGCAGGTCGCTGGCGCTGATGCGGTCGTCTTCGCACAGGGTGTAGGCGCGCTCGAGCATGTTCTCCAGCTCGCGCACGTTACCGGGGAAACGGTAGTTCTTGAGCTTCTCCAGGGCCTCGGGGTCGAGCCGGGCGGGGTCCAGGCCGGTGTCGTTGGCCAGGCGCCTGAGCATCACTTCGGCCAGCTTCGCGATGTCCTCGCGGCGTTCGCGTAGGGGCGGCACGCGCAGCTCGATGACGTTGAGGCGATAGTAGAGGTCCTGGCGGAAGCGCTCGGCGGCGACTTCGGCGGCCAGGTCCTTGTGGGTGGCGCAGAGGACGCGTACATCGACCGTCACCTCCTGCTGGCCGCCGACCGTGCGTATCGCCTTTTCCTGGATAGCCCGCAGCAGCTTGACCTGCATGGCCAGCGGCAGGTCGGCGACTTCGTCGAGGAACAGGGTGCCGCCATTGGCTGCCTGGAACAGGCCCTGTTTGTCCTCGACGGCGCCGGTGAAGCTGCCTTTCTTGTGGCCGAAGAACTCGCTCTCCATCAGCTCCGAGGGAATGGCGCCACAGTTGACCGGCACGAACGGCTGCTCGTTGCGCGGGCCCTGCTCGTGGATGAGGCGGGCGACCAGCTCCTTGCCGCTGCCGGATTCGCCGCTGATATACACCGGCGCCTGGCTGCGGGCGAGCTTGAGGATCTGCTTGCGCAGTGTCTGCATTGGCGGCGAGTCGCCGAGCAGGCGGCTGTCGACCGGCTGCTCCGCGCTCTCTTGCGTGCGCAGGCGCAGGGCGGTGGCCACCAGTTCGCGCAGGCGGCCGAGGTCGACCGGCTTGGTCAGGAAGTCGAAGGCGCCGGCCTTGAGGGCGTGGATCGCCGTGTCCAGGCTGCCGTAGGCGGTGATCATCGCTACCGGCACCTGGGGATGACGCTGCTGAATGTGCTGCACCAGCTCCAGACCGGTGCCGTCGGGCAGGCGCATGTCGGTCAGGCAAAGGTCGAACGGTTCCTTGGCCAGCCATTCGCGCGCTTCCTTGACGTTGCGGGCGCTGCGGGTGTCGAGCTTCATCCGGCCGAGGGTGATCTCCAGCAGTTCTCGGATATCGGGCTCGTCATCGACGATCAGGGCTATCTGGCGGGTCATGGTCAGCTCAGCTTGCGCGGGTGGGCAAAGGTGATGCGAAAGCAGCTGCCGCCGTCTTCGCGAGGTTTGTAGTTGAGGCGTGCCTGGTTGCTTTCGCACAGCTCACGGGAAATATACAGGCCCAGGCCGGTGCCCTTGTTCTCGGTGGTGTAGAACGGCTCGAAGATGTGCTGCAGCTGCTCGGCCGGCACGCCGGGGCCGTCGTCCAGCACCTCGAGCACCGGCAGCTCGCTGTCCGTGTCGCGAAACAGCTTGAGCCAGACCTGGCCCTGGCGATGTTGCTGCGCACTGTAGCGCAGGCCGTTCTGCACCAGATTGGTCAGCACCTGGGTCAGCTGGTGCGGATCCATGCGGGTCTGGATGGTGCCGCCCTGGGTCTCCAGGTGCAGTTGCCTGTCGGGCGGCGCCGAGCTGCGAAACTCGCTGGCAAAGCGGTGCAGCCAGTACTTGAGGTCCAGCAGCTGCGGCTCGGCCTGGCGCCGGCGTGACAGTTGCAGCACGTTCTCGATTACCAGGTTCATCCGCCGCGAGTGGTCCTGGATGATCTGCGCCAGGCGCTGGTCGGGGCCCTGCAGGTCCTCCGACTCCTGCAGAAGCTGGGCGGCATGGCTGATGGCGCCAAGCGGGTTGCGGATCTCGTGGGCGATGCCGGCGGTCAGCCGGCCCAGGGAGGCCAGCTTGAGCTGCTGGGCCTGCTGGGCGACCTGGGAAATATCGTCGAGGAAGATCAGCGTCTCGCGCTGCTCGCCGCGTTGCAGTGGCACGAAGCTCGGCTGCAGAACCGGGCCATCGGGCTGGGCCTGCAGGCTGGCCGGACGCAGGGTCGGATTCTGCTGCCAGTGCTGCAGGCGCTTGACCAGCTCCGGGCAGTGGGGATCGAGAATCCTGCCGGCCAGGGCCTCACGGCCGAGCAGGCTGAGGGCGCCCTGGTTGGCCAGCAGCACGCGGTGCTGGTCGTTGAGGACCAGGATGCCGGTGCGCATGCGTTGCAGGATCAGGGCGTTGAGCGCCTCCAGGCTGGCGACATCGGCGGCCCGCTGTTCGGCCAGGCTTTCGCTGGCATGCAGGCGCCGGGTGATGCCCTGGACGAACAGCGCGGCGGCGAAGCACAGGGCGCCGAGGGCGCCGACCTGAACGAACTGGGCGGCGGCGGCCGGTCGACTGAGGCTGAGGTAGAAGGTCAGGTAGATCAGGCCGATGGCGGCGACGGCGGCGATCAGCAGGCCGATACGCCCGCGCAGCAGGATATTGGCGATCGCTACCGCGACCACCAGCAGAGCACCGATGCCGCTGGGGGTGCCGCCTGCGGCATAGAACAGGCCGGACAGCAGGATGATGTCGACCAGCGCCAGGCTGAACACCTGAATGAGGCTGCGTGGTCGCTGCACCACCACGGCGACCAGGATGTTCAGGATCAGGTAGAACCAGCTGCCGTTGCGGAACAGGTCGACGTGGGCCAGGTCCAGGAGGTCGTTGTCCAGGTCGCTGGAAATCAGCAGCACCAGGGCCAGTCCGATGGCCAGGCGGTACAGGTGATAGAGCCGCAGGATGCGTCGACCCTGGGGGCCGCTCAGGGGCAGAACCTCAGTGCTCACCGGATTTCGGGCCTTGTTCCAGGTGCGCCCGGCTGCAGTACCAGCGCTCGTCCTGATTGAGCGCGTGCTCGCGGGGCACGTGTACGCCGCACTGGGCGCAGCGGACCATGGGGGCGGGCTTGCGGCTGGCGCTCTCGGGGCGCTTTGGTGGGCGGATAAAGCGGCGCCACAGCCAGAAGCCGGCGGCAATGATGGCGATCAAGATCAGCAGGCGAAACAGGCCCATAGCGCACTCTTCTCCAGTAAGGCCTGGCAGTTTAGCCAAGCTGGCGGTCCCAGCACAGCGGCTATAGCCTTTGCTGTGCATTGTTTCCGCGGGCGACGATGCGGGACAATGACCGTTCTGCAGCGGCGCTGCCGATATCCGGTGGTGCGGACGGGACTACTTAGGTGGAGGCGGCCATGAGCCAGACCCTGCGTATCGTGATGGCCCAGTTGAACCTGCGCGTCGGCGACGTGCACGGCAACGTCGAGCGGATAGTCGAGGCGGCGTGCGGCGCCCGCGATCAGTGGCAGGCAGACCTCATCGTGTTCCCCGAACTGGCGTTGTGCGGCTACCCGCCGGAGGACCTGCTGCTGCGCTCGAGCATGCAGCTGCGCATCGAGCAGGCCCTGCAGCGCCTGCAGGATCAGGTGCGTGGCATCTACCTGGTGGTCGGCTATCCCTGGCTGGAAGACGAGCTGCGTTACAACGCCTGTGCGGTGATCGCCGACGGCCGCCTGCTGGCCAGCTATTACAAGCAGAAGCTGCCCAACTACCGGGTGTTCGACGAGAAGCGCTATTTCGAGGCGGGTGCCCAGTCGTGCGTGGTGGATATCAAGGGCGTGCCGGTGGCCTTGAGCATTTGCGAGGACATCTGGTTCGCCGAGCCCATGGCCCAGGCGCGGCAGGCCGGTGCACAGCTGATGCTGAGCCTGAATGCCTCGCCCTTCCACCTGGACAAGCAGGCCGAGCGTGAGGAGGTCCTGGCCGAGCGCGCCCGCGAGGGCGTGATGCCGATCGTCTACGTCAATCAGGTCGGCGGCCAGGACGAGCTGGTCTTCGATGGCGGCAGCTGCGTGGTCGATGCCGACGGCCAGGTCTGCCAGCGGGTGGGCGCGTTCAATGAAGGGCTGTTCCCGGTCGACCTGCAGGTCGGGGCCGAGGCTGTGGTTCCGCGTCATGCGACCTGCGCCCCCCTGCCGACCCTGGAGGCCAGCGTGTACCAGGGGCTGGTCATCGGCGTGCGGGACTATGTGCGCAAGAACGGCTTCAAGGGCGTGGTGCTGGGGTTGTCCGGTGGCATCGATTCGGCCCTGACCCTGGCGGTGGCGGTGGACGCCCTGGGGGCGCAACACGTCGAAGCGGTGATGATGCCCTACCGCTACACCGCGCAGATCAGCCTGGAGGATGCCGAGGCCGAGGCCGAGGCGCTGGGAGTGACCTACCGCGTATTGCCGATCGCGCCGATGGTCGAGGCCTTTATGGAGACGCTTGCGCCGGTGTTCGAGGGGCTGGGGCGCGACGCCACCGAAGAAAATCTGCAGGCACGCTGCCGCGGCACGCTGCTGATGGCGATCTCCAACAAGAAGGGCTATCTGGTGCTGACCACCGGCAACAAGAGCGAGATGGCGGTGGGCTACGCGACGCTCTACGGCGACATGGCCGGCGGCTTCGATGTGCTCAAGGATGTGCCCAAGACCCTGGTGTTCCGCCTCTGCGAGTACCGCAATACCCTCGGGGCGGTGATCCCGCAGCGGGTCATCGACCGGCCGCCATCGGCGGAGCTGGCGCCGGAGCAGAAGGACGAGGATTCGCTGCCGCCGTATCCGGAGCTCGACGAGATCCTCAAGCTGTATATCGAGCATGACCTGTCGGCCAACGCCATCATCGCCGAGGGCTTCGACGAGGACACGGTGCGCCGTGTGCTGCGCCTGGTCGACCTGAACGAGTACAAGCGGCGCCAGGCGGCGGTCGGCGTGCGGGTGACCCAGCGCGGTTTCGGCCGTGACCGGCGCTACCCGATCACCTCGGGCTGGCGCATCGGCGACTGAGGGCTCGCCCCGGGTCCGCGCGGGAATAAAAAAGGGAGGCCGTGGGCCTCCCTTTTTTACGGGCTGAGCGGTCTGTCAGTCGAACAGGCCGAAGGTCAGGTAGCTGAGCCAGGAGCGGCCCTCGGACTGGGCTGCGTCCTGTTGCGGCGACTTGAGCTCGTCGGGGATCTGCTCCTTGGCGTCTTCGTACTGGCGAATCACATCCTGGCTGGCGCGGGTTTCGCCCGGCGGCAGCGGCGTGTCGCTTTCGATCAGGCCCAGGGTGGCCTTGGCCAGCCAGGAGCGGGTGTCGGCTTCTTCCTCGCGCGGCACGAACTGACCGTCGACCAGGGTTGGGTGGTCGGGGTAGTTGAGCTTGAGGGTTTCCAGGCTGGTGGCGGCCAGTTCGTCCAGGGTCAGGCGCTGGTAGGCCTCGGTCATCACCGCCAGGCCGTCGCCGACCGCCGGGGTCTCCTGGAAGTTCTCCACCACGTAGCGGCCTCGGTTGGCGGCGGCCACATAGGCGTGGCGGCTCAGGTAGTAGTGGGCGACGTGGATCTCATAGGCGGCCAGCAGGTTGCGCAGGTAGATCATGCGCTGCTTGGCATCCGGTGCGTAGCGGCTGGTGGGGAAGCGGCTGGTGAGCTGGGCGAACTCGTTATAGGAGTCGCGGGCGGCGCCAGGGTCGCGCTTGGTCATGTCCAGCGGCAGGAAGCGCGCCAGCAGGCCGCGGTCCTGGTCGAAGGAGGCCAGGCCCTTGAGGTAGTAGGCGTAATCGACGTTCGGGTGCTGCGGATGCAGGCGGATGAAACGCTCGGCGGCGGAGCGCGCGGCTTCCGGCTCGACGTTCTTGTAATAGGCGTAGATCAGCTCCAGTTGCGCCTGCTCGGCGTAGCGACCGAAGGGGTAGCGCGACTCGAGGGCCTTGAGCTTGTTGATCGCGCTGGTATAGCTGCTGGTGTCCAGATCGCTCTGGGCCTGCTGGTACAGCTCGGTCTCGCTCAGGTTCTCGTCCAGGACTTCGTTGGACGAGCAGGCGGCGGTGAGGGCGAGGATGGCGATCAGCAGCAGGTGTTTCACGTGCATGGCGGCTTGCGTCCCTGTGACGGCGGCTGTCTTGAGCAGGGCCGTCCTGTTATGATGAGCGCCCCCGGTATCCCTGGGGCAAAGACGCCGTATTTAACCACAAGCGTGTAGCCGAAACCAAAGGCTGCGCCCCCGCCGTTGCCGAGCATGTCTTCTATAAATAAGCAGGCCATTCATTTGACCGCCGAGGTGCCGTCCGATCTGGGCGGTCAACGCCTCGATCAGGTCGCCGCCCAACTGTTCGCCGAGCACTCGCGCTCGCGCCTTTCCGCCTGGATCAAGGAGGGGCTGCTGACCGTCGATGGGACGGTGTTGCGCCCGCGCGACATCGTCCATGGCGGAGCACTGCTGGAGCTGCGCGCCGAGCAGGAAGCCCAGGGCGAGTGGCTGGCCCAGGACATCGAGCTGGATATCGTCTACGAGGACGACCAGCTGCTGGTGATCAACAAGCCCGCCGGGCTGGTGGTGCACCCGGCAGCCGGGCATGCCGATGGCACCCTGCTCAACGCCTTGCTGCACCATGTGCCGGACATCATCAATGTGCCGCGCGCCGGCATCGTCCATCGCCTGGACAAGGACACCACCGGCCTGATGGTGGTGGCCAAGACCATCCAGGCGCAGACCCAGCTGGTCGACCAGCTGCAGAAGCGCACGGTCAGCCGCATCTATGAGTGCGTGGTCATCGGCGTGATCACCGCCGGCGGCAAGATCGACGCGCCCATCGGCCGCAGCTCCGCCCAGCGCCAGCGCATGGCGGTGACCGATGGTGGCAAGCCGGCGGTCAGCCACTACCGGGTGCTGGAGCGCTTCCGCTCGCACACCCACACGCGGGTCAAGCTGGAGACCGGCCGAACCCACCAGATTCGCGTGCACATGAGCCATATCGGCTATCCGCTGGTGGGCGACCCGGTCTACGCCGGGCGCTTCCGTATTCCGCCGGCGGCCAGCCAGACCCTGGTGCAGAGCCTCAAGGAGTTTCCCCGTCAGGCCCTGCACGCGCGCTTCCTCGAGTTGGATCACCCGGTGACCGGCAAACGCATGAAATGGGAGTCGCCGTTGCCGGACGATCTGGTCTGGCTGCTCACCCTGCTGCGCCAGGACCGCGAGGCGTTTATCGGGTGAGCACCCGGGCCCATGACTGGCTGATCCCGGACTGGCCCGCGCCCGTGCGGGTCAAGGCCTGCATCACCACGCGCAGCGGCGGTGTCAGCCAGGCGCCCTACGACAGCCTCAACCTCGGTGCGCACGTCGAGGACGACCCCGTTGCGGTGAGCAAGAACCGCCAGCGCCTGGTCAGTCAGCTGGGCTGCCAGCCCGCCTGGCTCAGCCAGGTGCATGGCATCGGCGTGGTCAGGGCGGAACCGGCTCGCGTGGTCGAGGCCGATGCCAGCTGGACGACCACCCCGACTGTCGCCTGCACCGTGATGACGGCCGATTGCCTGCCCGTGTTGTTCTGCGACCGTGCCGGTAGTCGGGTCGCCGCGGCCCACGCCGGCTGGCGCGGTCTCGCCGCCGGTGTGCTGGAGGTGACCCTGGATGCCCTGGACTGTGCGCCGGAGCAGGTTCTGGTGTGGTTGGGGCCAGCCATCGGCCCGCACAGTTTCGAAGTCGGCGCGGAGGTGCGCGAGGTGTTCGTCGGTGCGCATGCCAATGCCGTCGGCGCTTTCGTGCCCAGCGCCAACGCCGGACGCTTCCTGGCCGATATCTACCAGCTCGCGCGCATCCGTCTGGCGGCTCGCGGGGTGACGGCGGTCCATGGCGGTGGTCTGGATACCTACAGCGATCCGCGCTTCTTTTCCTACCGGCGAGCCCCGCGTACCGGCCGTTTCGCCTCGCTGATCTGGCTCGCCGACTGACCCTGGGCAAGGTCATGCGGCTTGAAACCCGTACAATCGTCCTTATCTAGTCTTCATCTCGGCAGGCATTTGTTGGGGCCGTTTCACCGTGCCGGCCTGCTCTCATAGAAAGGATGACGCCATGCGAATCGATCGTTTGACCAGCAAGCTGCAGCTCGCGCTGTCCGATGCCCAGTCCCTGGCCGTCGGCCTCGACCATGCCGCCATCGAGCCGTTGCATCTGATGCAGGCGCTGCTCGACCAGCAGGGCGGCTCGATCAAGCCACTGTTGATGCAGGTCGGTTTCGATGTGGCCAGCCTGCGCAAGGCGCTGACCAAGGAGCTCGATCACCTGGCCAAGATCCAGAGTCCGACGGGGGACGTGAACCTGTCCCAGGACCTGGCGCGCCTGCTCAATCAGGCCGATCGCCTGTCGCAGCAGAAGGGTGACCAGTTCATCTCCAGCGAGCTGGTGCTGCTCGCCGCCATGGACGAGAGCACCAGGCTCGGCAAGCTGCTGCTCGGCCAGGGGGTGAGCAAGAAGGCGCTGGAAAACGCCGTCGCCAACCTGCGCGGCGGCGATGCGGTGAACGACCCGAACGTCGAGGAGGCCCGCCAGGCCCTGGACAAGTACTGCATCGACCTGACCAAGCGCGCCGAGGAGGGCAAGCTCGACCCGGTGATCGGTCGCGATGACGAGATCCGTCGCACCATCCAGGTGTTGCAGCGCCGCACCAAGAACAACCCGGTGCTGATCGGCGAGCCGGGGGTGGGCAAGACCGCCATTGCCGAGGGCCTGGCCCAGCGCATCGTCAACGGCGAGGTGCCGGATGGCCTCAAGGACAAGCGTCTGCTGGCCCTGGACATGGGCGCGCTGATCGCCGGCGCCAAGTTCCGCGGCGAATTCGAGGAGCGCCTCAAGGCGGTGCTCAACGAACTGGCCAAGCAGGAAGGGCGCTTCGTGCTGTTCATCGATGAGCTGCACACCATGGTCGGCGCCGGCAAGGCCGAGGGCGCCATGGATGCCGGCAACATGCTCAAGCCGTCGCTGGCCCGCGGCGAGTTGCACTGCGTCGGCGCCACCACCCTGGACGAATACCGTCAATACATCGAGAAGGACGCGGCGCTGGAGCGGCGCTTCCAGAAGGTGCTGGTGGATGAGCCGAGCGAGGAGGACACCATCGCCATCCTGCGCGGGCTGAAGGAACGCTACGAGGTCCACCACAAGGTGGCCATCACCGACGGCGCGATCATCGCTGCGGCCAAGCTCAGCCACCGCTACATCACCGACCGCCAGCTGCCGGACAAGGCCATCGACCTGGTCGACGAGGCGGCCAGCCGCATCCGCATGGAAATCGATTCCAAGCCGGAGGTGCTCGACCGCCTGGAGCGGCGCATGATCCAGCTCAAGGTCGAGGCCCAGGCGCTGAAGAAGGAAGACGACGAGGCGGCGATCAAGCGCCTGGCCAAGCTCAAGGAGGATATCGCTCGCCTGGAGCGCGAATACGCCGACCTGGAGGATATCTGGAAGTCGGAGAAGGCCGAGGTGCAGGGTTCCGCGCAGATTCAGGAGAAGATCGAGCAGGCCCGCCAGGAGCTCGAGGCGGCGCGCCGCAAGGGTGACCTGAACCGTATGGCCGAGTTGCAGTACGGCGTCATTCCGGACCTTGAGCGCAGCCTGCAGATGGTCGATCAGCACGGCAGGACGGAGAACCAGCTGCTGCGCAGCAAGGTCACCGAGGAGGAGATCGCCGAGGTGGTGTCCAAGTGGACCGGTATCCCGGTGTCGAAGATGCTCGAGGGCGAGCGCGACAAGCTATTGAAGATGGAGGGGCTGCTGCATCAGCGGGTAATCGGCCAGAACGAGGCGGTGGTGGCGGTGGCCAACGCCGTGCGTCGTTCCCGTGCGGGGCTGTCGGACCCGAACCGGCCCAGCGGCTCCTTCCTGTTCCTCGGCCCCACCGGCGTGGGCAAGACCGAGCTGTGCAAGGCCCTGGCCGAGTTCCTCTTCGATACCGAGGAGGCCTTGGTGCGCATCGACATGTCCGAGTTCATGGAGAAGCATTCGGTGGCCCGCCTGATCGGTGCGCCGCCCGGCTACGTGGGCTACGAGGAGGGCGGTTACCTGACCGAGGCGGTGCGCCGCAAACCCTACTCGGTGATCCTGCTGGACGAAGTGGAGAAGGCCCACCCGGACGTGTTCAACATCCTTCTGCAGGTGCTGGAGGACGGCCGCCTGACCGACAGCCATGGACGTACCGTCGACTTCAAGAACTGCGTGCTGGTGATGACCTCCAACCTCGGCTCGACGCAGATCCAGGAGCTGGTAGGCGACCGCGACGCGCAGCGGGCGGCGGTGATGGATGCGGTGAGCAGTCATTTCCGCCCGGAATTCGTCAACCGCATCGACGAGGTGGTGGTGTTCGAGCCCCTGGCCCGCGAGCAGATCGCCGGTATCGCGCAAATTCAGCTGGGGCGCCTGCGTCAGCGCCTGGCCGAGCGCGAGCTGAGCCTGGAGCTGAGCGAGGAGGCCTTGGACAAGCTGATCGCCGTCGGCTACGACCCGGTCTATGGCGCGCGGCCCCTGAAGCGTGCGATCCAGCGCTGGATCGAGAACCCGTTGGCGCAATTGATTCTGTCCGGACAGTTCGCCCCCGGCAGTGCCGTCACCGCCACGGTGAAGGACGAGGAGATCGTGTTCGGCTGAGTTCGCCGACGGCCCCCGAAGCGGCTGTGCTGTTCCGGGGGCGTCTTCTTGTGTGTGAGCTTGCCCTGTCAGTCCTGGCCCCGGCGGCTAACGGATCTTCCTGTAGGTGCGTATAGGCGCGCCGGTCGGGCGGGGGTCAGAGCTGCTCCAGCAGCAGTGCCAGGGCCGCGGCCTGGTCTTCGGCGAGGTCGATGATATGAAAGCCGGCCCAGGAGTGTTTGCCGTCGGCGCCGGGACGGCTCCACAGGCAGTCCGCGCCCAAGGTGATTTCGCCGACCCCCTCGATCACCTGCTCGCTGACCAGGCGGCACTCCACCACGACGTCGGCCATTTGTGGGCGGTCGCTGAACAGCATGAAGCCGTCGGCCGAGAGGTCCACTATCCGTCCGAGGCGCTCCCCGGAGTGCAGGTCGAACACCTCCAGCTGCAGCTCGGTGCTGTGGCGGCTGTGCTTGCGGCGATCTTCCATGGAGGCTCCTTAGGGGGTCTCGGGCGTGCGCCCGGTGAAGCGCTGCAGCACGCGATAGATGGCGGAGAGCGCGCGATCGACCAGGGGCGCTTCGGCCTCCTGGGGCAGTATGCGTACCAGCCCCTGCTCCATTTCGCTGGCCAGCTGGGCGAGCGGTTTGATCGCCGCGCGCTGGCCACTCTGGTCGACGAACATGTAATTGTGTGTGGTCGGGCTGAACCAGGAAAGCTTCAGCAAGCGTTTCTGTGTGCCGGTTTTGAATTCGAACCAGGTGCCGAACTCGATGTGCTCGAGCTGTTTGGCCAGCACCTGGGCGCGGGGCGACGGGCCTGAGCCTTTCGCTGGGCGGCGGACGAGAGCGGCGTCCTCGCCGAGCATGGCGCCGAGGGGGCTCGCAGGCAGCGTGGGGTTGAGCTTGGCAGCGAGTCCGGGTTGCCTGGCTTGTACCGCATGCTGGCAAGCGACCAGATCGTGGAGCAGGCGGCGGATGCCGTTTTCGTGATAGCTGCCCAGTTGCTGCAGGCCCTTGCGCAGGTCCTCCAGCAGCGGCACGCGGAGCGCCTGCAGGCGCTCCCGCTCGGCACCGTCCAGCACGGTGCCGCTCCAGGCCAGCTGTTCGGCGACCTCGCTGGCGCGCTTCCACTCCTTGCTTTGCTCACCGTGACGCAGGAGCGTGAAGACCAGCACGTCGGCCCAGGTCTGCTGGAGGAAATTGCAAATGATGGCTGGCGGTTCGCGCTCATGGAGGCTGCGGTCAATCACGTCAAGCGCCTGCTGGCGCGCGCCGAGCAGTTTGTCCCGCCCTTTGGCCGCTTCGACTGCCCGCCGCTCACGCAAGTCGACCTTGTGCTTGAGGGTCTCGGTGAACTCGTTGAACTCCTCGAGCAGGCGCTCGAAAAGCCGTAAGTCGCCGCTCGAATCCTGAATGACCTGTTCGACCACCCACTGCAGTTTGGCCAGCAGCCCGCGCTCGTCGCCTTCGCCGCCATGCAGCACGCCGGCCTGGGCCATGGTGTTGAGCAGGCGGCGTGCCGGATGGTGGTGCTGGGTGAACAGTGCCCTGTCCTGCAAGGCGATCTTCAAGTAAGGCGTGTGCAGGTGGGAGAGGATGGTCTTGCAGCTGTCCGGCAGGTTGTCGTCGTCCAGGATGAAGTCGAACAGCATGCCGACCAGGTCGACGGTGTCGGCCTCCTTGTCTGCCAGCTTGTGCTGCTCGGGATGCGGGCTGCTGGCTTCCAGCTGCTGCTGCAGGTCGACCTTCAGCCCTTCGACCTGTTGCCGCTGGCTCAGGCGTTGCGCCAGGTCCTCGGCGGACTGGCGTTGCATCCGGTTCAGCGCGTCGAGCAGGTCGCTGGCGCTGTAGGTGCGGCTGGCATCACGCGGCGCAAAACTTGCGATGCTGCGGGTGCCGCCAAGCAAGGGGGCTTCGGCATCGCGCTGGCGCCGCTCGCCGAGCAGAGCGCCAAGACTGCTCAGCAGCTGCGCGGGGTCGACCGGCGGCGGGCCGTCTAGGTTGAGGGATGGCTGCGCGGGCTGAGTGCTGGTGCCGGGGCTGCCAGGTTCGGTGGCGGCGCCAGGGCCGACATGGGCGTGCTGAGGGGCGTGGCCGGTTGTGGGGGTTGTGTCGCCGGGCGCTGCGCTTTGCGGCGTTGCCGGCGGCGCTGCTGGACGCTCGCCGCTGCTGTTGCTGCGCTGGGCGCTGTATTTCAAGTTGGGCAGGACGCCCTCCTCGATCAGGCGCTGGTTCAGGGCCGTATACAGGCTGTCCAGGCTGTGCATGACGTGCTGATCGAACAGGCCGTAGAGAATCACCTTGATGCGCAGCGGGAACGGGCAGGGCGCCAAGGCTTCGCGGAAGGCCTGGGCAATCATCTGCGGGCCGAAGGGATTGCCGTCCTCGCCGAGCTTCCTGCCGTTGTTGAGCAAGGCGAGGCGTTGCTCCAGCGCGAACAGCGCCTGGGCGCAGCGCGATTTGACGCGGCTCACCATATTGGTGACCTGCAGGCTCTCCTCGTAATCCTCGTTCTGTACCAGGGCCAGTTGCTCGGCGTCGACCTCGGTGGCGCTGGGCGCAGGCTTGAGCTTGCCGTCGAGGAAGTCGGAGAAGTTCTGCGAGACCTTCTGGTGGTAGGTCCGCTCGATCTGCGGACGCTGTTTGCGTATCTCGCGCATGCTGTCGAAGAACAGCGTCTGCACCTGGTTGTTCTCGGCGTGTTCCGCGCACTCGAACAGGGTGTCGTCGACCTGGCCGAATACGCCGGCCAGGTGTTCGGCCAGGCGATTCATCACCAGCTTGCGGCAGCTCTGCCCGAGTTCGCCATAGCGTGGCTGTATGCCACGGCTGGCGAGGGTCTGCACGGAGGTCGGGGAGTCTGGGGGCGTGTCCTGGATACTCATGCATTTTCCTGGCAGAAGCCTTACGGCTGGCGCGTCCCGCAACGAACACAGTCTAAGTAGATATAGCAGCCCCTGTCATGACTGCAAAGCATTGTCATAAAAGCACTTTAAGGGGTTGACAGGGCGTTCTGGAACCGTAAAATGGCGCGCCTCTGATGCGGGAAACGGCGAACACCGGGAACGGCAGCAGAGAATTGAAGGATAGAAGTTCCGCGATAGCTCAGTCGGTAGAGCAAATGACTGTTAATCATTGGGTCCCTGGTTCGAGTCCAGGTCGCGGAGCCAATTCTTCAGCCGGGGTATAGCGCAGTCCGGTAGCGCGCCTGCTTTGGGAGCAGGATGTCGGGAGTTCGAATCCCCCTACCCCGACCATTTTTGGGTCGTTAGCTCAGTTGGTAGAGCAGTTGGCTTTTAACCAATTGGTCGTAGGTTCGAATCCTACACGACCCACCACTTTCCCCTCGCTTCATTCGGGCTCCAGGCCCAGGGCCGATATGGCCCGATCGATGCGCTCACGCAGCCTCCGATCCATTTCCTTGCTGCACATCAGATAGCGCAATTGACCCGGTGGTAGATCCGGCATGCTCAGTTGCGCCAGTCTGGCATCGCGCATGTCGGCTTCCGCCAAAATAAAGGGCAGCTCCCGCTCGTCGACCAAGGTGTAGTCAATGCGCCCGGCGGCGAGCATGCGCACGTTTTGCGTGGGCGCCGCGGTGATGCCGCTGTGGCTGGCCTGGGCGAGCAGGGCATCCAGTTCCCCGTAGGAGAAGCCGTCGATCAGGCCCAGGCGCAGCGGACTCTTCAGCAGGGCGGTAAAGCTTGCGTAGGCGTTGACCTGTTCGGCCAGGGTTGTGCGGGTCAGCACGACCATTGGCGTATCGCGGTGGATGGCACGGGAGAACCAGGCATAGGTGCTGCGCTGCTCGGTCTTGAACCAGCCGATCGAACAGGCCGCCTCACGCTCCAGGGCGAGCTTCATTTGAATGCGCTTGGACGGACGCGACTCGAACTCGACCGCTATGCCAGCCTTGCGGAAAATCGCCCGGGCGCGCTCCAGCAGGAAGCCGGTCGGCTCGCCCTGCTCGCTATGGTAGTAGGGCGGCTTCTCGATGTAATAGACGGGCAGGGGCTGCGCTGCTGTCGCGAGCATCGGCAGCAGGCTCAGCCAGAGCCAGGAGGGGCGGCGCATGGGAGGGCCTCTCGGGTGGACGTCCCATGCGCAGTATAGGTGACGGCCCTAGTGCAGCTTCAGGCGTGGCTCGGTGCTGCGGCCGATGCGGTCGCTGAGCATCAGCAACAGCGTGCGGAACGGACCGTACAGCGCCATCTGGTGCATGCGGTAGAGCGACACGTAGAACACCCGCGCCAGCCAGCCTTCGAGCATCACGCTGCCGGTCAGGTTGCCCATCAGGTTGCCCACCGCGGAAAAGCTCGCCAGCGAGATCAGTGAGCCGTAGTCGCGATAGCGGTACTCCGGCAGGGGTTGGCCGTCGATGCGCTGCTTCAGTGATTTGGCCAGCAGCGAGGCCTGCTGGTGGGCCGCCTGGGCGCGCGGCGGCACGTTGCGCCCCTCGCTGCCGGGCTGAGGGCAGGCGGCGCAATCGCCGAAGGCGAAGACGTTGTCGTCGCGGGTGGTCTGCAGGGTCGGGCGCACCTGTAGCTGGTTGATGCGATTGCTTTCCAGGCCGTCCAGATCCTTGAGGAAGCCGGGGGCGCGGATGCCTGCGGCCCACACCTTGAAGCTGGCGGTAATGGTCTCGCCCTGGGCGGTGTGCAGCGCATCGCTGGTCACCTGACTGACCGCGGCGTTGGTCAGGACGGTCACCCCGAGTTTTTCCAGGGTCTGGTGCACGGGCTGGCCGATGCGCTCCGGCAGCGCCGGCAGCACGCGCGGCCCCGCCTCGATCAGGGTGATGCGCATATTCTCCGGGCGGATACGGTCGAGGCCGTAGGCGGCCAGCTCGTGCGCGGCATGATGCAGCTCGGCCGCCAGCTCCACGCCGGTGGCGCCGGCGCCGACGATGGCCACGCTGATCTGGGCGCTGCTGTCGCCCTGCTCGGCGTGGGCGCGCAGGTAGTGGCTGAGCAGCTTGCGGTGGAAGCGCTCGGCCTGCTCGCGGGTGTCGAGGAACAGGCAGTGCTCCGCCGCGCCGGGGGTGCCGAAGTCGTTGGTGGTGCTGCCCACGGCGATCACCAGGCTGTCGTAGCTCAGCTGGCGCTCGGGCATCAGCACCTCGCCACGCTCGTCGAGTGTCGCCGCCAGAGTGATGCGTTGTTCGGCGCGGTTCAGACCGGTCATGCGGCCGAGCTGGAACTCGAAGTGATTCCACTTGGCCTGGGCCACGTAGTTCAGCTCGTCCTCCGAGGAATTGAGCGAGCCGGCCGCGACCTCATGCAGCAGCGGTTTCCAGATATGCGTCAGGTTGGCGTCGACCAGGGTGATCTTGGCGCGGTTGCGCTTACCCAGGGTTCTACCCAGGCGGGTGGCAAGCTCCAGGCCGCCGGCGCCGCCGCCGACGATGATGATTCGATGGGACATGGGACACACTCACAAGGCTTTGAAGAAAGCGGAGGGCGTGCGGTTGGGCGAGCGCGAAGCAGCTCATAGCACCAACCGGCTCAACAGGCGGCTCAAGAGGCCCAGTCCGATTACCACGACGAAGATGATCAGCAGCAGGCGCCAGAGCTTGAATGGCTGGCGCGGGACTTGATGCTGCGGTGCACTCAGGTACTGGTCGACGCGTTTTTGGTCGTCGGGACTCAGGCGGCTGGACATGGTGACCTCGATGGATCGGGCGCGGGCAGCGTGAAGGCGTTCGCCCGGCTCGGAGATGGTGGCCATTCTAGCCGCGGCGCTTACAGCGGCTCAACGTAAAGCTCGTCATTCAATCTAATAATGCCGCCCTGAAGTACGCGGGCAGTGATGCCGCCATGGCCGCGTACTGCCTGGAAGGTCCCGGGCCCCAGGCGCTCCTCCAGGCGGGCGCAGGGTTGGCACCAGCCGGTGGTTTCCAGCACGGCCTGGCCGATGCGAAAACGCCGGCCTTTGAGGCTGAACAGGTTGATGCCGCTGATGGCGATATTGCGGCGCAGTTCCTCCGGGCGCAGCGGCCGATCGGCGGTTCGTCCGATCAAGGCGCCGATCACCGGCAGATGCTCCCACTGGATCAAGGTCACCTGGCGCGCATTGCGCGGCCCCGGGCGGCTGTGGTCGCCGGTCAGACCGGCTTCGCGGCGCGCCTCCACGGCCTCCAGCTCGAGCATGTCGCCGCGTGCTACCGGGCGCACGCCGATCCAGCGTACCTGGCCGTGCTGGGGCACGGTGGCGAGCAGCTCCTGCAGCGGGCTCATAGGCTGATGCCGACGTCGAACAGCACGACTCGGCCCAGGTTGCCGCGCAGGAAATCCGGGGCGTCCGGGTGAGCGAACAGCACGCGGGCGAAGGTCGGGCCGACCAGCGACAACGAGCGCCAGCCTTGGCGCAGGTACTCGGTGGGGGGCGGGAAGTGGCTGTTGAAGTCCGGTATGGCGCGCTTCAGGTTGACGTAGGCGAGCAGGTCCAGTTCGCTAAGATCGAGGCCCCGCTCGCTGTAGTTGTGGGCCTTCTTGCGCAGGGTCGGCCCCAGGCGCGCCTGCAGTTCTGCGGCGGGGATGCGCCGTGGCTTGGCTTCACGGCGAACCAGCTGTTTGAGGGAAAAGGCGCTGCGCCGCCGCTCCAGTTCGGCGCGCCACTCGTCGTTCAGGCGCCGGCCCTCGTCCAGGACGAAGAACACCTCGAAGCTGGCTTCACGAAACAGCACGTCGGGCGGCTCCTGTTCGCCGGCACTGAACTCCTCGAGGCGATGGTCGATATTCAGGGCTTGCAGCAGGCGTTGGCAGACCCAGCGCTCACGCTCCCATTTACGGGCGTTGGAGAGAAAGGCATTGGCTTGTTCGGCCTGGTGGGTGAGCAGGCGCAGGTAGTCGGAGTCATCCATAGCTTCAGCTTAGCCCGCAGGACAGGGCGCTTGGTAGCCCCTTGGGGCTCCTTATCCTGCACCGTCGGGGTGAATCAGTTGGCTCGAGCGACCGCTTGCCACATCCAGGTTGCGCCGGTTGATCGAGAGGGTGGGGTGTAGACTGGCTGCGTTCATCTTCCAGGTGGGGAGCCTTTGTCGTGATCGCGGCTGCGTTGCTTTCACCGGCCAGCCAGTGGGTTGGCTGGCTGCTGTATCTAGCGGTACTGCTTTGGGCGGTGTGGCGAGCGCCGTGGCTGGAATTGTTCAGTGACCTGCGGCGCCAGCACCTGCTGTTCGGCACGGCCTTCGCGCTGTTTCTGCTGTGGCTGGTGCGCCGCGACTTCGATTCCGGGCTGTCCTACCACTTCCTGGGCATGACCGCGGTAACGCTGCTGCTTGACTGGCCGCTGGCGATCCTTGCCGGCCTCGCGGCGCAACTGGGCATGTTGGCCCTGGGGCGTCAGGACCTGGCGGCGCTGGGGCTCAATGGGCTGCTGCTGGTGTTGGTGCCGGTACTGGTGACCGAGCTGTGCGCCCTGCAGGTCGAGCGCGCTCAGCCGCGCAACCTGTTTGTCTATATCTTCTTCTGCGGCTTCTTCCCCGCCGGGCTGGCGGTGCTTTCGAGCGCTCTGCTCGGCTTGGCTGTGCTCTGGATCGACGGGCTCTTCCCGTTTCCCTACTGGCTGGGCGACATGGCGGGCTATCTGTGGCTGGTGATCTTTCCCGAGGCCTTTATCAACGGCATGGTGATCACCGGGCTGGTGGTGTTCTGCCCGGACTGGCTGGAGACATTCAATCGCACGCGCTACCTGTCGGCGCCCTGGCGGGGCGATGACAGGTGGCGCTGAGGGGCGCTATCAGTGCTGGCGTGGGGGGAGTTCGTCGGAAAACAAATCATCTTCCAACTCGTTGCCGGGGATCGCGTGCTCTTCCGACGCCCAGGCGCCCAGGTCGATCAGTTTGCAGCGTTCGGAGCAGAAGGGTCTGCTCGGGCTCTGCGGGCCCCATTCCACGGGAGCGCCGCAGGTGGGGCAGGCGACTGTGGTGGGTGCACTCATGGTTGGCCTCCGCGTAGGGTGAGATAAAAAGTGTGCAGGCGTTCGACTTCGCTGCGCAACCAGTTCAGGTCGCGGTCGTTGGTCAGCACGTCGTCGGCGTGGCGCAGGCGTTCTTCCCGGGTGGCCTGGGCCTTGAGAATGGCCTGCACCTGCTCCTCCGTGGTCTGGTCCCGCTGCATGGTGCGTTGCACGCGCAGCTGCTCGGGGGCGTCGACCACCAATATCCGCTGGGTCAGCTCGTGCTGGCCCGACTCGACCAGCAGCGGCGATACCAGAATCGTATAGGGGGACTCGGCGCGGGCCAGGTAATCGGTGATTTCCTGGCGGATCAGTGGGTGCAGCAAGGTTTCCAGCCAGCGGCGCTCGGTCGTATCGGCGAATACGCGCGCCCGCAGGGCGGCCCGGTTCAGTTGGCCGTCGGCTTGCAGCACCTCGGCGCCGAAGTGCTCGACTATCTTCGCCAGTGCCGGCTGGCCGGGCTCGACCACCCAGCGCGCGGCATGGTCGGCGTCCACCAGATGGACGCCCAGCTCGATGAAATGCTGCGCGACCGCGCTCTTGCCACTGCCAATGCCGCCGGTAAGGCCAAGAATCCAGGGCTTCATAAAAACGGGTGCGGCTCGTGTGGGTGACTGGGCGTCGATTGTAAGGCATGGCGTCATCCGCAGGCCAATGACCGCAGTTGCAAGCAGGCTTTAGCCGTTGCAGATGATCGCGAGATAAGGTTGGTCGGAGGTGGATCTCGGAGTGGCAGACCGGCTGCTTACGAGATGGCGCTAGCTGGCGACTCGCATGGCAGGTGCGAGTCGTCAGCTGGCTCGTTCATAAGATGGGCGTTAGCGAAAGCCGGCAAATTGCAGGTAGGTTCCGGTGATCGGGTCGCCCCACAGCAAGGCGATCCAGCCGGCAATCGCCAGGTAAGGGCCGAAGGGGATCGGTGTGCTGGTCTCGGCATTGCGCAGGCGCAGCATGATCACGCCGAGCACGGCGCCAACCAGCGAGGACAGCAGGATGGTCAGCGGCAGCACCTGCCAGCCACCCCAGGCGCCGAGCATGGCCAGCAACTTGAAGTCGCCATAGCCCATGCCTTCCTTGCCGGTCACCAGTTTGAACAGCCAGTAGACGGACCACAGGCTGAGATAGCCGGCAACCGCGCCCCAGAGGGCATCGCCCAGACTGGTAAATACGCCGAAGTAGTTGGCAACCAGGCCCAGCCAGAGCAATGGCAGTACCAGGGCATCCGGCAGCAACTGGTGGTCGGCGTCGATCAGGCTCATCGCCAGCAGCCCCCAGGTCAGCAGGAGCATGCCGGCGGTTTGCCAGGTGAAGCCGAAATGCCAGGCGACGTAGGCCGATAGCAGGCCGCAGGCCAGTTCGACCAGCGGGTAGCGCTTGCTGATGGGCGCCTTGCAGCTGGAGCACTTGCCGCGCAGTGCCAGGTAGCTCAGCACGGGGATATTCTCCCAAGGCTTGATCTCGTGGGCACAGTGCGGGCACTGGGAGTTGGGCAGGATCAGGTTGAAGGTTGTCTGTTGCGGCTCGCCGGGCAGGTCGAGAATCTCTCGGGCCTGTGCTTTCCAGTCGCGCTCCAGCATCAGCGGGAGGCGATAGACCACCACGTTGAGAAAACTGCCGATCAGCAGGCCAAGGAGCAGGCAGGAAAAAACAAAGGCCGGCAGATTGCCGGCCAGAAATTCAAGCGCCATAAATCAACCGACCACCGCACCGAGCTGGAAGATCGGCAGGTACATGGCCACGATCAAGCCGCCTACCAGTACGCCGAGTACCGACATGATCAGGGGTTCCATCAGCGTGGTCAGGTTGTCCACGGCGTTATCGACTTCGTCCTCATAGAAGCCCGCCACCTTGTCCAGCATCTCATCTAGCGAGCCGGCCTCCTCTCCGATCGCGGTCATCTGGATCGCCATGGTCGGAAAGATACCGGTGGTGCGCATGGAGAAGTTCAGCTGTGTGCCGGAGGAGACATCATTGCGGATCTTGTGCACGGCATTGCGGAACACCACGTTGCCGGTAGCGCCCGCTACTGAGTCGAGCGCCTCGACCAGGGGCACACCTGCGGCGAAGGTGGTAGCCAGAGTGCGGGCGTATCGCGCGACCACCGCTTTGTACAGAATGTCACCGACGATGGGGGCCTTGAGCAGGGTGCGATCCAAAAAATCCCTGAATTTCTCGGAACGCTTGTAGGTTTCCTTGAAGGCAAAGGCCGCGCCGAACATGCAGAACAAGATGACGAACCACCACTCCTGCAGGCCGCGCGAGAGGTTGACGACGATCTGGGTGAAGGCGGGAAGCTCTGCGCCGAAGCCCTGGAACACGCTTTCGAACTGCGGCACCACCTTGATCAGCAGGATCGCCGTGACGATTACGGCGACAGCGACTACGGCGATCGGATAGGTCATGGCCTTCTTGATCTTGGCTTTCAGTGCTTCGGTCTTTTCCTTGTAGGTGGCAATCCGGTCCAGCAGGGTTTCCAGGGCGCCCGACTGTTCGCCCGAATCGACCAGGTTGCAGTACAGATCGTCGAAATGCAGCGGCTTCTTGCGTAGCGACGCCGCGAAGCTGTTGCCCGCTGCTACTTCCTGCTTAACCTCGTCGATCAGCTTGCGCATGTTGGGGTTGTCGAATCCCTCTCCGATGATGTCGAAGGACTGAAGCAGTGGAACCCCTGCCTTCATCATGGTGGCCATCTGGCGGGTGAAGAGGGCGATGTCGAGTGGCTTGATCTTCTTCCCGGCGCTGAACAAGGAGACAGGCTTCTTGCGTACCTTGGTCGGGTTGATGCCCTGTTTGCGTAGCTGGGCCTTGACCAGGGCGGGGTTCTGGCCGGTCAGTTCGCCCTTGATCTTGCCGCCTTTCTTGTCGGTGCCTTCCCAGGTAAAGACGCTGGTCTTCAGAGCTTTGGCCGCCATGGTTTAGTCCTTGGTTACGCGGTTGACTTCTTCCAGGCTGGTGATGCCTTGCATCGCCTTGAACAGCCCGGATGTGCGCAGATCGTTGAAGCCATCGGCCTTCGCCTGCTTGGCGATATCGATGGAGTTGCCTTCTTCCATGATAAGCCGTTGCAGCGAGGGCGTGATTTTAACCACTTCATAAATCCCGACCCTGCCCTTGTAGCCGCCGTTGCAGTTGTCGCAGCCTTTAGGGGCGTAGAGTTTGAAACTGCCGATCTTGTCCTCGGGGAAACCCTCCTTGAGCAGGGCGTCACGGGGGATCTCCACTTCCTGCTTGCAGTTGCTGCAGAGTTTGCGCGCCAGGCGCTGGGCGATGATCAGGTTGACGGAGGTGGCGATGTTGAAGGCCGGCACACCCATGTTGCGCAGGCGGGTGAGGGTTTCCGCGGCGCTGTTGGTGTGCAGGGTGGACATCACCATGTGTCCGGTCTGCGCCGCCTTGATGGCGATCTCGGCAGTCTCCAGGTCGCGCACCTCGCCGACCATGATCACGTCGGGGTCCTGGCGGAGGAAGGCGCGCAGGGCCTGGGCGAAGTCCATGCCGTGCTTGGGATTGACGTTGACCTGGTTGATCCCTTCCAGGTTGATCTCGACCGGGTCTTCGGCGGTGGAGATGTTGATGTCGACGGTGTTGAGAATATTGATGCCGGTATAGAGCGACACGGTTTTTCCCGAGCCGGTGGGGCCGGTCACCAGAATCATGCCCTGGGGCTGCTTGAGCGCGCTCAGGTAAAGTTCCTTTTGATTCTCCTCGTAACCCAGCGCGTCGATGCCCATCTGCGCGCTGGACGGGTCGAGGATACGCATCACGATCTTCTCGCCCCACAGCGTGGGCAGGGTATTCACGCGAAAGTCGATAGCCTTGGTCTTGGATATCTTCATCTTGATCCGGCCGTCCTGGGGCTTGCGCCGTTCGGAGATGTCCAGGGAGGCCATGACCTTCAGGCGTGCGGATATGCGGCTGGACAGTTGGATCGGCGGCTTGGCCACTTCATGCAGGATGCCGTCGGTGCGAAAGCGCACGCGGTAGGCTTTTTCATAGGGTTCGAAGTGCAGGTCGGATGAGCCGCCCTTGATCGCGTCGAGCAACATCTTGTTGATAAAGCGCACCACGGGTGCATCATCCGCTTCACTCCCCCCAGCGGCCTCCTCTTTATCATCATTGACGGCCTCGACGTCCAGCCCGTCCAGGTCGACGTCGGCCAGGTCCTCCATGCCGCTGGTGCCGGCATCGAAGAACTTATCCAGGGCATCGCCTAGCTTGTCGTCCTCCACTAGCAGGGCTTCGGTGCTGATGCCGGTGCTGAACTGGATGTCGGTTACGGCCTGATGACTGGTCGGGTCGGACAGGGCGATAAACAGCTTGTTGCCGCGTTTATAGAGCGGCAGCACGCGGTGCTGACGGCACAGCTTCTCGCTCACCAGGTCCCGGGGTTGGCTTTCCTTGTCGATGGCGGCCAGGTCGACAAAGGGTACGCCGAACTGTTCTGCGGCGATTTCCGCGATCGCCCGGCTCTTCGCCAGCTTGTTCTGCACCAGGTAGGACACCAGGGGAATCTTGTTGCGCAGGGCCTGGGCCTGGGCCTGGCTGGCTGCGCGCTCGTCCAGCAGTTCGGCGGTGACCAGTTGACGAGCAAGGCCGGTCAGGGCGGCGGTTTCGTTCATTGCGCTTCGCTAGTCGGGTGAGTAGAAAGGAATGCGGAACTTATAGCCTAAATAGTGGGGTAAGCCCAAGTGCGGGACGCGCAGGTGACGAAAAATGTCACTAGTTGTCATTGCTCGTGGGTGTGCAGTAGGGGCAGGCAGCGATGTGCCCAGTATATTGGCGGCTTCATGGAGTTGGCACGGCATCTGCTTAATCAATATCAGGTCGCTGACCTTAACCACATAGGAGCTTGTCCATGAAGACTCTCAAGAAGCAAAAAGGCTTTACCCTGATCGAGTTGATGATCGTAATCGCGATCATCGGCATTCTGGCCGCCATCGCCATTCCGCAATTCAATGATTATCGCGCCAAGGCGAACGACACCTCTGCTGTCGCTGATACAAAAAATGGCATCACTGCCATTATTTCGGCTCTGCGCTGATTCGGATCTAGGAGACTTATAATGAAAAAGATTACTCTGCTGTTCGCTGGGTTGATGGCTTCTGGTGTGGCATCGGCTGTGGAGCTTACTGGTACTGGTCCGGTGCGGATGACTGATTGTGCTCTGCTGAATGAAGATGTCAGTATCACCCTGACCACAGGTGTTGAGGCTGGCGTATCGTGTGACGCTGATTCCATTGTTATTTCTGCTTGCCATACTGCGGGCCGCACTACTAGTCGTTCTGCGAACGTTACTACCTGTGTGAATACCGATGGGGACGCCACTACTGGCGTCAATGGTAACGAAGATTGTTCGACTGCTCCGCAGGCTGTAGCAGGGCCGGCTATGCCGACGGCTTCCACCTTGGCGGGTACGGTTATAAGTGAGTATCCTGCAGGTGCTTGCAGTGCGGCAGATGCTGAGACCTACGCTACTTCTAAGCTTTAATAGCTCTGTATATGGCTAAAGGGAGAGTTTTCTCTCCCTTTTTTATTTTTGCGAAGATAGTCAATAGTCTTTATGGTGTTGCTAGGTTTCTGGTTAAGTAGAATCTCCTATTGATTTTTTCATGTGCTGCACGTGCTCTGTTAGTTTGTGGGGTTGGATTCTCTGATGTCGCTTTTGTTGTAGGTTTAGGCCTGCGCTGATGGCTTTGTTTTTAAGGGGTGTGCTGTTACTTTTATATTTCGATGCGCTCTGCGAGTACTCTTTTTTCTTGCGTTTATTCTTGTTCAATTCAGACCCCGTTCCGTAAATAATGCCTATTTTTCACGATCTCCTGACTGCACTGCGTCTGGTCCTCAAGGCGAGGTTCGCCGGGTTGGCTGTCGGCATCTTGCTGGTGGTGGGCCTTGCCATGATCTTGTCCGCCTACTTCGGCGGACGCCAGCCAGCTACCGTGGCGCTGGATGTGGGTTTTTCCACTATCCGCCTGCTGCTGCCGCTGCTGAACGTGCTGCTGGTGCAGGAGTTGTTGTCCCGCGAGTTCGACAAGCGCTATTACCTCAGCTCTTTGACCTATCCGCGCGCAAGGCGCAGTCTGCTGTTCGGGCGTTTTGTCGCGGTGCTTACTCTGCTGCTGGGGGTGTTGCTGGCACTGAGCCTGTTGCAGATTGGTTTAGGGCGCGTAATTGGCGGCATTTACCCCCAGGCAACGCCGATCGCTTTGGGGCAGCCCTATCTGATAGTCATGGCCTTTATCGCGCTAGACATGCTGGTTTTGGCAGCGATGGCGACCCTGCTGGCGGTTGTGGCGTCCACGCCGAGCTTTGTGTTGATCGGCACCTTCGGCTTTATGCTGGTAGCGCGCTCCTATGGGGCCATCATCGACTTGCTCAGCCGTGAGTCCGGGCTAGTAGTAAATGCAGAGGGCTATCGTGCCAGTCTTGGCGTGCTGGGTTATTTGCTTCCGGACCTTGGTGCGCTGGATATCCGAATGCTGGCGCTCTACGGCAGGCCGGAGTTCCTCCCCGCCGACTGGCCCTGGTTGCTGCTCTCCAGCCTGGGCTATGCCATCGCCCTGCTGGCGCTGGCGGTGTGGGCGCTGCAACGCAAGCGTTTCGCCTGATCATGGGTAGCCGTGCTTATTTACCCCTGGTGTTAGCGCTGCTGGGGTTCGGGCTGTTTTCCGCGGCTTCGCAGTGGCGCACCCAGGTGGCCGAGCAGGCGGCGCCGGTAATCGAGGGCCGCGTGGTGATCGCCGCGCCGGTGCTGCTGGTGCTGTTCGGTGGCGACCGCTTCCTCGCCGCCAACCTGGAAACCATGCGCCTGGCCGCCACCGGGGTGGACTGGGGGCAGGCCGATACCGGCTACCTGGTCCGTGCCCAGCGGGAGGTGGCCAAGCTCAATGCCTGCCATGAAGACAACTACTACCTGGCCAACGGCCTGCTCACCTGGGGCGGGGCGGACCGTCAGGGCACAGAGGTGCTGCGCCGGGCCATGGCATGTCGCTTCTGGGACGAGCTGCCGGCGTTTTTCTATGGCTTCAATCAGTGGTTCTTCAACAAGGATATCGCCGAGGCCAGCCGCGCGCTGGACCTGGCGGCGCAGCGGGCGACCGGCAATGCGGCCGGCTTTCGAAAGCTGGCGGTAATGCTGCAGGCGGAAAGCTTCTCAGACGAGAAGCTGGCATTGAGTTATCTGATTCAGCAGCGCGACGCTGCGAGCGAGCCCAAACTACGCGACATGCTCGACAAGCGTGTTGTTCGTTTGCAAGGGCTGGTTGCCTTGCGCGAGGCCCAGCGGCAATTCGAGGCCAAGCATGGTGTCTTGAGTGCTCTGGAACAACTGGTTGAAAGCGGTCTATTGTCCACCTTGCCGGAAGACCCGCTACGCCTCGGATACGAATTGCGAGGAGGTCAGATCATCCTGAAAAAACTAAAGATCGCCGGAATGGAGGATCAGTAGTGAATGCGGCATTGGAATTTCACGGCGTCAGCCAGACCTTTCGCGTAAAGGGCAAAGCGGTGCAGGCGCTACGCGAGGTCAGCTTCGACCTGGCTGAGGGCGAGGTGTTCGGCTTCGTCGGCCCCAACGGCGCCGGCAAGTCCACCACCATCAAGGTGATGCTCGATCTGATCAACGACTATTCCGGCGAGGTATGCCTCTATGGCATGTCATCGCGCAACCCCAAGGCGCGCGAAGGCATCGCCTATGTGCCCGAGTCCCCGGCGTTGTACGAGCAGTTCACGCCGCTGGAGATCCTGCGCATGGGCCTGTCCATGTACGGCATCAAGCGCAAGGATGCCGATGCCTGGTGTATGCAGTGGCTCGAACGCTTTTCCATTGGCGCTGCCGCCAAGCGCCGCATTCGCGAGCTGTCCAAGGGCACGGCGCAGCGGGTGGCCTTGGCTCATGCCATGGCCGTGCAGCCCAAGTTATTGATCCTCGATGAGCCGCTGTCCGGCCTCGACCCGGTCGGGCGCAAGGACGTGGTAGATATCCTCACCGAGTACAAGCAGCAGGGCGGTGCGATCTTCTTCACCTCCCATGTGCTGCATGACGTCGAGCGCATCGCCGACCGCTTCGGCTTCATCAACAAGGGCGAGCTGCTGACCGTGCGCTCTCCGCGCGAGTTGGCGGCGGAGCGGGCCGATCACATGATCGTGCGGTTCAATGCCGAGCAGCCCCTGGTGTCCGACTCACGGCAGCTGCGTGAGGGTGAGTACGAGTGTGAGGTGACCCAGCAGGCGTTGCCGGCCTTTATCGCGCACTTGAATCAGGTGGGTGGGCATCTGCTCACGGTCAAGCCAGCGGTATCGCTGGAGACCGTGTTCTTCAAGATACTGGACGAAGCCGGCCATAAGAGCGAGGCGTCGCCGGCGTCGACAACACACTCCCGGAGCGGTGTGCCGGCCTAGGCTGGGGTGCCACTCAGGCGTCGACCGGTGGGAGCAGTTCTTTGTATGGGCGCTGGGGCAGTGTGCGCTCATTGCACCTGGACAGTTAGTTACAGGCTCAAGCGCATCGACAGATCCACCGCCTTCACATCCTTGGTCAGCGCGCCAATCGAGACATAATCCACCCCGGTCTCGGCGATCGTGCGCAAGGTGCTTTCGTTGACCCCGCCCGAGGCCTCCAGCTTGGCGCGACCCTGGGTGATGGCCACGGCCTGGCGCATGTCGGCCAGCGACAGTTCGTCGAGCATGACGATATCGGCGCCGGCGTCCAGCGCTTCGCGCAGTTCTTCCAGACTCTCAACTTCGACTTCCACCGGCTTGCCGGGGGCGATCTGGTGGGCGGCTTTTACCGCCGCTTCGATGCCGCCGCAGGCGGCGATGTGGTTTTCCTTGATCAGGAAGGCGTCGAACAGGCCGATGCGGTGGTTGTGGCAGCCGCCGCAGGTGACGGCGTATTTCTGCGCCAGACGCAGGCCGGGCAGGGTCTTGCGGGTGTCGAGCAGTTTCACTGCGGTGCCCTGTACCAGGTCGGCATAGTGCTGGCAGCGGGTCGCCACGGCGGACAGGGTCTGCAGGAAATTCAGGGCGCTGCGCTCGCCGCTCAGCAGAGCGCGGGCCGGACCCTCCAGGTGGAACAGGGCGTGGTTGGCGGCGACCCGTTCGCCGTCGCGCACTTCCCAATGCACCGTGACCCGCGGATCGAGCTGGCGAAACACCGCGTCGACCCAGGCGGTACCGCAGACCACCGCCGCCTCGCGGGTGATCACCGTGGCGTGGGCCAGGCGCTGTTCCGGGATCAGCTGGGCGGTGATGTCGCCGCTGCCGATGTCCTCGCTCAGAGCGCGGCGCACGTTGGCCTCGATTTCGGCGGTCAGGTCGGCGAGGGTTAGGTTGGGCATGACGGGCTCCACTGGCTGAGTGGGGCGATTATAGGGATAGCGGGCGCCGATTGGCAGCTGCGGTCTGCGCGTGGCCAGGGTCGGCCAGCTGCTACTGTTAAAAGGATCGTCGGCGGGTTTTGCACTCTGAGGCCTGCGCTGGTGATCTGGCGCTCGCTTTGGTCGATCGCGACCGGTTGTCCGCTATTTGGCGGAATATGTCAGCGCGGCGCTGCGTTTGTCGTGTGCAGCTGGCCGTTCGGCAGCTGACGCGTTACATCTGTGACCTGGGTCATGTCTGGAGTAGAAGTCTGCTCGGTGCGCAAAGGTGCGTCCCTATAATGACTTTACTTTTTGGGATGTTGACGCCAGGACCTTGACGTTACGGATGACGCCCAGTTGATCGCAGTGCAGACCATTACGCCCCAGGGGACGGTCTGCAGGAGGCTAGGAATGAAGACTGATGCGAAAGTGGTGCACCTGAGCAAGGTGGCCCCTGAGCAATCGCCCACTTCGCCGTTAGGAAGACTGCCCGTGGCGCTCATTCAGGTGCGTGACAAGGCTGCCCAGCAGCTCAAGCAGGCATTGCAGGCGCTGTTCGACAATGCCGACGACACCCTGTTCGAGATGGCCGATCGCGCCACCAGCAACGCCGAGCAGAACAGTTTCTTCGAGGCCATGCGCGATCTGCGTCTGAAGCGCAAGAACATCGAGCGCGGCTTCCTGCAGAAGGTCTTCGAATCCTTTTCCACGCTCAACCAATACGAAATCGGCAAGCCGCCGGCCCTGGATGCCATGTCGTTCGACAGCCTGTCCCTGGTGCAGAACGATGAGCTCGAGGAAACGGTGGCCCTGGATGCCATGGTGGCCAAGGTCATGAGCCGCGACAGCATGGCCGTCAGCCACCTGACCGCGCGGCTCAATGCCATGGTCAGCCGCAAGCTCGACGACCGCTCCAACCCGCTCGGGCCCGCCGCGCTCTGTGAGGCTTTCCTGCAGTCCTGTAGCGGCCTGGGCGTGGAGATCAGGGTCAAGCTGATCATCCTCAAGCTGTTCGAAAAGTACGTGCTGGGCGATCTCGATCAGCTGTACGCGGAGGCTAACCAGGCCCTGATCGAGGCGGGCGTATTGCCGGAGTTGAAGTCGACGCCCGCGCGCCGCCAGCCTAGGCGTGCAGCCGGGTCCTCGGCCGCGACGGGCGAGGGCGCCGGCACGCAGCCCGTCGGCGGCGAACATGCCGAGCAGAGCGTGCAGGAGGTGTTCGGCGCCCTGCAGGAGCTGCTGTCCCAGGCCCGCGGCAGTGTGATCCCGCGGCGCGAGATGCCCGCCGACGCCACGCCCATCTCCAGTCATGACCTGATGCGCCTGCTGTCCTATATGCAGCAGCGCGCGCCGGTGCAGGTCGCAGATGACTTCGACGTGCGCGACCAGCTCGGCCAGTTGCTCACGCGGGCCAGCGCCAAGACCGGCAAGGCGCGGGTGGTGGGCGAGGTCGACGAGGACGTGATCAACCTGGTGGCGATGCTGTTCGAGTTCATCCTCGATGACCGCACCCTGCCGGATTCTCTGAAGGCGCTGATCGGCCGCATGCAGATTCCGATGCTCAAGGTTGCGGTACTCGACAAGACCTTCTTCGGTCGCGGCAGTCACCCGGCGCGGCGCCTGCTCAACGAGATCGCCTCGGCGGCGCTCGGCTGGAGCGAGCAGGACGATGCCCGGCGCGACAGCCTGTTCCAGAAGATTGAGCAGGTGGTGCAGCGCCTGCTCAATGACTTCGTCGACGATCCGGCGATCTTCTCCGAACTGCTCGCCGATTTTCTGGCCTTCACCGGCGATGAGCGTCGGCGCAGCGAGCTGCTCGAGCAGCGCACCCGCGATGCCGAGGAAGGCAGCGCCAAGGCCGAGCTGGCTCGGCGCCAGGTCGAACAGGCCCTGAATGAACGCCTGCTCGGCAAGACCCTGCCGGAAGTGGTGGTGCGCCTGCTGCGTGAGGCCTGGAGCAAGGTGCTGATGCTGACCTGCCTGAAGCACGGCGTGGACTCGCCGCAGTGGCAGGCGGCGCTGGCGACCATGGACGATCTGGTCTGGAGCGTGGCGCCGCACGAGGATCCGGAAGCGCGCCTGCGCCTGCTGGAACTGGTCCCGGGGCTGCTCAAGGCGCTGCGCGAAGGCATGGCCAGCGCGGCGTTCGACCCGTTCTCCACCGGCGAGTTCTTCAGCCAGCTGGAGGCGCTGCATGTGCAGGCGTTCCAGCGCTTCAAGCGGCCGTTGGCCGAGGCTCCGGAAGTCGACGAGACGCAGCGCGCGGCGCTGGCCGAGGCGGGAATCGAGTTGCCGCTGCTCGAACTGCCGCCGGACGAGGAGGCCGCCGCTGCACCCATGGTGGAGGTGGTCGAGGAGATCGTCCTGCTGGCGCCGGGCGAGCGGCGCGCCGCGGAGCCTGAAGTGAATCTGCCGGATGACGACGAATCGCTGCAGCAGGTGGACAACCTGCGGGTCGGCAGCTGGGTCGAGTTCCAGGAGGATGACGAACACAAGCTGCGCTGCAAGCTGGCGGCGGTGATCAAACCCACCGGCAAGTACATCTTCGTCAATCGCACCGGCATGAAGGTGCTGGAGAAGTCCCGCATGGGCCTGGCGGTGGAGTTCCGCCGCTGCGCGATCCGTCTGCTCGACGACGCGCTGCTGTTCGATCGCGCGCTGGAGTCGGTGATCGGCAACCTGCGCAAGCTCAAGGGCGCCTGACACTGGCGAGCGCCGTCGACACGGGGCGAAGCGGGCGCTGGGTCTCAAGGAGGCGTGCAAGGCTTGGCCGCGCTGCACGGCTGCTCTAGAGTGAGGGCTCGACCAAGGAGCCGATATGCAGCTGGATCCTCACAGTGGCTGGTGCGCCGGCATCCGCCACTGCCCTTCGCCCAACTTCAATGCGCGCCCGCACGGGGAAATCTCCCTGCTGGTGATCCACAACATCAGCCTGCCGCCGGGCCAGTTCGGCACCGGCAAGGTGCAGGAATTCTTCCAGAACCGCCTTTCGGCCGACGAGCATCCGTATTTCGCGACCATCGCGGCGATGCAGGTGTCGGCGCATTTTCTGATCGAGCGCGACGGCGTGATCACCCAGTTCGTATCCTGCCGCGCACGCGCCTGGCACGCCGGGCAGTCCTGCTTCGACGGGCGGGAAAACTGCAACGATTTCTCCCTCGGCATCGAGCTGGAAGGCACCGACGAGCAGCCCTTCAGCGAGGCGCAGTACGCTGCCCTGGAGGCGCTGATCCGCGAGTTACAGCGCTGCTATCCGGCACTCACTTCGCAACGCATATGTGGGCACAGTGACATAGCCCCGACGCGCAAGACCGATCCCGGTCCGGCATTCGACTGGTCGCGCTTGCGCGCGGCACTGAAGGACAACAAGGAGGCGTCATGAGTTTTCTGGTGCTGTTGCTGGTGCTGTGGGTCGAGAAATTTTCCGCCTGGCGCAATGTCATCCAGCAGGACGGACCCTGGTTGCGTCTGCTGGCGAAGTCCGAGCAGCAGCCGGACTTTATCGAAAGTCCGTGGTTGGGCATCGCCCTGCTGGTGGTGCTGCCGCTGCTGGCCCTGACCCTGGTACTGTCCGTGCTCGAGCCGTTGCTCTACGGCTGGCTGGCTCTGCCGGTGCATCTGCTGGTGCTGATCTACAGCCTCGGCCGCGGCGACCTGCTGGCGGCCCTGGGCCCGTTCCGCGACAGCTGGCGGCGCGGGGATACCGAGGCCGCCTACCTGGTGGCGCGGCGCGACCTGGCCCTGGACGCCGATGCCGAGGGCGCGCTGCTGCAGCGCGTGCAGGGGCACATGCTGTGGCAGGCCTACCAGAGCTTCTTCGCGGTGATCTTCTGGTATGCCCTGCTCGGTCCCCTGGCGGCCCTGGCGTATCGCCTGCTGGCCCTCTTGGGCGAGCACGCCCAGCAGTCGGCCCTGCGCGAGCGCGCGGTACACCTGCGGCATGCTTTCGACTGGCTGCCGGCCCGCGTGCTGGCGGCGAGCTTCGCCCTGGTCGGCAATTTTGTCGCGGTCAACCGGGCGCTGTTGCACGAGCTGTTGAGCTGGGATATCAGCGCCGCCCAGCTGGTGATCAACGTCGGTCGTGCGGCCTGCGAGATTCCGGAGCCGGAGCTCGGCGAGGCGGGGGTCGGCAGCCTGGACAGCCTGTGGCAGCTGCTGGTGCGCGCCGCGGTGCTCTGGTACGCGGCATTCGCCCTGTGGACCCTGTTCCTCTAGCCCGCCGGTCCCCGCTGGAAAAACGGCCGGGCACGACAGTTCTTACCTTCGGCGCGATAAAGGCGGGGTCCTCGGCCGTCGCGCGGCCCTTCACTGACCGGCAACCCGCGTCGTCAGGCGTCGGGATCAGTGTGTTCGCGCGGTGCCGCCGCTGCGCCTGTTTAACCTTAAGTTACACAGGCGCCTGTCGATAACGGGTATATAAGACGCCGTGCTCGACCAGTGCCCCGCTTGGAGTCAGTCCGGGCGCTCGGGTCGAGTTGCAGGGATCGCCAGCGCCGCCGTCAGCAAGTCCGCGCCACCGACCTTGTACACGCCACAACAATTACAACGGGAGACGTCTTGTGAAGACCGTGTTGTATCCGGCCATCGCGCTGATGAACCGCCTCAGCTTCGGCATGAAGTTCAGCCTGGTCAGCGTGCTGTTCTTCCTGCCCATGCTGGTCACCAACTACTACCTGGTGCGCGATTCCTATCGCCAGTTCGTCGGCACCCAGGTCGCCCTGTCCAGCCTCGAGCTGCTCGGCGACAGCCTGTCGCTGCGGCGCGACCTGGAGAGCTACGCCGACCTGTTGAAGGTCAACGAGATCATCGGCCAGTCCGGCCAGGCCGGTGACCTCAATAGCCGCATCAGTCAGCTGCAAAGCAGCCTTAACACGACCTTGCAGGGGCTGGCGCCGGTGGTGCGGGACGCCGAGCAGGTCGCCGAATTCAATGGCAAGCGCGACGAGCTGATTGCCGGGCTGCAAGCCCTGCAGAAGGAGTCGTCGCTGCAGAGCAAGACGGTGCTGGCCAGGAAGCTGCAGGGCAGCGCCCAGGTCTTCATCAAGCTGGTCGCGGGCCAGGCCGGGTTGAGCCAGGATCGCGAGCGGGAAGTGCGGCAGATGACCGAGCTGGTCACCGTGGTGACGCCCATGGTGACCGCACCGCTCAGCGAGGGGCGGGCTACCGGTTCTTATTCGCTGGGCCAGGGCTTCCTCAATTCGGCGGCCAGCACCGAGTTCGACGAGCTGCTGCTGGAGCTGGAGAAGCTGCACGCCGAATACGGCCTCAACCTGCAGGAGGCGCTGGGCGCCAGCGCGGCCGCTCGGGCGGCGCTGCAGGGGCCGGCGGACGCCAGCCAGGCGACCCTGAAGGACAGCGCCCTGCTGTTCGAGGACAAGGTGGTGATCGCCGACACCCTGGACATGCCCTGGCAGCAGTTCTACGACCAGGTCGGCGCGCAGATCGGCAAGACCTATGCGTTCAATGACGCAGTACTGGCCTTCCTCGATCAGCAGTTGCAGGCGCGCCTGCAGGACAACCGCGGACAGATGGTGCTGCTGGCGGCGGCGCTGCTGGTGGTGTTCCTGCTGATCGTCTATCTCTACAGCGGCTTCTATGTGTCCACTCGCGGAACCCTGAAGAGCCTCGGTCAGGTCATGGATCAGGTCGCCGGCGGCGACATGACCGTCAGCTTCAAGGCGCAGAGCCAGGACGAACTGGGTGAGCTGGGCCAGATGTTCAACGAGACCGTGAAGAAGATCCGTCACCTGATCGAGCGCGTCGGCCACACCGTGACCGAGGTCGAGCGTCAGGCCGACCGGGTGGAGCTGGTCTCCGGCGAGAGCAACCAGGCGGTGGCCGGCCAGCGCAAGCAGATCGAGCAGGTCGCCACGGCGATGAACCAGATGTCGGCCACCGCTCAGGAGGTGGCCCGCAGCGCGGCCGCAGCGGTGGGCAGCGCGCAGAGCGTGAACGATGAAACCGTCAGCGGCCGGGCCCTGGTCGAATCCCAGGTCGACAGCATCCAGCGGCTGGCCGGGGAGATCGATCAGTCGGTGGCGGTGATCAATCAGCTGGCCAGTGACAGCGCCTCCATCAGCCAGGTGCTGGACGTGATCAAGGGCATCGCCGAGCAGACCAACCTGCTGGCGCTCAACGCCGCCATCGAGGCGGCGCGCGCCGGTGAGCAGGGGCGCGGCTTCGCCGTGGTGGCCGACGAGGTGCGCAACCTGGCCAAGCGTACCCAGCAGTCCACCGAAGAGATCGAGAAGATGATCAGCAAGCTGCAGGGTGGCGTCGGCGCGGCGGTGAAGACCATGAGCGTCAGTCACAAGATGGCCGATGGCACCGTCAGCGAGTCGGGCAAGGTGCAGTCGGCACTGGAAAACATCCTCGCCGCGGTGGGCATGATCGTCGACCAGAACCAGCAGATCGCCGCGGCGGCCGAGCAGCAGACCGCAGTGGCCCAGGACATCGACCAGAATATCGTCGAGATCAACCATGCCGGCGAGCGCACCGCCCAGGGCGCCAGCCAGACCGAGCAGGCCAGCCGCGAGCTCTCCGAGCAGGTGTCGCACCTCAAGCAGCTGATCGGTGCCTTCCGCGTCTGATCGCCCTTGCTGCGTCCAAGGCCCGCCCTCCGGCGGGCCTTTTTGTTTCCGCTCGAGGCGTCTTGCCCTTTGCCGCGTGGGCGCTGTGGTTTAGCGATCCCAACCGAACAGTTCGTTGGCGTTGCGGCTGCTGGCGGCGGCCAGCTCATCCGCGCTCAGGCCCAGCAGCGGGGCCAGCTCGGCGCAGATGTCGGGCAGGTATTCCGGGCTGTTGCGCTGATTCGGGTGCATGGCGGGGGCCATGTCCGGTGCGTCGGTCTCCAGCACCACGGCGTCGGCCGGCAACTGCCCGAGGACCTTGCGCAGGCGCTTGGCCTGGGGCCAGGTCGGCGCGCCGCCGAGGCCCAGGCGAAAGCCCAGCTTGAGGTATTCGCGGGCCTCCTCGTAGCTGCCGGCGAAGGCATGGATGATGCCGCCGCGCTTGAGGCGAAAACGCTTGAGGGTGGCGATGGTCGGCGCGTGGGCGCGGCGCACGTGGAGCAGCGCCGGCAGCTCGAACTCGGCGGCCAGGGCCAGCTGGGCCTCGAACAGGGCCTGCTGGCCCTGGCGGTCGAGGTCTTCCAGGAAGTAGTCCAGGCCGAACTCGCCGACCGCGCAGAGTTGCCGGTGGCCGGCCAGGCGTTGCAGCCAGCCACGCAGCTCATCCAGGTGCTCGGGACGATGGTCGTCGAGGTAGACCGGGTGCAGGCCGAAGGCGGCATACAGCTTGGCGTCGCCCTGCACCAGATCCCACAGGCGCTGCCAGTTGTCCCGGTAGACGCCGAGCACCACCAGGCGCTCCACGCCCCGTGTCCGGCAGCGCGCCAGCAGTTCGTCGCGATCGGCGTCGAAGTCGGGGAAGTCCAGGTGGGTGTGGGTGTCGATCAGGCGCATGACTGACAGCATCGGCGATTTGCCCCCGGGGCGCCAGTCGTCGGCTCAGTTCACCGGGGCTTGCTGGCGGCACTTCAGGACCCGGGGGATGGCGTCCACGCCGGGCTGGTAGTGGTCCTGCTCGATCGCCTGCAGTGCCCAGTGCAGTACCCGCTCGGCGATCTGCGCGTGCTGCTGGGAGATGGCGTTGACCCGCTGCGGCAGGAAGTCCAGCAGCTGGGTGTCGCCGAAGGTCGCCAGGCGCGGTTCGGCGCGGCCGGCCGAGGCGCGGCCGGCCGAGGCGCGGCCGGCAGAGGTGTGGCCGGCTTCGGCGCCACCCAGGTCGCGGCGTTCGCGCAGGGCGTCGAACACCCCCTCGAGCAGCACGTAGGCGGTGGTGATCAGCGCGTCCGGCAGCTCGCCGGGGCCGTCCAGCAGGGCGCTCATCTGCCGGTAGCCGCAGTCGCGGCTGAACTGCTCGCCATGGCTGACGCTGACGAGGCCGGCATAGCCCGCGAGCGCCTGGCGAAAGCCCTGCTCGCGGGCCTGGCTGATCGGCAGCTCGGCGCGGGCGCCGAGCAGGGCGATATGCCGCGGCGCCGGGTCCAGCAGGCTGGCGGTGAGCAACTGGCCGGCCTGGTGGTCGTCGCTGATCACCGAGCGGATGGCCGCCGGATCGAGAGCGCGGTCGACGGCGATCACCGGCAGGCCGGCGGCGACCAGTTGGCGATAGAGCGGATCGTCCTGGGGCAGGCAGCTGGCGACGATCAGCGCGTCGCAGCGCCGCGAGCGGAACAGTTCGAGGAGCTGGCGCTCGCTGTGCGGGTCGTCGTCGGAGCTGGCGATCAGTAGCTGATAGCCGGCGGCCCGGGCGCGCTGCTCGAGCAGCTTGGCCAGGCGCGCATAGCTGGGGTTCTCCAGGTCCGGCAGGATGAAGCCCAGGCAGCGGCTCTGTCCGCGGCGCAAACCGGCGGCCTGCTGGTCGGGGCGATAGCCGTGGGCTTCGACCACCTCCAGAACCCGTTGCACCGTGGCCGGGCTGATGCGCCGCTTGGCGGCCTGGCCATTGACCACGTAGCTGGCGGTGGTGACCGAGACTCCGGCCAGGCGGGCGATATCGGAAAGTTTCAAGGCGCGGGCCCCTGACGATTGGGCTTCAAGGATCGCCGATTATGGAGTAACGTGCCAGCACTTGATGAAACGATTCAGCAGGCGACCCGACTGGCTATCCTCATGTGAGGTGTCGGGCGCCGGCAGCAAGCCCAGCGCGGCGGTCGGAGGACAATTCATGCTCGAACTGAATGCCAAACAGATCCAGATGGGGCGCCGTGCGCCGGACAAGCAGGCGGCGCTCGAGCTGTTGGCCGACAGCCTGGTCGGCGAGGGGCTGGTGGCGCCCGGTTACCTGGCCGGCATGCAGGACCGTGAAGTCCAGGGTTCGACCTACCTGGGCCAGGGCATCGCCATCCCCCATGGCACGCCGGAAACCCGCGACCAGGTCTACCGCACCGGCGTGCGCCTGATTCAGTTTCCCGAGGGCGTGGACTGGGGCGATGGCCAGACGGTCTACCTGGCTATCGCCATCGCCGCGCGCTCCGACGAACACCTGCGCCTGTTGCAGCTGCTGACCCGCGCCCTGGGCGAGGGCGATCTCAGCCAGGCGCTGCGCGCGGCCGAGCATCCGGAGGCGATAGTCGCGCTGTTGCAGGGCGCGCCCCAGGCCTTGCTGCTGGACAGCCAGCTGATCGGGTTGAATGTGGCCGCCGAGGACTTCGACGAACTGCTGTGGCGCGGCGCCCAGCTGCTCAAGCGCGCTGCCTGCGTCGAGTCGGGCTTCATCGCCAGCCTGGCGCGCAGCGAGCCCTTGCCGCTGGGCAACGGCCTCTGGTGGCTGCACGGCGAGCAAGCCGTGTTGCGTCCCGGGTTGGCCTTCGTCACCCCGGCGCAGCCGCTGCAACTGAATGGCCAGCCGCTGACCGGACTGTTCTGCCTGGCCAGTCTTGGCGAGGCGCCGCGACAACTGCTCGAGCGCCTCTGCGACCTGCTGATCGCCGGTCAGGGCGATAGCCTCAGCCAGGCCAGCTCCACGCGCGGGGTGCTCGAGGCCCTGGGCGGTGAGGTGCCGGCCGACTGGCCGGCGCTGCGTATTGCCCTGGCCAATGCCCACGGCCTGCACGCCCGTCCGGCCAAGGTGCTGACCGAAGTCGCCCAGGCCTTCGCCGGCGAGGTGCGGGTGCGCCTGGCCGGCGAAGCCGGGCCTGGGGTCTCGGTGAAGAGTCTGAGCAAGCTGCTCGGCCTGGGCGCACGACGCGGCCAGGAGCTGGAGTTCAGTGCCGAGCCGGACATCGCCGGCGATGCCCTGCCGGCCCTGGAGGCCGCCGTGCTGGCCGGCCTGGGCGAGACCGTGGAACCGCTGCCCGCCGCCGGGCTGGCGTCCGCGGCGGGGGCGCCCCTCGATCAGGTTGCCGAGGTGCCGGCGCCCACACCCGGTCAGCGCATTCAGGCGGTCGCCGCGGCGCCGGGAATCGCCATCGGGCCGGCCCTGGTGCGCGTCGCGCCGAGCTTCGACTATCCCCAGCAGGGGCAGGGCGCCGCTGCCGAACGCCAGCGCCTGCGGCAGGCGCTGGAGCAGGTCGGCGTGGATATCCAGGGCCTGATCGAGACGACCGGGCAGGACAATATCCGCGAGATATTCGTCACCCACCAGGCCATGTTGCGCGACCCGGCGCTGCATGAGGATTTCGACGCCCGCCTGGCCGAGGGCGCCAGTGCCGAGGCGGCCTGGCACGGCGCGGTGACAGCCGCGGCGCAGCAGCTGGAGGGCCTGCATGACGAGCTGCTGGCCGAGCGCGCCGCCGACCTGCGGGACATCGGCCGGCGGGTGCTGGGCCGGCTGTGCGGCGTCGAGGCGCCCCGGGAGCCCAGCGAACCCTACATCCTGGTGATGGACGAGGTGGCGCCTTCGGATGTCGCCAGCCTCAATCGCCAGCGCGTCGCCGGCGTGCTTACCGCCCGCGGCGGCGCCACCGCGCACAGCGCGATCATCGCCCGGACCCTGGGCATTCCCGCGGTGGTCGGCGCCGGCGAAACGGTCCTGGCCCTGGCCCAGGGCACCGAACTGCTGCTCGATGGCGACCACGGCCTGGTGCGGGTCGCGCCGGACGCGCCGACCCTGCAGCAGGCCAGGCGCGAGCGCGAAGTCGCCCTGCAGCGCCGGGAGCGCGCCCATGCCGAGCGCCTGCGCCCGGCGGTGACCGGCGATGGTCATGGGGTGGAAGTGGCGGCCAATATCGGTTCCGGCGGCGACACCGCCGAGGCCGTCGAGCTGGGGGCCGAAGGCGTCGGCCTGCTGCGCACCGAACTGGTGTTCATGGACCTGGCCCAGGCGCCGGACCAGGCCACCCAGGAGGCGGCGTATCGCCAGGTGCTGGACGCCCTCGACGGGCGCCCGCTGGTGGTGCGTACCCTGGACGTCGGCGGCGACAAGCCGCTGGCCTATTGGCCGTTGCCGGAGGAGTGCAATCCGTTCCTCGGCGTGCGCGGCATTCGCCTCAGCCTGCAGCGCCCGGACATGCTCGAGACCCAGCTGCGCGCCCTGCTCGCGGCGGCCGACGGGCGCCCGCTGCGGATCATGTTCCCGATGGTCGGCACCGTCGAGGAGTGGCGCGCGGCCCGTGACCTGACCCTGCGCCTGCGCAAGGAAATCCCAGTGAACGATCTGCAGCTCGGGGTCATGGTCGAGGTGCCCTCGGCGGCCCTGCTGGCGCCGGTGCTGGCGCGCGAGGTGGACTTCTTCAGCATCGGCACCAACGACCTGACCCAGTACTGCCTGGCCATCGACCGCGATCACCCGACCCTGTCGGCCCAGGCCGACGGCCTGCATCCGGCGGTGTTGCGCCTGATCGAGATGACGGTCGAGGCGGCCCACGCCCATGGCAAGTGGGTCGGCGTGTGCGGTGAGCTGGCCGGCGACATGCTCGCCGTGCCGCTGCTGGTGGGCCTGGGGGTGGACGAGCTGAGCGTGTCGCCGCGGACCATCGCCCTGGTCAAGGCGCGGGTGCGCGAGCTGGACTACCGCCACAGCCAGGCGCTGGCGCGGCAGGCGCTGATGCTGGAGAGCGCGGCGGCGGTGCGCGCCCTGGTCGGGGAGGCGCTCTGATGGCACGGATCCTCTGCCTGACCCTGAATCCGGCCCTGGACCTGACCCTGAACCTCGAGCAGTTGCAGCCCGGGGCGGTCAACCGCTGCCAGGGCTTGAGCAGCCGGGCCGCAGGCAAGGGCCTGAACGTCGCCCAGGTGCTGGCCGACCTCGGCCACAGGGTCACGGTCAGCGGCTTTCTCGGCGCCGCTAACCCCCAGGCCTTCGAGCGCCTGTTCGAACGCCGGGGCTTCGTCGATGCCTTCGTCCGTGTGCCCGGGGAGACCCGCAGCAACATCAAGCTGGCCGAGCGCGACGGTCGGGTCACCGACCTCAACGGCCCGGGACCGCAGGTCGAGGCCGAGCATCGCGCGGCGCTGCTGGAGGCACTGGAGCCCATAGTCGTCGGGCACGACGCCATCGTGGTGGCTGGCAGCCTGCCCCAGGGCGTCAGCCCCGAGTGGTTCGCCGCGCTGCTGCGGCGCCTGCAGGCCTTCGGCCTGCCGCTGGCGCTGGACAGCAGCGGCGCCGGTCTGCGCGCCGGACTGGCGCTGTCGCCCTGGCTGGTCAAACCGAACGAGGAGGAGCTGGCCGAAGCCTGTGGGCTGGAGGCGTTCGACTCGGCCGCGCTGCTGACGGCGGCACTGCGCCTGCACCGTCAGGGCGTCGAGCACGTGCTGCTGTCGCGCGGCGCCGCCGGGGTCTGCTGGCTCGGTCCGGGCTTCGCCCTTCAGGCCACCCCGCCCTCGGTCAGGGTCGCCAGCACGGTCGGCGCCGGCGATTCGCTGCTGGCCGCCACCCTGCACGGCCTGCTCAGCGGCTGGCCGGCCGAACGCACCTTGCGCCTGGCCACGGCGATCGCCGCCCAGGCGGTGACCCAGTTCGGCATCGGAATTCACGACCGGGAGCAGCTCGCCCGCCTGGAGGCAGGCGTGGCGGTGAAGACCCTGGCTTAAAACAATAAGAGGCTCATTCCATGAATCTGCTGATCGTCACGGCCTGCCCCAATGGCATGGTCACCAGCGTGCTCTGTTCGCGCCTGCTCGAGGCCGCCGCCCAGCGTCTGGGCTGGTCCACCCGCGTCGAGGTGCATGATCCCAGGGCCATCGGCTCGCCGCTCGGCGTCGAAGACATCGCCGCCGCCGAGCTGGTGGTGGTGGTCAAGACCGGCGAGCTGGCGCTGCAGCGTTTCGTCGGCAAGCGCCTGGTGCAGTCGACGCCGGCCGCCGCCCTGGCCGATCCGCAGCGCTTCCTGCGTGACGCCGCCGAGCGCGCCACGCCGTTGTCGGCCGCCGAAGCGGGACCGGCGGCGGGGGCGGCCAAGGCGCGGCCCAGGCTGGTGGCCGTGACGGCTTGCCCGACCGGCGTGGCGCACACCTTCATGGCCGCCGAGGCCCTGCAGCAGGCCGCCGGGCAGCTCGACTTCGATATTCAGGTGGAAACCCGCGGCTCGGTGGGGGCGCGCAACGTGCTCGACGAGGCCGCCATCGCCGCCGCCGATGTGGTGTTGCTGGCCGCCGATATCGAGGTGGACACCGCGCGCTTCGCCGGCAAGCGGGTGCTGCGCTGCGGCACCGGGGTGGCGCTCAAGCAGCCGCGACAAACGCTGCAGCGCGCCCTCGACGAGGCGGCGACTCTGGCCGAGGCGACCAGGCAGGACGGTGCCCAGGCGAGCCAGCCGGCGGGGCAGGGCGGCCCCTACAAGCACCTGCTGACCGGGGTGTCCTACATGTTGCCGATGGTGGTGGCCGGCGGCCTGCTGATCGCCCTGTCGTTCGTATTCGGCATCGAGGCATTCAAGGAGGAGGGCAGCCTGGCCGCGGTACTGATGCAGATCGGCGGCGATGCCGCCTTCAAACTGATGGTGCCGGTGCTGGCCGGCTATATCGCCTACTCCATCGCCGACCGCCCGGGCCTGGCGCCGGGCATGATCGGCGGTCTGCTGGCCAGCTCCCTGGGCGCCGGCTTCATCGGCGGCATCATTGCCGGCTTTCTCGCCGGCTACGCTGCCCGCTCGCTGAACCGCTGGCTGCAGCTGCCGGCCAGCGTCGAGGCGCTCAAGCCGATCCTGCTCATCCCGCTGCTGGCCAGCCTGTTCACCGGCCTGGTGATGATCTACGTGGTCGGCCAGCCGGTGGCCGGCATGCTCGAGGGCCTGACCGCGTTTCTCGACGGCATGGGCAGCACCAACGCCATATTTCTCGGCCTGCTGCTCGGCGGCATGATGTGCGTCGATTTGGGCGGGCCGATCAACAAGGCCGCCTACGCCTTCTCGGTCGGCCTGCTGGCCTCGCAGAGCTACGCGCCCATGGCCGCGACCATGGCCGCCGGCATGGTACCGCCGATCGGCATGGCCATCGCCTCGCTGTTGGCGCGGCGCAAGTTCGCCGAAAGCGAGCGCGAGGCCGGCAAGGCCGCCGGCGTTTTGGGCCTGTGCTTCATCTCCGAGGGGGCGATTCCCTTCGCCGCCAAGGACCCGCTGCGGGTGATACCGGCGTGCATCGCCGGCGGCGCCCTGACCGGCGCCCTGTCGATGTACTTCGGCTGCAAGCTGATGGCGCCCCACGGCGGGCTGTTCGTGCTGCTTATCCCCAATGCCATCAACCTGGCGGCGCTGTACCTGCTGGCGATAGTCGCCGGCAGCCTGCTGACCGGGGTGAGTTATGCCCTGCTCAAGCGGGGCGAGGCGGTGGGGCTGGTGGTGGCCGAGGAGAAGGGCTAGGGGCGACGCCCGCAGGGACAGCGTTCGGCGCCTCTGTCGAGGCGCCGAGCCGCAGGACTCAGTGGTGTTCGCGGGTGGCGCGGAACTTCACGTCCGGCCAGCGCTCTTCCATCAGGCTCAGGTTGACCCGGGTCGGCGCCAGGTAGGTGAGGTGGCCGCCGCCGTCGAGGGCCAGGTTTTCCGCGGCCTTGTTGCTGAATTCCTCGAGTTTCTTCTTGTCGCCGCACTCGATCCAGCGCGCTGACCACACGGTGATCGGCTCATACGCGCACTCGACCTTGTATTCCTCCTTCAGGCGGCTGGCGACCACGTCGAACTGCAGCACGCCGACCGCACCGAGGATGATGTCGTTGCTGCGCTCGGGGAAGAACACCTGGGTGGCGCCTTCTTCGGCCAGCTGCTGCAGGCCCTGACGCAGCTGCTTGGATTTCAGCGGGTCTTTCAGGCGCACGCGGCGGAACAGTTCCGGCGCGAAGTGCGGAATGCCGGTAAAGCCCAGCGCTTCGCCTTCGGTGAAGGTGTCGCCGATCTGGATGGTGCCGTGGTTGTGCAGGCCGATGATGTCGCCGGCGTAGGCCTCTTCCAGCTGCTCGCGCTCGCTGGAGAAGAAGGTCAGCGCATCGCCGATACGGACGTCCTTACCGGTGCGTACATGGCGCATCTTCATGCCCTGGCTGTACTTGCCCGAGCAGATACGCATGAAAGCGATGCGGTCACGGTGCTTGGGGTCCATGTTCGCCTGGATCTTGAACACGAAGCCGCTGAACTTTTCTTCTACCGGCTCCACGGTGCGCTCATTGGCGACGCGGGCCAGCGGGCGCGGCGCCCAATCGACGACGGCGTCCAGCACATGGTCGACGCCAAAGTTGCCCAGCGCGGTGCCGAAGAACACCGGGGTCAGCTGGCCGTTCATGAACTCGTCCTGATCGAATTCGTGGCAGGCGCCCTGCACCAGTTCGAGCTGCTCGATGAAGCGCTCGTACTCGTCGCCCAGGTGGGCGCGGGCTTCATCGGAGTCCAGGTGCTGGATGATCTTGGTTTCGGTGCGCTCGTGACCGTGACCGGGGGTGTAGACGATGATGTAGTCGCCCGCCAGGTGGTACACGCCCTTGAAGTCGCGGTAGCAGCCGATCGGCCAGGTGATGGGCGCGGCCTTGATCTTCAGCACCGCCTCGATCTCGTCGAGCAGCTCGATCGGGTCGCGGATGTCGCGGTCGAGCTTGTTGACGAAGCTGACGATCGGCGTGTCGCGCAGGCGGCACACGTCCATCAGGGCGATGGTGCGTGGCTCCACGCCCTTACCGCCGTCGAGCACCATCAGCGCGCTGTCCACCGCGGTCAGGGTGCGGTAGGTGTCTTCCGAGAAGTCCTCGTGACCGGGGGTGTCGAGCAGGTTGATCATGTGCTCGCGGTAGGGGAACTGCATCACCGAGGTGGTGATGGAGATGCCGCGCTGCTTCTCCATCTCCATCCAGTCGCTGGTGGCATGGCGGTCGGACTTGCGCGACTTGACCGTACCGGCCACGGCGATCGCCTTGCCCATCAGCAGGAGCTTCTCGGTGATGGTGGTCTTACCGGCGTCCGGGTGGGAGATGATGGCGAATGTGCGCCTCTTGGCGACTTCGGCGGCCTGGATACTCATGCTGGGGGAACCCGTCGACTGATTGTCGGTCTGTCAAAAAAGGCGGCGATTATACCGGTAAACGGCGAACCGCGCGGCGCCCTGTGCGCCGCCGGGGAAATCCCGGGCCGTGCAGCATTTCGTCATGCCTTGTTTCATATCCGCAACGCCCGGGCCGCGAGCCGACAAAAAGCCGCGCCGCACGGGCATTTTTTATTGATCTCGGCTCCCCCTGGTCCTAAAGTTCGCGGCCGAACGTCCATGCTGGCAACGATCCATCCGGCTCAAGTACTGACGACGAGAGATCGTGCGCGATACTCGGCGACATGCCTTGGGAAGTAGGCGAACCAAAGTGGGGAAACTGATCAGGCGTTCGCGCTTTGCTATTACTTAGTGAGGCACCCCTAACCACCTTTGTATGTTTTGCCATTTGGAGTCCCCCGCATGTCGATTGAGGTTGAAGACTATTACCCGCGCGAAACCTTCCAGAAGATGAAGGCCTTCGCCGACAAGCAAGAAACCCCCTTCGTGGTGATCGACACCCAGATCATCAGCCAGGCCTACGACGACCTGCGCGCCGGTTTCGAGTTCGCCAAGATCTACTACGCGGTGAAGGCCAACCCGGCGGTGGAGATCATCGAGCTGCTGAAGAACAAGGGCTCGAACTTCGACATCGCCTCGATCTACGAGCTGGACAAGGTCATGAGCTGCGGCGTCGGCCCCGAGCGCATCAGCTACGGCAACACCATCAAGAAAGCCCGCGACGTACGCTACTTCTACGAGAAGGGCGTGCGCATGTTCGCCACCGACTCCGAAGCCGACCTGCGCAACATCGCCAAGGCGGCGCCGGGCTCGAAGATCTACGTGCGCATCCTCACCGAGGGCTCGACCTCGGCCGACTGGCCGCTGTCGCGCAAGTTCGGCTGCCAGACCGACATGGCCCTGGACCTGCTGATCCTGGCCAAGCAGCTGGGCCTGGTGCCCTACGGCATTTCCTTCCACGTCGGCTCGCAGCAGCGCGACATCGACGTGTGGGACGCGGCCATCGCCAAGGTCAAGGTGATCTTCGAGCGCCTCAAGGAAGAAGACGGCATCGAGCTGAAGATGATCAACATGGGCGGCGGCTTCCCGGCCAACTACATCACCCGCACCAACAGCCTGGAAACCTATGCAGAGGAAATCATCCGCTTCCTCAAGGACGACTTCGGCGACGACCTGCCGGAAATCATCCTCGAGCCGGGCCGCTCGCTGATTTCCAACTCCGGCATCCTGGTCAGCGAAGTGGTGCTGGTGTCGCGCAAGTCGCGCACCGCCGTGGAGCGCTGGGTGTACACCGACGTGGGCAAGTTCAGCGGCCTGATCGAAACCATGGACGAGGCGATCAAGTTCCCGATCTGGACCGAGAAGAAGGGCGAGATGGAAGAGGTGGTGATCGCCGGTCCCACCTGCGACAGCGCCGACATCATGTACGAGCACTACAAGTACGGCCTGCCGCTCAACCTGGCCATCGGCGACCGCCTCTACTGGCTGTCCACCGGCGCCTACACCACCAGCTACAGCGCCGTGGAGTTCAACGGCTTCCCGCCGCTGAAAGCCTTCTACCTGTAAGCGCAGCCGCTCTACGAAAACCCGCCTTCTGGCGGGTTTTTGCGTTCTGTGGCGCGCCTGGCCAGTCGAGCCCTCGAAAAGTTCCATAGGCATGCAAAATGTTCTTGATTGGTAATGCTTATCGATTAGAATCGCCGCTCTTTCTAATTGGGAGTGATTCGCATGCGCAAGTGTGGCAAGGGTTTGGGCAGTCTGCCGCAACGTCGTTTACTGGCCAGCGCTGTCGCGTCCGCCAGCCTGGTCTTCGGATTCACGCAGTCGGCTATCGCTGCAGATACCAGCAGCGTGACGCTCGAGCCGATGGAGGTGGTGCAGAAGCTGAACAGCTACGGCGTCGAGCGCACCCGCACCGCTACCAAGACCGATACGCCGCTACGTAACGTGCCGCAGTCCATCAGCGTCGTGACCGACACGCAGATTCGCGACCAGTCCATGCAGGGCATGGCCGACGTGGTGCGCTATGTGCCGGGCGTGCAGATGGCTCAGGGTGAGGGCCACCGCGACGCGCCCATCCTGCGCGGCAATGCCACCACGGCGGACTTTTTTGTCGACGGCATGCGCGACGACGTGCAGTACCTGCGCGACCTGTACAACGTCGAGCGGGTGGAGGTGCTGAAGGGCCCCAATGGCATGATCTTCGGCCGCGGCGGCAGCGGTGGCCTGATCAACCGGGTGACCAAGCAGGCCAACTGGACCGACGGCCGTGAAGTCGGCCTTACCTACGGTTCCTGGGAGAACCGGCGGATGACCGGCGACTTCAACCAGGCGGTCAACGAGCGCCTGGCGCTGCGCCTGACCGCGCTGTTCGAGGATTCCAACAGCTTCCGCGACCATGGTGAGCTGGAGCGCTGGGCGATCAACCCGACCGCGAGCTTCGCCCTGAGCGATGCCACCCTGATAGAGGTCGGCTACGAGCACTTCGAGGACGACCGCACCGTCGACCGCGGCCTGCCGTCCTTCACTGCGTCCGGGCGCAGCCGGGGCGAGCCGCTGAAGGTCAATGAGTCCACCCACTTCGGCAGCCCCGACGACAGCTTTTCCACCGCCGAGGTGGATGCGCTGAACGCTCGCATCAGCCATGAGTTCGCCAACGGCGTGCAGTTGAGCAACCAGACCCGCTACGCCGACTACGCGAAGTTCTACCAGAACCTCTACCCCTCCGCGGCCTACAACGCGGCCACCAACCAGGTGCAACTCGGCGCCTACAACAACGCCACCGATCGCATCAATCTGATCAATCAGACCGACCTGACCATCGCCGGCCACGCGCTGGGCTTCGATCACACCTTGCTGGTCGGCGCCGAACTGAGCCGCCAGGTCACGGAGAACTTCCGCGAGACGGGCTACTTCAATGCGGCCGGCACGCAGAAGAATACCTTCGTGACGCCGCAGGACAGCATCTATCAGGGGCCGGTGGTGTTCAGTCACAGCGCGACCGACGCCGACAATGAGAGCGTTGCCGACAACACGGCGCTCTACGTGCAAGACCAGATTCAGCTGACCCAGCACTGGGAACTGCTGCTCGGCGTGCGCTACGACAACTTCAAGGTCGATGTCGACGACTACAAGGGTGGCGTTCACACCCAGCTGGCCAGCTCGGACGATCTGTTCTCGCCGCGCGCCGGGCTGATCTACAAGCCGCTGGACAACCTGTCCTTCTACACCAGCTACTCGATTGCCTACGTGCCGCGCGCCGGCGAGCAGCTCGCCTCGCTCACGGCCAGCAACCGATCGCTGGACCCCGAGGAGTTCACCAACCGCGAAATCGGCGTGAAGTGGGACATCCATCCGCGCCTGGCCGCGACCGCAGCGCTGTACAACCTGGAGCGCACCAATGTGGCCACCGCCGACCCGAGCGATCCGACTCGCTCGATTCTGGTCGACGGCCAGCGCGTGCGCGGTGTCGAGCTGAGCCTAACCGGCAACCTCACCGATGCCTGGCAGATCACCGGCGGCTACGCCTACCAGAACAGCGAAATGCAGACCCCAGGCTTCGAGGGCAACGAGATCGCCCAGGTGCCGCGTGACTCCTTCTCGCTGTGGAACCGCTACGACTTGAACTCGCAGTGGGGACTGGGGCTCGGCGCGATCTACCAGAGCGACGTGTTTGCCGCGGCAGACAACAAGGTCGTGCTGCCAAGCTTCACCCGGTTCGATGCGGCGGTCTATTACACCGTCAGTCCAGAGCTGCGTCTGCAGCTCAATGTGGAGAACCTGCTGAATGAGGAGTACTACGCCTCGGCCCACGGCAACAACAACATCATGCCGGGCTCGCCGCTGGCCGTTGGCCTGAGCGCTAATGTCTCCTTCTGATTAGGTGCGCGGTCGTCGCCTCGACGCACGCTCGGCAGAAGGCCGCCTTACCGGGCGGCCTTCTGCCGACTGAAGCCTGGGGCCATCGGTGCAGTGGCGTGCAGCTGGACCTCTGTCTAGGCGCTTTCGCAGTGTAAATAGCCGGTAAAGTCCGGCAAACGCAATTCGTTCTCATCTAGTATCCGCTGCCCCCGTCACTCCTGCCTGGTGTCCGAACCGTGTTCAAGCAAATCCTCTTTCAGTTGCACTGGTTGCTGGGCATCAGCGCCGGCCTGGTGCTGGGCCTGATGGGCCTGACCGGCGCGCTCTACAGCTTCGAAGGCGAGATCATGCGCGCCCTCAATCCCCAGGTGCTGCGGGTCGAGGTGCGCGAGTCAGGGATGCTGGCCCCGGCCGAGCTGGTGGCGAGAATCGAGGCGGCCGAGGGCAAGACGGTCTCCGGCCTGTCGGTCGATGGTCGCGACGGCAACGCGGCGCGGGTGTTCTTCACCCCGCCGGCGGGCGAGCGGCGCGGGCCGATGCGTTTCTTCGACCCCTACAGCGGCGAGTTGTTGGCGCCGCCGGTGGGGCAGTCGTTCTTCGGCCTGATGCTGCAGTTGCACCGTTTCCTGGCCATGGGCGAGACGGGCAAGCAGATCACCGCCGCCAGCACCCTGGCGCTGCTGTTCTTCTGCCTGTCCGGCCTCTACCTGCGCTGGCCGCGCCGGGCATTGAACTGGCGCGCCTGGCTGGCGCTGGACTGGGGGAAAAAGGGCCGCGCGTTCAAGTGGGACCTGCACGCGGTCTTCGGCACCTGGTGCCTGGTGTTCTACCTGTGCGCCGCGCTGACCGGCCTGTACTGGTCCTACGACTGGTATCGCCAGGGTCTGACCCGGCTGCTCGGCGACGCGCCGGCGGCTCAGCGGGGCAACCCCGGCGGGCGCGGCGCGGCGCCCCAGGCGTTGCCCGAGGTCGATTACCGGGCGCTGTGGCAGGGCCTGCAGGACGCCGCCGGCCCGCAGCTGGCCAGCTGGAACCTGCGCCTGCCGGACCGGCCGGGGCAGCCGGCGAGCGTGTTGTATCTGCTGAGCGACGCCGAGCATCCGCGCGCTTACAGCCAGCTCGGCCTCGAACCGCTCAGCGGCAGGGTCAGCAGGCATGTCCGCTATGCCGACAGCTCCTTCGGTGCGCGTCTGCTGACCAGCGTCTATGCGCTGCACAGCGGCGAGTACTTCGGCCTGGCCGGGCGCATCCTCATGGCCCTGGCCAGTGCGGCCATGCCGCTTTTCGCTATCACCGGCTGGCTGCTGTACCTGGACCGGCGGCGCAAGCAGCGCGCGATTCGGCTGGCCAAGGGGACAGTGGCCGGGGCCGGCGAGGGTCAGGGCTGGCTGATAGGTTTCGCCAGCCAGAGTGGTCTGGCCGAGCAACTGGCCTGGCGTACGGCCGGGCTGTTGCAGGCCGCTGGCATGCCGGTGCAGGTGCAATCTCTGGCCGAGCTGAGCGAGCAGGCGTTGGCGCAGGCCCGTCGTGCGGTGTTCGTGGTCAGCACCTTCGGCGACGGCGAGGCGCCGGACAGCGCCCGGGGCTTCGAGCGGCGCCTGCTCGGCCGCGAAGTGGCCCTCGGCGACCTGAACTATGCCGTGCTGGCCCTGGGCGATCGGCAGTACCGGAAGTTCTGCGGCTTCGCCCGGCGTCTGCACGATTGGTTGGGCCGCCAGGGCGCCCGCAGCCTGTTCGCGCCGGTGGAGGTGGACAACGGCGACCACGCCACGCTGGCCATCTGGCAGCGCCGGCTCGGCGAACTGACCGGCGTGACCCTGCAGGCGCCGCTGGAGCAGCCCTTCGCCGAGTGGCGCCTGCTGGGGCGCGAATGCCTGAACCCGTCCAGTGGTGGCGCGCTGACTTTCCTGGTGCGTCTGCAGCCGCTTGCCGGGGCGAGCTGGCAGGCCGGCGACCTGTTGCAGGTGTTGCCACACAACGCCGAGGGCGCGGTGCCGCGCGATTACTCGATCGCCTCGCTGCCGGGCGATGGCGCCCTGGAGCTGATCGTGCGCCAGGCGCGTCACGGCGATGGTTCGCTCGGCCTCGGTTCGGGCTGGCTGACCGCCGAGGCGCAGCCCGGTGCAATGCTGAGGGTGCGTCTGCGCGCCAACAGCGCCTTCCACCCGCCGGCCGATGCCCGGCCGCTGATCCTGATCGGCAACGGCACCGGCCTGGCCGGCCTGCGCAGCCTGCTCCAGGCGCGCATTGTCGCGGGGCACTGGCGCAACTGGCTGCTGTTCGGCGAGCGCCGGGCCGCTCACGACTTCTACTGCCGCGAGGAGCTGCAGGGCTTGCTGGCCAGCGGCGAGCTGGCGCGCCTGGATCTGGCCTTCTCCCGCGATCAGGCGGAAAAGATCTATGTGCAGGATCGCCTGCGCGAGGCCGCCGCCGAGCTGCATCACTGGCTGGACGAGGGGGCGGCGATCTACGTCTGCGGCAGCCTCGACGGCATGGCCGCCGGCGTCGACCGAGTGCTGCGGGAGGTCCTCGGCGACGCCGCCCTGGAGCACCTGCGCGAGGCCGGACGCTACCGCCGCGATGTCTACTGAGGTGCACGGGAAGGGGCCAGGGGCTGCCTAAAGCGGACCATGGACTTTTCCCGGCGGCGGCGCGGCTCTAAGCTTGTGCCCATGAATAGACGAATACTGCTGAACTGCGACATGGGCGAGAGCTTCGGCGCCTGGAAAATGGGCGACGACGATCTGGCCATGCCCCTGGTCGACCAGGCCAACCTGGCCTGCGGCTTCCACGCTGGCGATCCGCTGATCATGCAACGCACCGTCGAGCTGGCGGTACAGCATGGGGTGCGCGTCGGCGCTCACCCGTCCTACCCCGACCTGCCCGGCTTCGGCCGCCGCCATGTCGCCTGCACGCCGCAGGAGGTGACCGCGCTGGTGCTCTATCAGCTCGGTGCGCTGGAGGCCTTCTGCCGCGCCGCGGGCACCCAGGTGGCCTACGTCAAACCCCATGGCGCGTTGTACAACGACCTGGTGCGCGACGACGCCCTGCTGGCCGCGGTGCTGGATGCCTGCGCCCTGTATCGCAAGGGCTTGCCGCTGATGGTGCTGGCGCTGGCCGATAATCGCCGCGAGCTGGAGTTCGCCGATGCCGCCGATGTGCCGCTGATGTTCGAGGCCTTCGCCGACCGCGCCTACCTGGCCGACGGTCAGCTGGCGCCACGGCGCCTGACCGATGCGGTGCACAAGGAGCCGCAGCGCATTCTCGACCAGGGCCTGGCCATCGCCCGCGGCGAGCCCTTCGCCGACATAGACGGCCGGCCGCTGCAGCTCTGCGCCGACAGCCTCTGCGTGCATGGTGACAACCCCGAGTCGCTGGCCGTGCTGCGGCGCCTGCGGGCGCTGCTGGACGCCGCGTGATCCGCCTCGAGCCGGCCGGCGCCGAGGCCCTGCTGCTGGTGCTGGCGGAGCAGCCCGATGGGCAGTTGCCGCAACGCCTGGCCCTGCTGGCCGCGCGCATCCGCGCGGAACTGGGACCGCTGCTCAGGGACCTGGTGCCCGGCTGGACCAGCCTGCTGCTGCACTACGACCTGACCCGCACCGATCATGAGCAGCTGACCGCGCGGCTGACCCCGTTGCTCGACCAGTGGCTCGGCGAGCCCCTGGCGAGCGAGGCAGGGCGCCTACACGAAATTCCCATCTGGTACGCCGGCGAAGACCTGGCCGACGTGGCGCGGCTGTGCCGGCTCAGCGTCGACCAGGTGATCGAGTTGCACTGCGCCGGCGAGTACCGGGTCGGCGCCATCGGCTTCGCCCCGGGCTTCGCCTACCTCGGCGAGTTGCACGAGCGCCTGGCGCTGCCGCGCCGGGCCAGCCCGCGCACCCGGGTGCCGGCTGGCAGCCTGGCCATCGCCGAACGGCAGACGGCGGTCTACCCGCAGGCCTCGCCCGGTGGCTGGCACCTGCTGGGCCTGTGCCCCTGGCGCCTGTTCGACGCCCGGCGCGAGCCGCCGTGCCCCCTGACGCTTGGCGACCGAGTGCGTTTCGTGGCCATCGACGAACAGACCTTTCGCGCCGAGGGTGGGCCGCTGTGAGCGGCTTGCGGGTTATCAAGCCGGGGCCGCTGAGCCTGCTGCAGGACGACGGTCGCCACGGCTGGCAACACCTCGGCGTATCGCCGGCAGGTCCCCTGGACCGTCAGGCCGCGGCCTGGGCCAACCGCTTGCTGGACAATCCCTGGGGCACGCCGCTGCTGGAGATCGCCCTGGGCTATGTCGAGCTGGAGGGCGAGCTGGACACCTGGCTGGCGCTGACCGGCGCGGAGGCCGCGGCGACCCTCGATGGCCGGCCGCTGCCGCCCTGGTCGCGCTTCGCCATCGGCGCCGGCCAGCGCCTCAGGCTGGCGTACGCCCACAGCGGCCAGCGCGCCTACCTGGCGGCGGCCGGCGGCTTTCACGCCGAGGCGGTGCTGGGCAGCGTCAGTGCCCAGGCGCGCGAGGGGCTGGGCGGTTTGCATGGCACCGGGGAGCCGCTGCGCGCCGGTGACCGCCTGGCCTGCCGCCAGGCCCGCTTCGCCCGTGGGCTCAGCGTGCCCTGGCCCTACCGGCCGGACTACCGGGCGACGCCGCTGCTGCGGGTGATAACCGGCGGCGATGCCGGCAGCTTCGAGGCCGAGCAGCTGGCGCGGTTCTTCGAGCAGACCTGGCGGCTCAGTCCGCAGTCCGACCGCATGGGCGCGCGCCTGCTCGGCGAGGCCCTGCAGCCGCCCAAGCGGCAGTGGTCACTGGGGGTGACGCGGGGGGCGATCCAGGTGCCGGCCGATGGTAAGCCGATCATCCTCCAGGCCGACCACCAGACCATGGGCGGCTACCCGATCCTCGGCTGGCTGCATCCCCTCGATCAGGACCGTCTGGCGCAGTGCCCGCCCCATCACAAGCTGCGCTTCACCCCGGTCAGCGTCGCCGACGCTCAGGCCGAGCTGCGCACCTTCTACCGCTTTTTCGGGCGCTAGAAACGCGAAACGCCGGGCGCGAGCCCGGCGTTTCTCCAGTTCCCTCAGCCCGTTACTGCGGCGCCTCAGGCGTTGATCCGCTCCGCATGGTGGCAGGCCACCTGCCGCGCATCGATCAGGCGCAGCGGCGGCAGCTCGCTGCTGCAACGCGCGTCGGCATAGGGGCAGCGCTTGTGGAAGGCGCAACCCGGCGGCGGATCGAGGGGGTTGGGCAGCTCGCCGGCGATCTTGATCTTCGGCTTGAGCGGATTGGGGTGGATGGCCGGGGTGGCGGAGAGCAGGGCCTGGGTGTAGGGGTGCAGCGGACGGGTGTAGATCTGCTCGCTGGGGCCCATCTCGGCCGGGCGGCCGAGGTACATCACCAGCACCTCATCGGCGACGTGGCGCACCACCGAGAGGTTGTGGGAGATGAACACGTAGCCGGTGTTGAACTCCTCCTGCAGGTCCATGAACAGGTTGAGCACCTGGGCCTGGATCGACACGTCCAGCGCCGAGGTCGGCTCGTCCGCCACCAGCACCTTGGGCTGCAGCATCATCGCCCGGGCCAGGGCGATGCGCTGGCGCTGGCCGCCGGAAAACATGTGCGGGTAGCGCTGGTAGTGCTCGGGACGCAAACCGACCTGCTGCATCATCGCCTGCACCTTCTCGCGCCGTTCGACGCGCGACAGGTCGGTGTTGATCAGCAGCGGTTCGCCCAGCTGGTCGCCGATCTTCTGCCGCGGGTTGAGCGAGGCATAGGGGTTCTGGAACACCATCTGCACGTCGCGGCGCAGCTGCTTGCGCTGCGCCTTGCTGCTGCCTGCGACCTCCTGGCCGGCGATCCGCAGGGACCCGGAGCTGGGCTCCTCGATCAGGGTCAGGGCGCGGGCCAGGGTCGACTTGCCGCAGCCCGATTCGCCGACCACGGCCAGGGTCTTGCCGGCCTGCAGTTCGAAGGACACGCCGTTGAGCGCCTGGACGCTGGCCGGTGGCTGGAACAGGCCGCGCGACACGCTGTAGTGGCGGGTCAGGTCGCGGGCGCTGAGCACCGCCTCGTTGTTGGCTTGGCCGCTCATCAGGCCACCTCGTCAGTCAGGTTAAGGGGGAAGAAGCAGCGCACCGCACCCTGCCCGTGGGCCTCCAGCGCCGGCCGTTGCTCGCGGCAGCGCGCCTGCGCGTAGGGGCAGCGCGGCGACAGCAGGCAGCCCTTGGGGCGGTCGTAGCGACCGGGGACGATGCCGGGCAGGGTGGACAGGCGCCGCGCGCCCAGGCTGTGCTCGGGAATCGCCTGGAGCAGCGCCTCGGTGTAGGGGTGGGCGGGGGCGTCGAACAGCTGCGGCACACGGCCGACCTCGACCGCTTGCCCGGCGTACATCACGCAGACCCGTTGGGCGGTCTCGGCGACCACCGCCAGGTCGTGGGTGATCAGCACCAGGGCCATGTCCTGCTCGCGCTGCAGGTTGAGCAGCAGTTCCATGATCTGCGCCTGGATGGTCACGTCCAGGGCCGTGGTCGGTTCGTCGGCGATCAGCAGCTTGGGTTCGGCGGCGATCGCCATGGCGATCGCCACGCGCTGGCTCATGCCGCCGGAGAGCTGGTGCGGGTAGGCGTCGAGGCGGCTGGCGGCGCCGGGGATCTCGACCTTTTCCAGCAGTTCCAGGGCGCGCTGGCGGGCCGCCTTGCCCTTGAGACCGAGGTGCTGGCGCAGCACCTCCTCGATCTGGAAACCCACGGTGAAGCTGGGGTTGAGCGCGGTCATCGGGTCCTGGAAGACCATCGACAGGTCCTTGCCGACGATGTGCCGGCGCTGCTTGCCCTTCAGGCGCAGCATGTCGGTGCCGTCGAACTGCAGGCTGTCGGCGGCGACCCGGCCGGGGGCCTCGATCAGGCCCATCAGGGCCATCATGGTCACCGACTTACCGGAGCCGGACTCGCCGACTATGGCCAGCACCTCGCCGCGATCGACGCTGATGTCCAGGCCGTCGACCACCGGTACGGCATTGGCGTCGCCGAAGCGCACGCTGAGATTGTTGATCTGCAAAAGGCTCATGGGCGGCTCCTCAGACGGCATTCTTGAGTTTCGGGTCCAGCGCGTCGCGCAGGCCGTCGCCCATCAGGTTGATCGCCAGCACGCTGAGCAGGATGGTCAGGCCGGGCAGCGAGACCACCCACCAGGCGCGTTCGATATAGTCGCGCGCCGAGGCCAGCATGGTGCCCCACTCGGGAGTCGGCGGTTGCACGCCGAGGCCGAGGAAGCCCAGGGCGGCGGCGTCGAGGATGGCCGAGGAGAAACTCAGGGTGGCCTGGACGATCAGCGGCGCCATGCAGTTGGGCAGCACGATGACGAACATCAGCCGGCCCAGGCCGGCGCCGGCCAGGCGCGAGGCGGTGACGTAGTCGCGGTTGATCTCGCCCATCACCGCGGCACGGGTCAGGCGCACGTAGGAGGGCAGCGAGACGATGGCGATGGCGATCACGGTGTTGATCAGGCCTGGGCCGAGGATGGCGACGATGGCCACCGCCAGCAGCAGCGAGGGCAGGGCCAGCATCACGTCCATCAGGCGCATGATCGAGGGCCCCAGCAGGCGCGGGAAGAAGCCGGCGACCAGGCCCAGGAGGATGCCCGGGATCAGCGACATCAGCACCGAGGACAGGCCGATCAGCAGCGACAGGCGGGCGCCAAAGATCAGCCGCGAGAGCAGATCGCGGCCCAGCTCGTCGGTGCCGAGGAGGAACTGCGCCTGGCCACCTTCCAGCCACACCGGCGGGGTCAGCAGGAAGTCGCGGAACTGCTCGCTGGGGTCATGGGGCGCCACCCAGGGGGCGAACAGCGCGCAGAACACGATCAGCAGCATGAACAGCAGCCCGGCGACGGCGCCCTTGTTGTGGGCGAAGGCCTGCCAGAATTCCTTGAGCGGCGAGGGGTAGAGCAGGCTCTGGTCGATGACCGGCATTTCGGTGGAAGCATTCATGGTCCGGTTCTCCTCAGCGCTGATGGCGAATGCGTGGGTTGGCCAGGCCGTAGAGGATGTCCACGACGAAGTTGACCAGGATCACCAGGCAGGCGATCAGCAGGATGCCGTTCTGTACCACCGGGTAGTCGCGGGCGCCGATCGACTCGATCAGCCACTTGCCGATGCCCGGCCAGGAGAAGATGGTCTCGGTCAGCACCGCGCCGGCCAGCAGCGCGCCGACCTGCAGGCCGAACACCGTGAGTACCGGGATCAGCGCATTGCGCAGGCCATGGACGAACACCACCCGGGACGGCGACAGGCCCTTGGCGCGGGCGGTGCGCACATAGTCCTCGCGCAGCACCTCGAGCATCGCCGAGCGAGTCATGCGGGCGATCACCGCCAGCGGAATGGTGCCCAGCACCACGGCGGGCAGGATCAGGTGCTGCAGGGCGTCGACGAAGGCGCCTTCCTCATCCGACAGCAGAGTGTCGATCAGCATGAAGCCGGTGACCGGCGGGATGTCGTAGAGCAGGTCGATGCGCCCGGACACCGGGGTCCAGCCCAGGCCCACGGAGAAGAACATGATCAGCAGCAGGCCCCACCAGAAGATCGGCATGGAGTAGCCGGCCAGGGAAATGCCCATCACCCCGTGGTCGAACAGCGAGCCCCGTTTCAGCGCCGCGATCACCCCGGCGATCAGGCCCAGGGTGCCGGCGAACAGCAGGGCGGCGATGGACAGCTCGAGGGTGGCGGGGAACAGGGTGAGGAACTCGTGCCACACGCTCTCGCGGGTGCGCAGCGATTCGCCCAGGTCGCCCTGGGCCAGGTCGCCGATGTAGTCCAGGTACTGGGCGTACAGCGGCTTGTTCAGCCCCAGGCGCTCCATGGCCTCGGCGTGCATCTGCGGATCGACCCGGCGTTCACCCATCATCACTTCCACCGGGTCGCCGGGGATCAGGCGAATCAGGGCGAAGGTCAGCAAGGTGACGCCGAAGAAAGTGGGGATCAATAGCCCCAGGCGTCTGGCGATAAAGGCAAGCATGGGATGTCGGTACTCCAACGGCTGGATCGGTACGCCGGGTCACATGGCCCGGCGATCTTGTTGTGAGGGGAGGATCAGCGCGGCCTGCCGCGGATGAGGTTCGCCGCATTCATGGCCGTGACACCCGGGCGTAGTTGTTCGAGCCCATGGGGCTCAGGACGAAGCCGCGCACGTCCTTGCGCAGCGCGCTGAACTGTCTGGGGTGGGCCAGGGCGATCCACGGCGCCTGTTCATGAAAGATAGCCAGGGCCTGGCGATACAAGGCGGCTCGCGTGGCCTGATCCGCTACCTGGCGGGCCTGGGTGATCAGGCGGTCGAACGCGGCGTTGCACCAGCCGGCCTGGTTCTCCCCGGACTCAGCCGCCGCGCAGGACAGGTTGGGGGTGAGGAAGTTGTCCGGGTCGCCGTTGTCGCCGGCCCAGCCCATGAACACCAGGTCGTGCTCGCCGTTCTTGGCCCGCTTGATCAACTCGCCCCACTCGAAGACGCGGATGTCGGCGTCGATGCCGATGGCGGCCAGGTCGGCCTGCAGCATCTGCGCGCCGATACCCGGGTTGGGGTTGGTCGGGCCGCCGCCGGGGCGGGTCCAGATGGACAGCTTGAAACCCTCGGGGTGGCCGGCCTCTACCAGCAACTGCCGGGCCCGCTCGACATCGCGTGGCCAGCCCTGCAGCTGCGGGTCATGGCCCCAGAGGGTCGCTGGGTAGGGCGCCACCGCCGGGCTGGCGCCGCCCTCGCCATACTGGGCCCGCAGGTACGCGTCCTTGTCGAAGGCCAGGTTCAGCGCCTGGCGCACGCGCACGTCGTCCAGCGGCGGGCGGCGGGTGTTGATGCCGATATAGGCGGTCAGCAACGAGTCGAGTTCGAGGACCTGCAGGTCGGGATCGGCCTTCAGTGCCGGAATGTCCACCGGCCGCGGATAGAGGGCGATCTGGCAGTCGCCGGCCTTGAGTTTCTGCTGGCGCACGTTGGGTTCGGGGGTGATGGCGAAGATCAGCTTGCCGATCCGCGGCGCGCCGTCCCAGTACGCTGGGTTGGCCCGGTAGCGTACCTGGGCATCCTTGGCGTAGCGCTCGAAGATGAAGGGGCCGGTGCCGACCGGCAGGCGGTTGAGTTGTTCGGTGTTGCCGGCAGCCAGTAGCTGCTCGGCGTACTCGGCCGAATAGATCGAGGCGAAGGCCATGGCCATGTTGGCCAGAAAGGGGGCCTCGGGGTGACGCAGGACGAAGCGCACGCGGTGCGCATCGAGTTTCTCGATGCGCTCGATCAGCTGCGCCATGCCCATGGCCTCGGCATAGGGGTAGCCGCGCAACGAGCTGCCGTGCCAGGCATGCTTGGGGTCGAGCTGGCGCTGGAAACTCCAGAGCACGTCGTCGGCGTCGAGCGCGCGGCTGGGGCTGAACCAGGCGGTATCGTGAAATTTCACCCCCCGGCGCAGGTGGAAGGTGTAGCTCAGACCGTCTTGCGCAATCTCCCAGCGCTCGGCCAGGGCAGGCACCACCTCGGCGCTGCCCGGGGCAAACTGCACCAGGCGCTCGAGAACGGTTTCCGCGGCGGCATCGGCGGTGGTGGCGGCGGTGTACTGGACGATGTCGAAGCCTTCGGGACTGGCTTCGCTGCACACCACCAGGCTGTCGCTGGCGGCATGGACCTGGCTGGCTGCCGCGAGCGCGGCGACCAGCAGCAGGCGGAGTAGGGGTGAGTGTTTTGGCATTGCAGCGTTCCCATGGGTCGGAGAGGCGGATCAGGGGGCAGCCGGATAGGCCGCGCTGAAACGTAACCCGGGCCGGTGGGTAACCGGCCCGGGTATTCACAGGGGAACTACTTGGTGACGCTTACACCGTAGAAGGAGTTCACGCCGAACGGGCTGATCTTGAAGTCCTGCACGTTCTGACGCATCGGCTGATAGACCGTGGAGTGGGCGATCGGGGTGATCGGCACCTGGGCCTTGAGGACGTGCTGGGCCTGCTTGTACAGCTCGGTGCGCTTGGCCACGTCGGAGGTACGCTTGGCCGCCTGGACCAGCTTGTCGTAATCCTCGAAGCACCACTTGGAGAAGTTGTTGCCGTCCACTGCGTCGCAGCCGTACAGGGTGCCCAACCAGTTGTCCGGGTCACCGTTGTCACCGCTCCAGCCGATCAGCATGGTGTCGTGCTCGCCGGCCTTGGCCCGCTTGAGGTACTCACCCCATTCGTAGGTGACGATATTCGCTTTGATGCCGACCTTGGCCCAGTCGGACTGGAGCATCTCGGCCATCAGCTTGGCGTTGGGGTTGTACGGGCGCTGCACCGGCATGGCCCACAGGGTGATCTCGGTGCCTTCCTTGACGCCGGCGGCCTTGAGCAGTTCCTTGGCCTTCTCGGGGTTGTAGCCGGCGTCCTTGATGGTGTCGTCGTAGGACCACTGGGTCGGCGGCATGCCGTTGACCGCCAGTTGGCCGGCACTCTGGTAGACCGCGTCGAGGATCCCCTGCTTGTTCACCGCCATGTCCAGGGCCTGGCGCACTTCGAGCTTGTCCAGCGGCGGGTGGGTGACGTTGTAGGCGATGTAGCCATCGTTGAAGCCGGCCTGGGACGGCATCTTGATGTTCGGGTCCTGCTTCAGCGAATCCAGGTCGGCCGGGCGCGGATTGAGGGTGATATGACACTCGCCGGCCTTGAGCTTCTGCATGCGCACCGAGGCATCGGTGTTGATGGAGAAGATCAGGTTGTCGACCTTCACATCGTCGGGCTTCCAGTAGTCCTTGTTGCCGGTGAAGCGGATCTGCGCGTCCTTCTGGTAACGCTTGAACACGAAGGGGCCGGTGCCGATAGGTTTCTGGTTGATGTCGGCGGCCTTGCCGGCCTTGAGCAGCTGGTCGGCATACTCCGCCGAATGGACCGAGGCAAAGCTCATCGCCAGGTTCTGGATGAACGCGGCGTCCACCTGATTGAGGTGGAAGCGCACGGTGTGCTCATCGACCTTCTCGACCTTGGCGATGTTGGCGTCCATCCCCATGTCGGTGAAGTAAGGGAACTCGGTGGGGTAGGCCTTGCGGAATGGATGCTCCTTGTCGAGCATGCGCTGGAAGGTGAACAGCACGTCGTCGGCGTTGAAGTCACGGCTCGGCTTGAAGTATTCGGTGCTGTGGAATTTCACTCCGGGGCGCAGGTGGAAGGTGTAGGTCAGACCGTCGTCGGACACTTCCCACTTTTCCGCCAGGCCGGGAATGACCGCGGTACCGCCGCGCTCGAATTGGGTCAGGCGATTGAACATGGTTTCCGCGGCGGCGTCGAAGTCGGTGCCGGTGGTGTACAGGCCGGGGTCGAAGCCGGCGGGGCTGCCCTCCGAGCAGAACACCAGGTTGCTGGCGGCGTGGGCGAAGGGGGCGCTGGCGATCAGCCCAGCAACGACCATGGCCTGGATGACGGCGTTTTTACGCATGTTGACCTCATGTTTTATTGTGGTTGTCAGCGTGAGGGGCCCCTTGTGGAGGCCTCGCAAGAAACTATGCAGGGCATATTCCCGAGGCAAGTGGCATCTTGGACAGAGCCCAGCAACTGTAGGCGTGCTGTACGTAGTTGTCGCATTTACGAAACTTTACGCCCGCCAAGCTGGCAAAACGCCGCCATCCGGGGAGGAGGGCGGCGTGGTGGTGTTGCCCTGTTGCACTGCGCGATCAGGGCATCAGCACTTCGATGACGCCGTCGGCGTTGACCGTCACCTGGCTGGTACCCGCTTCGATCTCCGGGGTGGCCGCCGCGTCCATCATCGCCATGCCCTTGGCCATGCGCATCGGCATTGGCGGCTGGAAGCCGCCGCTGCTGAGGTTCAGGCTGATCAGCTTGTAGCCGCTGCCGCCGAGGGCCTCGGTGGCCAGTTGGGCCCTGGATCTGAAGGCCGCTACGGCGTCCTTGAGCAGGGTATCCTCGTGCTGCTTGCGGGTCGGCGTGGCGATGCTGAAGTCCATGCCGCCCATCTTCAGGGTCTTGAGCATCTCGCCCGTGAGTTTCGACAGGGTGGCGAAGCTGGCGCTTTCCAGGCGCAGCTCGGCGCGCTCGCGCCAGGCGGTGATCTGCTGGTTCTTGTCGTCGTACACCGGGTAGCTATGGCGGCTGCCGAGGGCGACGCTGACGCCTTCGGCGCCACGCGCCTGCTTGACCGCATCATTCAGGGTGCGGGTGATCTGCGCGGCCAGGGCGGCGGGATCGCTGTGCTGCGCTTCGCTGTAGAGGGTGACGTGCATCAGGTCATGGGCGATTTCCTGGCTGACCTCGGCGCGCAGGGCGACCTGGTTGTAACGGGGATCGTCGGCCTGGGCCGCGAAGCTGAGCAGGGCGGCGGCGCTGAGGGCGAGGACGCTGGCGAGGCGGGACAATGGCTGCATGGCAACTCCTTGTAAGGGTGGGGGCACGGAGGGTGCGACAGGTTCCTGAGGTTAGACGTAGCTGTTCGACTGCGCGGGTTAATTCCGGTTCCACTGCGTAGCAGTCGCCCGTTCTGCTGCGGCCAGTTGCCGCACGAGGGCGAGCGGAGCCTTGGTTATACTCGCTCGGCTCGCAAACCGCGGCTATTTGGAGAGCCCATGCTCGCACCTGTGCAGTTGTTGTCGGCCAGTCGGCAAAATCTCTGGCGCCTGACCCTGATCCGCATCCTGGTACTGGCCGCCCAGGCCGGCTCGGTCGGCCTGGCCTACAACTCCGGGCTGCTGCCGCTGCCCTGGCTGGAACTGAGCGTCACCCTGTGCATCTCGCTGATCCTGTGCCTGCTCACCGCCGTGCGCCTGCGCGGCCCCTGGCCGGTCACCGAGCAGGAGTACGCCGTGCAACTGGGCTGCGACCTGATCATTCACAGTGTGCTGCTGTACTACACCGGCGGCTCGACCAACCCCTTCGTCTCCTATTACCTGGTGCCGCTGACCATCGCCGCGGCGACCCTGCCCTGGCTGTTCACCATCGTCCTGTCCGGCCTGGCCCTGGCCGGCTATACCCTGTTGCTGGTGTGGTCCCATCCGCTGGAGCTGCCGCCCGGCCCACGGGAAAGCCTGCTGATCTACGGCATGTGGCTGAGTTTCGCCCTGGCCGCCGGATTGATCACCTTCTTCGTCGCCAAGATGGCCGAGGAGCTGCGCCGGCAGGAGGAGTTGCGTGCCGAGCGCCGCGAGGAGGGCCTGCGCGATCAGCAGCTGCTCGCCGTGGCCACCCAAGCCGCCGGCGCCGCCCACGAGCTGGGTACGCCCCTGGCGACCATGAGCGTGCTGATCAAGGAGCTGCGCCGCGAACATCAGGAACCGCTGCTGCAGGAGGACCTGGCGGTGCTGCAGGAGCAGGTCAAACTGTGCAAGGAGACCCTGCAGCAACTGGTGCGCGCAGCCGAGGCCGATCGTCGTCAGTCGGTGGTCGAGCAAGCCTGCGTCGAGTGGCTGGAAGCCGCGCTCAACCGCTGGCACCTGATGCGTCCCGAGGCCAGCTACCGCTATCAGTGTGTCGGTCGCGGCACGCCGCCGCGGCTGATGCCCCCGGCCGACCTGACCCAGGCCCTGCTCAATCTGCTGAACAACGCCGCCGATGCCTGCCCGGACGAGCTGGACATCCGCCTCGACTGGGACCATCAGTGGCTGCGCCTGAGCATCCGCGATCATGGCGCCGGCGTGCCTTTGGCGATTGCCGAACAGCTCGGCCGGCCGTTCTTCACCACCAAGGGCAAGGGCTTCGGGCTCGGCCTGTTTCTCAGCCAGGCCAGCGTCACCCGTGCCGGCGGCACGGTAAAGTTGTATAACCACGAAGAGGGCGGCACGCTCACCGAGCTGAAGTTGCCGCGTGCCTATGGCCATAGCTGATGCCGGCCCGCAAGGAGTGAACCATGAGTGAAGAGCCGCTGTTCGAAGGCGAAGAACAACCCCACCTGCTGCTGGTCGATGACGATCCGACCTTCACCCGGGTGATGGCGCGGGCCATGAGCAATCGTGGCCTGCGGGTGAGCACCGCAGGTTCCGCCGAGGAGGGCCTGGCCCTGGCCGAGCAGGACCTGCCGGACTATGCGGTGGTCGACCTGAAGATGGAAGGCGACTCCGGCCTGGTGCTGCTGCCCAAGTTGCTGGAACTGGACGCCGAGATGCGCGTGGTGATCCTCACCGGCTATTCGAGCATCGCCACCGCGGTGGAGGCGATCAAGCGCGGTGCTTGCAACTACCTGTGCAAACCCGCCGATGCCGACGACGTGCTGGCGGCGCTGCTGAGCCAGCACGCCGACCTGGACAGCCTGGTGCCGGACAACCCGATGTCGGTCGATCGCCTGCAGTGGGAGCACATCCAGCGGGTGCTGGCCGAGAACGAAGGCAACATCTCCGCCACCGCACGGGCCCTGGGCATGCACCGGCGCACCCTGCAGCGTAAATTGCAGAAGCGTCCGGTACGGCGCTGAAGTTCAGCTCGCCGGGCGCCAGTCGATGGCTGTCCGGGGTCGCGCCCCGGACCCGATGCGGCTGTGCGGAGCGCCGATGATTTCTGTGCGCTTGGCAACGATGATGGAGCGGATTCGGCGATCGGCTTGCTATCATTAGGCTCCTAAGTAACTGCCTGTCCTGGGGCTGTCATGCTCGTCGCTATCCAGCAAACCCTCGTCATCACCGCGCCGGTGTTCTCCATGTTGTTTCTCGGCGTGGTGCTCAAGCGCCTGGGCTGGATCGACGCCGCGTTCATCAACACCGCCTCGGCCCTGGTGTTCCGCGGCACCATGCCGACCCTGCTGTTTCTCGGTATCATCAGGGCGGATCTGGGCACCGCCCTGCAGCCGGCGCTGATCGGCTACTTCGTGCTGGCGACCCTGGCGACCTTCCTGCTGGCCTGGGGCTGGGCCATCCTGCGCTGTCCCGAGGCGGATCGCGGCATCTACACCCAGGGCGCCTTTCGCGGCAACAACGGCATCGTCGGCCTGGCCCTGGCCACCAGCCTCTACGGCGACTACGGCCTGGCGGTGGGCAGCGTCCTGGCCGGGGTGGTGATCCTCAGCTACAACGTGCTCTCGGCCATCGTCCTGGCGATCTACAGCCCCAACGCCAAGGCCGATCCCCGGACCATCCTGCGCAGCATCGTGAGCAACCCGCTGATCATCGGTGTAGTCCTGGCCATCCCGGTCGCCTACTGGCAGCTGGCGCTGCCGGACTGGCTGCTGACCTCCGGCGGCTACTTCGCGCAGATGACCCTGCCCCTGGCGCTGATCTGCATCGGTGGCACCCTGTCCCTGGCGTCGCTGCGCGAGAGCAGCGGCATCGCCCTGAGTTCCAGCGCGATGAAGATGGTCTGGCTGCCGCTGTTGGCGACCCTGGGCGCCTGGCTGTGGGGCTTTCGCGGCGCCGACCTGGGCATCCTGTTCTTCTATTTCGCCAGCCCCACCGCCGCGGCCAGCTTCGTCATGGCGCGGGCGGCGGGTGGCAATCATCAGCTGGCGGCGGCGATCATCGTCATCACCACCCTGGCCGGGGTGCTGACCATCAACCTCGGCCTGCTGCTGTTGCAGTGGGGCGGCTGGGCCTAGGCTCGCGCTGTTCAGGCCGGGCGTTGGCGCTGCCAGGCGCGGGCGCCGATCACCAGCAGGGTCATCGCGGTCAGCGGCAGGGCGTAGCCGAGCATGGCGTCGGCGAAGGTCTCGGCAAAGGGGCGGTCACCGGCGCTCAGCACCAGGTACAGGGTGTAGGCCGCGTAATAGGCGACAAACAGCAGGCCTTCCCAGCGGTTGATGCGGTAGCCGGAGAAGAAGATTGGCAGGCATGCGATGGCCACCGCGATCATCACCGGGAAGTCGAACGCCAGGGCATTGGCCACCACCGGGATCGGCAGCGGCGACACCAGCGAGGCCAGGCCCAGCACGCAGAACAGGTTGAAGATGTTGCTGCCGACGATGTTGCCCACGGCGATGTCCCGCTCGCCCTTGAGGACCGCCATCACCGAGGTGGCCAGCTCCGGCAGCGAGGTGCCGACGGCCACCACGGTCAGGCCGATCACCAGTTCCGACAGGCCCAGGGCGCGGGCCAGCCCGACCGCCCCTTCGACCAGCAGGTTGGAGCCGCCGACCAGCAGCACCAATCCGCCGATCAGCAGGCTCAGGTCGATCAGCCAGGCGCGGGGTTTGGGCTGCTCATGCAGACCGTATTCCGCGGCGAATTCGTCGCCCTCGGCGGCCTTGTCGCGGCGGCTGCTGACGATCAGGAAGGCGGTGTAGGTCAGCACCCCGGCGAACAGCAGGGCGCCATCGAGTCGGCTCAGCTGGCCGTCCCAGGCCAGGGCGAAGGTCAGCAGGCTGGCGCCGATCATGATCGGCACGTCCAGGCGGATCAGCTGGCGCGATACCACCAGCGGGGCGATCAGCGCGGTCACGCCGAGGATCAGCAAGACGTTGGCGATATTGCTGCCCAGCACGTTGCCGATGGCCAGGTCGCCGCTGCCGTTCACCGCGGCCTGCACGCTCACTGCGGTTTCCGGCGCGCTGGTGCCGAAGGCCACCACGGTCAGGCCGATGATCAGCGGCGGGATGCCGAATCGGGCCGCCAGCCGGGCGGCGCCGCGCACCAGCACCTCGGCGCCGACGACCAGCAGCGCCAGGCCAGCGATCAGGTAAACGAAGGTCATCGTCGTCATAGCGAAGGGCTCCAGAAAAGTGCGGCCAGTGTAGCCATCCGCACGCATGGAACCAGAGGGGCGGGGCGGCTATTGGTAACCGCTTGTAAAGGCTGGCGGCTTCAGTCGGCCAGCTGCTGCACGCGCACCGGCACCACGCCGGCGCGCAGCATGTCGAGCTGCTCGGCGGCCTTCTTCGACAGGTCGATGATGCGGCCGCGGGCGTAGGGGCCGCGGTCGTTGATGCGCACCACCACGCTCCTGTCGTTGCGCAGGTTGGTCACCTGCACCCGGCTGCCGAACGGCAGGCTGCGGTGTGCGGCCGTCAGCGCATGCTGGTCGAAGCGCTCGCCGCTGGCGGTCTTCTTGCCATGGTGGCGGGCGCCGTAATAGGAGGCGCGCCCCTCGGCGCTGTAGCCGTCGTCGGCCAGGCGTTGGCCGGCGCAGCCGGCCAGCAGGGCGAACAGCGCCAAAAGCAGAGTGAAACGATGCATAGGTTGTCTCTCCGGATGGATAAACGCCGGGGCAAGCCCCGGCGTCGCATGGTGCGGACATCCCTGTTGTGCTACTTGGGCCGTGCGGCCCGGCTCAGCCTTCGAGCTTCTTCTTCAGCAGTTGGTTCACCTGGCCAGGGTTGGCCTTGCCCTTGGAGGCCTTCATCGCCTGGCCGACGAAGAAACCGAACATCTTGCCGCGCTTGGCTTCGTCGCTGGCGCGGTACTGCTCGACCTGCTCGGCATTTGCCGCCAGGACCTCGTCGAGCATGGTCTCGATGGCGCCGCTGTCGGTGACCTGCTTGAGGCCCTTGGCCTCGATGATCTGGTCGGCCGAGCCTTCGCCATTCGCCATGGCCTCGAACACCATCTTGGCGATCTTGCCGCTGATGGTGTTGTCCTTGATGCGCAGGATCATGCCGCCCAGCTGCGCGGCGGACACCGGCGACTGGTCGATCTCCAGGCCCTCCTTGTTGAGCAGGCTGGACAGCTCGCCCATCACCCAGTTGGCTGCCAGCTTGGCGTCGCCGCAGCTCTGCTGGACCTGCTCGAAGTAGTCGGCCAGCTCGCGGCTGGCGGCCAGCACGCTGGCGTCATAGGCCGACAGGCCGAACTCCCGTTCGAAGCGCTCGCGCTTCTGCACCGGCAGCTCCGGCAGGCCGGCGCGGATTTCTTCGAGGAAGCTCGGCTCGATCACCACCGGCAACAGGTCGGGGCAGGGGAAGTAACGGTAGTCGTTGGCTTCCTCCTTGCTGCGCATGGAGCGTGTCTCGTCCTTGTTCGGGTCGTACAGGCGGGTTTCCTGGACCACCTTGCCGCCGTCCTCGATCAGCTCGATCTGCCGCTGCACCTCGTGGTTGATCGCCTTCTCGATGAAGCGGAAGGAGTTGACGTTCTTGATCTCGGCGCGGGTGCCGAACTCGGTCTGGCCCTTGGGCCGTACCGAGACGTTGCAGTCGCAGCGCAGCGAGCCCTCGGCCATGTTGCCGTCGCAGATGCCCAGGTAGCGCACCAGGGCATGGATCGCCTTGACGTAGGCCACCGCTTCCTTGGCGCTGCGGATGTCCGGCTCGGAGACGATCTCCAGCAGCGGCGTGCCGGCGCGGTTGAGGTCGATGCCACTCATGCCGTGGAAGTCTTCGTGCAGGCTCTTGCCGGCGTCCTCTTCCAGGTGGGCGCGGGTGATGCCGATGCGCCTGACCGTGCCGTCTTCCAGGGTGATGTCCAGATGGCCCTTGCCGACGATGGGGTCATCCATCTGGCTGGTCTGGTAGCCCTTGGGCAGGTCCGGGTAGAAGTAGTTCTTGCGCGCGAAGACGTTCCTCGGCGCGATCTCGGCGTCGATCGCCAGGCCGAACTTGCAGGCCATGCGCACGGCTTCGGCGTTGAGCACCGGCAGGGTGCCGGGCATGCCGAGGTCGACCAGGCTGGCCTGGGTGTTGGGTTCGGCGCCGAAGCCGGTGGCGCTGGCGGAAAAGATCTTCGATTGGGTGCTGAGCTGTGCGTGGATTTCCAGCCCGATCACGGTTTCCCATTGCATCGTTCGTGTTCCTCAGAATCCGGCTGGCGCGCGGGTGTGCCAATCAGTGACTTGTTGATACTGGTGCGCCACGCCCAGCAGGCGGCCTTCCTGGAAGTACGGGGCGAGCAGCTGCACGCCCACCGGCAGACCGTCGACGAAGCCGGCGGGCATCGACAGGCCGGGGATGCCGGCCAGGTTGGCGGTGATGGTGTAGATGTCTTCCAGATACTGGGCGACCGGGTCGTTGTTCTTCTCGCCGAGCTTCCAGGCCGGGTTCGGCGTGGTCGGGCCGAGGATCAGGTCGACCTCGTCGAAGGCGTTGAGGAAGTCGTTCTTGATCAGCCGGCGAATCTTCTGCGCCTTGAGGTAGTAGGCGTCGTAGTAGCCGGCCGACAGGGCGTAGGTGCCGACCATGATGCGGCGCTTCACTTCCGCGCCGAAGCCCTCGCCGCGCGAGCGCTTGTAAAGGTCTTCGAGGTTGACCGGGTTCTCGCAGCGGTAGCCGAAGCGCACACCGTCGAAACGCGACAGGTTGGAGCTGGCTTCCGCGGGGGCGATCACGTAGTAGGCGGGGATCGCGTGCTGCATGTTCGGCAGGCTGATCTCCTTGACGCTGGCGCCGAGCTTCTTCAGCTCCTCGACCACCGCCATGACTTTCTCGGCGATGCGCCCATCCAGGCCGGCGCCGAAGTATTCCTTGGGCAGGCCGATGCGCAGGCCGGCCAGCGGCTGGTTGAGGGCTGCCAGGTAGTCGTCTACCGGCTGGTCGACGCAGGTGCTGTCCTTGGGGTCGAAACCGGCCATGGCCTGCAGCATCAGCGCGCAGTCCTCGGCGGTGCGCGCCAGCGGGCCGCCCTGATCGAGGCTGGAGGCGTAGGCGATCATGCCCCAACGCGAGACCCGACCATAGGTCGGCTTGAGGCCGGTGAGGTTGGTCAGCGCGGCCGGCTGGCGGATCGAGCCGCCGGTGTCGGTGCCGGTGGCGGCCGGCAGCAGGCGGGCGGCCACGGCCGCGGCCGAGCCGCCGGAGGAGCCGCCGGGCACGTGCTCGAGGTTCCAGGGGTTCTTCACTGCGCCGTAGTGGCTGGACTCGTTGGCCGAGCCCATGGCGAACTCGTCCATGTTCAGCTTGCCCAGGGTCACGGCGCCGGCGCTGGCGAGCTTGTCCACCACGGTGGCGTCATAGGGCGCCTTGAACCCGCTGAGGATCTTCGAGCCGCAGCTGGTCAGCACATTCTTGGTGCAGAACAGGTCCTTGTGGCCGATCGGCGCGCCGAGCAGGGCGCCGCTTTCGCCATTGGCGCGGCGTGCGTCGGCGGCCTTGGCCTGGGCCAGGGCCAGCTCCTCGGTGACGCTGATGAAGCTGTTGAGCTGCGGGTCGAGTCGCTGAATACGCGCCAGCAGGTCGCGGGTCAGTTCTTCGGCGGAGAATTGCTTGTCGGCGAGTCCGCGGGCGATCTCGGCCAGGGTCAGTTGATGCATGGCTTGGCTCATTCCGTTACTCGATGACTTTGGGGACCAGGTACAGGCCGTTTTCCACGGCCGGGGCGATGGCCTGGTAGGCGTCGCGCTGGTTTTCTTCGCGCACCTGGTCGGCGCGCAGGCGCTGGGTGGCTTCCAGCGGGTGGGCCAGGGGCTCGATGCCGGTGGTGTCCACCGCCTGCATCTGATCGACCAGACCGAGGATGCTGTTGAGGGTCTCGGTGGTGCGCGGAATATCGTCTTCACTCAGGCCCAGGCGGGCCAGGTGGGCGATTTTTTCCACGTCGGAGCGTTCAAGCGCCATTGGGGTTCTCCAATACGAGGGCAGCCAGTGGAAATGTGATCGGGTCGCCGTGCAGGTGAAATCCTGCAGGGAACGGATGCCGTGAGCTGGCGGTCAAAGGCCGCGATGATGGGCTCTGGAGCCCGGAAAAACAGGCAATCTAACATATTGGCGCCTTGCTCAAAATCCCTGTCGTTGTTAGAGTTTGCCGCACTTTTTTACCCACGCGTTGCCTAGGGTCACTCTCCCATGTTCAAGAAACTGCGTGGCATGTTTTCCAGCGATCTATCGATCGACCTGGGCACTGCCAATACCCTTATTTATGTCCGCGAGCGCGGCATCGTGCTGAACGAGCCGTCCGTGGTCGCGATCCGCACCCATGGCAACCAGAAGAGCGTCGTCGCCGTCGGAACCGAAGCCAAGCGCATGCTCGGCCGTACCCCGGGCAATATCTCCGCCATTCGTCCGATGAAGGACGGGGTGATCGCCGATTTCAGCGTCTGCGAAAAGATGCTGCAGTACTTCATCAACAAGGTGCACGAGAACAGCTTCCTGCAGCCTTCGCCGCGCGTGCTGATCTGCGTGCCGTGCAAGTCGACCCAGGTCGAGCGTCGCGCCATCCGCGAGTCGGCCCTCGGTGCCGGCGCCCGCGAAGTGTTCCTGATCGAAGAGCCGATGGCCGCGGCCATTGGTGCCGGCCTGCCGGTGGAAGAGGCCCGTGGTTCGATGGTCGTCGATATCGGCGGCGGCACCACGGAAATTGCGCTGATCTCCCTCAATGGTGTGGTCTATGCCGAGTCCGTGCGGGTCGGTGGCGACCGTTTCGACGAAGCCATCATCACCTACGTGCGCCGCAACTACGGCAGCCTGATCGGTGAATCCACCGCCGAGCGCATCAAGCAGGAAATCGGCACAGCCTATGCTGGCGGCGAGATCCGCGAAGTCGACGTACGCGGACGCAACCTTGCCGAAGGCGTGCCGCGCAGCTTCACCCTGAACTCCAACGAAGTGCTGGAAGCGCTGCAGGAATCCCTGGCGACCATCGTCCAGGCGGTCAAGAGCGCCCTGGAGCAATCGCCGCCGGAACTGGCCTCGGACATCGCCGAGCGCGGCCTGGTGCTGACCGGTGGTGGCGCACTGCTGCGCGACCTGGACAAGCTGTTGGCCCAGGAAACCGGCCTGCCGGTGATCGTTGCCGAAGACCCGCTGACCTGCGTGGCCCGCGGCGGCGGCAAGGCCCTGGAGATGATGGATCGCCACACCATGGACCTGCTGTCCACGGAATAACGCGCCTGCCCCAAGTCTCGAGCTGCAAGCCGGGTACCCGCCCGCTTGCAGCTTTTTATTGTCGCCTGACGTCTTGAGGAGCCGCCCATCAAACCGCTATTCACCAAAGGACCTTCGCTCGGTGTGCGCCTGCTGGTGCTGGCCGTGCTGTCGGCCGCGCTGATGGTGGTGGATGCGCGCTTCACCGTGTTGCAGCCGGTGCGCGGCCAGCTCGGCGTGATAGTCGAGCCGGTGTACTGGTTGGGCCGACTGCCCGTGACCCTCTGGGAGAGTACGACCGAGGAGTTGAGTTCGCGCAGCGAGCTGGCGGCCGAGAACGAGAAGCTCAAGGCCGAGCAGCTGATGATGCAGCGTCGTCTGCAGAAGCTCGCCACCCTGACCGAACAGAACGTGCGCCTGCGCGAGCTGCTCAACTCCGCGGCGCTGGTCGATGACGAAGTGCTCGCCACCGAACTGATCGGTATCGACCCCAACCCCTTCACCCACCGCATCCTGATCGACAAGGGCGAAAAGGACGGCGTGCTGCTCGGCCAGCCGGTGCTCGACGCGCGCGGGTTGATGGGCCAGGTGGTCGAGGTCATGCCCTATACCTCGCGGGTACTGCTGCTCACCGACACCACCCACAGCATTCCGGTACAGGTCAACCGCAACGGCCTGCGCGCCATCGCCAGCGGCACCGGCAATCCGGAGCGCCTGGAGCTGCGCCACGTGGCCGATACCGCGGACATCAAGGAAGGCGATCTGCTGGTCAGCTCCGGCCTGGGGCAGCGTTTTCCAGCGGGCTACCCGGTGGCCACGGTCACCGAGGTGATTCACGACTCCGGTCAGCCCTTCGCCATCGTCCGCGCCGTGCCGACCGCCAAGCTCAACCGCAGCCGCTACATGCTGCTGGTGTTCACCGACACGCGCAGCCCGGAGCAGCGGGCGACCGAGTCGGCCGAAGCCCAGGAGGCCGCCGATCGCCAGGCCCAGGAGCAGGGCCAGGCGCCCGCGCAACCGGCGGCGCAGGCGGTCGTGCCGGCCGCGCCGGCCACGGAACAGGAGGGCGGCCAATGATCGCCGTACGTGCGCGCAACGTCTGGGTCATCTGGCTCAGCCTGGCCTTGGCCCTGCTGCTCAGTGTGGCGACCCTGCCGAAGTTCATGGAGATCGGCCGGCCCCTGTGGCTGGCGCTGTTTCTGACCTATTGGGTGCTGGTCCTGCCGCATCGGGTCGGCATGGCCAGCGCCTGGTTCATCGGCCTGCTGGCCGACGTGCTCAACGGCACGCTGCTGGGGCTCAATGCCCTGGTGCTGACCCTGATCACCTTCCTGGTGCTGAGCCTGCACCAGCGCCTGCGCATGTTCCCCCTGTGGCAGCAGAGTATGGTGCTGCTGGTGGTGTTCGGTCTGGCCCAGTTGCTGCACTTGTGGCTCAATGCCCTGACCGGCAGCCGCCCGCCGACCCTGGCGTTCGTCCTGCCAGCTGTAGTCAGTGCGCTGTTGTGGCCGTGGGTCTATGCCTTGTTGCGCGGCGTGCATCGGCGTCTCGGCGTCAATTAATCCGGGGGCTGCTCAGCCAGTACCCGACAGGGAGAGGTCTTGATGGCCACGCTTTACCTGGCTTCGGGATCGCCGCGTCGACGCGAGCTGTTGACGCAGATCGGCGTGCCCTTCACCACCCGTATCGCCCCCATCGATGAAACCGCCTTGCCGGACGAGGCGCCCAGCGCCTATGTCGAGCGCCTGGCGCGGGGCAAGGCGCTGGCCGCGCTGGCTACCCTGGAGCACACGGACGATGCCGTGGTGCTTGGCGCCGATACGGCGGTGGTGCTCGATGGGCGCATCCTCGGCAAGCCGGCGGATCGCGACGAGGCGTTGGCCACCCTGGCGGCGCTGTCCGGTCGCGAACACCAGGTGCTGACCGCGGTGGCGCTGGCCTCGGCCAGCCGGGTGGCGGTTCGGGTGGTGGTCAGTCGGGTCAGCTTCCGCCCGCTCAGTGGCGCAGAAATCGCAGCCTACTGGGCCAGTGGCGAACCCGGGGACAAGGCGGGCAGCTATGGTATTCAGGGCCTGGCGGCGGTATTCGTCAGGCAGTTGCAGGGCAGCTACTCGGCGGTGGTCGGTCTGCCCCTGTGCGAAACCGCCGAGCTGCTCGCCGAGTTCGACATTCCCTGCTGGCAGTCGTTGCCGGCCCCCGGCTAGTCGGTGCTGGCCGCAGCACACCGAAGCGCGGCGCCCCAGGGCGAGAGCCCCGGCGCAAGCCCCCATGCAGAAGAGATGGACCCATGAGTGAAGAGATTCTGATCAATATCACGCCAATGGAATCGCGCGTGGCGGTGGTGGAAAACGGCGTATTGCAGGAAGTGCATGTCGAGCGCACCCAGCGCCGCGGTATCGTCGGCAACATCTACAAGGGCAAGGTGGTGCGGGTGCTGCCGGGCATGCAGGCGGCCTTCGTCGACATCGGCCTGGAGCGCGCGGCGTTTATCCACGCCTCGGAAATTTCCAGTCGCGAGGGCCAGGCGGTGGAAACCATCAGCGCCCTGGTGCACGAGGGCCAGAGCCTGGTGGTGCAGGTCACCAAGGACCCGATCGGCAGCAAGGGCGCGCGCCTGACCACCCAGCTGTCGATTCCCTCGCGCTACCTGGTGTACATGCCGCGCACCAGCCACGTCGGCATCTCGCTGAAGATCGAGGACGAAGGCGAGCGCGAGCGCCTCAAGCAGGTGGTCGCCGATTGCGTGAGCGCCGAGGGCATCGAGGAGGCCGGTGGCTTCATCCTGCGAACCGCCGCCGATGGCGCCGGCGCCGACGAGATTCTCATCGACATCCGCTACCTGCGCCGCCTGTGGGACCAGATCGCCGCGCAGATGCAGACCGCCCCGGCCCCCTCGGTGATCTACGAAGACCTCAGCCTGGCCCTGCGTACCCTGCGCGACCTGGTCAGCCTGCGCACCGAGAAGATCCGCATCGACTCGCGGGAAACCTTCCAGAAGATCGCGCAGTTCGTCGGCGAACTGATGCCGGAGATTTCCGACCGCCTGGAGCACTACCCGGGCGAGCGGCCGATATTCGACCTGTACGGCGTCGAGGACGAGGTGCAGCGGGCCCTGGAGCGCAAGGTGCCGCTCAAGTCCGGCGGCTACCTGATCATCGACCCGGCCGAGGCGATGACCACCATCGACGTCAACACCGGCGCCTTCGTCGGTCATCGCACCCTCGAGGAGACCATCTTCAAGACCAACCTCGAAGCCGCCACGGCCATCGCCCGCCAGCTGCGCCTGCGCAACCTGGGCGGGATCATCATCATCGATTTCATCGACATGGAAGACGAGGAGCACCAGCGCCAGGTGCTGCGCACCCTGGAGAAGCAGCTGGAACGCGACCACGCCAAGACCAACATCATCGGAATCACCGAGCTGGGCCTGGTGCAGATGACCCGCAAGCGCACCCGCGAGAGCCTCGAGCAGGTGCTCTGCGAGCCCTGTATCTGCTGCCAGGGGCGCGGCAAGATGAAGACGGCGGAAACCATCTGCTACGAGATATTCCGCGAGATCCTCCGCGAGGCACGCGCCTACCAGCCCGAGGGCTACCGGGTGCTGGCCAACCAGAATGTGGTCGACCGCCTGCTCGACGAGGAGTCGGGCAACGTCGCCGACCTGGAGAGCTTCATTGGCCGCACCATCAAGTTCCAGGTCGAGACCATGTATTCCCAGGAGCAATACGATGTGGTGCTGCTGTGATACAGCGCGCGCCGTTCAGGGATTGAGCTGAATGGACGGACTGGCCCGCGGGGTCGCCGCTCTTTTGCGTTGGACGCTGGCGTGTTGCGCCCTGCTGCTGGTGCTGGCGGCGCTGTTCGTCAGCCTCGGCCGCGAACTGGTGCCCTGGGTCGCCGAGTACCGGCTGCAGGCGGAGGACCAGGGGCGTGCGGCGCTTGGCCTGCCGCTGGCGATTGGCCGCCTGGAAGGTCGCTGGCAGGGTTTCGCGCCGCTGCTGATCGCCCACGATCTGCGTGTCGGCGAGGGCGTCGAGGCGCTGCACCTGGACCAGGTGCGGCTGCGCCCGGACCTGCTGGCCAGTCTGCTGGCGCGCCAGTTGCGGGTGGCCAGCCTGGAGCTGGAGGGGCTGCAGCTCAACCTGCGTCAGGACGAGCAGGGCGCCTGGTCGCTCAAGGGCCTGCCCGCGCGCGCGGACGCCGGGCCTGTCGATGTCGAACGATTGTTCGGGCCGCTGCAGGCGGTCGAGCGTCTGTCCCTGCTCAACAGCCAGGTGACCCTGGACGCCCAGGATCATCCGGTGCAGACCCTGACCTATGTCAACCTGACCCTGCGCAGCGGCGCCACGCGTCAGCGCCTGGACGGCCGCCTGCTGCTGCCCGATGGCCAGCCGCTGGCCTTGCAGCTGCGCTCGCGGCTGCGGGCCGAGCGCTGGCGTGACGCCAAACTCGAGCTGTACCTGAGCCTGCCGCAGAGCGACTGGGCGCGCTGGTTGCCGCCCAGCCTGATGGCGCAGTGGCGCGTCCGGCGTTTGCAGGCCGGCGGCGAGTTCTGGTTGTCCTGGGCCGACGGCCAGTTGCAGCGCGCGGTGGCGCGCCTGCATGCGCCGCAGCTGCAGGCCGGCTATGCCGAGCGCGACGCGGTGCGGCTGCAGGATCTGGCCCTGAATGCCTACTTCAGCCGCACCGAGCAGGGCTTCCAGGTCCTGCTGGACGACGTGGCGCTGAGCCAGGGTGACGAGCGCTGGGGCGAGGCCCAGGTGGCGCTGAGCCAGGTGCGGGACAGCGCCGAAGCCGAAGAGCAGTGGCTGCTGTCGGCCGATCGCCTTGACCTGGCGCCCTTGGTGCCGCTGGTCGCCGCCCTCGCCCCGCTGCCGGACGCCAGTCTGCAGCTGCTCGAGCAGCTGCAGCCCCATGGCGAGCTGCACAACCTCCAGCTGGATTACCGGCCGCGCACCGAGGGTGCCAAGCGCCTGCAGTTCGCCGCCAACCTCGCGCGCATCGGCTTTGCCGCCCACGAGGCTGCGCCGGCGGCGGAAAACATCAGTGGCAGCCTCAGTGGCGATCTGGGGCAGGGCGAATTGCGTCTGGATGCCGAGGACTTCGTCCTGCACCTCGACACCCTGTTTCCCAAGCCCTGGCACTACAGCCGGGCCAATGCCCGCCTGACCTGGAGCCTGGACGAACAGGCCTTCACCCTGCGCAGTCCCTATCTGCGGGTGATCGGTGAGGAGGGCGAGATCGCCGGCGACTTTCTCATCCGCCTGCTGCGCGATCCTAAGGCAGAGGACTACATGGACCTGCGGGTTGGCCTGCGCCAGGGCGATGCGCGCTACACCGAGAAGTACCTGCCGACCCGTTCGTCCGGGCTCAGCCCGCAACTGGCCAGTTGGCTGAAGAGTGCCATTCGCGGCGGTGCTGTCGAGCAGGGCTACTTCCAGTACCAGGGCTCGCTGAACAAGGGGGCGGCGGACGCGGCGCGCAGCCTCAGCCTGTACTTTGCCGTACGCGATGCCGAGCTGGCTTATCAGCCGGGTTGGCCAGCCCTGCGTCAAGGCCGTGGCGAGGTGCTCATCGAGGACAGTGGCGTGCGCGTGCGCCTGGCCGAGGGGCGCCTGCTGGAGAGCCGGGTGACCCAGGCGCTGGCCGAGATTCCCCACGCCCCGCAGGGCGAGGCACCGCGCCTGCAGCTCGAGGCCGATCTGCACAGCAGCGTGAGCGATGCCCTGAAGATCCTGCAGGACGCGCCCATGGGGACCGCCGAGACCTTTGCCGGCTGGCGCGGCGAAGGCTCGTTGAACGGCCATCTGCGACTGGATCTGCCGCTGCAGGCGGGGGCGCCGGTGGCCGTGGTGGTCGATTTCGCCACCGAGGACGCGGAGCTCGAGCTGGCCAATCCGCAGCTGCAGCTCAGTCAGCTGCATGGCGCTTTCCGTTACGACACCGCCAGCGGCCTCAGCGCGCCGGACATCCGTGCCCAGGCCCTTGGCCATGCGCTGCGGGGCAAGGCCGTCGCCGAAGGCAGCGGCGGTCGTCCGCGCAGCCGCATCGAGGCACGCGGGCAGGTGCCCCTGAACGAGTTGGCCGCCTGGCTGGGCGTCGCCACCGAGCTGCCGCTGAACGGGGTCTTGCCCTATCGCCTGGGCCTCAATCTGGACGGCCCCGACAGCCAGCTGCGCGTCGACTCGACGCTCGAGGGCCTGTCTATCGACCTGCCGGCGCCGTTCGGCAAGCAAGCCGATGTGGCGCGTGACGCCAGTTGGCGCATGACCCTGGGGGGGGCGGAGCGGCGCTACTGGTTCGACTACGCCGACCTGGCCAGTCTGGCCTTCGCCGCCCCGCCGGGCGTGCTGAACCAGGGCCGTGGCGAGTTGCGTCTGGGGGCCGGACCGGCCCTGCTGCCGGCGGCGCAGGGGCTGCGGGTGCGCGGACGGCTGTCCGAACTGGACTGGGCGGCCTGGCAGGACGCGCTGCAACCCTACGCCCAGGTGCCGCGGGACGATGCCCAGGCACTGTTCAAGGACGCGCAGCTGAGGATCGACCGTTTCCGCGGCTTCGGCAGCACCCTGGACAACCTCGCCGTGCAGCTCGGACGCGGCGCCAGCGCCTGGGATCTTGACCTGGACAGCCAGACGCTGAAAGGCCGGGTGAGCCTGCCGGATGTGGCCGCGGCGCCCATCGCGGTCAATCTGGACTACGTGCGCCTGCCCCCCGCCGAGCCGAAGGGCGCGGTGGAGCCGGACAAGCCCGACCCCCTGGCGCAGGTCGATCCGCGGCAGATTCCGGCCCTCGACGTACGCATCGATCGGGTGCTGCAGGGTCAGGAGCTGCTGGGCGCCTGGTCGCTGAAGGCGCGACCGTTTGCCGAGGGGGTGCGTTTCAGCGACGTGCGCCTGGAACTCAAGGGCCTGCAGCTGAACGGCGGCGGCGGCTGGCAAGGCGGGCCGGGCGCCAGCAGCAGCTGGTACAAGGGGCGCATGGAGGGCAAGGACCTGGCCGCCGTGCTGCTGGCCTGGGGCTATGCGCCGACGGCCAGCAGCCAAAGCTTCCGCCTGGACGTCGACGGCCGCTGGCCGGGGTCGCCGGCCTGGGTCAGCCTCAAGCGTTTCTCCGGCAGCATGGATGCCTCCCTGCGCAGTGGACAGTTCTCCGAGGTGCAGGGCTCGGCGTCGGCGCTGCGGGTGTTCGGCCTGCTCAACTTCAACTCCATCGGTCGGCGCCTGCGCCTGGACTTTTCCGACCTGCTCGGCAAGGGGCTGAGCTACGACCGGGTCAAGGGGCTGCTGGTCGCCAGTGACGGGGTGTTTGTCACCCGCAAGCCGATCGCCCTGACCGGCCCTTCGAGCAACCTGGAGTTGAACGGCACCCTGAACATGGTCAATCAGCAGATCGACGCCAAGCTGCTGGTCACCCTGCCGGTGACCAACAACCTGCCGCTGGCCGCGCTGATAGTCGGTGCGCCGGCCATTGGCGGCGCGCTGTTCGTGGTGGACAAGCTGCTCGGCGACCGGGTGGCGCGTTTCGCCAGCGTGCAATACGACGTCGAGGGCGACCTGGCGGACCCGAGGATCACCTTCGACAAGCCGTTCGAAAAGCCGCAATGACCCCATTGGGCCATGCGCCCGGCTGTCATGACTTGTAAGCTGGGGGCTCAGAGCCCCTTGAGGTGGACACCATGAGCCTTGCCGTGATTCAGCTGGTCAGTCAGGACGATGTCCAGGCCAATCTGGCGTGCGCCAGACGTCTGCTGGAGCAGGCGGCAGGCGCCGGTGCCCGCCTCGCGGTGCTGCCGGAAAACTTCGCCGCCATGGGCCGTCGCGACCTGGCGGCCCAGGGCCGCAGCGAGGCCCTGGGCGAGGGACCGATCCTGCCCTGGTTGAAACAGGCCGCCCGCGACCTCAGATTATGGATAGTCGCCGGCACCATCCCTTTGCCGCCGGACGGCCAGCCCGAGGCCAAGGCCCATGCCTGCTCGTTGCTTGTCGACGAGCATGGCGAGCGGGTGGCGCGCTACGACAAGCTGCACCTGTTCGACGTGGATGTGAGCGACAGCCGCGGCCGTTATCGCGAGTCCGACGACTATGCCCACGGCGCCCGGGTGGTGGTGGCCGATACGCCCGTTGGGCGGTTGGGTTTGACGGTCTGTTACGACCTGCGTTTCCCTGAGCTCTATGGCGCCCTGCGCGAGGCGGGCGCCGAGTTGATCAGCGCGCCCTCGGCCTTCACCGCCGTCACCGGCGCCGCCCACTGGCAGGTGCTGATTCGCGCCCGGGCCATCGAGACGCAGTGCTACGTGCTGGCGGCTGGCCAGGGCGGCAGTCATCCCGGTGGTCGTGAGACCCATGGGCACTCGGCCATTGTCGATCCCTGGGGATGCATACTGGCCGAGCAGGCCAGGGGCGAAGCGATGCTGCTGGCGCTGCGCGATGCCATCGAGCAGGCGGCGATTCGTCAGCGCATGCCGGTAGCCCGGCACAAACGATTTTTTGCAGCGGCCGACCCGCGGCTGCCCGGTTTGGAGTAGTTATGAACGAGATGTTGATGTCCGTCAGCGAGCACCTGTTGAGTCCGGGTGGCCTGACCCTCGACCACCTGCCCGGGGTGCTCGGCGAGTTGGCCGGCCCGGGGATCGACGCCGCCGATCTGTATTTTCAGAGCCAGATCTCCGAGACCTGGGTGCTCGAAGATGGCATCGTCAAGGAGGGCAGTTTCAACCTCGACCAGGGCGTCGGCGTGCGCGCGCAATCCGGCGAGAAGACCGGCTTCGCCTACAGCAACGCGATCACCGCCGAGGCGCTGAGTCAGGCGGCCGGCGCGGCCCGCTCCATTGCCAGGGCCGGCCAGCATGGCCGCGTGCAGGCTTTCAGCAGCCCGCTGGTCAGCGCCCTGTATGCCCCGGACAATCCGCTGGACGTCATCGACCGGGCGCAGAAGGTCGAGTTGCTCAAGCGCATCGACCAGGCCACCCGCGCCCTCGATTCGCGCATCAAACAGGTCACCGTGAGCCTGGCCGGCGTCTGGGACCGGGTGCTGGTGGCGGCCAACGATGGCAGCCTGGGCGCCGATGTGCGGCCGCTGGTGCGCTTCAACGTCAGCGTCATCGTCGAACAGAACGGTCGCCGAGAGCGCGGTGGTCATGGCGGCGGTGGCCGCACCGACTACCGCTATTTCCTCGACGAGGACCGCGCCATGGGCTATGCCCGCGAGGCGCTGCGTCAGGCCCTGGTCAACCTCGAGGCGATCGCCGCACCGGCTGGCAGCATGCCGGTGGTGATGGGCGCCGGCTGGTCCGGCGTGCTGCTGCACGAGGCTGTCGGGCATGGCCTGGAGGGCGACTTCAACCGCAAGGGCAGCTCCGCCTACAGTGGCCGCATGGGCGAGAAGGTCGCCTCCAGCCTGTGCACCATCGTCGACGACGGCACCCTGGCCGAACGCCGCGGCTCGCTGAGCATGGACGACGAGGGCACGCCGAGCGAATGCACCACGCTGATCGAGAATGGCGTGCTCAAGGGCTACATGCAGGACAAGCTGAACGCTCGCCTGATGGGCATGGCCTGCACCGGCAACGGTCGCCGCGAGTCCTATGCGCACCTGCCGATGCCACGTATGACCAACACCTACATGCTGGCCGGCGAGAGCGATCCGGAGGAGATCATCCGTTCAGTGAAGAAGGGCATCTACTGCGCCAACCTCGGCGGTGGCCAGGTCGACATCACCAGCGGCAAGTTCGTCTTCTCCACCAGCGAGGCCTACCTGATCGAAGACGGCAAGATCACCGCGCCGGTCAAGGGGGCCACGCTGATCGGCAATGGCCCGGAAGCCATGAGCCGGGTGTCGATGGTCGGCAACGACCTGGCCCTGGACAGCGGCGTCGGCACCTGTGGCAAGGATGGCCAGTCGGTGCCGGTCGGCGTCGGCCAGCCGACGCTGAAGATCGATGCGATCACCGTCGGTGGCACCGGCGCTTGATCAAGTGCGTCCGGGCCAGGTTTCCATGGCCCGGCCGAGGACGCAGGGTTAGCGCAGTCCGCGCTGGGCTTCGTCCAGTTCGCGGATGTACTTGAAGATTTTCCGCGAGGCGGCCGGCGCCTTGTTCTGCGCCGCCTCGTGCTGCGCCAAGCGGATCAGCTGGCGCAGGTGCTGGCGGTCGGCCTCCGGGTAGTCGCCGACGAAGGCCTCCAGGGTCTCGTCGGTGCCATTGATCAGGCGGTCGCGCCAGCGCTCGAGGTTGTGGAAGCGCTCGTTGTACTGGCGGGTCGAGGCGTCCAGCTGGTCGAGCAGGGTGGTGATGGCGTCGATGTCTTGATCGCGCATCAGCCTGCCGATGAACTGCAGGTGGCGCTTCCTCGCCACGTTGGCCGTGTGCTTGGGCGCTTCGGCCAGGGCGCGGCGCAAGGCGTCGGTCAGGGGTAGCTTGTTCAGCAGGTCGGGCTTTAAGGTGGTCAGGCGCTGCCCCAGGTCTTGCAACGCATGCAGCTCGCGTTTGACCTGGGATTTGCTCTTCTCGCCGGAGAAGTCGTCAAGGTATTCAGGCATGGGGGTGGTCCAATGGAAAACGCCGTCATGATAGCAGCAAGTTTCCGGCTGCAAGCGTTCGGTCCGCGTCGGGCCTAGCTTGCCGTCCATCGTTCAGGAGTGTGTATGAGTGCAGTAGAAGGGGTTGGCCCCGCAGCGGTGCCGCAGTTGCAGGCCCAGGTCGAGCAGATCATCGCCGAGGCGAAGAAGCAGGGCGCCAGTGCCTGCGAGGTGGCCGTGTCGGTGGAGCAGGGGCTGTCCACCAGCGTGCGGCAGCGCGAGGTGGAGACGGTCGAGTTCAACCGCGACCAGGGCTTCGGTATCACCCTCTATGTCGGCCAGCGCAAGGGTTCGGCCAGCACCTCGGCCAGCGGTGAGGCGGCCATCCGCGAGACCGTGGCGGCAGCCCTGGCGATCGCCAAGCACGCCTCGGAAGACGAGTGCGCCGGGCTGGCCGATGCCGCGCTGATGGCTCGCGAGCTGCCCCAGCTGGACCTCTACCATGCCTGGGCGATCAGTCCCGAACAGGCCATCGAGCAGGCGCTTGCCTGCGAGGCGGCGGCCTTCGCCGCCGACAAGCGCATCAAGAACGCCGATGGCACTACCCTCAACACCCATCAGGGCTGTCGGGTGTATGGCAACAGTCACGGCTTCGTCGGTGGCTACGCCAGCACCCGGCACAGCCTGAGCTGCGTGATGATCGCCGAGGACGGCGGGCAGATGCAGCGCGACTACTGGTACGACGTCAATCGCCAGGGCGAGCTGCTGGCCGATGCCGCGGATATCGGCCGCCGTGCCGCGCAGCGGGCGGTCAGCCGCCTGGGCGCGCGGCCGGTGCCGACCTGCGAGGTGCCGGTGCTGTTTTCCGCCGAGTCGGCGACCGGCCTGTTCGGCCATTTCCTCGCGGCGATTTCCGGCGGCAACCTCTACCGCAACTCCTCCTTCCTCGAAGGCGCCTTGGGCCAGCAGCTGTTCCCCGAGTGGCTCAAGCTCGACGAGCGCCCGCACATCCCGCGCGCCCTGGGCAGTGCGGCGTTCGACGGTGACGGTCTGGCGACCTACGGCAAATCCTTCGTCGAGGGCGGCGAGCTGCTGTCCTATGTGCTGGGCACCTATTCCGGGCGCAAGCTGGGCATGCCCAGCACGGCCAATGCCGGTGGCGTACACAACCTGTTCGTCAGTCACGGCGACGAGGATCAGCAGGCGCTGCTCAAGCGCATGGGACGCGGCCTGCTGGTTACCGAGTTGATGGGCCACGGCCTCAATCTGGTCACCGGCGACTACTCGCGCGGCGCCGGCGGTTACTGGGTGGAGAATGGCGAGATTCAGTTCCCGGTGCAGGAGGTGACCATCGCCGGCAACCTGCGCGACATGTTCAGGCAGATCGTCGCGGTGGGTAACGACCTGGAGTTGCGCAGCAATATCCGCACCGGCTCGGTGCTGATCGAGCGGATGACGGTCGCCGGCAGCTGACGCTTCGGTACGGTTGCACAACGATAAAGGGGGCTGTCCGCCGCGACGGACAGCCCCCTTTATATGGGCGGAAGGTTATTCGCCTTCGTCGAAGTAGTTGTTGATCAGCGCGACCAGCGCCTCGAGCGCGTCGCGGTCCTGCTCGCCTTCGGTGTGCAGGTGGATCGGTGTGCCCTTGCCGGCGGCCAGCATCATCACCGCCATGATGCTCTTGCCGTCCACCAGGCTTTCCGGCGCGCGACCGACCTTGACCTTGCAGGGGTAACGCCCGGCCACGCCGACAAACTTGGCCGCTGCGCGCGCGTGCAGGCCCAGCTTGTTGATGATGGTGATTTCGCAGGAGGGCATCGCGGCGGTTCCTTAGCTGAGGTCGCGGTGGCGAACCTGGACGTTCTTCAGGATGGGTTTCAGGGTTTCGCCAAGGCGGTTGGCCAGGTACACCGAGCGGTGATGGCCGCCGGTGCAGCCGACCGCGACCGTCACGTAGGCCCGATTGCTGGCGGCGAAGCGCGGCAGCCATTTGTTCAGGTAGGCGAGGATGTCCTGGTACATCTCCTCGACATCGGCTTGCGCGGACAGGTACTCGACGACCGGCTGATCGAGCCCGGAGTAGTCGCGCAGGTCCGGCTTCCAGTACGGATTGGGCAGGCAGCGCACGTCGAAGACCAGGTCGGCATCCACCGGCATGCCGCGTTTGAAGCCGAATGACTCGACCAGGAAGGCGGTGCCCGGCTCCGGCTGATTGAGCAGGCGCAGCTTGAGCATGTCGCGCAGCTGGTAGAGGTTGAGGTGGGTGGTGTCGATCTTCAGGTCGGCCAGGTCGATGATCGGCCCGAGCAGCTGGGTCTCGTCGGCAATGGCTTCGGCCAGCGAGCGGGTCTCGCTGGTCAGCGGGTGGCGTCGACGGGTCTCGGAGAAGCGCTTGAGCAGGGTTTCCTCGTCGGCATCCAGGTAGAGCACGTTGCACTGGATGTGCCGGGCGCGCACTTCGTCGAGCAGTTCGGGAAAACGCTTGAGCTGGCTGGGCAGGTTGCGTGCGTCGATGGAGACCGCCACCTGGGGGTGCAGCAGCTCGGTATGCAACAGGGCGCGCTCCGCCAGCTCCGGCAGCAGGCCGGCGGGCAGGTTGTCGATGCAGTAGAAGCCGTTGTCCTCGAGCACATCGAGGGCGGTGCTTTTGCCGGAGCCGGAGCGACCGCTGACGATGATCAAGCGCATGGGGCTAAGTCCTAACGGCTGTTTTGCACGTCCACCACGACCTGGTACAGGGACTCGCTGCTTTGCGCCTGGCGCAGGCGTTCGCGCACGTCGCTGCGGTCAAGCATGCTGGCGATCTGGCGTAGCAGTTCCAGGTGCTCGTCGGTCGCCGCCTCGGGTACCAGCAGGACGAACAACAGGTCGACCGGGGCACCGTCGATGGCGTCGAAGTCGACTGCTGCATCCAGCCGCAGCAGGGCGCTGATCGGGGCGCTGCAGCCGGGTAGGCGGCAGTGCGGAATGGCGATGCCGTTGCCGAAACCGGTGGAGCCGAGCTTTTCGCGGGCGATCAGGCTCTCGAAAATGTCCTGTCCATCCAGGTCGGGCAGCTCGCGCGCCACCAGGTTGGCAATCTGTTCGAGTACGCGTTTCTTACTGCCGCCCGGCACGTTCACCAGGGAACGGCCGGGGGTCAGGATATTTTCAAGTCGGATCATAGGAGGTGAGCGAGGTCAGCGGGCCATGGCGCCCTGCTGGCGTTCGAGCTGCTTTTCCTTGTGCTTGATGAGTTGTCGGTCGAGTTTGTCGGTGAGCAGGTCGATGGCTGCGTACATGTCGTCGTGTTCGGCGTTGGCGACCACTTCGCCGCCGGCGATGTGCAAGGTCGCTTCGATTTTCTGCTTGAGCTTCTCGACCTCCATGGTGACCTGCACATTGGTGATCTTGTCGAAGTGGCGCTCCAGTCGATTGAGTTTCTCGTCGATGTAGTCGCGTAGGGCGTCGGTCACATCCAGTTGATGTCCACTGATGTTGACTTGCATACCGCTTTCTCCTTGTTGCCGTGTGTAAGAGGCAGGCTGTGGAGCCTGCCGCGGGAACACCTTGGCGTGGAAGACTGTGGCACTTCGCTCCCCTCGCGAGCCGGTTTGGCCGCGCGTGGACATGGAGCGAGCGGTGCTCTGTTGTGTGTTGACCTGTCTTCCGTTGAGTGCCGCCTTACATCAACCGCTTGCGCTCACTGGAGGGCGCTATACCGAGGGATTCACGGTATTTGGCGACCGTGCGGCGGGCCACTTGAATGCCCTGTGCCTCCAGTAAACCAGCGATCTTGCTGTCACTCAACGGCTTTTTTGCATTTTCCGCGGCCACCAGTTTCTTGATGATCGCGCGGATGGCGGTCGAGGAGCATTCGCCGCCTTCGGCGGTGCTGACGTGGCTGGAGAAGAAGTACTTCAGCTCGTAGATGCCTCGCGGGGTATGCATGAACTTCTGCGTGGTGACCCGCGAGATGGTCGATTCGTGCATGCCGACCGCTTCGGCGATGTCGTGCAGCACCAGCGGCTTCATCGCCTCGTCGCCGTAGTCGAGGAAGCCGCGCTGATGCTCGACGATCTGGGTGGCGACCTTCATCAGGGTCTCGTTGCGGCTCTGCAGGCTCTTGATGAACCAGCGGGCTTCCTGCAGCTGATTGCGCATGAAGGTGTTGTCGGCGCTGGAGTCGGCGCGCTTGACGAAGCCGGCATACTGCGGATTGACCCGCAGGCGGGGCATGGCTTCCTGGTTGAGTTCGACCAGCCAGCGCTCGTTGTGCTTGCGCACGATGACGTCCGGCACCACGTACTCCGGCTCCCCCGACTGGATCTGCGAGCCGGGTCGCGGGTTGAGGCTCTGGATCAGCTCGATGACCTGGCGCAGCTCGTCTTCCTTGAGCTTCATGCGCCGCATCAGCTGGCTGTAGTCGCGGTTGCCCAGCAGGTCGAGGTAGTCGCCGGCCAGGCGCTGGGCTTCGGCCAGCCAGGGCGTCTTGGCGGGCAGTTGGCGCAGCTGCAACAGCAGGCACTCGCGCAGGTCGCGGGCGGCGATGCCGGCCGGCTCGAACTGCTGGATGCGGTGCAGTACCGCCTCCACTTCGTCGAGCTCGATGTCCAGTTCCGGGTCGAAGGCCTCGAGCACTTCCTCGAGACTCTCCTGCAGGTAGCCCTGCTCGTTGATGCAGTCGATCAGGGTGACGGCGATCAGGCGATCCTTGTCCGACATCGGCGCCAGATTGAGCTGCCAGAGCAGGTGGCTTTGCAGGCTCTCGCCGCTGGAGGTGCGGGTGGTGAAGTCCCACTCGTCGTCGTCGTTGCTCGGCAGGCTGCTGGCGCTGGTCTGGTAGACGTCTTCCCAGGCGGTGTCGACCGGCAGCTCGTTGGGGATGCGCTCGTTCCACTCGCCATCTTCCAGGTTGTCCACCGTCTGCGAGGTTTCCTGGTAGCTGGTCTCCTGGTAGGGCTCTTCCTGCTTGGTGGCCGGGGTGGGGGTGTCGGCGCCATCGGCCATGGGGTCGGAGTTGTCGAAGTCGTCGCCGTCTTCCTGGCGCTCAAGCATCGGGTTGGACTCCAAGGCCTCCTGGATCTCCTGTTGCAGATCCAGGGTGGACAGTTGAAGTAGGCGAATGGCCTGTTGCAGCTGCGGGGTCATCGTCAGCTGCTGGCCCATCTTCAGGACTAGCGATGGTTTCATTGCAGACCTTTTATACCGGCGTCTGTGCGCGATCCACTACAGGGCGCCGTGGCGCCACTAGGAAGCAAATTATATGCCCGACCCCGAGTGTTTTGCCTAGCTCTTGCTGCAGTTCGGCGGTGAAAAGCCGCAGCTAGAGGCGGAACTCGTGGCCCAGGTAAACCTCTTTGACCATCTGGTTGGCCAGGATGGCGGCGGCATCGCCTTCGGCGATCAGTTGGCCGTCGCTGACGATGTACGCCGTTTCGCAGATGTCCAGGGTTTCGCGCACGTTGTGATCGGTGATCAGCACGCCGATGCCCTTGGCCTTGAGGTGATGGATGATCTGCTTGATGTCGCCGACCGATATCGGGTCGACCCCGGCAAAGGGCTCGTCGAGCAGAATGAACTTGGGCGAGGTGGCCAGCGCGCGGGCGATCTCCACGCGGCGCCGTTCACCGCCGGACAGGCTCATGCCGAGGTTGTCGCGGATATGGCTGATGTGGAACTCCTGCAGCAGGTTCTCCAGCTCGTCACGACGCGCGGCGCGGTCCAGCTCCTTGCGGGTCTCGAGGATGGCCATGATGTTGTCGGCCACGCTGAGCTTGCGGAAGATCGAGGCTTCCTGGGGCAGGTAGCCGATGCCGGCGCGAGCGCGGCCATGCATGGGCTGGTGGCTGACGTCGTGGTCGTCGATCAGCACGCGGCCCTGGTCGGCCCGTACCAGGCCGACGATCATGTAGAAACAGGTGGTCTTGCCGGCACCGTTGGGGCCGAGCAGGCCGACGATCTGCCCGCTGTCGATGCTCAGGCTGACGTCGCGGACGACCTGGCGGCCCTTGTAGCTCTTGGCCAGGTGTTGGGCTTTCAGAGTGGCCATTGCTACTGCGCCTGCTGGTCGGCTGGTTTGTTCTTCGGCTGGATCACCATGTCGATGCGCGGGCGCGGCGTGGACACCTTGGTGCCGGTGGCGCGCCCGGCGTTGACGATCTGGCGCTGGGTGTCATAGACGATTTTCTCGCCTTCGAAGGTGTTGCCTTCCTGAATCACCTTGGCCTGGTCGATCAGTACGATGCGCTCGCTGGCGGCGAAATACTGGATGGTCAGGCCGTAGGCCTTGACGATCTGCTTGTCGGCCGCCGGCTTCTGCTCGTAGTAGGCGGGCTTGCCGACGGACGTGAAGATCTCGATATCGCCCTGGGCGTTCTGGGTGATGGTCACGGTGTCGCCGGTGATCTTCAGCGTGCCCTGAGTGATGATGACGTCGCCGCGATAGACGGCCACGCCTTGCTTGTCGTCCAGCTCGGCGCTGTCGGCTTGCACGCGGATGGGCTGGTCACGGTCGGATGGCAGCGCCCAGGCGCAGGCGCTTCCGAGCGCGGCGCTCAAACTGAGTAGAAGGGGGAGGGTTTTAACGAACCTCATGCTGGCCTCTTACGTTGGACAGCAGGAGCATCCTGCCGTCATTCAAGTACGCTTTCATTCCTTGCGCCGTGGTCACCCCGTTCGCCGCATCGATTCTAACGGCTTGCTGGGTCTGCGCATATTCCTTCTCGGGGAACAGTGTCAGGCGGCTGGTGGTGAGAATCGTGGGGCGGCCCTTGGCGTCGGTACGATCGACCCGCACCTGGTCGATCAGTTCGACCTCCTTGCCTTCGGGGGCCACCTCGCCCCGGGCGCTGCGAATCTTCCAAGGGTAAGCGCTGCCGCGGTACAGGTGCATGTTCGGCTCGGTCAGCAGGGTGATGTCGCTGGCCTGGACGTGCTCCAGCTTGCTGGCCGTCATCTCGTAGTGCAGTTTGCCGTCGGCCTGATACTGCACGGTGTTGGCATTGACCACGTAGAAGTCGATGGCGTTTGGCGTGCCCACCGCCGCCGGCCTGTCCGAGAAGCTGTCGGGGTTGATATTCCAGTACCCGACGGCGGCCAGCAGGGCGGCGGCGAGGGTGAACAGGACCGGTGTCAGCAGTTTACGCAGCATAGTGAGCTCTACAGGTAGGCGGCTTGGGCGGCGTCGAGACTGCCCTGGGCGCGCATGATCAGCTCGCAGAATTCGCGGGCCGCGCCTTCACCGCCGCGGGCCTGGGTCACCCCGTGGGCGTGCTGGCGGACGAAGCTGTCGGCGCTGGCGACGGCCATGCCCAGGCCGACTCGGCGTATTACCGGTAGGTCCGGCAGGTCGTCGCCGAGGTAGGCGACCTGTTCATAGCTTAGGCCGAGTTCGCCGAGAAGCTCGTCGAGCACCGCCAGTTTGTCCTCGCGGCCCTGGTACAGGTGCTGGATGCCGAGGTTCTGCGCGCGGCGCTCGACCACCGGGGTCGTGCGCCCAGTGATGATGGCGGTGCGCACGCCCGAGGCGATCAGCATCTTGATGCCGTGGCCGTCCAGGGTGTTGAACGTCTTGAACTCGCTGCCGTCGACCAGGAAGTACAGCTTGCCGTCGGTGAGTACGCCGTCGACGTCGAAGATGGCCAGTTTGACCGCGCGGGCGCGGTTCTGCAGTTCGGGATTCATTACATCACTCCTGCGCGCAGCAAATCGTGCATGTTCAGCGCGCCGATCGGCCGGTCGGCTTCGTCGACCACCACCAGGGCATTGATCTTGTGGTCTTCCATGATCTTCAGTGCTTCGGCGGCGAGCATTTCGGCGCGGGCGGTCTTGCCGTGCACAGTCATCACCTCGTCGATCCGCGCCTGACGCACGTCGAGGCCGCGATCCAGGGTGCGGCGCAGGTCGCCGTCGGTGAAGATGCCGGCGAGGCGGCCATCGGGCTCGACCACTACGGTCATGCCCAGGCCCTTCTGGGTCATTTCCAGCAGGGCGTCGCGCAGCGAGGTGCCACGCCGCACCTGGGGCAGGCTGGCGCCGGCGTGCATCACGTTCTCGACCTTGAGCAACAGGCGCCGGCCGAGGGCGCCACCCGGGTGGGAGAAGGCGAAGTCTTCGGCGGTGAAGCCGCGGGCTTCGAGCAGAGCGATGGCCAGGGCGTCGCCGAGCACCAGGGAGGCGGTGGTGGAGGAGGTCGGTGCCAGGTTCAGCGGGCAGGCCTCCTTCGGCACCCGGGCGTCCAGATTGACCTCAGCGGCCTTGGCCAGTGGCGAGTCCGGATTGCCGGTCATGCTGATCAGGGTGATGCCCAGGCGCTTGATCAGCGGCAGCAGGGTAACGATTTCCGCGGTCGAGCCCGAGTTGGAAAGGGCCAGTACCACGTCGTCGCGGGTGATCATGCCCATGTCGCCATGGCTGGCCTCGGCCGGGTGCACGAAGAACGCAGTGGTGCCGGTGCTGGCCAGCGTCGCGGCGATTTTGCTGCCGATATGCCCGGACTTGCCCATGCCGACCACCACCACCCGGCCCTTGCTGGCCAGGATGAGTTGGCAGGCGCGGACGAAGTCGCCGTCGATCCGTTGCAGCAACTCTTCAACCGCCTCGAGCTCGAGGCGGATGGTCCGTTGTGCGGACTTGATCAGCTCATTGGGTTGATTCATAGCGTTAGTCGTGGGCAGGCCGAGGAAAAAGGCGGCGATTATAACGGGAAAGTGTCGCCTGCTCACCCATGAATCCTGTGGTCGCCGTCTCAGTGTCGCGTCGTTACCCGGTCGACATCTTGGGCGAGTCAATTGGCCGGTGGTATAGTGTGCGGCTGTTTCGGCCCGTCCGGCTGGCGTGGTGTCCTAGGTGCGGGGCGGCGCGTCTACCAGGGAGGCTGTTCGCAAGGAGTCCAGATGAGCGCCGAGAGTCAGTACGCGGTCGAGCTGAAAGGTGTGAGCTTTCGGCGAGGCGACCGGGATATTTTCAAGAATGTCGATATCCGCATTCCGCGCGGCAAGGTTACCGCGATCATGGGGCCCTCCGGCTGTGGCAAGACCACGCTGTTGCGCCTGATCGCCGCGGAGCTCAAGCCGCACCAGGGCGAGGTATGGGTCAATGGGCTCAACCTGCCCAAGCTCTCGCGCAGTGAATTGTTCGACATGCGCAAGCAGATGGGCGTGCTGTTCCAGAGCGGCGCGCTGTTCACCGATCTCGATGTGTTCGAGAACGTGGCTTTCCCCCTGCGCGTGCACACCCAGTTGCCCGAGGAGATGATTCGCGACATCGTGCTGATGAAATTGCAGGCCGTAGGGCTGCGCGGCGCCTATGAGCTGATGCCGGACGAGCTGTCCGGCGGCATGAAGCGGCGTGTGGCGCTGGCCCGCGCCATCGCCCTCGATCCGCAGATTCTGATGTACGACGAGCCCTTTGTCGGCCAGGACCCGATCGCCATGGGTGTGCTGGTGCGCCTGATTCGGCTGCTCAACGATGCGCTGGGCATTACCAGCATCCTGGTGTCCCATGACCTGGCCGAAACCGCGAGCATCGCCGACTACCTCTATGTGGTTGGCGACACCCAGGTACTGGGCCAGGGCACGCCGTCGGAATTGATGGAGTCGGACAACCCGCGCGTGCGTCAATTCATGCAGGGCACGCCAGATGGGCCGGTGCCGTTCCACTATCCGGCGGTGAGCTACCGCGACGACCTATTGGGGGGGCGCTGATGCGCAAGACATCTCCGCTCGAGCGCGTTCGTCTGTTCGGGCGCGCCGGTCTCGATGTGCTGGCCACGTTCGGGCGATCGAGCATTTTCCTGATGCGGGCAATCTTCGGGCGTGGCACCTCGGGCAAGCCGCTGCAGCTGCTGATCAAGCAACTGTATTCCGTGGGGGTGATGTCCCTGGCGATCATCGTGGTGTCCGGGGTCTTCATCGGCATGGTGCTGTCGCTGCAGGGGTTCAACATCCTGGCGCGCTACGGCTCGGAACAGGCGGTCGGGCAGATGGTGGCGCTGACCCTGTTGCGCGAGCTGGGGCCGGTGGTCACCGCCCTGCTGTTTGCCGGTCGCGCCGGCTCGGCGTTGACCGCGGAAATCGGCAACATGAAGTCCACCGAGCAGCTGTCCAGTCTGGCGATGATCGGGGTCGATCCGCTCAAGTACATCGTGGCGCCGCGACTGTGGGCCGGTTTCATCTCGATGCCGTTGCTGGCGATGATCTTCAGCGTGGTCGGGATCTGGGGTGGGGCGATGGTCGCCGTCGACTGGCTCGGCGTCTACGAGGGCTCATTCTGGGCGAACATGCAGAACAGCGTTTCCTTTCGCGAGGACGTGCTCAACGGTGTGATCAAGAGCCTCGTTTTCGCCTTTGTCGTCACCTGGATCGCCGTATTTCAGGGCTATGACTGCGAGCCGACCTCCGAAGGCATCAGTCGCGCCACGACTCGAACTGTTGTCTATGCCTCGCTGGCAGTACTGGGCTTGGACTTTATTCTGACCGCTTTGATGTTTGGAGACTTCTGATGCAAAACCGCACACTGGAAATAGGTGTCGGCCTGTTCCTGCTCGCCGGGCTGCTGGCGCTGCTGCTCTTGGCCCTGCGCGTCAGCGGCCTGGCGCTGGGCAGCGGCGACGATACTTACAAGGTCTATGCGCACTTTAACAATATCGCCGGTCTAACCGTGCGGGCCAAGGTGACGATGGCCGGGGTGACCATCGGCAAGGTGACGGCGATCGATCTGGATCGCGACAGCTACACCGGTCGGGTCACCATGGCCCTGGACAATAGTGTCGATAACCTGCCCGCGGACTCGACCGCATCGATCCTCACCGCTGGCCTGCTCGGCGAGAAGTACGTCGGCATCAGCGTGGGTGGCGAGGAGGAGCTGCTCAGCGATGGCAGCACCATCTACGACACCCAGTCGTCCCTGGTGCTGGAGGACCTGATCGGCAAGTTCTTGCTCAACTCGGTCAATAAAGACCAGTCCAATTAATCGGAGCTGTAAAGATGTTGAAGACGCTGCGTAATAGCCTGTTTCTGCTGCTGGCGGCCCTGCCGCTGTTTGCCGTGGCCGCACCCAGCGCCCACGAGGTGGTGCAGCAGACCACCGCGACCCTGCTGGCCGACCTCAAGGCCAACAAGGAGGAGTACCGCAACAATCCGGATGCCTTCTATACCGCGCTGAACAACATTCTCGGTCCGGTGGTGGATGTCGACGGCATCTCCCGCGGAGTCATGACCGTGCGCTACTCGCGTCAGGCGACGCCTGAGCAGATGGCCCGCTTCCAGGAGAGCTTCAAGCGCAGCCTGATGCAGTTCTATGGCAACGCCCTGCTCGAGTACAACAACCAGGATATCCGCGTGCTCCCGGCCAATGCCCAGCAGAGCCCGCAGCGCACTTCGGTGGACATGGAGATCAAGGATGGCAAGGGGGCGATCTACCCGCTGTCCTACACCATGGTCAGCGAGGGCGATACCTGGAAGATGCGCAACGTGATCATCAACGGCATCAACGTCGGCAAGCTGTTTCGCGACCAGTTCGCCCAGTCCATGCAAAATCATGGCAATGACCTGGACAAGGTGATCGATAGCTGGACCGAAACCGTGGCCAAGGCCCGTCAGGGCAAGGGCGAGTCGTGACCAAGGCGAACATCTCCGAGTCCGCTGCCGGTGAGATCCGTCTCCGCGGCGTGCTCGACTTTCGTACCGGGCCGGCTCTGCGCGAGCGGGGCGGCCAGTTGATCGGCGCCAGTCGCGCCGATACCTGTGTGATCGACTGCTCCGAGGTGGAGAAGTCCAGCAGCGTCGGCCTGGCGTTGCTTCTGGCGCTGGTCCGCGATGCCCAGGCGGCAGGCAAGGAGCCGATGCTGCGTGGCCTGCCCCAGGACATGCGCGAGATCGCCAAGGTTTCCGGCCTGCTGGAGATCCTGCCGCTGCAGGATTGAACAGCGGCGCCGGCAAGGGGGCAGTCGCCCCGTCGTCGAGCAGGGTTAGCGGGCGCAGGGCATTTTTTGTATGATGCTCGGCCCGCAGGCCTAGGCTCTGCTGTCGTTAATCCATACGCCGATCGAGGTTGAGCATGCAGGCCTTAGAAGTGAAGAGCCTCCTGGAGGCTAAACTGCCGAACACCCAGGTGGAAGTTGAAGGTGAAGGCTGTAACTTCCAGCTGAATCTGATTAGTGATGAGTTGGCCGCCTTGAGTCCGGTCAAGCGTCAGCAGCAAATCTACGCCCACCTCAATCCCTGGATCGCCGATGGCAGCATCCACGCGGTGAGCATGAAATTCTTCAGCCGTGCCGATTGGGCCACGCGCTCCTGAGGCGACGAGATAGCTATGGATAAGTTGATTATTACCGGCGGCGTGCGCCTCGATGGCGAAATCCGCATTTCCGGGGCGAAGAACTCCGCCCTGCCGATTCTCGCCGCGACCCTGCTGGGCGATGCGCCGGTGACCATCTGCAACCTGCCGCACCTGCACGACATCACCACCATGATCGAGCTGTTCGGGCGCATGGGCATCGAGCCGATCATCGACGAGAAGCTCAGCGTGGAAGTCGACGCGCGGGCGATCAAGACCCTGGTTGCGCCCTATGAGCTGGTCAAGACCATGCGCGCCTCGATCCTGGTGCTGGGGCCGATGGTCGCGCGCTTCGGCGAGGCCGAAGTGGCGCTGCCCGGCGGCTGCGCCATCGGCTCGCGCCCGGTCGACCTGCACATCCGCGGCCTCGAGGCCATGGGGGCGCAGATCGATGTGGAAGGCGGCTACATCAAGGCCAAGGCGCCGGAAGGCGGCCTGCGTGGCGCGCGCTTCTTCTTCGATACCGTCAGCGTCACCGGTACCGAGAACATCATGATGGCGGCCACTCTGGCCAAGGGTCGCAGCGTGCTGGAAAATGCCGCGCGCGAGCCGGAAGTGGTCGACCTGGCCAACTGCCTGATCGCCATGGGCGCCAAGATCGAGGGCGCGGGTACCGACACCATCACCATCGACGGCGTCGAACGCCTGCATGGCGCGCGTTTCAGCGTGATGCCCGACCGCATCGAAACCGGCACCTATCTGGTGGCCGCCGCCATCACCGGCGGCCGGGTCAAGGTCAAGGACGTCGATCCGACCACTCTCGAGGCGGTGTTGTCCAAGCTGCAGGAGGCCGGTGCGGAAATCACCAGCGGTACCGACTGGATCGAGCTGGACATGAAAGGCAAGCGGCCGAAGGCCGTGACCCTGCGTACCGCCCCCTATCCGGCGTTCCCCACCGACATGCAGGCGCAGTTCATCGCCCTCAACGCGATCGCCGAAGGTACCGGCACCGTCATCGAGACGGTGTTCGAGAACCGCTTCATGCATGTGCATGAAATGCTGCGCATGGGCGCGCAGATCTTGGTCGAGGGCAACACCGCCATCGTCACCGGCAGCGAGAAGCTCAAGGGCGCGCCGGTGATGGCCACCGACCTGCGCGCCTCCGCCAGCCTGGTGCTCGCCGCGCTGGTCGCCGAGGGCGATACGCTGATCGACCGCATCTACCACATCGACCGTGGCTACGAGTGCATCGAGGAGAAGCTGCAGCTGCTGGGCGCCAAGATCCGCCGCGTGCCGGGTTGATTCGCCGCGGCGCATAGCGCTGTCCGCCGCCGGCCCGCTAGGGCCGGCCTGGTCCAGGTTCAAAGGAAATTTGCGTCATGCTCACCATCGCGTTGTCCAAGGGTCGCATTCTCGACGATACCCTGCCGCTGCTCGCCGAAGCCGGCATCGTGCCGACCGAGAATCCGGATAAGAGCCGCAAGCTGATCATTCCCACCACCCAGGACGATGTGCGCCTGCTGATCGTGCGGGCCACCGACGTGCCGACCTATGTCGAGCACGGCGCGGCCGACCTCGGCGTGGCCGGCAAGGACGTGCTGATGGAATACGGCGGCCAGGGGCTGTACGAGCCCCTGGACCTGCGCATCGCCAAGTGCAAGCTGATGACCGCCGGGGCCGTCGGCGCGCCGGAGCCCAAGGGGCGCCTGCGAGTGGCGACCAAGTTCGTCAACGTGGCCAAGCGTTACTACGCCGAGCAGGGCCGGCAGGTCGAGGTGATCAAGCTGTACGGCTCGATGGAGCTGGCGCCGCTGGTCGGCCTGGCCGACAAGATCATCGACGTGGTCGACACCGGCAACACCCTGCGGGCCAACGGCCTGGAGGCCCAGGAGCTGATCGCCACCATCAGTTCGCGGCTGATCGTCAACAAGGCCTCGATGAAGATGCAGCACGCACGCATCCAGTCCCTGATCGACACCCTGCGCGAAGCGGTCGAGACGCGACACCCCAGCTGATACCTCAGGCGCGGCAAAAGGCCGCGCTCGCCTATCCGTGTCATAGCCAATTTTCTCGGGCGTCCATGCGGTGGGCTTGGTAGCCTAGCGACGCCCGAGCATTTGCCAATCATGAGGCCCGCTATGACTGCTCCCATCGCTATTCGCCGACTCGACGCCGCTGACCAGGACTTCGCCCGTCATCTGGATCATCTGCTGAGCTGGGAAAGCGTATCGGACGACGGCGTCAACCAGCGCGTGCTGGAGATCATCGATGCGGTGCGCAGTCGCGGCGATGCCGCCCTGGTCGAATATACCCAGCGTTTCGATGGCCTCGAGGTCGCCGGCATGGCCGACCTGATCCTGCCGCGCGAGCGCCTGGAGCTGGCCCTGACCCGTATCACCCCGGCTCAGCGTCAGGCGCTGGAGACGGCCGCCGAGCGGGTGCGCAGCTACCACGAGAAGCAGAAACAGGACTCCTGGCACTACACCGAGGCCGACGGCACCGTGCTCGGCCAGCAGGTCACCCCGCTGGACCGCGCCGGCCTCTATGTGCCGGGCGGCAAGGCGTCCTACCCCTCATCGGTGCTGATGAACGCCATCCCGGCCAAGGTCGCCGGCGTTCCGGAAGTGGTGATGGTGGTACCGACCCCGCGCGGCGAGATCAACGAGCTCGTCCTGGCCGCCGCCGCCATCGCCGGGGTCGACCGGGTCTTCACCATCGGCGGCGCCCAGGCCGTGGCGGCCCTGGCCTACGGCACCGAGAGCGTGCCGCCGGTCGACAAGATCGTCGGCCCGGGCAATATCTACGTGGCCACCGCCAAGCGTCACGTGTTCGGCAAGGTCGGCATCGACATGATTGCCGGCCCTTCGGAGATTCTGGTGGTCTGCGACGGCCAGACCGACCCGGACTGGATCGCCATGGACCTGTTTTCCCAGGCCGAACACGACGAGGACGCCCAGTCGATCCTGGTCAGTCCCGATGCGGCCTTTCTCGACCAGGTGGCGGCGAGCATCGCCAAGCTGCTGCCGACGATGGAGCGCAGCGAGATCATCCGCACCTCCATCGAGGGGCGCGGCGCGCTGATTCAGGTGGCCGACATGGCCCAGGCCATCGAGGTGGCCAACCGCATCGCCCCGGAACACCTGGAACTGTCGGTGGCCGACCCCGAGCAGTACCTGCCGCAGATCCGCCATGCCGGCGCCATCTTCATGGGTCGCTACACCGCCGAGGCCCTGGGTGACTACTGCGCCGGACCCAATCACGTGCTGCCGACCTCCGGTACCGCGCGCTTCTCCTCGCCGCTGGGGGTGTACGACTTCCAGAAGCGCTCGTCGATCATTTTCTGCTCGGCCGATGGCGCCTCCGAGCTGGGCAAGACCGCCTCGGTGCTGGCTCGCGGCGAGTCGCTGACCGCCCATGCGCGCAGCGCCGAGTACCGCATCAAGTTGTGAAGGTAGGGTGCGCCATGCGCACCTCGTGATCATTCGGTGCGCACTGCGCACCCCAGCAATTCGAGGAGAGAAGGGCAGATGAGCAAATTCTGGAGCCCCTTCGTCAAGGACCTGGTGCCTTACGTGCCGGGCGAGCAGCCCAAGCTGGCCAGGCTGGTGAAGCTCAATACCAACGAGAACCCCTACGGCCCCTCGCCCAAGGCGATCGCGGCGATGCAGGCCGAGCTGAACGACAGCCTGCGTCTGTATCCCGACCCCAATGGCGACCGCCTGAAGCAGGCGGGCGCCGACTACTACGGGGTGCAGTCCAGCCAGGTATTCGTCGGCAACGGTTCCGATGAGGTGCTGGCCCACGCCTTTCACGGCCTGTTCCAGCATGGCAAGCCGCTGCTGTTCCCGGACGTCACCTACAGCTTCTACCCGGTCTATTGCGGGCTGTATGGCATTGCCTTCGAGACCATCGAGCTGGATCAGCAGTTCCAGATCCGCGTCGAGGACTATGCCCGGCCCAACGGCGGCATCATCTTCCCCAATCCCAATGCGCCGACCGGCTGCCTGCTGCCGCTGGAGGCCATCGAGCGCCTGCTGCAGGCCAGCCCGGACAGCGTGGTGCTGGTGGACGAGGCCTACATCGACTTCGGCGGCCAGAGCGCGATTGCCCTGGTGGATCGGTACCCGAACCTGCTGGTGACCCAGACCCTGTCCAAGTCGCGCTCGCTGGCTGGCTTGCGGGTCGGGCTGGCGGTCGGTCATCCCGAGCTGATCGAGGCGCTGGAGCGGATCAAGAACAGCTTCAACTCCTACCCTCTGGATCGCCTGGCGATTGCTGGCGCGGCCGCGGCCTTCGAGGACCGCGCGTATTTCGACAAGACCTGCGCAGCGGTGATAGACAGCCGCGACGCAGTGGTGGCCGGACTCCAGCGGCTGGGCTTCGAGGTGCTGCCATCGGCGGCCAACTTCGTCTTCGTCCGCCACCCGCAGCACGAAGCCGCCGAGCTGGCGGCGCGTCTGCGCGAGCAGGGCGTGATCGTGCGGCACTTCAAGCAGGCGCGGATCGCTCAGTTCCTGCGCATCACCATAGGTGCGCCGGAGCAGAACCGGGCCTTGCTGGATGCGCTGAACGCACTCTAGGCGTGGCGCAGAGAAAAGCCGGGAGCGCGCAAGCGCTCCCGGCTTTTTTATGGCGGCACCGCCGCAGGGGCGGCGATTGTCAGTTGCCGTTGGCCGGCGGACGAACCCCGATGGTTGCGCTCAGGCGCAGCAGTTCGGCGTTGCGGATCACTTCGATGTGGATGGATTCGCCGGGCTTGGCCCGCGCCACCTGGTTCATCGAGCGGCGGCCATCGCTGGCCGGCTCGCCGTCGATGCTGAGGATCAGGTCGCCCGGCTGCAGGCCGGCCTTCTGCGCCGGGCCGCCGCGGTAGATGCCGGCGACGACGATGCCAGGCTGGCCAGCCAGGCCGAAGGATTCGGCCAGTTCCGGGGTCAGCGGCTGTACCTCGATGCCCAGCCAGCCGCGAATCACCTGGCCGTGCTCGATGATGGCCTGCATCACCTCCAGCGCCAGCTTCACGGGAATGGCAAAGCCGATGCCTTGCGAGCCGCCGGACTTGGAGAAGATCGCGGTGTTGATGCCGACCAGGTTGCCCTGGGCGTCGATCAGCGCGCCGCCGGAGTTACCGGGGTTGATGGCGGCGTCGGTCTGGATGAAGTCTTCGTAGGTATTGAGGCCCAGCTGGTTGCGCCCGGTGGCGCTGATGATGCCCATGGTCACCGTCTGGCCGACGCCGAAGGGATTGCCGATGGCCAGGCTGACATCACCTATCTTGATGTCGTCGGAGCGGCCCAGGGTGATCGAGGGCAGGTCCTTGAGGTCGATCTTCAGCACTGCCAGGTCGGTTTCCGGGTCAATGCCGATGACCCGGGCCAGGGTTTCGCGGCCGTCCTTCAGGGCCACCACGATCTGGTCGGCGCCGCTGACCACGTGGTTGTTGGTAAGCAGGTAGCCTTCCGGACTCATGATCACGGCGGAACCCAGGCTCGATTCCATGCGCCGTTGCTTGGGCAGGTTGTCGCCGAAGAAGCGGCGGAATTGCGGGTCCTCGAACAGCGGGTGGTTCGGTTTGTCGACGAACTTGGTGGTGTAGAGGTTGGCCACCGCCGGCGACGCCTGGCTGACCGCATCGGCATAGGACGCCGGGCCTTGGTGCTGGCGGCCGTACAGCGGTGCCTGGCGCAGCTGCACGTCCTGGCGCGGCAGGCCGACCCACTCGGGGAACTGTTGGATGATCAGCAGTGCCAACAGCACGCCAACCAGCAGCGGCCAGCCGAGAAATCGCAGGGCCTTGAACATCAATGAAATCCTGAGGGTTGCGAGGGCCTGGGGAGCCCCTTTAAGGTGCGCCATTATAGAGGGGGCTGCCCTAGAGCGCAGCGCCCTGTAACAGTTAGAGAGGAATCTACATGGCCATTGCCCTGACGACCCTGGTTGAAGAGGCCGAGCGCTACCTGGGCGCCGCGCGCATCAGCGACTACTGCCCCAACGGCCTGCAGGTCGAGGGACGGCCGCAGGTGCGGCGCATCGTCAGCGGGGTCACCGCCAGTCAGGCGCTGGTCGACGCGGCGGTGGAGGCCGAAGCCGACGTGCTGCTGGTGCATCACGGCTACTTCTGGAAGGGCGAGAATCCCTGTGTCACCGGGATGAAGCAGCGCCGCCTGAAGGCGCTGCTGGCCCACGACATCAGCCTGCTGGCCTATCACCTGCCGCTCGACCTGCACCCAGAGGTGGGTAACAACGTGCAGCTGGCGCGTCAGTTGGACATCACCGTCGAGAGGCTGCTGGAGCCCGACAACCCGCGTACCGTCGGACTGCTCGGCTCCTTGGCCGAGCCCATGACCCCGCATGACTTCGCTCAGCGCGTTCAGCGGGTGCTCGGCCGCGAACCGCTGCTGATTGAGGGCGCGGGTCTGATCCGCCGCGTCGGTTGGTGCACCGGCGGCGGTCAGGGCTATATCGATCAGGCCATCGCCGCCGGCGTCGACCTCTACCTTACCGGCGAGGCCTCCGAGCAGACCTTCCACAGTGCCCGGGAGAATGGCATCAGTTTCATCGCCGCCGGCCACCATGCCACCGAGCGCTACGGCGTCCAGGCCCTGGGCGACTACCTGGCGAAACGCTTCGCCCTTGAGCACCAGTTCATCGACTGCCCCAACCCGATCTGAGCCGGGCAGTCTTGCCTCGTCGGTGGCCGAGTCCAGGCGTCGGCGGGGTGGTGCAGGCCTGCCAGGTCGCCGCTGCCTGGGCTCGACTGGTCCGCTGGCGGGTCACTGATTGGCCGGAGCGGGCGGCATAAAGCTAGATTTTTTTGATCTAACCGGGCGCCTCAATAGAAGCTTGCGTCGTGATAGAGTGCGCCCTAGTCCCTGGCCCGTCGGCCTCATCACACAGCAATCCGTGAGTAGCCATGCTCGATAAACTGACGCACCTCAAACAGCTGGAGGCGGAAAGTATCCACATCATTCGTGAAGTGGCCGCCGAATTCGACAACCCGGTGATGCTCTATTCCATCGGTAAAGACTCCGCCGTGATGCTGCACCTGGCGCGCAAGGCGTTCTTCCCCGGCAAGCTGCCGTTCCCGGTGTTGCATGTCGACACCCGCTGGAAGTTCCAGGAGATGTACAAGTTTCGCGCCAAGATGGTCGACGAAATGGGCCTGGACCTGATCACGCACATCAATCCCGATGGCGTGGCCCAGGACATGAACCCCTTCACCTACGGCAGTGCCAAGCACACTGACGTGATGAAGACCGAGGGCCTCAAGCAGGCCCTGGACAAGTACGGCTTCGACGCGGCCTTCGGCGGCGCCCGGCGCGACGAGGAAAAGTCCCGGGCCAAGGAGCGCGTCTACTCCTTCCGCGACAGCAAGCACCGCTGGGACCCGAAGAACCAGCGCCCCGAGTTGTGGAACGTGTACAACGGCAAGGTCAAGAAGGGCGAGTCGATCCGCGTGTTCCCGCTGTCCAACTGGACCGAGCTGGACATCTGGCAGTACATCTACCTGGAGCAGATCCCGATCGTGCCGCTGTACTTCGCCGCCGAGCGCGAGGTGATCGAGAAGAACGGCACCCTGATCATGATCGACGACGAGCGCATCCTCGAGCACCTGTCGGATGAGGAAAAGGCCCGCATCACCAAGAAGATGGTGCGCTTCCGTACCCTCGGCTGCTACCCGCTGACGGGTGCGGTGGAATCCACCGCCACGACCCTGCCGGAAATCATCCAGGAGATGCTCCTGACCCGCACTTCCGAGCGCCAGGGACGGGTCATCGACCACGACGCCGCCGGCTCGATGGAAGAGAAAAAACGCCAGGGCTACTTCTAAGGATTCCGAACCATGAGTCATCAGTCTGATTTGATCGGCGAGGACATCCTCGCCTACCTGGCCCAGCACGAACGCAAGGAACTGCTGCGCTTCCTCACCTGCGGCAACGTCGACGACGGCAAGAGCACCCTGATCGGGCGCCTGCTGCACGACTCAAAGATGATCTACGAGGATCACCTGGAAGCCATCACCCGCGACTCGAAGAAGGTCGGCACCACCGGCGAGGACGTCGATCTGGCGCTGCTGGTCGACGGTCTGCAGGCCGAGCGCGAGCAGGGCATCACCATCGACGTGGCCTATCGCTACTTCAGCACGGCCAAGCGCAAGTTCATCATCGCCGACACCCCCGGCCATGAGCAGTACACCCGCAACATGGCCACCGGCGCCTCGACCTGCGATCTGGCGATCATCCTGGTCGACGCCCGCTACGGCGTGCAGACCCAGACCAAGCGGCACAGTTTCATCACCTCGCTGCTGGGCATCAAGCACATCGTCGTCGCGGTCAACAAGATGGACCTCAAGGACTTCGATCAGGGCGTGTTCGAGCAGATCAAGGCCGACTACCTGAAGTTCGCCGAGCGTGTCGACCTCAAGCCGACCACCCTGCACTTCGTGCCAATGTCCGCCCTCAAGGGTGACAACGTGGTCAACAAGTCCGAGCGCTCGCCCTGGTACGAGGGGCAGTCGCTGATGGAGATCCTCGAGACCGTGGAGGTTTCCGGCGACCGCAACTTCGACGACATGCGCTTCCCGGTGCAGTACGTCAATCGCCCGAACCTCAACTTCCGCGGCTTCGCCGGCACCCTGGCCAGCGGCATCGTGCACAAGGGTGATGAGGTGGTGGTGCTGCCGTCCGGCAAGGGCAGCAGGGTCAAATCCATCGTCACCTACGAGGGCGAGCTGGAGCAGGCCGGTCCGGGCCAGGCGATCACCCTGACCCTGGAAGACGAGATCGATGTGTCCCGTGGCGACATGCTGGTGCACGCCGACAACCGCCCGCAGATCCGTGACAGCTTCGACGCCATGCTGGTGTGGATGGGCGAGGAGCCGATGCTGCCGGGCAAGAAGTACGACATCAAGCGCGCCACCAGCTACGTGCCGGGGACGATCGCCAGCCTGCAGCACCGGGTCGATGTGAATACCCTGGAGCAGGGCGCGGCCAGCAGTCTGCAGCTCAACGAGATCGGCAAGGTCACCGTCGCCCTGGATGCGTCGATTGCCCTCGACGGTTACGACTACAACCGCACCACCGGTGCCTTTATCGTGATCGATCGCCTGACCAACGGCACGGTCGGTGCCGGCATGATCATCGCCGAACCGCTGGCGGTGCGTTACGCCGACGGTCACCACGGCAAGCTGGCCCACGTCGCCACCGAGGAGCGCGCGGTGCGCTTCGGTCAGCGTCCGGCCACCGTGCTGTTCAGCGGCCTGTCCGGCGCCGGCAAGAGCACCCTGGCTTACGCGGTCGAGCGCAAGCTGTTCGACCAGGGGCGCGCCGTCTACGTGCTGGACGGTCAGAACCTGCGTCATGACCTGAACAAGGGGCTGCCGCAGGACCGTGCCGGGCGTAAGGAAAACTGGCTACGTGCCGCCCATGTGGCGCGCCAGTTCAATGAGGCGGGTCTGCTGACCCTGGCGGCATTTGTCGCCCCGGATGCCCTGGGGCGTGATCAGGCCAAGGCGCTGATCGGTCGCGAGCGGCTGATCACCGTCTACGTTCAGGCGTCCCCGGAGGCCTGCCGTGAGCGGGATCCCCAGGGGCTGTATGCCGCCGGGGAGGACAACATCCCGGGCGAGTCCTTCGGTTATGACGTGCCGCTGGACGCCGATCTGGTGATCGACACCCAGAGCCTGTCGGTGGACGAAGGAGTCAAGCGGGTGCTGGCGCTGCTGCGTGAGCGCGAGATGATCTAAGCCGTAACCGCCAACAAAAAGCCCCGCTCTCGAGCGGGGCTTTTTGTTGGTCGGGCGAGCCCGTGGTGGTGACGGCAGGAGACGCCGTCATCGCACTATTTTTTGCTCTTCAGGCCGTAGCTTTCGTCGAGCATGCCCGGGACATCGGCGCTTTTCGGCGCATAGTCCTTGGGCATCTCGTGGTGTTCAGGCGCCTTCAGGCGTTCGCGTTTCTCGCCGCCTTCGCTGGCGTGCAGGGTAGCCAGCAGACGCTGACGGGTCAGTTCGTCCTGAGCCAGGCGGTTGGCCCCTTCGGACAGGTGCTGCTGTACATCCTGCTGGGTCTGGCTGAGTTTCTTGACCAGGTTGGCGGTGGTGTTGAAGTGGGTTACCACCTCGCTCTGGTAAGCGTCGAAGCGTTTCTGCATTTCGTCCAGCTGGCGCTGCGTGCGGTTGGGCACCGCATTGGGAGCCAGGCGGGCGATCAGGAAACCGATGGCAATGCCGGCTACCAGGGTGAGGGCCGGTACCAGCCAGGCTGTGAGCGTCTGTTCCACGAGTCCTTCCTCTCTAAACGGCTTTGCTTTACGTTAACGGCTCGAACCTGCGCTGTATACCGCAATGCAATGCCGAGATGTGTGCGGCGCAGGCTGTCAGCTAGACGTGTCGACCCTGCCTGGGGTCACGGAGTTAAACGTTGCTCACCCGCGAAACCCCCGTATTCATCGATGGCCCCTGCGGCCAACTGGAAGCCCTGTCTCTTGCCGTGCCCGACGCCCGCGGGGTGGCGCTGATCTGTCACCCCAATCCGGTCCAGGGCGGCACCATGCTCAACAAGGTAGTCTCGACCCTGCAACGCACCGCCCGCGACGCCGGCCTGGTGACGCTGCGCTTCAATTATCGGGGTGTGGGCGCCAGTGCCGGCAGTCATGACATGGGCAGCGGCGAGATCGATGACGCCGAGGCCGCCGTCCACTGGCTGCACCAGCAGCACCCGCAGTTGCCGCTGACCTTGCTGGGCTTCTCATTCGGGGGGTTCGTTGCGGCCAGCCTAGGTGGACGCCTGGAGCGGCAGGGTATCGAGCCGGCGCACCTGTTCATGGTGGCGCCAGCGGTGCAGCGACTGAACGAGGACAATCCGCCGGCCCAGCGTTGCGCGCTGACGCTGATCCAGCCGGAGGACGATGAAGTGATCGAGCCGCAGGCGGTGTATGACTGGTCGGCGGCGCTGCAGCGTCCCCATGAGCTGCTGAAAGTGGCAGAATGCGGGCACTTTTTTCACGGCAAGCTGACCGACCTCAAGGACCTGCTCGCGCCGCGACTCTGACTTTCGATTGCCGCCTGATGGGCGCCTCATTCTACAAGCGAACGCCATGACCACTCGTATCCTCACCGGCATCACCACCACCGGTACACCGCACCTCGGCAACTATGCCGGCGCCATCCGCCCGGCCATCGTCGCCAGCCGCGCCGCGGATGCCGACTCCTTCTACTTCCTGGCCGACTACCACGCGCTGATCAAGTGCGACGACCCGGTGCGCATCCAGCGTTCGCGTCTGGAGATCGCCGCCACCTGGCTGGCCTGCGGCCTGGACGTGAGCCGGGCGACCTTCTACCGCCAGTCCGACATCCCGGAGATCCCCGAGCTGTGCTGGTTGCTCACCTGCGTCGCCGGCAAGGGCCTGCTCAACCGCGCTCACGCCTACAAGGCCTCGGTGGACAAGAATGTCGAGGCCGGCGAGGACCCGGATGCTGGCGTGACCATGGGCTTGTTCAGTTATCCGGTGCTGATGGCCGCGGACATCCTGATGTTCAATGCGCACAAGGTGCCGGTCGGGCGTGACCAGATCCAGCATGTGGAAATGGCCCGCGACATCGCTCAGCGTTTCAATCACCTGTTCGGTCAGGGCAAGGAGCTGTTCACCCTGCCCGAGGCGGTGATCGAGGAAGACGTGGCGACCCTGCCGGGCCTGGACGGGCGCAAGATGTCGAAGAGCTACGACAACACCATTCCGCTGTTCGGCAGCGCCAAGCAGCTCAAGGATGCAATCGCCCGGATCGTCACCGACTCGCGCCTGCCCGGCGAGGCCAAGGACCCGGACAGCGCCCACCTGTTTACCCTCTACCAGGCCTTCGCCACGCCGGCGCAGCAGGCCGAGTTCCGTGCCGAACTGCTGGACGGGCTGGCCTGGGGCGAGGCCAAGCAGCGATTGTTCCAGCTGCTCGACGGCGAGCTGGGCGAGGCCCGCGAGCGCTACCAGGCGCTGATCGCCAAGCCGAGTGATCTGGAGGATGTGCTGCAGGCCGGCGCGGCCAAGGCGCGGCGCATCGCCACCCCGTTCCTGGGCGAGCTGCGCGAGGCGGTGGGCCTGCGCTCGTTCCGCGAGCAGGTGCAGGCTGCGGGCGCAGGCAAGAAGAAAGCGGCCAAGACGGCGCGCTTCGTCAGCTTCCGCGAAAAAGACGGCAGCTTCCGCTTCCGTTTCATCTCGGCCGAAGGCGAGGAGTTGCTGCTTTCGCGCCCCTTCAGTGATCCGAAGAGGGCGGGGGCGATCAGTCAGCGCCTGATAGCCCAGGGTCCCGACGCCCTGGAGTTGCGCGAGGACGAAGGCGACCAGTTCACCCTGTGGCTGGATGGCGAGTGCCTGGCCGACAGCCCGGCCTATCCCGATCCGGAGGAGCTCGACGCCGCCATGCTGCGCCTGCGCGACGCCATCGCGGGGATGGCCGAGTAATCCAATCGTCAGCCGCCGCGCCGGTTGCATGCGGGCGCGGCGCCCTCTAAAGGCCTTTCACGGCCTGGGTCCGCGATCGTGGCCCATGGTCTGGATTGCCAAGCGGGGAGGGCGTCGCTAAAGTGGCGACCCCATTTTTGTTGCCCAGCTAACGAATATGACACCCCTAGAGCGCTACCAGGCCGATCTCAAGCGGCCCGAATTCTTCCATGACGCGTCCCAGGAAACGGCGGTGCGCCACCTGCAGCGCCTGTACGACGATCTGGTGGCGGGACAGGCGAGCAAGCCGGGGCTGTTCGGCAAGCTCTTCGCCCGCAAGCCCCAGGGGCCGGTCAAGGGCCTGTATTTCTGGGGCGGCGTCGGTCGCGGCAAGACCTACCTGGTCGACACCTTCTTCGATGCGCTGCCGTTCGAGCAGAAGATGCGCACCCACTTCCACCGCTTCATGAAGCGGGTGCATGAGGAAATGAAGACCCTCAAGGGCGAGAAGAACCCGTTGGTGATCATCGGCAAGCGCTTCGCCGACGAGGCGCGGGTGATCTGCTTCGACGAGTTCTTCGTGTCCGACATCACCGACGCCATGATCCTCGCCACCTTGCTCGAGGAGCTGTTCAAGAACGGTGTGAGCCTGGTCGCGACCTCCAACATCGTCCCGGACGGCTTGTACAAGGATGGCCTGCAGCGCGCCCGCTTCCTGCCGGCCATCGCCCTGCTCAAGGAACACACCGAGATCGTCAATGTCGACAGCGGCGTCGACTACCGCCTGCGGGCCCTGGAGCAGGCCGAGTTGTTCCACTGGCCGCTGGATGCGGCGGCCGAGGAGAGCCTGCAGAAGAGCTTCAGCAGCCTGCTGCCCGAGCACTGCTTGGTGCAGGAGAACGAGGCGCTGATGATCGAGAATCGCGCCATTACCGCCCGCAAGGTCGGCGACGACGTGGCCTGGTTCGAGTTTCGCGAGCTGTGCGACGGTCCGCGCAGCCAGAACGACTACATCGAGCTGGGAAAGATCTTTCACGCCGTCCTGCTCGCCAATGTCGAGCAGATGAGCGTGGCCAAGGAGGACATGGCGCGACGTTTCATCAACATGGTCGACGAGTTCTACGACCGCAACGTCAAGCTGATCATCTCCGCCGAAGTGGAGCTCAAGGATCTCTACACCGGCGGCCGCCTGACCTTCGAGTTCCAGCGCACTCTCAGTCGTCTGCTGGAAATGCAGTCCCACGAGTTCCTCTCGCGTCCGCACAAGCCGTAACCGGCTGCTGCGAAAAAGACTGCCGATGGGCAGCCTTTTTTCTGTCCGCAAGCGGCGCGTTCGCCAGGCGCGGAGCGGTCTCGAACCTGGCGGCCGCCGGCGAGTCCTAGGTGTGGCCGTCCTTCTGCTGAAACTGGCGTCGGTACTGATTGGGCGATAGCTCCGTGTGCTGGCGGAACAGGCGGGCAAAGAAGCTGGCATCGTCATAGCCGACTTCATAGCTGATGGTCTTGATGCTCTTGCGCGTGGCGCTGAGCAGCCCCTTGGCGGTCTCGATGCGCAGACGCTGCAGATAGTGCAGGGGCTTGTCGCCGGTCGCACTCTGGAAGCGGCGCATGAAGTTGCGAATGCTCATGCCGTGCTCGCGGGCCACGTCCTCGAAGCGAAACTTGTCGCTGAAGTGCTCTTCCAGCCATTGCTGGATCTGCAGGATGGTCAGGTCGTGGTGCAGCTTCTGGCCGCCGAAGCCGATGCGTCCCGGGGTATAGCTGCGCTGCACCTCGTAGAGGATGTCGCGGGCCACGCCCTGGGCCACGCCGGCGCCGCAGAAGCGTTCGATCAGGTAGATGTAGAGGTCGCAGGCCGAGGTGACGCCGCCGGCGCAATAGAGGTTGTCGGCATCGGACAGGTGCTTGTCCTGATTCAGCAGCACCCGGGGGAAACGCTCGGCGAACTCATTGAAGAAGCGCCAGTAGGTGGTCGCCTCCTTGCCGTCGAGCAGGCCGGCCTGGGCCATCCAGAACACCCCGGTGGCCTCGCCGCAGATCGCGCTGCCTGCGGCATGGCGTGCCTTGAGCCAGTCGAGTACCTGGGGGTGACGTTGGCAGAGGGCGTCGAAGTCGTCCCAGAAGGCCGGCAAGATGATTACGTCGGCGCTATCGAGTGCGCCGTCCACCGGTATCAGTACGCCGCTGAAGCTGCGCACCGGGAGCCCGTCCGGGCTGACCAGGTGGATCTCGAAGGACGGGGTCAGGCCGCGGCCCTGCTGTTTGCCGTAACGCAGGCTGGCCATGTGGAAGAAATCCTTGGCCTGCATCAGGGTCGAGGCGAAGACGCCCGCGGTGGCAAGGATGGCGACGCGCTTGAGTGGCTCGGGAGACTGGATGGGCATAGTCGGCAAGTTTGAAGGCTAAGTGGTCAGGAGGCGGCTGGATCGTCTTATTTTTTGGCGCTTGTGTCCAGTGCGACCAAGCGTTTGCTTGGCTAAAGTCGAGGCTATTCCATCCCGATCCGTTACCCAGGTGCGCCATGATTCCCAGAACCCTGTTCAGCTCCGACCATGAGCTGTTTCGCGACAGCGTCCGCAAGTTCCTCGAGCAGGAGGCGGTGCCCTTCCATCAGCAGTGGGAGAAGGATGGTCATATCGATCGCCGTCTGTGGAGCAAGGCGGGGGAGGCGGGAATGCTCTGTTCGCACATCCCGGAAGAGTACGGCGGCATGGGGGCGGACTTCCTCTACAGCGCGGTGGTGATCGAGGAGGTTGGCCGTCTCGGCTTGACCGGTATCGGTTTTTCTTTGCATTCCGACATCGTCGCGCCCTACATCCTGCATTACGGCTCCGAGGCCCTGAAGCACAAGTACCTGCCCAAACTGGTGTCCGGCGAGATGGTCACGGCCATCGCCATGACCGAGCCGGGTGCGGGCTCCGACCTGCAGGGGGTCAAGACCACCGCGGTGCTGGATGGTGACGAATACGTGATCAACGGCTCCAAGACCTTTATCACCAACGGCTATCTGGCCGATCTGGTGATCGTGGTGGCCAAGACAGACCCCAAGGCGGGTGCCAAGGGCACCAGTCTGTTCCTGGTCGAGGCTGGTAGTCCGGGCTTCGCCAAGGGCAAGCGACTGGAGAAGGTCGGCATGAAGGCGCAGGACACCTCCGAGCTGTTCTTCCAGGATGTGCGGGTGCCCAAGGAAAATCTGCTGGGCCAGGCCGGCATGGGCTTCGCGTACCTGATGCAGGAGCTGCCTCAGGAGCGTCTGACCGTCGGCGTCAGTGCACTGGCCTCGGCCGAGGCGGCGTTGCAGTGGACGCTCGACTACACCCGCGAGCGCAAGGCGTTCGGCCAGGCGGTGGCGGACTTCCAGAACACGCGCTTCAAGTTGGCCGAGATGGCCACCGAAATCCAGGTCGGCCGGGTGTTTGTCGATCGCTGCCTGGAATTGCACCTGCAGGGGCAGCTCGATGTGCCGACCGCGGCCATGCTCAAGTACTGGGGCACCGACCTGCAGTGCAAGGTGCTGGACGAGTGTGTGCAACTGCATGGCGGCTACGGCTACATGTGGGAGTACCCGGTAGCACGGGCCTGGGCCGATGCCCGGGTGCAGCGCATCTATGCCGGCACCAACGAGATCATGAAGGAAATCATCGCCCGTTCCCTGTAGGGGTGGCAGCCCATGAAAAAGCCCGGCGCGGGCCGGGCTATTTCATGGTGGCGTGTCACCTGGCGTCAGGGCGCCGGGTTCGGCTGCGACCTGTGGATGGCTTCGATGCCGGCCAGGACCTCGTCGCTCAGCGTCAGCTCGACGCTGCTCAGGTCGGCTTCCAGTTGTTCCAGGTTGGTCGCGCCGATGATGTTGCTGGTGACGAAGGGTTGGGCGGTAACGAAGGCCAGGGCCATCTGTGCCGGGTCAAGGCCATGTTCCCGTGCCAGCGCGACATAGCGGGCGCAGGCGTCTTCGGACTCCGGGTTGGTGTAGCGACTGAAGCGCTTGAACAGGCTGAGCCTGGCATTGGCCGGGCGGGCGCCGCCGGCGTACTTGCCTGACAGCATGCCAAAGGCCAGCGGGGAGTAGGCGAGCAGGCCGCACTGCTCGCGCAGGGCGATTTCCGCCAGGCCGACCTCGAAGCTGCGGTTGAGCAGGTTGTAGGGGTTCTGGATCGACACCGTGCGCGGCCAGCCACGGCTCTCGGCCAGTTGCAGAAACTTCATCGTGCCCCAGGGGGTTTCGTTGGACAGGCCTATCTGGCGGATCTTGCCGGCCTTGACCTGTTCGTCCAGCGCTTCCAGGGTTTCCTCAAGCGGCGTGAAGGCGCTGTCCTGGTGGCGGTAGCCGAGCTGACCGAAGAAATTGGTCGGTCGTTCCGGCCAGTGCAGCTGATACAGATCGATCCAGTCGGTGCGCAGGCGCTTGAGGCTGGCATCCACGGCGGCGACGATGTGCGCGCGATTGTGCTTGATCTGGCCGTCGCGGATGTAGTCGATGCCATTGCCGGGGCCGGCAATCTTGCTGGCCAGTACCCAGTCGGCACGGTCGCCGTGCGTGCGGAAATACTCGCCGATGATTTGTTCGGTCTTGCTGTAGGTCTCGGCCCGCGGCGGCACCGGGTACATCTCGGCGGTGTCGATGAAGTTGACGCCATGGGCCTTGGCCCGCTCGATCTGCGCGCAGGCTTCGCTGGCGTCGTTCTGTTCGCCCCAGGTCATGGTGCCCAGGCAGATTGCGCTGACCCGAATCTCCGTTCGGCCAAGTTGGCGATATTTCATGAAATGCTCCTATCTGCGAGGGGCACCATACAAGCAGGTTGAATTTATTTCCGCAATCTGCATAATTACGCACCTCTTTCTGCAGTGGAAGTGATGCGCCGCCTGCCGAAGAATCTTGCCGTGCTACGGACGCGCTGACCCGAGCCCCCGACAGCGTCTGTGTTCGGCTGCCTTTGACTTGTCAAAGTACGCACTATTCAGTAAGATCCGCCGTCTTATTTATCAGGGCGGCCCCTGAGGCTATAAAGAATGAAGACTTTTACTGCTAAACCGGAAACAGTAAAGCGCGACTGGTTCGTCGTCGACGCTGCTGGTCAGACCCTGGGTCGTCTGGCTACCGAAATCGCTAGCCGTCTGCGCGGCAAGCACAAGCCCGAGTACACCCCGCACGTAGATACCGGCGACTACATCGTCGTGATCAATGCCGAGCAGGTACGTGTGACCGGTGCCAAGACCACCGACAAGATGTACTACTCTCACTCCGGTTTCCCGGGTGGCATCAAGTCGATCAGCTTCGAAAAGCTGATCGCCAAGGCGCCTGAGCGTGTGATCGAGACCGCGGTTAAAGGCATGCTGCCGAAGAACCCGCTGGGTCGCGACATGTACCGTAAGCTGAAGGTGTACAAGGGTGCCGCTCACCCGCACACCGCTCAGCAGCCCCAAGAACTGAAGATTTAACGGAATAGTTCATTATGTCGGCGACTCAAAATTACGGCACTGGCCGTCGCAAGACTGCAACCGCTCGCGTATTTCTGCGTCCGGGTACTGGCAGCATCTCCATCAACAACCGCACTCTGGATACCTTCTTCGGTCGTGAAACTGCCCGCATGGTAGTTCGCCAGCCGTTGGAGCTGACCGAGACCACCGAAAAGTTCGACATCTTCGTCACCGTGATCGGTGGTGGCGTGAGCGGTCAGGCTGGTGCGATTCGTCACGGTATCACTCGTGCGCTGATCCAGTATGACGAGACCCTGCGCAGCTCGCTGCGTAAGGCCGGTTTCGTGACTCGCGATGCTCGCGAAGTTGAACGTAAGAAGGTTGGTCTGCGCAAGGCGCGTAAGCGTCCGCAGTACTCCAAGCGTTAATTCGCTATCTGCGTTCAAAAGCGCCCAGTTTCCTTACGGAGCTGGGCGTTTTTTATGGGCGACTGGCTGCTCTGCGACACCATGCCGCAGGCCTGAGGTCCGCGCCCTGCAAGGTGTTCAGAGGCGCTGCCGGGGTAATTACCTTGTCAGTAAAGGGCCTTTTCTTTACCATTTGGCGAATTTTTTGCAGCACCAGATTTTTACTTAGTAGAGGCCTGAACAACAGGCCACAAAGCTGATGGGAGACGACTGAATGAGCAATGACGGCGTGAATGCAGGCCGGCGTCGCTTCTTGGTAGCGGCCACTTCTGTGGTGGGTGCTGCTGGAGCGGTGGGTGCCGCGGTCCCGTTCGTGGGGTCATGGTTCCCGAGTGCCAAGGCCAAGGCTGCCGGCGCACCTGTAAAGGTGAACGTCAGCAAGATCGAGCCGGGTCAGCAGATGGTTGCCGAGTGGCGGGGGCAGCCGGTGTTCATCGTGCGCCGTACCGAGGAAATTCTGGGTAACCTGAGCAAGATCGAAGAACGCCTGGCGGACGTCGACTCCCAGGCCTCGGTTCAGCCGACCTATGTCGATCCGAAGACTCGTTCGATCAAGCCCGAAGTGCTGCTGCTGGTCGGGCTGTGCACCCATCTGGGTTGCGCGCCGTCCTTCCGTCCGGAAGTGGCTCCGGCGGATCTCGGCGCCGAATGGGTGGGGGGCTACTTCTGCCCATGCCATGGCTCCCGCTATGACCTCGCCGGTCGCGTCTACAAGGCCCAGCCAGCGCCTTTGAACCTGCCGGTGCCGCCGCACATGTACGAGTCGGATGACGTGATCGTCATCGGTGTGGATCAGGAGCAAGCATGATGAGCAAGTTCATGGAATGGGTGGATGCGCGCTTCCCCGCGACCAAGATGTGGGAAGACCATCTCTCCAAGTATTACGCGCCGAAGAACTTCAACTTCTTCTACTTTTTCGGCTCGCTGGCCCTGCTGGTGCTGGTCAATCAGATCGTCACCGGGATCTGGCTGACCATGAGTTTCACGCCCTCGGCCGAGGAGGCGTTCGCCTCGGTCGAGTACATCATGCGCGACGTGGAGTACGGCTGGATCCTGCGCTACCTGCACTCCACCGGCGCCTCGGCGTTCTTCGTCGTGGTCTACCTGCACATGTTCCGCGGTCTGCTCTACGGCTCCTACCAGAAGCCCCGTGAGCTGGTGTGGATCTTCGGTATGCTGATCTACCTGCTGCTGATGGCTGAGGCCTTCATGGGCTACCTGCTGCCCTGGGGCCAGATGTCCTACTGGGGTGCCCAGGTGATCATCTCGCTGTTCGGCGCCATCCCGGTGATCGGCGATGACCTGACCCAGTGGATCCGTGGTGACTACCTGATTTCCGGCATCACCCTGAACCGCTTCTTCGCCCTGCATGTGGTGGCCCTGCCGATCGTGATTCTCGGTCTGGTGGTGCTGCACATCCTGGCGCTGCACGAAGTCGGTTCGAACAACCCGGACGGCGTCGACATCAAGAAGAAGAAGGATGCGAACGGTGTTCCGCTGGACGGCATCGCATTCCACCCTTACTACACCGTGAAGGACATCGTCGGTGTGGTGGTGTTCCTGTTCATCTTCTGCTTCATCGTGTTCTTCTTCCCGGAGATGGGCGGTTACTTCCTCGAGAAGCCGAACTTCGAGCAGGCCAACCCGTTCAAGACCCCTGAGCACATTGCGCCGGTTTGGTACTTCACGCCGTTCTACGCGATTCTGCGCGCGGTCCCGGACAAGCTGCTCGGCGTCATCGCCATGGGTGCGGCCATCGCCGTGCTGTTCGTGCTGCCCTGGCTGGATCGCAGTCCGGTCAAGTCGATGCGCTACAAGGGTTGGCTGAGCAAGATCTGGTTGCTGGTGTTCTGCGTGTCCTTCGTCATCCTTGGCGTGCTGGGTGTATTGGCGCCGACTCCGGGCCGTACGTTGCTGTCGCAGGTGTGTACCTTCCTGTACTTCGCGTACTTCATCCTGATGCCGTTCTACACCAGGATGGAAAAAACCAAACCGGTTCCTGAAAGGGTGACAGGCTGATGAAGAAGCTATTTGCTGCACTGATTTTCGCTGCGATGCCAGCCTTCGCTCTGGGGGCCGGCGGCAACTATCCGTTGGACAAGGTCGACATCGACCTGACCGACAAGGCCGCCATGCAGGATGGTCTGCGTACCTTCGCCAACTACTGCATGGGCTGCCATGCCGCCAAGTTCCAGCGTTACGAGCGGGTGGCCGATGACCTTGGCGTTCCCCACGAGCTGATGCTGGACAATGTGGTGTTCAACGATGCCAAGATCGGTGATCACATGAAGATCGGCATGCGCCCTGACGATGCCAAGGCCTGGTTCGGCGCCACTCCGCCGGACCTGACCCTGGTTGCCCGGGTACGTGGCACCGACTGGCTCTACACCTATCTGCGCACCTTCTATGAAGACCCGAGCCGTCCCCTCGGCGCGAACAACAAGGTGTTCCCGAACGTCGGCATGCCGAACGTGCTGGCTGGGCTGCAGGGCCGTCAGTACATCGGTTGCAAGCAGGTCCAGGTGGTCGAGGACGGCAAGAAGCAGTTCGACCCGCTGACCGGTACGCCGATCACCCACGAGGCCTGCGACCAGCTGACCGTCGAGCCGAAAACCGGCGAGCTGAGCGAAGAGCAGTTCGACGAGAAGATCAAGAATCTGGTGACCTTCCTGGCCTACTCGGCCAACCCGGTCAAGCTGGAGAGTCAGCGCATCGGTACCTACGTGCTGCTGTACCTGGCGTTCTTCTTCGTGTTTGCCTACCTGCTCAAGCGTGAGTACTGGAAGGACGTGCATTAATCCGCTGTCGTTCCGTTGTTGACCTGCGCGCCCCTTCGGGCGCGCAGGTTTTTCTGCTTCAGATAACCTTATAAGCGAGGAGGACCGCCATGGGCGTGACCAATCGGTTGGCCTGCTACTCCGACCCCGCCGACCACTATTCCCACCGCGTACGTATCGTGCTCGCCGAGAAGGGTGTCAGCGCCGAGATCATCAGTGTCCAGCCGGGGCGTTGTCCGCCGCAGCTGCTGGAGGTCAATCCCTATGCCAGCCTGCCGACCCTGGTCGATCGTGATCTGGCGCTGTACGAGTCGACGGTGGTGATGGAATACCTGGATGAGCGCTACCCTCATCCGCCGCTGCTGCCGGTGTATCCGGTAGCCAGGGCCAACAGTCGTCTGTTGATCCACCGCATCCAGCGCGACTGGTGTGCACTGGTCGACCAGATTCTCGATCCGCGCAGCAAGGAGCCGGCCCGGGTGCAGGCGCGCAAGGAGTTGCGCGAAAGCCTCACCGGCGTATCGGCGCTGTTCGCCGACAAGCCGTATTTCCTCAGTGAGGAAATGAGCCTGGTGGACTGCTGCCTGCTGCCGATTCTCTGGCGTTTGCCGCTGCTGGGCATCGAGCTGCCGAAGCCGGCCAAGCCGCTGCTCGACTACATGGACCGCCAGTTTGCGCGCGAGGGCTTTCGGGCCAGTCTGTCCGCCGCCGAGCGCGAGATGCGTTAATACCTGAGGAGGTTTCGATGAACTCCAGTCGTCCCTATTTGGTTCGCGCCCTCTATGAGTGGATCGTTGACAACGACTGCACCCCCCATCTGCTGGTCAACGCCGAGTTCGCCGGGGTGCAGGTGCCGCCAGGCTTCGCCAGCGACGGGCAGATCGTCCTGAATGTCTCGCCGGGCGCGGTGCGGCATCTGCATATGGACAACGAGGCGGTGAGCTTCGAGGGCCGTTTCGGCGGCGTGGCGCACAGCCTGTACATTCCCTCCGGTGCGGTGCTGGCGATCTACGCCCGGGAGAACGGTCAGGGCATGGTCTTTGACCTGGAGCCCCCCGTGCCGGATGACGAAGACGGCGATGGGCCGGATGACCAGGGGCCGCCGGATGGCGAGCCGCCACGCCCCAGCGGCCGTCCGAGCCTGAAGGTGGTGAAGTAAACAAAAAAGGCGATCCGAGGATCGCCTTTTTCATTGTTGTAGCCGTCAGTTGGTGTACTGGAACAGCTTGACGATCTTCTGGACCCCGGAAACGCTTTGCACCAGGCTGGTGGCCTGTGCGGCCTCCTGGCGCGACACCAGGCCGAGCAGGTAGACGATGCCGTTCTCGGTAATCACCTTGATGCGCGAGCCCGGCACCGTGGCGTCGGCCAGCATCTGGGTCTTGATCTTGGTGGTCAGCAGGGAGTCGTTGCTGCGGGCCAGCAGGCTGGTCGGCTGGAGCACCTGTAGCTCGTTGTGCACCTTGGTCACATTCTGCACCCGGCGCGCCGCCTGTTCGGCCATGGCCTTGAGGTCGCTGCGCGGGGTTTGTCCGGCCAGCAGCACCACGCCGTTGTAGCTGGTGACGACGATGTGCGAAGTCGGGCTGGTCAGGTCGACGTGGGCCCTGGTGATGTTGCTCTCGACTGCGGGGGCGATGAACTGGTCATCGATCTTGTTGCCGATGCTGCGGCTGCCGCAGCCGGCCAGGACGAAGGTGAATGCCAGGGCGGCGAGGAGCAGGGGGGTACGGGTCATTCTTCACTCCCGAAGAGTTGGCTGTCGATCAGGTCGCAGAGGCAGTGGATGGCCAGCAGGTGCACTTCCTGGATGCGTGCGGTGACTTTCGAGGGCACGCGGATCTCGACGTCTTCCGGCAGCAGCAGCGAGGCCATGCCGCCGCCGTCACGGCCGGTAAGGGCGACCACGGTCATTTCGCGATCGTGGGCGGCCTGGATGGCCTGGATCACGTTGGCCGAGTTGCCGCTGGTGGAAATGGCCAGGAGCACGTCGCCCGGCTGGCCGAGTGCACGAATCTGTTTGGAGAACACCTCGTTGTAGCTGTAGTCGTTGGCGATCGAGGTGATGGTTGAGCTGTCGGTGGTCAGGGCGATGGCCGGCAAGCTGGGGCGCTCGCGCTCGAAGCGATTGAGCAGCTCGGAGGAGAAGTGCTGGGCATCGCCGGCCGAACCGCCGTTGCCGCAGGTGAGAATCTTGCCCTCGCTGAGGAGCGCCTGAACCATGACCAGGCTGCCTTGCTCGATAAACGGCGCGAGCACTTCCATGGCCTGTTGCTTGGTTTCGATGCTGGCTTGGAACAGCTGGCGAATACGGGCTTGCATGTCCATCGGAAATATAACCTTCAGTGGGGTGGCGGCTCAGGTATCAAAGGCGTTCTGAATCCAGTCCAGTCGCGGGGCTGCGCTGCCTTGGGCGTTGATGGCGATCACGTCGAAGCGGCACGGGTGCTTGGCCCAGTGCGACTCCTGTTGCAGAAAGAGCATGGCGGCGGTGGTCAGCCTGTCGCGCTTGCGCGCATCGACGCTGGCCACCGCGCCGCCCCAGGCGGCGTGCCGCCGATAGCGTACCTCGACGAATACTACTGTATCGGCGTCGAGCATGACCAGATCGAGCTCGCCGCGGCGGCAGCGCCAGTTCTGTGCCAGCAGGCGCAGGCCCTGCCGCTCCAGATGCTGGCGGGCCAAGGCCTCGGCGGCCTGGCCGCTGTTCTGGCTGCTGGTCGGCTCGTTCAATTGCTGCTGGCGGGCAGGGCTTGCACCTGGCCGTCGCGGAACTCGGCCCAGGGCAGCTGCCGCTCGATGCGCTGTGCCGGGTTGAGGCTCAGGCTGCCGGACAGGCCGTCGACCCGGCTGTCGGGGAGAGCCTTGAGCTGGTCCAGGCGCGGCGTCAGGCGATAGGCGTCGACGCCCATGGCGTAGAGCCGGCCGAGGCTGCCGCCGGCCTGGGGCCACTGGCTGCTGACCTGCTGGCGTAGGGGCTCCTCGGGGTTGAGCAGCCAGGGTGTCTCGCAGAAGCGGATGCCGTTGAGGTCCAGGTACTGGGCCTGGCTGTGGTTGCCGGTATACAGGTGCGAGGTGGCGTACACCGGTACGTCGCCGGCGTACTGGAAGGCCAGAGTCGGCTTGATCTGCTGGGCCTGCTGCGGGGTGGCGGCGAGGAAGATGAAGTCGACATCCTGGCGCCGCGACGGCTGTGCGGCCACCGCCACGCCGAGGGTGTTCTGCAGGCGTCGGGCGCGGGCTTCGCTCTGTCGCAGCTGGAACAGGTCGGCGATCTGGCGGGCCAGCTCCACCGGCTCGTCGACGTGTTCGGCGGCGATCAGGGTCCCGCCGGCGGCCTGCCAGCTCTCGCGGAAGGCGGCAAGTACCCGGTCACCCCAGTCTCCCTCCGGCACCAGGGCGACGGCGCGGCGCATGCCGTCGGCCCAGGCGCGGCGAGCCGCTTCGCGAGCCTCGTCCTCGGCGGCCAGGCCGAACTGGTAAAGCTGTGGCGGGGCTTCCTGGCTGGATTCGCTGTAGTTCAGCGCCAGGGTGGTGATGGGCAATTGCTCCTGGCTGCTGAGCTGGGTGACCAGGTGCTTCTCCAGCGGGCCGACCACCAATTGCACGCCGGCCGCCTGAGCCTGGCGGTAGAACTCGTCCATCGAACTGAGGCGCGTGCTGTCGTACAGGCGAATGTTCGGCGGGTTCTGCCCGGCCTGCTCGGCCTGGTAATGGGCGGCGAGAAAACCGTCGCGCAATGCCCGCGCCACCGACGCCAGTTGGCCGTCCTGCGGCAGCAGCAGCGCTATTTCAGTAAGCGGTTGGCTGGTCAGCTCCTGCAGTTCGCGCAAGGGCGCCGGCAGGTTCAGGGCGGCGGGGTGCTGGGGGTGTTGGGCAAGCCATTGCTCGATGGCGCTCTGCTGGGCTTCCAGGGGGCCGGTGGTCTTGGCGGCCTGGGCCAGGCTCAGCCAGCCACTGAGGTCGGCGTCACCGTTGGCCTGTAGTTGCTCGGCGGCCAGGCTGGCGACCAATTCCCAGATGGTTTCGTGGTTGCGTGCGGCTGCTTCTCCAGCAAGCAGTGGCGCAATGAACACGCGCTCGCGGGCGGCGCCCAGGGTCTGGCCGTCCGCTTGCAGGGCGGTGGCGCGCGCCAGTTGAGTGCGGGTCTGCTGTTCGATCGGCAGCTCGCCCAGGCGCGCCAGGCTCGGGTGCTCGAGCGCCCGGAGAGCGCCCTTGGGGTTGTCGCGGGCCAGTGCCAGTTCGGCCGCCAGGGTGCTGGCGAAGACCTGCTGGGCGGGCTTGAGCGTGTCGAGCTGCACCTGTTCGAGGATCGCGGCGGCGCGCCCCAGCTGCTTTTGCTGGTACGCCAGGTCTGCCGCCGACAGGCGCAGCAGGTTGGCGGGCGCGGACTGGCTGTCACCGGCTTGCTGCAGCAGCTGCTCGATACTGGCTTGAGGGGTGCGCGGCAACTCGCCCAGGTTGGAGGTGGGCGAGCTGGCGCAGGCGGCCAGCAGGCCGGCGAGGCTGAGCGCGTAGAGCGGGCGCAGACAAGCGATCATGTAAGCCTTCCTGATACTTGGGCAAATGAGCCTCGAATTGTACCCAAGCCCCGGCGGCGGTGCGATGTCGATGCTGTGAAACGGGCTACAATGCGCGCTTTCGTCATATCGAGGCTTGTGCTGTGACCGTTCCCGGTGCTCCGAATCCCCCCCTAGGCACGCTGTATGTGGTGGCCACGCCGATTGGCAACCTGGACGACATCAGTGCCCGGGCGCTGAAGGTGCTTGGCGAAGTGGCGCTGATCGCCGCAGAGGATACCCGGCATTCGGCGCGGCTCATGCAGCACTTCGGTATTGGCACGCCCCTGGCGGCCTGCCATGAACACAACGAGCGCGATCAGGGCAGTCGCTTTCTGGCGCGACTGCAGGCGGGCGAGGATGTGGCGCTGATCTCCGATGCCGGTACGCCGCTGATCTCCGATCCCGGTTACCACCTGGTGCGCCAGGCGCGCGCGGCGGGGGTGGCGGTGGTGCCGGTGCCGGGGGCTTGCGCGCTGATCGCGGCGCTGTCCGCGGCCGGCTTGCCTTCCGACCGCTTCATCTTTGAAGGTTTCCTGCCGGCCAAGGCGGTCGGGCGCCGCGCGCGCCTGGAGCAGGTGCGGGAGGAGTCGCGCACCCTGATCTTCTATGAGGCACCGCACCGCATACTCGAGTGCCTCGAGGACATGCGCGAGGTGTTCGGCGGTGAGCGGCCGGCACTGCTCGCCCGTGAGGTGACCAAGACTTTCGAGACGCTCAAGGGGTTACCGCTGGCCGAGCTGTGCGCCTGGGTCGCGGCCGACAGTAACCAGCAGCGCGGCGAGTGCGTGGTGCTGGTGGCGGGCTGGCAGGCACCAGAGGGCGAGGCGGCGGTCAGCGCCGAGGCCTTGCGCGTGCTCGATCTGCTCTTAAAGGAAATGCCGCTCAAACGTGCGGCGGCGCTGGCGGCGGAGATTACCGGGGTGCGCAAGAATCTGCTCTACCAGGCCGCGTTGGAACGTCAGTCCCGCGACTAATCCTTGTCCTGATGGGCGCGCGCCGTTAACCTTGGCGGCGGAGAGTCGATCGGACAGTCGCTGCCGTGCCCCGTTCTGCGGGATGCGGGGGAGGAAAGTCCGGGCTCCATAGGGCGGAGTGCCAGGTAATGCCTGGGGGGCGTGAGCCTACGGAAAGTGCCACAGAAAATAACCGCCTAAGCGTTTCGGCGCCGGTAAGGGTGAAAAGGTGCGGTAAGAGCGCACCGCGCGGCTGGTAACAGTCCGTGGCTAGGTAAACCCCACTCGGAGCAAGACCAAATAGGGTTCCATTGGCGTGGCCCGCGCTGGAACCGGGTAGGTTGCTAAAGGCGTGCAGTGATGTACGTCGTAGAGGAATGACTGTCCTCGACAGAACCCGGCTTACAGATCGACTCTCCACCTTCCCCCCTTCTATCCGCTTTGCCCTTCCCCCCGCATTCTCATGCCTAAAAAATCTTACTCTTGATAAATCACTTTAAGTTCGCAGCTCAGCTCTCTGAGCTAGTTGATTTTTGCCTCGAGACACTCCCCGCCACGCTCTGATCTACTCCTCTTTAACTCGCTAAATTACCGTCCTGTAAGGATTTTTCCTTTCTGGCGCGCCTTGACGGTGGAGCGCACGCATTCCTATAGTGTGCGTAAGTGGTAAGAAGTGGCACAAAGTGGGTTTTCTGGGCATGGATAGCTAATTACGGGGGAGCACTGTCGTGTTTCGCGGAGCCAACGCCATCAGTCTCGACGCCAAAGGGCGACTCGCGATGCCAAGTCGGTATCGGGACGAGCTCGTGTCGCGCTGCTCCGGCCAGCTCATCGTGACCATTGATGCCATTGACCCTTGCCTCTGCGTCTATCCACTGCCGGAATGGGAGCTGATCGAAAACAAATTGCGCGAGCTGGCCTCCTTTCGCGAGGAGAATCGCCGCCTGCAGCGTTTGCTGATCGGTAACGCCGTCGATCTCGAGCTGGATGCCAGTGGCCGTTTCCTGGTGCCGCCGCGTCTGCGCGAATACGCCAAATTGGACAAGCGCGCGATGCTGGTCGGCCAGCTCAATAAATTTCAACTGTGGGACGAGGATGCCTGGAATGCCGTGGCGGATGCCGATCTGGCCGCCATCAAGCAACCCGGTGCTTTGTCCGACGAACTACGTGACCTGATCCTGTGACTATGACCAACAGCTTCCGCCATATCACCGTCCTGCTCGACGAAGCCGTCGCAGGCCTCGCCGTGCGCGCGGGTGGCTGCTACCTGGACGGCACCTTCGGGCGGGGCGGGCATAGCCGGCTGATTCTCGAAAAGTTGGGGCCGGATGGTCATTTGTTGGGGTTCGATAAAGACCCCCTGGCGATCGAGACGGGGAATGCGCTGGCGGCCGAAGACGGCCGCTTTGTCGTTGTGCAGCGCAGTTTTGCGGAACTTGGTGACGAAGTTGCTGTCCGCGGGTTGTCCGGCAAGGTTGCCGGGATCTTGCTGGACCTGGGAGTGTCTTCGCCGCAACTGGATGACGCCGCGCGCGGCTTCAGTTTCCTCAATGACGGGCCGTTGGATATGCGCATGGACCCCTCCCGTGGGCTCAGTGCCGCGCAGTGGATCGCCACGGCCAGTGAGGAGGAAATCGCCCGGGTCTTCAAGGAATACGGCGAGGAGCGCTTTTCCAAGCGTATGGCACGGGCCGTGGTGCAGCGCCGCGCCGAGCGGCCGTTCGAACGCACCGCCGATCTGGCCCAGGTGCTGACCGACGCCAACCCGGCTTGGGAGAAGGGCAAGCATCCGGCTACCCGGGCCTTCCAGGGCCTGCGTATTCACATCAACAACGAGCTGGGTGATCTCGAGCGTGGCCTGGACGCCGCCCTGGAGGCCCTCGAGGTGGGCGGCCGTCTGGTGGTGATCAGCTTCCATTCCCTCGAGGACCGCATCGTCAAGCAGTTCATGCGGCGCCACGCCAAGGGCGAGCAGGACAAGCTGCCCCGTGACCTGCCGATCATCCCCAAGGCCTTCGAGCCGCGCCTGAAGCTGGCCGGCAAGCCGCAGTACGCCTCCGACGCCGAGCTCAAGGCCAATCCACGTTCGCGTAGCGCGGTAATGCGCGTGGCGGAGAAGGTGCGATGAGCCGCGTGTTCGCCAAGCCCTTGCCGTCTGGCAGCCTGCTGCTGCTGGTGCTGTTCCTGGCCGTGCTGGGTTCGGCGCTGGCGGTGTCCTATAGCGCGCATTGGAACCGCGTGCTGCTCAACAGCCTCTATGCCGAGCTCAGCGTGCGCGACAAGGCGCAGGCCGAATGGGGTCGGCTGGTTCTCGAGCAGAGCACCTGGACGGCGCATAACCGCATCGAGGCCCTGGCCAGCGAACAGCTGCAGATGCGCATTCCCGACGCCGCCGAAGTGCGGCTGGTGACGCCATGATCCGCCTGGAAGGCGCACTCTATCCCTGGCGCTTCCGCCTGGTGCTGTTGCTCCTGGCATTAATGGTCGGCGCCATCGTCTGGCGCATCGTCGACCTGCAGATCATCGACCGCGATTTCCTTCAGGCCCATGGCGACGCGCGCAGCGTCCGCCATATCCCGATCCCGGCGCATCGCGGCCTGGTCACCGACCGCAATGGCGAGCCGCTTGCCGTGAGCACCCCGGTGACCACCCTGTGGGCCAACGGCAGGGAACTGCAGGCCGCCAAGGCGCAGTGGTCGGGCCTGGCCGTCGCCCTGGGGCAGGAGCCGAAGACCTTCGCCGAGCGCCTGCAGGCCAACGCCGAGCGCGAGTTCATGTACCTGGTCCGCGGCCTGACCCCGGAGCAGGGCCAGCGCGTGCTCGACCTCAAGGTGCCCGGCGTGTACGCCATCGAGGAGTTCCGGCGCTTCTATCCGGCCGGTGAGGTGACCGCTCACGTGGTCGGCTTCACCGACATCGACGACCGTGGTCGCGAAGGCATGGAACTGGCGTTCGACGAGTGGCTGGCCGGGGTGCCGGGCAAGCGCCAGGTGCTCAAGGACCGTCGTGGTCGGCTGATCAAGGACGTCCAGGTCGCCCAGAACGCCAAGGCCGGCAAGGCCCTGGCGCTGTCGATCGACCTGCGCCTGCAATACCTGGCCCATCGCGAACTGCGCAACGCCCTGGTCGAGTTCGGCGCCAAGGCCGGCAGCCTGGTGATGATTGACGTTAAGACCGGCGAAGTGCTGGCGATGGTCAACCAGCCCACCTACAACCCGAACAACCGCCGCAGCCTGCAGCCGGCCGCCATGCGCAACCGGGCGATGATCGACGTGTTCGAGCCGGGCTCCACCGTCAAGCCGTTTTCCATGAGCGCCGCGCTGGAAAGCGGACGCTGGAAGCCCACCGACACTGTGGATGTCTACCCGGGCTCCATGCGCATCGGCAAGTACACCATCCGCGACGTCTCGCGCAGCAACGGGCCGCTGGACCTCGCGGGCATCCTGATCAAGTCGAGCAACGTCGGCATGAGCAAGATCGCCTTCGACATCGGCGGTGAGTCCATCTATGCCCTGATGCAGCAGGTCGGTCTGGGCCAGGACACCGGCCTGGGCTTCCCCGGCGAGCGCATCGGCAACCTGCCGAATCACCGCAACTGGCGCCAGGCCGAGACCGCCACCCTGTCCTACGGCTATGGCCTGTCGGTGACCGCGGTGCAGCTGGTGCACGCCTATTCGGTGCTGGCCAACGACGGGCGCAACGTGCCGCTGTCGCTGACCCGGGTCGACCAGGCGCCGGATGGCGTGCAGGTAATGCCAGCGGATATCGCCGAAACCATGCAGGGCATGCTGCAGCAGGTCATCGAGGCGCCGGGCGGTGCCCATCGCGCCATGGTCCCGGGCTACCACGTCGCCGGCAAGAGCGGCACCGCGCGCAAGGCCACCGTGGGCGCCAAGGGTTACACGGAAAACGCCTACCGCGCCCTGTTCGCCGGCTTCGGTCCGATGAGCGATCCGCGCATTGCGGTGGCCGTGGTGATCGACGAGCCGAGCAAAGGCGGCTATTACGGCGGCCTGATCTCGGCACCGGTGTTCGGCAAGGTGATGGCCGGGGCGTTGCGTTTGATGAACATCGTTCCCGACAACCTGCCGCCCGTCGAATCGCAGGAGTTGGCAGTGAACACCGGTACAGGAGGGCGAATCTGATGCCCATGCCGCTTAATCAATTATTGCCTCAAGCGGCCAGCGCTCTGCTGGTTCGTGAATTGACCCTGGACAGTCGCAAGGTGCGTCCGGGGGATCTGTTTCTCGCCGTACCCGGCAGCCAGCAGGATGGTCGCCTGCATATCGCCGACGCGATCGCCCGCGGCGCCGCCGCAGTGGCCTTCGAGGCCGAGGGCGCCCCGGCGCTGCCGCCGGCAGGCGCTACCGAACTGGTGGCGATCAGGGGCCTTGCCGCGCAGCTGTCGGCCATTGCCGGGCGCTTCTACGGCGAGCCGAGCCGCGCCCTGCACCTGGTCGGCGTCACCGGCACCAACGGCAAGACCAGCGTGACCCAGTTGCTGGCCCAGGCCCTGGACCTGCTCGGCCAGTCCTGCGGCATAGTCGGCACCCTCGGCAATGGCTTTTACAACGCTCTGGCGCAGGGGCGCCACACCACGCCCGACCCGATCGGCGTGCAGGCGACCCTGGCCGACCTGAAGAAGAACGGCGCTCGCGCGGTGGCGATGGAAGTGTCGTCCCACGGCCTGCACCAGGGCCGGGTGGCGGCCCTGGCGTTCGACGTGGCGGTATTCACCAACCTGTCGCGTGACCACCTGGATTATCACGGCACCATGGAGGCCTACGCCGACGCCAAGGCCATGCTGTTCCGGGTGCCGGGACTGCGCTGCCGGGTGATCAACCTGGACGACGACGCCGGTCGCAAGCTTGCCGGCGACCCGAGCGAGTCGCGCCTGATCAGCTACAGCCTGGAAGACGCCGGCGCCTATTTGTACTGCCGCGATGCCCAGTTCGATGATCACGGTGTGCGCGCCACACTGGTCACCCCGCGCGGCGAAGGCAACCTGCGCAGCTCACTGCTCGGGCGGTTCAACCTGAGCAACCTGCTGGCCGTGGTCGGGGCCTTGCTCGGCATGGACTACCCGCTGGACGAAATCCTCAAGGTGCTGCCGCGCCTGCAGGGGCCGGTCGGGCGCATGCAGCGCCTCGGCGGGGTGCGGCAGCCGCTGGTGGTGGTCGACTACGCCCACACCCCCGATGCCCTGGATAAAGTGCTCCAAGCGCTGCGGCCTCACGCCCGCGGGCGCCTGCTGTGCCTGTTCGGCTGTGGCGGCGACCGCGATCGCGGCAAGCGGCCACTGATGGCCGAGGTGGTCGAGCGGCTGGCCGACGGCGTCTGGGTCACCGACGACAACCCGCGCAGCGAGTCCCCCGAGCTGATCTTCGACGATATCCGGGCTGGCTTTGCCGCGCCGCAGAACGTGCGTTTCGTGCCCGGACGTGGTCAGGCCATCGCCCAGCTGGTTGCCGAGGCAGGGGCGGACGACGTGCTGGTGCTGGCCGGCAAGGGGCATGAGGACTACCAGGAGATCAAGGGCGAGCGGCAGCCGTTCTCCGATCTCGAGGAAGCCGCCAAGGCCCTGGTGGCATGGGAGGCTGTCCATGCTTAAGGCATTGCGCTTGAGTGACGTGGCGGGACCGCTGCAGGGGCGTCTGGTCGGTGCCGATTGCGCGTTCGACGCGGTCAGCAGCGACAGCCGGGCGATCCGTCCCGGGCAGCTGTTTATCGCCCTGGCCGGTCCGCGCTTCGATGGCCATGATTACCTGGCCGAGGTCGCCGCCAAGGGCGCGGTTGCCGCGCTGGTGCAGCGCGAGGTGGCGGGTGCGCCGCTGCCGCAGCTGCTGGTGGCCGATACCCGCCTGGCCCTCGGCCAACTGGGGGCGATCAACCGCCAGGCCTACGGTGGCCCGCTGGCCGCGGTAACCGGCTCCAGTGGCAAGACCACGGTCAAGGAGATGCTCGCCAGCATCCTGCGGGCCGCCTTCGCCCAGCGCGGCGGCGCGGTATTGGCCACCCGCGGCAACCTGAATAACGACCTCGGCGCGCCCCTGACCCTGCTGGAACTGGGACCAGAGCATGTCGCCGCGGTGATCGAGCTGGGCGCCAATCATGTCGGCGAGATTGCCTACACCGTCGCCCTGACCAGGCCGCAGGTGGCCATCCTGACCAACGCCGGTACCGCCCATGTTGGCGAGTTCGGCGGGCCGGAGAAGATAGTCGAGGCCAAGGGCGAAATAATCGAGGGCCTGGGTGCGGACGGTGTCGCCGTGCTCAACCTGGACGACAAGGCCTTTGCCACCTGGCAGCGCCGCGCCCGGGGCCGTCAGGTGCTGAGCTTCTCCCTGGCCAACGCCGCGGCGGATTTCCACGCCAGCGAGCTGGCCCGCGACGCCCGCGGCTGCTCGGCCTTCAGCCTGCACTGTGCCGAAGGCCAGGCGCGCGTCCAGCTCAACCTGCTGGGCGAGCACAATGTCGCCAACGCCCTGGCCGCTGCGGCCGCCGCCCATGCCCTCGGGGTACCGTTGGTCGAGATCAAGGCCGGGCTGGAAAACCTCCAGCCGGTCAAGGGCCGCGCCGTAGCGCAGCTGGCGACGAATGGCGTGCGGGTGATCGACGACAGCTACAACGCCAACCCTGCTTCGATCTGCGCGGCCGTTGATATACTCGCCGGCTTCTCCGGGCGCACCGTGCTGGTGCTTGGAGACATGGGGGAGCTGGGCGACTGGGCCGAGCAGGGGCATCGCGAAGTGGGCGGCTACGCCGCGGGCAAGGTGGATGCGCTCTACGCAGTGGGGCCGCTGATGGCCCATGCCGTCCAGGCATTCGGGAACAATGGCCGGCATTTCGCCGATCAAGCCAGCCTGATCGACGCGCTTCGCGCCGAGTCGGGTGATACCACCATTCTAATCAAAGGTTCACGCAGTGCCGCGATGGAGAAGATCGTGGCGGCGCTGTGTGGCACATCGGGGGAGAGTCACTAAATGCTGCTGCTGCTGGCCGAGTACCTGCAACAGTTCCACAAGGGTTTTGCCGTGTTCCAGTACCTGACGCTGCGCGGCATCCTCGGCGTACTGACTGCGCTGGCGCTGTCGCTGTGGCTGGGCCCCTGGATGATCCGTACCCTGCAGATCCGTCAGATCGGTCAGGCGGTGCGCCATGACGGCCCGCAGTCGCATCTGTCGAAGAAGGGCACGCCGACCATGGGCGGCGCCCTGATCCTTTCCGCCATCGCGGTCAGCACCCTGCTCTGGGCCGACCTCTCCAACCGCTATGTGTGGGTGGTGCTGGCCGTCACCCTGCTGTTCGGCGCCATTGGCTGGGTCGATGACTACCGCAAGGTGATCGAGAAGAACTCCCGGGGCCTGCCGAGCCGCTGGAAGTATTTCTGGCAGTCGGTGTTCGGCCTGGGCGCCGCCGCCTTCCTCTATATGACCGCGCAGAGCCCGGTGGAGACCACCCTGATCCTGCCGCTGCTCAAGGATGTCAGCATCCCGCTGGGCGTGGGCTTCGTGGTCCTGACCTACTTCGTCATCGTCGGTTCGAGCAACGCGGTGAACCTGACCGATGGCCTGGATGGCCTGGCGATTCTGCCCACCGTGATGGTCGGCGGCGCCCTGGGCATTTTCTGCTACCTGTCCGGCAACGTGAAGTTCGCCGAGTACCTGTTCATTCCCTATGTGCCCGGCGCCGGCGAGCTGATCGTGTTCTGCGCCGCGCTGGTTGGCGCCGGCCTCGGCTTCCTCTGGTTCAACACCTACCCGGCCCAGGTCTTCATGGGCGACGTCGGCGCGCTGGCCCTCGGTGCCGCGCTCGGCACCATCGCCGTGATCGTGCGCCAGGAAGTGGTGCTGTTCATCATGGGCGGGGTGTTCGTCATGGAAACCCTGTCGGTGATCATCCAGGTGGCGTCCTTCAAGTTGACCGGCAAGCGGGTGTTCCGCATGGCGCCGATTCACCACCATTTCGAATTGAAAGGCTGGCCCGAGCCGCGGGTGATCGTGCGTTTCTGGATCATTACCGTAATCCTGGTGCTGATCGGCCTGGCCACCCTGAAACTGAGGTAATAGACAGTGTCGTTGATCGCTTCCGACCAGTTCCGCATCGTTGTCGGCCTCGGCAAGAGCGGCATGTCCCTGGTGCGCTTCCTGGCGCGGCAGGGCATGCGCTTTGCCGTGGCCGATACACGGGCGAACCCGCCGGAACTGGCCACCCTGCGTGAGCAGTTTCCGCAGGTGGAAGTGCGCTGCGGCGAGCTGGACGTGGAGTTCCTCTGCCGCGCCAGCGAACTGCTGGTCAGCCCGGGCCTGGCTGTCGCCACCCCGGCGCTGCAGGCGGCGGCTGCCCGTGGCGTGAAGCTGTCCGGCGACATCGATCTGTTCGCCCGCCATGCCAAGGCGCCGATCGTCGCCATCACCGGCTCCAACGCCAAGAGCACGGTGACCACCCTGGTCGGTCAGATGGCGGCGGCGGCGGGCAAGCGCGTCGCAGTCGGCGGCAACCTCGGCACCCCGGCCCTGGACCTGCTGAGCGACCAGGTCGAGTTGTACGTGCTCGAGCTGTCGAGCTTCCAGCTGGAGACCACCGAGCAACTCAACGCCGAGGTGGCCACCTGCCTGAACATCAGCGAAGACCACATGGACCGCTACGCCTCGCTGGCCACCTATCACCTGGCCAAGCACCGCATCTTTCGCGGTGCCCGTCAGGTGGTGGTGAATCGCGATGATCCCCTGTCGCGGCCGCTGATCGCCGACCAGGTGCCGTGCTGGACCTTTGGCCTGGGCAAGCCCGACTTCAAGCGCTTCGGCCTGATCGAGGAGGGCGGCGAGAAGTACCTGGGCTACCAGTTCGAGGCGTTGTTGCCGACCGCCGAGCTGAAGATCCGCGGCGCCCACAACCAGTCCAACGCCCTGGCCGCGCTGGCCCTGGGCCATGCCGTCGGCCTGCCGATGGCGGCGATGCTCGAGGCCCTCAAGGCCTTCACCGGCCTGGCCCACCGCTGTCAGTGGGTGCGCGAGCGGCGTGAGGTGAACTACTACGACGACTCCAAGGCGACCAACGTCGGCGCCGCCCTGGCGGCCATCGAAGGGCTCGGCGCGGACATCGCCGGCAAGCTGCTGCTGATCGCCGGTGGCGACGGCAAGGGAGCGGACTTCTCCGCCCTGGCCGCGCCTGTGGCGCGCCACTGCCGCGCGGTGGTGCTGCTCGGACGCGACGCCGAGCGCCTGGCCGCCGCCCTCGGCGAGCGGGTGCCGCGGATTCGCGTCGCCAGCCTCGACGAGGCGGTGCAGCGCTGCGCCGAGCTGGCCCAGCCCGGCGATGCGGTGCTGCTGTCGCCGGCCTGCGCCAGCCTAGACATGTTCAAGAACTTCGAAGAGCGCGGGCGTCTGTTCGCCCAAGCGGTGGAGGGCTTGCCGCTATGATCGCGCAGCTGCTCGCCGCCCCCTCGCCGCTGCACAGCCGCCGCGGCATCGACCTGGACTTCCCGTTGCTAGCCGGCTGCCTGGCGCTGCTGGGCCTGGGCCTGGTGATGATCACCTCGGCGTCTTCGGAAGTGGCAGCGTCGCTGTCAGGCAATCCGCTGTATCACATGGTTCGCCACCTGATCTACGTAGCGATCGGCATTGTCGCCGCGCTCGTGACCCTGCTGGTGCCGATGGCCCAGTGGCAGCGCTTCAGCGGCCGTCTGCTGCTGCTGGCGGTGGTCCTGCTGATCCTGGTGCTGTTGCCTGGCATCGGCCGTGAGGTCAATGGCGCCAGCCGCTGGATCGGCTTCGGTCTGTTCAACCTGCAGCCCTCGGAGCTGGCCAAGCTGTTCACCGTCATGTTCATCGCCGCCTATCTGGTGCGCCGCCAGGCCGAGGTGCGGGAGAAGCTCATGGGCTTCCTCAAGCCCCTGCTGGTGCTGGGACCGATCGCCGTGCTGCTGTTGGCCGAGCCGGACTTCGGCGCCACCGTGGTGCTGGTGGGGGCGTCGATCGCCATGCTGTTCCTCGGTGGGGTCAACCTGTTGCGCTTCATTCCGCTGGCCGCCGGTGTGCTCGGTGCGGGTGTGCTGGTGATGACCAGCCAGGCCTACCGCCTGGAGCGCCTGACCAACTTCGTCGACCCCTGGGCCGACCAGTACGGCGCCGGCTATCAGCTGAGTCAGGCGCTGATCGCCTTCGGCCGTGGCGAGTGGTTCGGTGTCGGCCTGGGCAACAGCATCCAGAAGCAGTTTTACCTGCCGGAGGCGCATACCGACTTCGTCTTTGCCGTACTCGCCGAGGAGCTGGGTATGGTCGGCGCCCTGGCGACCGTGGCGCTGTTCGTTTTCGTCAGCGTGCGCGCGCTCTACATCGGCCTGTGGGCGGAGAAGGCCCAGCAGTTCTTCTCGGCCTACGTGGCCTACGGCCTGGCCTTCCTGTGGATTGGCCAGGTGCTGATCAATATCGGCGTGAATGTCGGCCTGCTGCCGACCAAGGGCCTGACCCTGCCGTTCCTCAGCTATGGCGGCAGCTCCCTGGTGATCTGCTGTGTCAGCCTGGCGCTGCTGCTGCGCATCGAGTGGGAGCGGCGCACCCACCTGGGCAGCGAGGACGTCGAGTTCAGCGAGGCGGACTTCGCCGAGGCGGACTCTCCCGAGGCGGGCTCTCCCGGGGAGGTGGTCCATGGCCGGTAACGTGCTGATCATGGCTGGCGGCACCGGCGGCCACGTGTTTCCGGCGCTGGCCTGCGCCCGCGAATTCCAGGCGCGCGGCTATCGCGTGCACTGGCTGGGCACGCCGCGCGGCATCGAGAACGAACTGGTGCCGGCGGCCGGTCTGCCCTTGCACCTGATCAACGTCAGCGGCCTGCGCGGCAAAGGCAAGCTGTCTCTGCTCAAGGCGCCGTTCCAGCTGCTCAAGGCGCTGTGGCAGGCGCGCAAGGTGGTGCGCGAGCTCGAGCCGGTGTGTGTGTTGGGCATGGGCGGCTATGTCACCGGTCCCGGCGGACTGGCGGCCAGGCTGGCCGGTACGCCGCTGATCATCCATGAACAGAACGCCGTGGCCGGCACCGCCAACCGCAGCCTGGTGCCCTTTGCCAGCCGGGTCTGCGAGGCCTTCCCGGATACCTTCGGCCACAGCGCCAAGCGCCGTACCACGGGCAACCCGGTGCGCGAGGAACTGTTCCTGGAGACGCCGCGGGTGTCCCTGCGCGGGCGCCGGCCGCGCCTGTTGATCCTCGGCGGCAGCCTGGGGGCCGAGCCGCTGAACAAGCTGCTGCCCGAGGCGCTGGCGCAGCTGTCCGCCGAGCTGCGCCCGGAGGTGTTTCACCAGGCCGGCAAGCAACATGCCGAGGTCACCGGGGAACGCTATCGCCAGGCTGGCGTCGAAGCGCAGGTCGCGCCCTTTATCACCGACATGGCCAAGGCCTATGCCTGGGCCGACCTGGTGGTGTGCCGCGCCGGCGCCCTGACCGTCAGCGAGCTGGCCGCCGCCGGGTTGCCTTCGTTCCTGCTGCCGCTGCCCCATGCCATCGACGATCACCAGACGCAGAACGCCGGTTACCTCGCCCGTGAAGGCGCCGCCGTGCTTCTGCCTCAACGTACCACTGACGCCGCCGCGCTGGCCGCGCAGCTGACCGAGGTTCTGATGCACCCCGAACGATTGAACGACATGGCGCGCACCGCGCGCCGCCTGGCCAAGCCTGATGCCACCCGCAGCGTGGTCGAGATTTGCCTGGAGGTGGCCCGTGGTTGAGAGTCGCAAAGCCTTCCCGCAGCCGGAAATGCGCCGCATCCGCCGCATCCACTTCGTCGGCATCGGCGGCGCCGGTATGTGCGGCATCGCCGAGGTGCTGCTGAACCTGGGTTACCAGGTGTCCGGCTCGGACCTCAAGAACTCGGCGGTGACCGAGCGTCTGGAAAAGTTCGGCGCGCAGATCTTCATCGGCCACCGCGCCGAGAATGCCGCGAGCGCCGACGTGCTGGTGGTGTCCAGTGCGATCAATACCGCCAACCCGGAAGTGGCCACCGCCCTGGAGCGGCGCATCCCGGTGGTGCCGCGGGCCGAGATGCTCGCCGAACTGATGCGCTACCGCCACGGCGTCGCGGTGGCCGGCACCCACGGCAAGACCACCACCACCAGCCTGCTGGCCTCGGTGTTCGCCGCCGGCGGCCTGGACCCGACCTTCGTCATCGGTGGACGCCTGAACGCCGCCGGCACCAACGCCCAGCTCGGCACCAGCCGCTACCTGATCGCCGAGGCGGACGAGAGCGACGCCAGCTTCCTGCACCTGCAGCCGATGGTCGCGGTGGTCACCAACATCGACATGGACCACATGAGCACCTACGAGGGCGACTTCAACAAGCTGAAGAAGACCTTCGTCGAATTCCTCCACAACCTGCCGTTCTACGGCTTGGCGGTGGTCTGCGTGGACGACCCGGTGGTGCGCGAGATCCTGCCGCTGGTGGCGCGTCCCACCGTCACCTACGGCTTCGCCGAGGATGCCGACGTGCGCGCCATCAACGTGCGTCAGCAGGGCATGCAGACCCACTTCACCGTGCTGCGGCGCGACCGCGAGCCGCTCGACGTGTCGGTGAACATGCCGGGCAACCACAACGTGTTGAACTCCCTGGCGACCATCGCCATCGCCACCGACGAGGGCATCAGCGACGAGGCGATCGTCCAGGGACTGTCCGGCTTCCAGGGCGTCGGCCGACGTTTTCAGGTCTACGGCGATCTGCCGGTGGACGGTGGCAGCGTGATGCTGGTCGACGACTACGGTCACCACCCGCGCGAGGTCGCCGCGGTGATCAAGGCCGTGCGCGGCGGCTGGCCGGAGCGGCGTCTGGTGATGGTCTACCAGCCGCACCGCTTCAGTCGCACCCGCGACCTGTACGACGACTTCGTGCAGGTGCTGGCCGATGCCAACGTGTTGCTGTTGATGGAAGTCTACCCGGCCGGCGAAGAGCCGATTCCCGGTGCCGACAGCCGTCAGCTGTGCCACAGCATCCGTCAGCGCGGCCAGCTGGACCCGATCTACATCGAGCGTGGCATCGAGCTGGCGCCGCTGATCAAGCCGCTGCTGCGCGCCGGTGACATTCTCCTGTGCCAGGGGGCTGGCGACATCGGCGGCCTGGCCCCGCAACTGCAGCAGAGCCCGCTGTTCGCCGCGGCCGAAGGTGAGTCGAAATGAGCGCCGAGAACTTGAAATCGCATCTGCCGGTGGCGGCGTTCGGCCGGGTCGCCGTGCTATTCGGCGGCAAGAGCGCCGAGCGGGAGATCTCCTTGAAGTCTGGCAACGCGGTCCTCGGCGCCCTGCAGGGCGCGGGGGTGGACGCCTTCGGCATCGATGTCGGCGACGACTTCCTGCTACGCCTGACCCGCGAGAAGATCGACCGCGCCTTTATCGTCCTGCATGGTCGTGGCGGTGAGGACGGCAGCATGCAGGGCCTGCTCGAGTGCGCCGGTATCCCCTACACCGGCAGCGGCATACTCGCCTCGGCCCTGGCCATGGACAAGCTGCGCACCAAACAGGTGTGGCAGAGCCTCGGCCTGCCGACGCCGCGCCATGCCGTGCTGAGCAGCGCCGATGACTGCCGCGCGGCCGCCGCGTCCCTGGGTTTCCCGCTGATCGTCAAGCCGGCCCACGAGGGCTCCAGCATCGGCATGGCCAAGGTGCAGTCGGTCGAGGAGCTGATTGTCGCCTGGCAGGCCGCCAGCCAGTATGACGCAGAGGTGCTGGTCGAGCAGTGGATCCAGGGGCCCGAATTCACCATCGCCACCCTGCGTGGCCAGGTGCTGCCGCCGATCGCCCTGGGCACGCCGCACAGCTTCTACGACTACGACGCCAAGTACCTGGCCAATGACACCCAGTACCGCATTCCCTGCGGCCTGGATGCCGCCAAGGAGGAGGAACTCAAGGCCATCACCGTGCGCGCCTGCGAGGCGGTCGGCACCCGCGGTTGGGCGCGGGTCGACGTGATGCAGGATGCCGATGGGCAGTTCTGGTTGTTGGAGGTCAACACCGTCCCGGGGATGACCGATCACAGCCTGGTGCCGATGGCGGCCCAGGCTGCCGGCCTGGACTTCCAGCAGCTGGTGTTGGCGATCCTCGCCGACAGTGTCGAGGCACAGGGGTAGACCATGGGCGCCGTCCTTCGTCATCAGCCAGGCTCACCGCGCATTCCCGCGCGCGGCAAGCCTGTGCCGCGCGGCGCCAGCCGCCTGGTGGCCAAGGAGCCGATCAGTGCGCGCCTGCCGAAGCCCAGCTTCGGCTTGTTCAAGCGTGTGACCTGGCCGTTGCTGCTGCTGGTGCTGGGGTTTGGCGCCTACGAGCTGGCCCAGCGCCTGCTGCCCTACGCCGATCGGCCGATCGCCAAGATCAGCGTCGAGGGTGACCTGAGTTACATCAGCCAGCAGGCGGTGCAGCAGCGTATCGCGCCCTTCGTCTCGGCGAGCTTCTTCAGCGTCGACCTGCCGGGCATGCGCCACGAACTGGAGCAGATGCCCTGGATCGCCAGTGCCGAGGTCCGCCGCGTCTGGCCGGATCAGGTGCTGGTGCGTCTGGAGGAGCAGCTGCCGATCGCCCGCTGGGGCGATGAGGCCTTGCTCAACAATCAGGGTCAGGCTTTCGCCCCGCGGGAGCTGGCCCACTACGAACATCTGCCCCAGCTGCAGGGCCCCAAGCGGGCCCAGCAGAAGGTGATGCAGCAGTACCAGGTGCTCAGCCAGATGCTGCGGCCGATGGGGTTCTCGGTGGCGCGCCTGGAGTTGCGCGAGCGGGGCAGCTGGTTCCTGTCCACCGCCCAGGGCATCGAGCTGCTGCTGGGACGTGACCACCTGGTGGAGAAGATGCGCCGCTTCAGCACCATCTACGACAAGGTGTTGAAAGAGCAGCAAGCGAATATTGCGCGGATCGACCTGCGCTACGCCAACGGCCTGGCCGTGGCGTGGCACGAGCCGATCGCGCCGGCATCGGCCGACAAGGTGGCCGTGCAATGAATCGGGAGAAGACAGGACAAATGGCAAACGTGCAGAGCGGCAAGATGATCGTCGGCCTGGACATCGGCACTTCCAAGGTGGTGGCGCTGGTGGGCGAGGTCACCGCCGACGGCCAGCTGGAAATCGTCGGCATCGGCACTCACCCCTCGCGCGGCCTGAAGAAGGGCGTGGTGGTGAATATCGAATCCACCGTGCAGTCGATCCAGCGTGCGGTCGAGGAGGCCCAGCTGATGGCGGGCTGTCGCATCCACTCGGCGTTCGTCGGGGTGGCCGGCAACCATATCCGCAGCCTCAACAGCCACGGCATCGTCGCCATCCGCGATCGCGAGGTCAGCCCGGCCGACCTCGAGCGGGTGCTGGACGCGGCGCAGGCCGTGGCCATCCCGGCCGATCAGCGGGTGCTGCATACCCTGCCGCAGGACTACGTGATCGATAACCAGGAGGGCGTACGCGAGCCCCTGGGCATGTCCGGGGTACGCCTGGAAGCCAAGGTGCATGTGGTGACCTGCGCGGTCAATGCGGCGCAGAACGTCGAGAAGTGCGTGCGCCGCTGCGGCCTGGAAGTCGACGACATCATTCTCGAGCAGCTGGCCTCGGCCTATGCGGTGCTCACCGACGACGAGAAGGAGCTGGGCGTGTGCCTGGTCGACATCGGCGGCGGCACCACCGACATCTGCATCTTCACCGAGGGGGCGATCCGCCATACCGCGGTGATTCCGATCGCCGGCGACCAGGTGACCAACGACATCGCCATGGCCCTGCGCACGCCGACCCAGTATGCCGAGGAAATCAAGATCCGCTACGCCTGCGCCCTGGCCAAGCTGGCCGGCGCCGGCGAGACCATCAAGGTGCCCAGCGTCGGCGACCGGCCGCCGCGGGACCTGTCGCGCCAGTCCCTGGCCGAAGTGGTCGAGCCACGCTATGACGAGCTGTTCACCCTGATCCAGGCCGAGCTGCGGCGCAGCGGCTACGAGGACCTGATCCCGGCGGGCATCGTGCTCACCGGCGGCACGGCGAAGATGGAAGGCGCGGTGGAACTGGCCGAGGAGATCTTCCACATGCCGGTGCGCCTGGGCGTGCCACACAGTGTCAAGGGTCTGGCCGATGTGGTGCGCAACCCGATCTACTCCACCAGCGTGGGCCTGCTGCTCTACGGCCTGCAGAAGCAGGCGGACGGCATCTCGATGTCGACGCTCGGTGGCTACAACGACGAACCCCGGGTACCGGTACTGGAACGGCTCAAACGCTGGGTCCAGAACAGTTTCTGATGTAAGGCGGCATGTGCAGTAGGCGTTATAACTAGAACAGGAAGGAGAGGGAAAATGTTCGAACTCGTAGACAATGTCCCGCAAAGCGCGGTCATCAAGGTAATAGGCGTGGGTGGCGGCGGCGGCAATGCCGTCAACCACATGGCGAAAAACAACATCGAGGGCGTCGAGTTCATCTGCGCCAACACCGATGCGCAGGCGCTGAAGAACATCGGCGCGCGTACCGTACTGCAGCTCGGCCCAGGCGTGACCAAGGGCCTGGGCGCCGGCGCCAATCCTGAGGTCGGCCGTCAGGCCGCGATGGAAGATCGCGAGCGCATCGCCGAAGTGCTGCAGGGCACCGATATGGTGTTCATCACCACCGGTATGGGCGGTGGCACCGGTACCGGTGCGGCGCCGGTCATCGCCGAAGTGGCCAAGGAGCTGGGCATCCTCACCGTGGCCGTGGTCACCCGTCCGTTCCCGTTCGAAGGGCGCAAGCGCATGCAGATCGCCGACGAGGGCATTCGCGCCCTGTCGGAAAGCGTCGATTCGCTGATCACCATCCCCAACGAGAAGTTGCTGACCATCCTCGGCAAGGACGCCAGCCTGCTGTCGGCCTTCGCCAAGGCGGATGACGTGCTGGCCGGCGCGGTGCGTGGCATCTCCGACATCATCAAGCGTCCGGGCATGATCAACGTCGACTTCGCCGACGTGAAGACGGTGATGAGCGAAATGGGCATGGCGATGATGGGCACCGGCTGCGCCAGCGGCCCGAATCGCGCCCGCGAAGCCACCGAGGCGGCGATCCGCAACCCGCTGCTGGAAGACGTCAACCTGCAGGGCGCCCGCGGCATCCTGGTGAACATCACCGCAGGTCCGGACCTGTCCCTGGGCGAGTACTCCGACGTGGGTAACATCATCGAGCAGTTCGCCTCCGAGCACGCCACCGTCAAGGTGGGCACCGTGATCGATCCGGACATGCGCGACGAGCTGCACGTCACCGTGGTCGCCACCGGTCTGGGCGCGCGCATCGAGAAGCCGGTCAAGGTGGTCGACAACACCGTTCAGGTAAGTACCACCGCCTCGGCTCCGGCTGCCCCGGCGCGTGCCGAGCAGAGCGTCAACTACAAGGACTACGAGCGGCCTACCGTACAGCGTCAGAGCCATGCCGGCGCTGCCACCGCGGCCAAGATGAACCCGCAGGACGACCTGGATTATCTGGATATCCCGGCCTTCCTGCGTCGCCAGGCCGATTGATGGAATGTATCAGGAGTATTGGGGTGATTGGTGTTCAGCAAAGGCCGGTTCTGCTATCATCGCCGGCCATTGTTGAAAACAATTCGCAACTAGTGCTATAGCGGCCAGAGCCATGATCAGACAACGCACCCTGAAGAACATTATCCGCGCCACCGGCGTCGGCCTGCATTCCGGGGAGAAGGTATACCTGACCCTGAAGCCGGCTCCTGTGGACACCGGAATCGTGTTTCGTCGTACCGATCTCGACCCCGTGGTGGAAATTGCCGCACGGGCGAGCAACGTCGGCGAAACCACCATGTCGACCACGTTGGTCAATGGTGACGTCAAGGTGGATACGGTAGAGCACCTGCTCTCGGCCATGGCTGGCCTGGGCATCGATAACGCCTACGTCGAGCTCTCCGCGTCCGAAGTGCCGATCATGGATGGCAGCGCCGGCCCCTTCGTATTCCTGATTCAATCCGCCGGCCTGCAGGAGCAGGACGCGGCCAAGAAGTTCATCCGGATCATCCGTGAGGTCACGGTCGAGGAGGGCGACAAGCGCGCCACCTTCGTGCCCTTCGATGGTTTCAAGGTGACCTTCGAGATCGATTTCGATCACCCGGTCTTTCGCAATCGCACGCAGTCGGCCAGTGTCGATTTTTCCAGCACGTCTTTCGTCAAGGAAGTCAGCCGGGCGCGCACCTTCGGCTTCATGCGCGACATCGAGTTCCTGCGTTCGCAGAACCTGGCGCTCGGCGGCAGCGTGGAAAACGCCATCGTGGTTGACGAGTATCGTGTACTCAACGAAGACGGCCTGCGGTACGAGGACGAGTTCGTCAAGCACAAGATTCTCGACGCGATCGGCGACCTCTACCTGCTGGGCAACAGCCTGGTCGGCGAATTCAAGGGCTTCAAATCCGGGCATGCGCTGAACAATCGCCTGCTGCGGGCTCTGATCGAGCAGACCGATGCCTGGGAAGTGGTCACGTTCGACGACGCCAAGACTGCGCCGATCTCCTACATGCGCCCGGTTGCGGCCGTGTAAGCAACACCTCCTTCCGTTTGTATTCGAGGCCACCCCTGGGGTGGCCTTTTTTTTTATCGGCGCTTGAGAGGAGTCAGTCGCTGTCGGCGCGGTGCCGGGCCAGGCGCTCCAGGGCGGCGCGCAGCTTGGGATCGGTGATGCCTTCGGCGGTGGCCTGGATGTTCTCGGCGGCGCTGTCGGACAGGCTGATAGTGCGACCGGGTGCACGCCTTTCAGCGGTCGGCGGTTGCACCTTGAAGAGGATTTTCGTTAAGGTCGCGAATTCTTCGAGCGCCTGCAGTTGACGAAGCAGGCGTCGTTGTTGGTAACGCAAGCGGGTGGCCCAGTGGCCATCGGTGACTATTAGAAGCAGGCAACCCTCGCGCCACGACGCTACATGGCAGTGCTCGCGGGCCGCAGGTTGCAGCTGGCTCTCCAGCAAGCGCTGCAGATGATCGAGGCGTTGCGCCTGATTGAACAGCGCCCTCAGGGGCTTCGCCTCGCGCAGAAGCGCGGCGGGGGCACGAGCCGGCAAAGGACGAAAGGTCATGGCAGGACGCCTGAAATTGTGGAGCCGCCATGGTAGCAGAATCTCTGCCGCCGACTTGGGCTCCGCCCTATAGGGGAAGCCATGCATATCATTTTATTAAGCCGGCGCCATGGCGCTGCGCGCTCACTCAGCCTGGATTTGCGCTGGTTGCTTGCGGCCCTGACGCTACTGGTCGCTGCCGCCCTCGCCAGCGGCGTGGCGGTCGGGGCCTGGTGGGCGCCGCAAGCGCCGAGGCTGCAGGACAACGCGCAGATCAGCGAGGCGCTCGACCGCCAGCGCGCCGAGGTCGGCGCCGTGCGGATCGACGCGCAGCGCCAGTTGGACGCCTTTGCCGCCCATGTCGCCGAGTTGCAGGCGCGCCTGACCCGCCTGGACGCCTTGGGCGAACGCCTGACCGAGCTGGCCGAGCTGGACTCCAGCGAGTTCGATTTTTCCCTGAATGTCGGGCAGGGCGGCCCGGAAGAGGCGCTCGACGGCGCGGCCTATGCGCCTCCGTCCTTTATCGGCACCCTGGACGACCTGGCCCTGCGCATGGACAGCCGTGAGCAGCAGCTCGAAGTGCTGGAGCAGCTGCTGGCCGATCGCCGTCTCGATGAGGCCGAGTACCTGGCCGGGCGTCCGGTGCTGCAGGGCTATATCTCCTCGCCGTTCGGCCGCCGCACCGACCCCTTGACCGGCCGCCTGAGCGTGCACAAGGGCGTCGACTTTGCCGCCAAGGCCGGCAGCGACGTGGTCGCCGTGGCCGCCGGCGTGGTCACGGCCTCGGGTCGACGTTCCGGTTACGGCAATACCGTGGAGATCAGTCACGCCGACGGCTATGTCAGCCTGTATGCCCACAATCGCAGCAACCTGGTGCAGGTCGGCGACCTGGTTCAGCGTGGTCAGACCATCGCCAAGGTCGGCAGCACCGGGCGTTCGACCGGCTACCACGTGCACTTCGAAGTCAGCAAAGATGGCCGTGTGGTCAACCCCACCAGCTTCATTGCGCGGGTCAGCGGCGTGGAATAACGTCGCTTTCTTCGTTTTCGTTTCCGGGTAGAATGCCCCCTTCGCACGCAGCCATGAGGGCTGCAAAGGGCGGCCCGAGTGCCGGCCTCCATCCATACGCCTGGAAGATCCTGTCGATATGTTTGCCCCTTTGTTGAAAAAACTCTTCGGAAGCAAGAACGAGCGTGAAGTCAAACGCATGCTCAAGATGGTGCAAACCGTCAATGCCTTCGAAGAGCAGATGCTCGCCCTCTCCGACGAGCAACTGCGTGCCAAGACCGAAGAATTCAAAGCCCGCCTGGCGAAAGGTGAAACCCTCGATCAGCTCCTCCCGGAGGCCTTTGCCGTGGCCCGCGAGGCCGGCAAGCGGGTGATGGGCATGCGCCACTTCGACGTGCAGCTGATCGGCGGCATGACCCTGCATGAGGGCAAGATCGCCGAGATGCGCACCGGTGAGGGCAAGACCCTGGTGGCGACCCTGGCGGTCTACCTCAACGCCCTGTCCGGCAAGGGCGTGCACGTGGTCACGGTCAACGACTACCTGGCTCGCCGCGACGCCAACTGGATGCGTCCGCTGTACGAATTCCTCGGCATGTCGGTGGGCATCGTCACGCCCTTCATGCCGCCGGAAGAAAAGCGCGCCGCCTATGCCGCCGACATCACCTACGGCACCAACAACGAGTTCGGTTTCGACTACCTGCGCGACAACATGGCCTTCAGCCTGGAGGAGAAGTTCCAGCGCGAGCTGAACTTCGCGGTGATCGACGAAGTCGACTCGATCCTCATCGACGAGGCGCGCACCCCGCTGATCATCTCCGGCCAGGCCGAGGACAGCTCCAAGCTGTACACCGAAGTCAACAAGCTGATCCCCCGCCTCAAGCAGCACATCGAGGAAGAGGAGGGTGTGGTCACCCAGGAAGGCCATTACAAGGTCGACGAGAAGAGCCGCCAGGTCGAGCTGAACGAGGCCGGCCATCAGTTCGTCGAGGACATGCTGACCCAGACCGGGCTCCTGGCCGAGGGCGAGACCCTGTATTCGGCGCACAACCTGGGCCTGCTGACCCACGTGTATGCCGGCCTGCGCGCCCACACCCTGTTCCACCGCAACGTCGAATACATCGTGCAGAACAACCAGGTGCTGCTGATCGACGAGCATACCGGCCGCACCATGCCGGGCCGCCGCCTGTCCGAGGGCCTGCACCAGGCCATCGAGGCCAAGGAAGGGCTGCCTATCCAGGCCGAGAGCCAGACCCTGGCCTCGACCACCTTCCAGAACTACTTCCGCCTGTACAGCAAGCTGTCCGGCATGACCGGCACCGCCGACACCGAGGCCTTCGAGTTCCATCAGATCTACGGCCTGGCCGTGGTGGTGATCCCCACCAACCGGCCGCTGGCGCGCAAGGACTACAACGACCTGGTCTACCTGACCCAGGAAGAGAAGTACGCCGCGATCGTTACCGACATCAAGGAGTGCCAGGCCCAGGGCAGGCCGATCCTGGTCGGTACCGCCTCGATCGAGACCTCCGAGTACGTTTCTGCGCTGCTCAACAAGGAAGGCATCGAGCACAAGGTGCTCAACGCCAAGTTCCACGAGAAGGAAGCCGAGATCATCGCCCAGGCTGGTCGCCCGGGCGCGCTGACCATCGCCACCAACATGGCCGGTCGCGGTACCGACATTCTTCTGGGCGGCAACTGGGAGGTCGAAGTGGCCGCCCTGGAAAATCCCAGCGCCGAGCAGGTCGCGCAGATCAAGGCCGACTGGCAGAAGCGCCATCAGCAGGTGATCGAGTCCGGTGGCCTGCACGTTATCGCCTCCGAACGTCATGAATCGCGGCGCATCGACAACCAGCTGCGCGGCCGCTCCGGTCGTCAGGGCGACCCGGGCTCGAGCCGCTTCTACCTGTCGCTGGAAGACAGCCTGATGCGTATCTTCGCCTCGGATCGGGTGAAGAACTTCATGAAGGCCCTGGGCATGCAGTCCGGCGAGGCCATCGAGCACCGCATGGTCTCCAATGCCATCGAGAAGGCCCAGCGCAAGGTCGAGGGGCGCAACTTCGACATGCGCAAGCAGCTGCTCGAGTTCGACGACGTGGCCAACGAGCAGCGCAAGGTGATCTACCACATGCGCAACACCTTGCTGGCGGCCGACGATATCGGCGAGACCATCGCCGAGTTCCGCAAGGAAGTGCTGGACGGCACCATCAATACCTATATTCCGCCGCAGTCGATGCCCGAGCAGTGGGATATCGCCGGTCTGGAAGAGGCGCTGCAGAGCAGCTTCAGCGCGAAGTTGCCGATCCAGCAGTGGCTCGACGAGGACAGCAAGCTCTACGAGGAGACCCTGCGCGAGCGCATCCTCGAGGAGCTGGTCGCCGCCTACAACGAGAAGGAAGAGCTGGCCAGCGCCGAGGCCCTGCGCACCTTCGAGAAGCAGATCCTGCTGCGCGTGCTCGACGACCTGTGGAAGGATCACCTGTCGACCATGGACCACCTGCGTCACGGCATTCACCTGCGCGGCTATGCGCAGAAGAACCCCAAGCAGGAGTACAAGCGCGAGTCCTTCACCCTGTTCCAGGAGCTGCTCGACTCGATCAAGCGCGACGCCATCCGCGTGCTGTCCCATGTCCAGGTGCGCCGCGAGGATCCGGCCGAAGAGGAAGCCCGCCTGCGCCGCGAAGCCGAGGCGCTGGCCGAGCGCATGCAGTTCCAGCATGCCGAGGCGTCGGCCCTGGCCCAGCCCGAAGCGATGGCCGAGGACGGTGATGTGGCGGTGGCCACGGCGCCGGTGCGCAGCGAGCAGAAGGTCGGCCGCAACGAGCCTTGCCCCTGTGGTTCCGGCAAGAAGTACAAGCACTGCCACGGCCAGATCAGCTAAAGCGCCAGTGGTCAGCGCCCGGCAGGCCTCGGCTATGCTTGGCGCAGGGTTGCAACGCCGCGAACGGTCCTGACTGCTCGCGGCGTTTTTCCATCGAATCCAGTCCTGTCGCCTGGCTGGTTCTTTATCCACAGGGCGCCGTCCAGTCGACGCGCTGTACTGCATATTCAAGGAGCACTCTCATGGCTGTTGGTCTTGGCCCGCTGTCTACCCTGCACCCGGTCCCAGGTTTCGAGCTGGGCATCGCGTCGGCCGGCATCAAGCGCCCTGGGCGCAAGGATGTGGTGGTGATGCGCTGCGCCGAAGGCTCCAGCGTCGCCGGGGTCTTCACCCTCAATGCGTTCTGCGCCGCGCCGGTGATTCTGGCCAAGAAGCGTGTGCTCGGTCCGGTGCGCTACCTGCTGACCAACACCGGCAACGCCAACGCCGGTACCGGTGAGCCGGGGTTGCAGAACGCGGCGCGCACCTGCGCGGCGCTGGCCCAGCTGGCCGGGGTTGGCGAGGAGGCAGTGCTGCCGTTCTCCACCGGGGTGATCGGCGAACCGCTGCCGGTGGAGAAGATCGAGGGCGCCCTGCAGGCCGCCCTGGACAACCTGTCGGAGAACAACTGGGCCGAGGCCGCCACCGGCATCATGACCACCGACACCCTGCCCAAGGGCGCCAGCCGCCAGTTCGTCCACGACGGCGTGACCGTCACCGTTACCGGCATCAGCAAGGGCGCCGGGATGATCAAGCCGAACATGGCGACCATGCTCGGCTACATCGCCACCGACGCCAAGGTCGCCCAGGGCGTGCTGCAGGACCTGTTGCGCGACGCGGCGAACAAGTCGTTCAACCGCATCACCATCGACGGCGACACCTCGACCAACGACTGCTGCATGCTGGTCGCCACCGGCCAGGCGCCGCTGGCGGAGATCACCCAGGCCAGCGGCGCGCTGTTCGCGGCGCTGAAGCAGGCGGTGTTCGAGGTGTGCATGGACGTGGCCCAGGCGATCGTGCGAGACGGCGAAGGCGCGACCAAGTTCGTCACAGTTACGGTCAACGGCGGCGCCACCCACCAGGAGTGCCTGGACGTCGGTTACGCCGTGGCCCATTCGCCCCTGATCAAGACCGCGCTGTTCGCTTCCGACCCGAACTGGGGGCGCATCCTCGCCGCCGTGGGCCGTGCCGGTGTGGCTCAGCTCGACGTCAGCAAGATCGACGTGTTCCTCGGTGACGTGTGCATCGCCAGCCGTGGCTGCCGCGCAGCCAGCTACACCGAAGAGCAGGGCGCGGCGGTGATGGCCGAGGAAGAGATCGGCATCCGCATCGAACTCGGTCGTGGCGGGTGCAGCGAAACGATCTGGACCACCGACCTGTCCCATGAGTACGTGAAGATCAACGCCGAATACCGCACCTGATCTCGACCGGGGCGCTATGGCGTTGTCCCTATTCCCGTTGTTCATGGCCCCATGAACAACGGGAATTTGCTATTGGGGCAGGCGCCTCTTAAGGTCGACGGACCCTGTCGACAATCCCGTGCCTGGAGCCGCCCCATGCCCCTGACCCTGATCATCGGTGACAAGACCTATTCCTCCTGGTCGCTGCGTGCGGCCCTGGCCCTGGAATTGGCCGAGGCGCCGTACAGCGAACTGCTGATCCCCCTGGATCGGCCGGATACCCATGCGCGCATCCTCGCGCATTCGCCGACGGGCAAGGTGCCGCTGCTGCAGACCGAGGAGGGGCCTGTGTGGGACTCGCTGGCGATCGGCGAATACCTCGCCGAGCGTTTCCCCGAGGCCCACCTGTGGCCGCGTGGCGAGTATGCCCGCGCCCTGGCCCGCAGCCTCTGTGCGGAGATGCACAGCGGCTTCGCGGCTTTGCGTACACACCTGCCGATGGACCTGAAGCGCGATCAGGCGCTGGCGCAGGTTCCCGCCGATGCGCAGGCGGATATCCGGCGCATCTGCGCGCTGTGGACGGACTGCCGTGAGCGCTTCGGCCAGGACGGCCCCTTCCTGTTCGGTCACCCGAGCCTGGCGGACGCTTTCTTCGCACCGGTGGCGGCGCGCCTGCGCAGCTACCGAATCGAACTGCCGCAAGTGGCCGCGGCCTATGTCGAGACTGTCTATCGCTGGCCGGCGTTCCAGCGCTGGTTCCAGGCGGCGCAGACGGAGCGACTGCGGTGAAGCGGCTGCATGTGGCGGCGGCGGTGATCCGCGCCGAGGATGGACGGGTGCTGATCGCCCGGCGTCCGGAGGACAAGCACCAGGGCGGCCTGTGGGAGTTTCCCGGCGGCAAGGTGGAGGCCGGCGAGGCGGTGCAGGTGGCCCTGGCCCGCGAGCTGGAGGAGGAGCTGGGCATTCGCCCGACCGCGGCGCGGCCGTTGATTCAGGTGCACCACGATTACCCGGACAAAGAGGTGCTGCTGGATGTCTGGGAGGTCACCGCCTTCAGCGGCGAGCCCTACGGTGCCGAGGGCCAGCCGCTGGCCTGGGTCGGCCCGCGCCAGTTGGGCGACTACGCGTTTCCCGCCGCCAACCGGCCGATCGTTGCCGCTGCCCGCTTGCCCGGTCGCTACCTGATCACCCCGGATGACCTGCCGGCGCCGGCACTGCTGCGCGGCGTGCAGGCCGCCCTGGACGGCGGCATTCGCCTACTGCAGCTGCGCGCGCCGGGCATGTTCGACGCCCAGTACCGCGACCTGGCCGTGGATATCCAGGGCCTGTGCGCCGGTCGGGCGCAGCTGATGCTCAAGGGACCGCTCGAGTGGTTGGGCGATTTTCCCGCCGCCGGCTGGCACCTGACTTCCGCGCAATTGCGCGAACTGGTCGGCGGCGGGCGGCCGCTACCGGCGGAGCGCTGGTTGGCCGCCTCCTGCCACAGTGCCGAAGAGCTGGCCCTGGCCACGCAGATGGGTGTGGACTTCGTCACCCTGTCACCGGTGCAGCCCACCGCCAGCCATCCGCAGGCCCCGGCGCTGGGCTGGAGTCTGGCCCGCGAGCTGCTGCAGGGCTTCAATCGACCGGCCTACCTGCTCGGCGGCCTGGGGCCCGGGGACGTCGAGCAGGCCTGGCAGGTCGGTGCCCAGGGTGTGGCCGGCATCCGCGCCTTTTGGTCGCGTTGACGAGGTGCGCAGCGCCGCTTGTATAGTGGCTGCCCACAAATGGTGCGCGAAAGGCGGAAGTTCCTGCGGTGAATAGGCTCAAAGGCTGGTTGAGGGCGTTCTGGCCGGACCCCATGGCGGTCAGCCGCGGCGAGCAGCTATTGAGTTGCAGCGGCGCGCTGCTGGGGCTGTTGGTCAGTGGCTGGATCGCCCAGCAGAGCCTGGGCGATGCCGGGCTCTGGCTGGTGGCGCCCATGGGCGCCTGCGCCGTGCTGCTGTTCGCGGTGCCCTCCAGTCCGCTGGCGCAGCCCTGGTCGGTGGTGGGGGGCAACCTGGTGGCGGCCCTGGTCGGTGTCGCCTGCGCCCACTGGGTTGGGCATACCTTGTGGGCCGCCGGCCTGGCGGTGGCCATTGCCATGGCGGCGATGTTCGGCCTGCGTTGCCTGCACCCGCCGGGTGGCGCCATCGCCCTCACCGCGGTGCTGGGCGGCGACGAAGTCGCGCAACTCGGCTACGCCTTCGCCCTCTACCCGGTGACGCTCAATAGCCTGGGCCTGCTGGCCATCGCCCTGTTGTTCAACAACGCCTTCCGCCGGCGTTACCCCTATCGCGCCCTGGTCCCGGACAACCCACGCAAGACCCGCGATCTGCCGCCGCGTGACCGCCTGGGTTTCACCGCGGCCGACCTCGATGAGGTGCTTGCGGCCCGCGGCGAGCTGCTGGACATCTCCCGCGAGGATCTGGCGCAGATCCTCCGCCAGACCGAGGAGCGCGCCTATCGCCGGCGCTTCGGGGAAATCCGCTGTGCCGACATCATGTCCCGGGATGTCCTGTGCCTGGCGCCGGCGGACAGCTGTGCCGAGGCCTGGGCGCGCATGCAGGGCCATCGACTGACCGCCATGCCGGTGGTGAACCAGCGCCGTCAGCTGCAAGGCATGCTCTACCTGCACGATCTGATCCAGACCGACGGCGCCTGTTCCCCCGGGCAGGTGCGTGAGGTGATGCAGACCCAGGTGCCCAGTTGCGGCCCGCAATGGCCCACCATTCGCCTGGTGCAGCGCCTGGCCTCCGGTGAGGTGCACAAGGTGCCCGTGCTCGACGAGGACCGGGTGCTGCTCGGCATCGTCACCCAGACCGATCTGGTGGCGGCCCTGTATCGCCGCTCCCTGGAGACGGTTTCGGCGGGAACCCTGGCGCCCCCGCCTGCAGGCTAGCGGCCAGGCGCTGCGCGCAGTCGAGAAAGCCGCCCAGGCAGGGGTTGGCGTTGCCCTCGTGCCAGTACAGCCCCTGCTCGATCTGCGGCGAGCTCAGCAGCGGGCGGAACACCGCGCCGTCCAGTTGCATGCGCCGCATCGAGTCCGGCACCAGGGACACGCCCAGGCCTTCGCCGACCAGGTTGACGATGGTCTGCTGCAGGTGGGTTTCCAGGCGGATCCGTGGGCTGAAGCCCCCACTCCGGCAACAGTCCATGAACGCCGCGTGCAGCGCCGGCGCGGTGTCGCGGGGAAAGCAGACGAAGGCTTCGTCGGCCAGCTGGGCGACGTCCAGGCGCGCCTGCGCCGCCAGCGGATGCCGGCTCGGCAGCACCGCACAGAGCGGTTCCCGGTGCAGCGGCAGGTAGCGCAGTTGACCGCTCGGCGGGCTGGAAAAGGCGATGCCGAAATCCGCGGCGCCGCTGCCGAGGAGCTGCGCCAGGTCCCGCGGCAGGGTTTCGTTGAGGCGCAGGCCGACCTGCGGCCGCTCGTCGCTGTAGGCCTTCACCAGGCGCGGCAGCAGGCTCCAGGCGGCGCTCATGGTGAAGTTCAGGCGCAGCTCGCCGCGTTCGCCACGGGCGGTGGCCTGGGCGGTGCGCACTGCCGTGTCGAGATCGGCCAGCAGGGCCTTGGCATGGCGATAGAACTGCTCGCCGGCGAGGGTCAGGCTGACCGCGCGCGAGGTGCGCGTCAGCAGGCTGATGCCCAGTTCGGCCTCGAGGGCGGCGATCTGCCGGCTCAAGGGTGGCTGGGTGATATGCAGCTGTTCGGCGGCCCGGCCAAAGTGCAGGGTCTCGGCGAGCGCGGTGAAGTAGCGTAGCTGGCGGATGTCGGTCATCGATACTAACTAGGTATTGGTATTCCCTACAAATAGCATTAGACGGTATCGATCGCCAGGCCTAACCTGCGGACCTCCTTCGGCCCACCGAGCGTGCCTGGCCCATGGCTGCCGTCTTCAACGTATTGCTACCGATTTTCGCCCTGATCCTGGCCGGCTACCTGTGCCGGCGCCTGGGCGTGCTCGGCCCGAGCGCGGCGTCGGAGGTCAATCGCATGGTGGTCTGGCTGTGCCTGCCGGCCCTGCTGTTCGAGGCCACCGCCACCGCGGACTGGGTACAGATCTGGCAGCCCCAGTTCATCCTGGCCTACAGCCTGGGAGCCCTGGCGGTGTTCGTGCTGACCCTGCTGTGGCGCCTGCGTCAGCGCCAAGGACTGGCCGATGCCAGCGTTCAGGGGCTCAGCGCGTCCTACGCCAACACCGGCTACATGGGCATTCCGCTGTGCGTGCTGGTGCTCGGCGACGAGGGCCTGGAGCCGGCGCTGATCGCCAGCCTGATCGTGGTCTGCGTGCTGTTCTCCCTGGCGGTGGTGTGCATCGAGGTCGCCCTGCAGGACGAGAAGCGCCTGCACCGGGCGGTGGCCAAGGTGCTGTTGGCGCTGATCAAGAACCCACTGGTGGTGGCGCCGTTGCTTGGGGGGCTGTGGTCCGTCTTTGATCAGCCGCTGCCGCTGCCCGCGCATCGGCTGCTCGACCTGCTGGCCGCCGCCACGGCGCCCTGCGCGCTGATCTCCCTGGGGCTGTTCCTCGCGCACAAGCAGAGCGGGCGCAGCGAGGGCAGCATCGGCCTGGTGCTGATCAAGCTGATCGTCCATCCGCTGATCACCTGGGTGCTGGCCTTCCAGGTGTTCCAGCTGCCGCCGCTGTGGGCCTACGCGGCGTTGCTGCTCAGCGCCCTGCCGACCGGCACCGGGCCCTTCATGCTGGCCGAGTTCTACCGGCGCGAGGCCTCGGTGGTGTCGAGCAGCATCCTGCTGTCGACCCTGGGTTCGCTGTTCAGCCTGTCGCTGTGCCTGTATCTGATCGGGCAATGAGCGCGGCGCCATCGACGCAGACGGGGCGGCAGCCGCTGGCGCTCAACCTGGGGCTGACTCCGCTGACCTTCTACCTGCAGGTCGGCCGGGTCGAGCGCGCCGTGCTCATTGCCGCGCAACTGGTGGCGTTGAGCCTGATCGCCCTGTTCTGGGCGGTGATTCCGCTGTAGCTCATCGGCGCGCTTTGACGCTGGGCGACGGGCTGCGGCCTAATAGACGGCCCTTTTCCCGCCGTCCGTCGAGTGCCTTGATGTCCGTAGACGCCCGCTCCCCGTCCAACATGCGCCCCAGTACCCTGCACCTGCCCCAGGGCAATTGGGCGACGGTGCTCGATTGCCTGGCCGCGCACTTCCCGGCAGTCGGCCGCGAGCGTTGGGCGCAGCGCATGGCCAGGGGCCGGGTGCTGGATGCCGAGGGCGCGCCCATCGGCCCGCAGCAGGCCTACCGGGCCGGGCTGCGGGTGCACTATTTTCGCGAGGTGGCGGCCGAGACGCCGATTCCCTTTCAGGAGGCCGTGCTGCATGTCGACGAGCACCTGCTGGTGGCCGACAAACCGCATTTTCTGCCGGTGATGCCGGCCGGTGAGTATGTCGAGCAGACCCTGCAGGCGCGCCTGGCCAAGCGCCTGGGCAACGCCGACCTGGTGCCGCTGCACCGCATCGACCGGCACACCGCCGGGCTGGTGCTGTTTTCCACCAACCCGCAGAGCCGTGGCCGCTACCAGGCGCTGTTTCGCGAGCGGCGCATCGACAAGTATTACGAGGCCCTGGCCGCGGCATTGCCTGCGCTGCAGTTTCCGCTGCTGCGCTGCACCCGGCTGGAAGCCGGCGAGCCGTTCTTCCGCATGCGCGAAGGGGGCGGTGCAGCCAACAGCGAGACGCGCATCGAGGTCGCCGAGAAGCTGGGCGAGCTGTGGCGTTACGCCCTGTATCCGGTTACCGGCAAGAAGCACCAGTTGCGCGTGCACCTGGCGGCCCTGGGGGCGCCGATCTGCAATGACCCCTTCTACCCCGAGGTGAGTGCCGCCGCCGACGCCGCGGACGACTACAGCAAGCCGCTCAAACTGCTGGCCAAGGGGCTGGGATTCATCGACCCGCTCAGCGGCGAGCCGCGCCGCTTCGAGAGCCGGCTGAATCTGAGCCCCTGAAACACCATTCCGTGACGGGCGTCGCTAGACGCCGGGCTTGGCGGCCTCCTGCCAGAGCACCTCGTCGACCTGCTGCCGGCGGGCGATAAGCCGGGCGGCGACGAACAGCAGGTCGGACAGGCGATTGACGTAGGCCAGGCCGACCTCGCGAATCGGCTCCAGGGCGTTGAGCTGCTGGCAGCGCCGCTCGGCGGTGCGCGCCAGGCTGCGACAGACGTGGGCCTGGGCGATCAGGCGGGAACCACCGGGAAGGATGAAATTCTGCAGTGGTCCGAGCTCTTCGTTCCAGCGGTCGATGGCGTCTTCCACTCGGGCGATTTCGCTTGGCTGCAGGGCCTGGTAGTCCGGCATCGCCAGCTCGCCGCCGAGGTCGAACAGGCGGTGCTGGCAGGGCGTCAGTACTTCGATGACCTCGTCCAGGGCGGGGCAGGCGCCGGCCTGATCGGCCAGTTCGGCGAGCAGCAGGCCGAGCTGGCTGTTGAGGCTGTCCAGTTCGCCCATGGCCTCCACCCGCGGGTGGTCCTTGGGCACCCGGCGGCCGTCGGCCAGGCCGGTCTCGCCGGCATCGCCGGTGCGTGTGTAGATCTTCGACAGTCGATAACCCATGGTCAGGAACCTGTACCTTCGGTGGGGGCAGCCAGTGGCAGGCGCAGGCTGAAGCAGGTGCCCTGGCCGCGCTTGGACTGTACTTCCATCTGCCCTTTGTGGTTGTTGGTGATGATGAAGTAGGAGACCGACAGACCCAGTCCGGTGCCTTGGCCGACCTCCTTGGTGGTGAAGAAGGGCTCGAAGATGCGCTTGCGCACCGGCTCGGGCATGCCGACACCGTTGTCTTCCACCTGGATCTCCGCCCAGGGCAGGGTGAGCCGGGTGCGCAGGGTGATCTGTCCGGGGGTGTCGGGGCTCTCGCGCTGGTGGATGGCCTGGGCGGCGTTCTTCAGCAGGTTGAGCAGCACCTGCTCCAGTTCGTTGGCGGTGGCGGGCACCGGGCCCAATTCCGGGTCGAACTCGCGCTGGATGATCAGGCTCTTGAAGTCGAAGCTGTCGGTCAGGTCGAAGTCGTTGCTGGCGATCTCAAGGGCCTGGTCGATCAGTGCCGGCAGCAGGCAGGGCGACAGCTGGCGGGTGCTGCGGCGGCTGAAGCTGAGCATATGGCTGACGATCCGCGCCGCCCGGGTGCCGGCCTGCTGGATGCCGTCGAGCAGCGGCGGGATCTGCCGGGCGTGCAGGTACTGGTCGATGGCCTCCAGGCACAGGCCGAGCTGTTCGGCCTCCTCGCGATTCTTCTCCAGTTCCGGCGACAGGCGCCGGCGGATGTTCTGCACGTTGTGCAGGATTGCGCCCAGGGGGTTGTTGATTTCATGGGCCATGCCGGCGGCCAGGCTGCCGACCGAGAGCATCTTCTCCGACTGCACCATCATCTCCTCGAGGCTCAGGCGCTGGGTGATGTCGTCTATGCGGATCACCACGCCGCGCCCGGCGCCGCCCATCAGGGGGTAGAAGGTCAGGGCGTAGTGGCGGGGCTCCTCCTCCTTGCTCCAGGTCACCCGCTCGATCTTCTCCACCTTGTGCTGCTCGGCGGTGCGCCGGAGCTGGTTGATGAAGGGTTTGAGCGGCGGAAAGGCGAGGAACACCGGCTGGTTCAGGGCTTCGCTCAGCGGGGTGCCGGAGAGGGCGCTGGCTTCCTGGTTCCACTGGGTGACGTAGAGCTGCTCGTCGAGGGCGATCAGCGCCGAGGGCATGGAGTCGATGATGCTGTTGAGGTAGTTCTGGAAGCCGGTGAGCTTCTTCTCGATCTTGCTGCGCACCTGCACTTCCAGCTCCAGCTTGCGATTGGAGTGGCGGGTTTCCTCGGCCAGGCTCTGGGCCTGGTCGAAGGCCGTCTGGGCGTCGTCGCGGGCCCGCTTGAGCTGCTGCTCGCGGGCCTCGATGCGCATCAGCATGGTGTTGAAGGCCTCGGCCAGGCTGCCGATCTCGTCGCGATTGCCGGGACGCGCGCGCAGCGCGTAGTTCTCCTCGCGGGTGACCTGGCGCGACAGCTCCTCCAGCTTGCGGATCGGCTTGGTCACCAGGCGGCGGATCTGCCGCGAGACCAACAGCCAGAGCAGCACGCTGAAAGCGAGAATCGCCCCGCTGGCGGTGAGGGTGCCGGTGTAGAAGGCGCCGGGCAGCTCGCCGGAGGCGACCAGCAGCAGGTAGCCGGGGCGCCGACCCGGCTGTGCCAGTTCGACCAGGTGGGTGGTGCGGAATTCATCCCGGCGCCAGGCATCGAGCTGCTCCACCTGTTGCGGCATCCTCAGCGCCTCGCCGCGCTGCAGCTGCGCCAGGCTCATGCCGTTGCTGTCGTAGATCGCCGCGGCGCGCAAGGGGGCGTAGTCGTCCAGGCGGGTGAGCAGGGCTTCGGCGGCCTTCACCGAGCTCAGCGCCTCGTAGCTCAGCGGCGGGCTGGCGATCAGGCGGCCGAGTGTGTGCAAGGCCTGGGGCGCGACGCTCTCCTGGGAGATCCAGTAGGCGGCGCTGATGAACGCCAGGTTCGCCACCAGCAATACGGTGGCCAGCGATACCAGCAGCGCGGCCAGCAGCTTGCGGCCGACCGGCAAATTTTCGAGGCGCTGACGCAGGGGCATGGGCGGGAGGGTCGCGATGACTGAGGTGCGGGCAGGGTAACGCGCGCTCAGTGGCTCGGCAATCCGCGTTGGTTCAGGTGCTTGAGCAGGCGCTGGTGCAGCGCCGCGAGGTGCGGCAGGACCAGGCGGTGGCGTTCGGCCGCGGCGCAGGCGTGACCGATCAGGTAGCCGATCTCGGTGCGCCGGCCCTGGGCGACATCCTGGTGCATCGACGAGTAGTTCGCCGCGGTGGCCCGGATGACCCGCTGCACCTCCTCGTGCAGGCCCTCGGCGGCGGCGGCTTGACCGCAGGTGTGGAGCAGCTCGCCGAGTTCGTCGCAGAGCGTCGCCAGCTCCGCCGGGTGTTGTTGCAGCGCCCCATTGCGGCAGTCGTAGAGCACCGTCAGCGGGTTGATCGCGCAGTTCAGCGCCAGCTTGCGCCACAGTCGGCCGAGGATGTCCAGGCTCCAGTCGTGGACGATGCCGGCCTGTTCGAGTTCCGCCAGCCAGTGCGGTGGGGCCAGGTCCAGCGGATCGCCGAGCCAGGTGTGGCCATGGCCGGCGAACACCACGCGCCAGGCGCCCTCGCGAAAGGCGCCCTCGGTGCTGGAGGCGAGAATGCAGCGGGCCTGGGGTACCCGGGCGGCGACCGCTTCCTGGCTGCCCAGGCCGTTCTGCAGCAGGACCACCTCGGCGTCTCCTGTCAGCCGCGGCGCCAGGGCGGCAATGGCGCCTTCGGCGTCGTAGGCCTTGCAGGCCAGCAGCAGGCGCCGGATGGGCGCCGGGTCGTCGGTGGTCTCGGCGTCCAGGGGGTACAGCCGGGCCTGACCCCGCTCCACCAGGGTCACGCCGCCTGCCTGGCGATAGGCCGCGAGCCGGCCGCGGTCGCGCAGGATCAGCCGTACCGGCGCGCCGGCACGGGCCAGGCGCGCGGCCCACAGGCCGCCGAGGCTGCCGGCGCCGAGGATGTGCCAGGTGGTTCTAGGGTCGCTCATGGGAGGCAAGTCTATCGCGGCTGGCGCTGCCTCGCCCGCACAGCGCGCAGCCGAATCGTCTACTGCTGGCGCGGCAGGCGCATGGCCGTGACCCGGCCGCTGGCGTAGGACTCAGGCAGCAGCTGGGCGGCCTGCTCGATCACCCTGTCCGGGTCGATCGGCAGGGTCTTGGCGTCGAGGCCGACCAGGCTGATGCCGGCCTTGAGGGTGATGAATCCCTCGCTGGTCTTGAACGCCTTGAGGTTGAGGCCTTCGTGCAGGCGGCGAAAGCTGCTCGGCGAGCACTCGTGCAGGTCGGCGGGCAGGGTAAGCAGGGCAAAATGGTTGTCGTCCAGGCGTGCCAGCACGTCCAGTGGACGCACCAGCTGCTGCAGGCGCCGGGCGACACCATGCAGCAGCTCGTTGTAGAAGGTCTCGCCATACTGTTGCAGCAGTTCGCCGGCCTCCTGAAGGCCGATCAGCAGGTAGCACAGCGCGCCCCCGCGGGAGTCGACCTGGCGCAGGCTGTCTTGCAGTTTCTGGCGCAGGTAGCGGGGGTTGCCCAGGCCGGTCAGCGGGTCGACCAGATTGCGCTCTTCCAGGCTGCTGACGTTCTGGGTCAGCAGGCGATTCTCCTGCAGCAGGCGCTGCAGGGTGTTGCACAGGCGGTCGGCGGCGAACACCCGAGGCACCAGCTGTTCGTTCATCGCCGACTTGCTGATGAAGTCATCCACGCCACGGTCGAAGGCCTCGCCCAGGACGTTTTCGCCTTCCTTGCCGGTCAGCAACATGATGTAGGTGTAGTGATCGGTCATCTCGTCCAGCTGGCGCACCCGTCCGGTCAGCTCGAGGCCGTCCATCTCCGGCATCAGCCAATCGGCCAGGAGCACGCTGGCCGGACGCTGCTCGAGCTGCCTGATGGCCTCGGCGGCGCTGTTGGCGAAGCGCAGATCCTGGTAACCGGCCTGACTCAGGGCACGACCGATCATGGCGCTGGAGAACTTGGCGTCGTCCACCACCAGGATGCTGAGATGGGGGTTGGGCATGGGGCAGGCTCGCAGGGATAGTCACATGGACCCGGTACATCGCCGGGCAGTGTTTATAACTAAGGATATATAATGGTCCGGTTTTTCAACCGTCAAGCCAGGTGTGCCCGGTCCGTGACCTGGGTCGCGCCCTTTATCTGGAGGAATCCCATGCCCTCGTTCGACGTGGTGTCCGAACTGGACAAACACGAAGTCACCAACGCCGTGGATAATGCCATCAAAGAGCTGGAGCGTCGTTACGACCTGCGCGGCAAAGGCAGCTTCGAGCTGAAGGAACTGACCGTCAACCTGACCGCCGACGCCGACTTCCAGCTGGAACAGATGCTCGAGATTCTCAAGCTGAGCCTGGTCAAGCGCAAGATCGACGTGCAGTGCCTGGAGTTCAAGGATGCCTACCCCTCGGGCAAGAGCGTCAAGCAGGAGGTGATCCTGCGTGAAGGCATCGACAAGGAGCTGGCGAAGAAGATCGTCGCCCACATCAAGGACAGCAAGCTCAAGGTGCAGGCCGCCATCCAGGGCGAGCAGGTGCGCATTACCGGCAAGAAGCGCGACGACCTGCAGGAATGCATCGCCAGCCTGCGCGCCAAGGACTTCGGCATGCCCTTGCAGTTCAACAACTTCCGCGACTGAACGACGAAAGATTGAACCTCTGCGGCGCACAGGCGTCGCACCAAGGGTAATAGCACTTTGACCGCCATGGCTTGCCATGGCGGTTGCGTTTCATGTGTTGGAAAACGCATGGTGGTGGCAATGCCTAGAAGGAGCGAACGATGGAAATGAACCTCGAGCAACTGGTGAAGATGTCCGAGACCTGGCTGCCAGTGGTACTGAACTACAGCGGCAAGCTGACCTTGGCACTGGTTACCCTGGCCGTCGGTTGGTGGCTGATCAACGGCCTGACCCGCAAGGTCGGCGGCCTGCTGGAAACCCGCAACGTCGACCGCGCCCTGCACAGCTTTATCGGCAGCCTGGCGAGCATCGCGCTGAAGGTGATGCTGCTGGTCAGCGTGGCTTCGATGGTCGGTGTGGAGACCACCTCGTTCATCGCCGCCATAGGTGCTGCCGGCCTGGCCATCGGCCTGGCCCTGCAAGGCAGCCTGGCGAACTTCGCCGGTGGCGTGCTGATCCTGCTATTCCGCCCGTTTCGCGCCGGAGACTGGATCGAAGGGCAGGGCGTGGCCGGTACCGTCGACAGCATCCATATCTTCCACACCACGCTGAAGACCGCGGACAACAAGGTGGTGATAGTGCCCAACGGCAGCCTGTCCAACAGCCACATCACCAATTACTCCCGCGAGCCCAAGCGCCGCGCGGAAATCAAGGTGGGCATCGATTATGCCGCGGACATCAATAAGGCCCGCGAGGTGCTGTTGAAGATCGCCGAGGATTTGCGGGTGCTCAAGGACCCGGCGCCGGTGGTCTATGTGGTCGGCCTGGGCGACAACTCGGTCGACCTGTCGCTGCGGGTGTGGGTGGAAACCGGCGACTTCTGGCCGGTGACGTTCGAGTTCACCGAGCTGGTCAAGGAACGCTTCGACGAAGCCGGTATCGGCATCCCGTTCCCGCAGCGGGTGGTGCATCTGGTCCAGGCCAGCTGATCGTCTGCAGGTTGAAAGCCTGCAGGGCGTCTCGCAGCGTGGCCCTGCAGATTTTTCGAAGAGCGGTCTATGCGGGCAAGCCCTTGAGCGGTCTGCCATAGGCCGCGCGATAGGCGTCGATCAGCAGGTGCCAGTCGCTGTCATTCCAGGAGGAGTGACGCCTTAGCTGATGCATGTCGTGCAGGGCTGCCTGGGCCGACGTCAGTCGCTGGCGGCACTTCTCCAGATCGATCAGTGCCGCCTCCGCGCGCGCCGCCTCGCCCTCACCACTGACCCTGACGAAGATGTGCTTGATGTAGATGCAGCTGTGTTGCCAGCGTGCGCGGTGCAGCTGTGCCAGATTCTTCGCCACCTGCTCCAGCAGCTCGCCGTGCAGGCGCTCGCCATGGCGCTCGCGGCTGCCCTCGACGTACCAGTCCTCGATCGGCTGGAAACCCTCCAGGGCGGCGGTGACCAGCAGTGCGCGCCAGCCTGCATGGTCCTGCTCGGCCTCGCAGAAGACAATTTCCGGAACCCTGACCCCAGCTTGGCGGGCACCCAGCAGCGCATCGCGCTCGCGCAGCACGGTGGGGCGGCCGAAGGGATGGCGCAGGCTGCGGTAGATGTGGCCGGTCTGGCGCTTGGCATACAGCAGACGCCCTTGTGCGTCGCGGATGCGCTGTACGCCGCTGCTGCCGCCGCGCCGTTCGTTGGGCGGCTCTACCCAGTCGCCCTGCAGTTGCCACCAGCTGTCGAGGGTGCCGGCCTTTGCAATCCCGGTTGTATCTGCGTCTGCTTTCATGTGCTGCCTTATCTTCAAGACTCGTGAGCAAGCCGACCGCCAGGGGTCGACCTCGGTGCTACCTCTCAAGGGGTGGAGCGCGGCCGGCAGGTAACGGCATTGGTTACCCTCCTGCCCGGGCGCGGCGTCCGCGGCTGTTGCATTGATGTACTGATTGTGGGGCCTTGGCCAGTCAACGTGGTTGCCAGCGCAGGTCCAATGGGTGTTGAAGCCCGCCAGTTAGAGGCAGTTGGCCTGTACCAGGCAGAAAAAAGTGAGCGCGCCTGATCGCCAGATGGCCGTGGGCCCATGCGTAACAACCGGAAATTGAATGCAATCTCCGTTCCGGTACTCTTCAGGCGTCCGCCGGAAGTGGGGACGCCGGCGGTCATGCCTGCTCGGGCGGTGCGGCCGGCGTCGAGCCATTGGCCAGCGGGCCCTGGCGCTTCCATTGCAAGGCGATCAGCATCAGCGTGGGTATGCCCAGCAGGGCGGTGACGAGGAAGAACTGGGCATACCCCAGTTTCTCCACCATCACCCCGGAATAGCCACCGATCAGGCGCGGCAGCAGCAGCATGATCGAGCTGAGCAGGGCGTACTGGGTGGCGGAGAACTTCAGGTTGGTCAGGCTCGACAGGTAGGCGACGAAGGCGGCGGTGGCCAGGCCGGCGCTGAAGTTGTCGGCGGAGATGGTCAGAATCAGCATCTGCAGGTCCGGGCCCATGCCGGCCAGCATGAGAAACAGCAGGTTGGTCGCCGCCGAAGCCGCGCCGCCGATGAACAGGATCGGCAGGATGCCGAAACGCACGATCAGCAGACCGCCGATGCCGGCGCCGAGCAGGGTCATGACCAGGCCGAACAGCTTGCTGACGCTGGCGATCTGGTCCTTGGTGAAGCCCTGGTCGATGTAGAAGACGTTGGCCATCACCCCCATGACCGTGTCGGACATGCGGTAGGTGGCGATCAGCCCGAGCAGCAGCAGGGCCTGCCAGCGGTAGCGGATGATGAAGTCGTTGACCGGGGTCAGCACCGGCGCCAGGCCACGCCGGCCCATGGCCGACAGGCACAGGCTGGTGAGGATGGTATAGAGCAGGGCGCGCAGGAAGGCGCGGTCTTCCAGCAGCAGGTCGAGCAGGCTCGCCTCGCCGCGCACCAGACTGGCGAAGTCGGTGTAGTAGAACTGGGTGAACATCGCCGGCACCGAGACCAGCAGGACGATCAGCACCAGTACCGAGACCATCTGGTGGCTGAAACCATAGCGGGCCGCCGCCAGCTGGGTTTTCAGCGGTACTGGCGGTTCACGCATCCACAGGCTGGTCAGCAGGCCCGGCAGCATCAGCAGGGCGAACACCAGGTAGGTGCCGGCCCAGGCGCTGTGCTGATAGCTCAGCACGGTGGAGCCGAAGCCCTCGGCGAAATACAGGGCGCCGGCGGTGGCCAGCAGGGCGGCGATCCGGTAGCCGGCCATGTAGCTGGCCGCCAGTGCCGCCTGACGGGTCTGTTCGACGATCTCCAGGCGGTAGGCGTCGATGGCGATGTCCTGGGTGGCCGAGGCGAAGGCCACCAGCACCGCCAGGGCGATCAGCCAGGTCAGGTGGGTCTGTGGGTCGCACAGCGCCATGCCGGCCAGGCCGCAGGCGATCAGCACCTGGGACAGCACCAGCCAGGAGCGGCGCCGGCCCATGCGCCCGAGCAACGGCAGGCGCCATTGGTCGAGCAGCGGCGACCACACCCATTTGAAGGCGTAGGCCAGGCCGATCAGGCTGGCGAAGCCGATGGTCTCGCGGGCCACGCCGGCTTCGCGCAGCCAGACGGACAGGGTCGAGAACACGAGCATGTAGGGCAGGCCGGCGGCGAAGCCGAGGAGCAGGAGCACCAGCGTAGCGGGGCTGGAGTAGGCGGCGATGGCTTCGCGCCAGCTTTTTCGAGGCATTGGGCGGGTTTCAGCCTGGGATGATCTGACAAAGGCCGCACTCTAACCGCTGGACTCCATCGGACGCCAGCCGTGCCGTCGGATATCCACCCGATCCTGGTCGAGCAGAACACCTTCTGCTCGCAGGCGCGCCCGCTGCTCGACACCGGACGGGCTGCCTGGCGGCAGGCTCAGGCGCCCGCCGGCGGCGACCACCCGGTGCCAGGGCAGGGCGGTGCCCTCGGGCAACTGGCTCAGGGTGCGGCCCACCCAGCGCGCCGCGCGGCCCAGGCCGGCCAGTGCGGCCAGTTGCCCGTAGCTCACTACCTTGCCGCGCGGCACCTGCGCCAGCGCCAGGTAGAGCGCCTCGCGCCGGGCGTCCGGTCCGCTCGGCGCGTTGGGCGTGTTGCCGTGTTGTCGTTTGTCCATCTCTTCGGGAGGCTCCGGGAGGCGCGCTGCTTCCGGGCGAGCCTAGCGCGTCGAGGAGCCCGGCAAAAGCCATGGCGTTTCCGGTGCGCCAGGCGCTCGCGGGGAACTTGCGGGTATTTGGTCGGTCAATTCTTGCCCAGTCGCCGGGCTTGCGGATAATGCTCGGCCTTTCGCGAACCAGAGCAACCCTCGGTCCCTTATATGTATGTGAAATCCTTGCTGTGCCTGGGCCTTACCCTGGCCACAACGCCGCTGCTGGCTGATACCGTGTGGCTGAAGAACGGCGACCGCCTGAGCGGCACGATCAGGTTCTTCGACGGCGCCAAGCTCCTGCTCAAGACCGAATATGGCGGCGCCATCGCCCTGGACTGGGACCAGATCGCCACCCTGGAGAGCGACCAGGAACTGCTGATCAAGGAAAGCGCGGAAGGCGGCGAGCGCGCCAAGTCCCTGCATGCCTCCGCCGAGCCGGGCAAGGTAATCCTGGCCAATGGCGAGGCGCCGCGTACCGTCGAGCTGGCCAGCATCCAGCAGATCCTCAAGCCCAAGCCCCTGGTCGAGGACCTGACCTGGAAGGGCAATATCGATGCGGGTCTGGACTACAAGCGCGGCGAAGCCGACAGCGACGACTACGACATCGATGTGAAGACCCAGGCGCGTCACGGCCTGTGGCGGCACAACGCCGAAGGCGGCTACAACCGCCAGTATCAGGACGACCTGGTGTCCACCGACAACTGGTACGCCGAGTACGCCCTGGACCGTTTCCTCGACGAGCATTGGTTCTGGCAGGGACGGCTGGAATACAAGCACGACCAGATCGAGGAGCTGGAACGCCAGCGCACCGTCGGTACCGGTCCGGGTTACCAGTTCTGGGACAACGAACTGGGCGCCTTCTCGGTGACCGGTCTGCTCAACCGCAGCGACTACCAGTTCGACGATGGGCGGAAGGAGAGTTTCTACGCCCTGAGCACCAAGTGGGACTACAACCGCTACGTGGTCGGCAAGACCGTCGAGCTGTTCAGCAGTGGCGAGGTCGGCAAGCCCCTGGCCAATGTCGCCGACTACACCCTGGATGCCGAAGTCGGTCTGCGCTACAAGGTCACCGACTGGGCCTCGCTGAATATGAAGGCCGAGAAGGACCTGGTCAGCGGCGCCGACGGCGAACTGGACGAAACCCACTACAGCCTCGGCTTCGGGGTGGGCTGGTAAGTCTCCTGTCGCCTCCAGCAAAAAGCCCCGCAGATGCGGGGCTTTTTTGTCGTTGGCAGGCGGCGATTACAGGCGCAGGCCGCCGTCCAGCTCGAGGATGCGACCGGTGTAATAGTCGTTCTCGAGGATATAGGCCACCGAGTGGGCGATCTCGGTCGGCTTGCCCATGCGCTTGAGGGGAATGCCGGCGGTCATCTTCTCCAGGGCATCGGGCTTCATGCTCAGGGTCATCTCGGTCTCGATGAAGCCCGGCGCCACGCCGGCGACGCGGATGCCGTAGCGCGCCAGTTCCTTGGCCCAGACCACGGTGTCGGCGGCGACGCCGGCCTTGGCCGCGGAGTAGTTGGCCTGGCCGATGTTGCCGGCGCGGGAGATCGAGGAAATGTTGACGATCGCGCCCTGATTCTGCAGCTCGATCATCTTGGCTGCCACTTCGCGGGTGCAGAGGAACACCCCGGTCAGGTTGACGTCGATCACCGCCTGCCACTGGGCCAGGCTCATCTTGCTGATTTCGCCATCCTTGACCTTGAGGGTCAGCCCGTCACGGAGGATCCCGGCGTTGTTCACCAGGCCGTTGATCGCGCCGAAGTCGGCGGCGACCTGGGCGACCATGTGGGTCACCTGCTCCTCGTCGGCGACGTTGCACAGGTAGCGGCGGGCGTCGCCACCGGCGGCCTTGCAGGCGGCCACGGCTTCGTCGAGCTTCTCCGGGTTGAGGTCGACCAGGGCCAGCTTGGCGCCCCTGGCCGCCAGGTACTCGCCCATGGCGCGGCCGAGGCCCTGGCAGCCGCCAGTGATGATGATGACTTTGTCTTGCAGTTGCATCGCGTTATTCCCTCAAAGTGCTGCATTTGCCCCGCTGGCGCCCGCTAACCGCTATTCTGGTCGCCTGTCCGTTAGTGACGGATTCTTCGCAAGGAGTCATAAGGTGAGCGTGAAAGCCGGCAAGCATGCCCGAGAATTGCTACTCAAGGAATACCGCGGGGTGCTCTCCACCCACTCCAAAGCCATGCCGGGCTTCCCTTTCGGATCGGTGGTGCCCTACTGCCTGGACCCCGCCGGCTTGCCGTTGATCCTCATCAGCCGCATCGCCCAGCACACCCATAACCTCAAGCAGGACGCCAAGTGCTCGCTCTTGGTCGGTGAGCGTGGCGCCGAGGACGTGCAGGCGGTCGGCCGCCTCACTCTGCTCGCCGAAGCACGACAGTTGTGTGACCAGCCGGCTATCGAGGCCGCGGCCGCCCGCTACTACCGCTACTTTCCGGATGCGCGCAATTATCACCGCAGCCATGATTTCGATTTCTGGGTGCTGACACCGGTGCGCTGGCGTTACATCGGCGGCTTCGGGGCGATCCACTGGCTGGACCAGGTGGCCCTGGCCAATCCCTTCGCGGGCGAAGCGGAGCAGGGCATGCTCGAGCACATGAACCGCGATCATGCCGCCGCCATCGCCCATTACGTCGAACTGGCCGGCCTGCCGACCCGGACGCCAGCCGAACTGGTCGGCATCGACGGCGAGGGCTTTCACCTGCGCATCGGCCAGGGGCTCTACTGGCTGGCCTTCCCGGCCGCCTGCGACAGCCCGGGGGCGGTGCGTCAGGCCCTGGTGCAGCTGGCCCACGCCGAAACCTGGCCGACCGACGGTGCCGTTGTGCCTTGAATTGCCGGCATTGCCCCATATCTCAGTGTTACTGGAAGCTGATCTTCCGTTAAGGAACCCTTGATGCGCGTTTTCCTGTTGCTGTTTCTGTTGTTCCCGATCCTCGAGCTGGCGCTGTTGATCAAGGTCGGCGGCGCCATCGGCGTGCTGCCGACCCTGCTGCTGGTGATCGCCACCGCGATTCTCGGCAGCGTGCTGCTGCGCGTCGCGGGTGTCGCCACCGCCTGGCGTGCCCGCGAGAAGATGGCGCGCGGCGAGTTGCCCGAGGAGGAAATGCTCGAAGGCCTGCTGATCGCCGTCGGCGGCGGTCTGTTGCTGCTGCCGGGCTTTATCAGCGACATCTTCGGCGTGCTCTGCCTGATCCCCTTTACCCGCCGCCTGCTGGTGGCCAAGCTGCGCCAGCGTGTCGCCGAGCAGGCCATGCGCCAGCGCGCCTTCGCCGACGACCTGGCGGCGCGCAGCGGGCGCACCCGGCCGGGCGCGGCGCGGCCGAACGTGCTGGACGGCGAATACGAGCGCCACGACTAGCAGCCGGCTGCACCTTGAGAGGGCCGCGCTGGCCTCCGCGCGCAGGCGCCTCAACGCATAATTTTTTCTGCGACGCCCCTTGAAATCCCCTTGTACGCCCTTATGTAGCGGTCACCGCAAGGTTTTCTGTCGGTATCGGCAGAACAGATTTCTGCGTTGTGCCGAGTGTCTCGGGTGGTCGGTTGAACAATCGGTCGTACGCGGCACTTCGCAACGCAACCGGCACCGCCGGACTTTGCTAACCTGCCGGTGAAAACACCGGCCGATGAAAACAACCTATTGGGAGAGATCGACAATGAAGCTTCGTCCCCTGCATGACCGCGTCGTGATCCGTCGCAGCGAAGAAGAAACCAAGACCGCGGGTGGCATCGTGCTGCCGGGCTCCGCTGCCGAGAAGCCGAACCAGGGCGAGATCGTCGCCGTCGGCACCGGTCGCGTACTGGACAACGGCGAAGTCCGCGCGCTGGCCGTCAAGGTCGGTGACAAGGTGGTGTTCGGCCCGTACTCCGGCAGCAACACCATCAAGGTCGACGGCGAAGACCTGCTGGTGATGGGCGAGAGCGAAATCCTCGCCGTCATCGAAGCCTGATTCCCGCGAATCTCCGTTTAACCGTCAAAGAATTGAGGATCAATCACCATGGCAGCTAAAGAAGTCAAATTCGGCGATTCCGCCCGCAAGAAGATGCTCGCCGGCGTCAACGTCCTGGCCGACGCGGTCAAAGCCACCCTCGGCCCGAAAGGCCGCAACGTGGTGCTGGAGAAGAGCTTCGGTGCTCCGACCATCACCAAGGACGGCGTCTCCGTGGCCAAGGAAATCGAGCTGAAGGATCGCTTCGAGAACATGGGCGCCCAGCTGGTCAAGGACGTCGCGTCCAAGGCCAACGACGAGGCCGGTGACGGCACCACCACCGCCACCGTTCTGGCTCAGGCCATCGTCAACGAAGGCCTGAAGGCCGTCGCTGCCGGCATGAACCCGATGGACCTGAAGCGCGGTATCGACAAGGCCACCATCGCCATCGTCAAGGAGCTGAAGCAGCTGTCCAAGCCGTGCGCTGACAGCAAGGCCATCGCTCAGGTCGGCACCATCTCCGCCAACTCCGACACCTCCATCGGCGACATCATCGCCGAAGCCATGGAAAAGGTCGGCAAGGAAGGCGTGATCACCGTTGAAGAAGGCTCGGGCCTGGAAAACGAACTGTCGGTCGTGGAAGGCATGCAGTTCGACCGCGGCTACCTGTCGCCGTACTTCATCAACAAGCCGGACACCATGGTTGCCGAACTGGAAACCCCGCTGATCCTGCTGGTCGACAAGAAGATCTCCAACATCCGCGAAATGCTGCCGGTGCTGGAAGCTGTCGCCAAGGCCGGTCGTCCGCTGCTGATCGTGGCTGAAGACGTCGAAGGCGAAGCGCTGGCCACCCTGGTGGTCAACAACATGCGCGGCATCGTCAAGGTCGCTGCCGTCAAGGCACCGGGCTTCGGTGATCGTCGCAAGGCCATGCTGCAGGACATCGCCATCCTCACCGGCGGTACCGTGATCAGCGAAGAAGTCGGCCTGAGCCTGGAAGGCGCCACCCTGGAGCACCTGGGTAACGCCAAGCGTGTGGTCCTGAGCAAGGAAAACACCACCATCATCGACGGCGCTGGTCAGCAGGTGGACATCGAAGCCCGCGTTGCGCAGATCCGCAAGCAGGTCGAAGACACCAGCTCCGACTACGACAAAGAGAAGCTGCAAGAGCGTCTGGCCAAGCTGGCCGGCGGTGTTGCGGTGATCAAGGTCGGCGCCGGTACCGAAGTCGAGATGAAAGAGAAGAAGGCCCGCGTTGAAGACGCCCTGCACGCTACCCGTGCCGCGGTGGAAGAAGGCGTGGTGCCTGGCGGCGGCGTTGCCCTGGTGCGCGCACTGCAGGCCATCAGCGAGCTGAAGGGCGAGAACGAAGACCAGAACGTCGGTATCGCACTGCTGCGCCGCGCTGTCGAAGCGCCGCTGCGCCAGATCGTTGCCAACGCCGGCGACGAGCCGAGCGTCGTGGTCGACAAGGTCAAGCAGGGCGAAGGCAACTACGGCTACAACGCTGCTACCGGTGTGTACGGCGACATGATCGAGATGGGTATCCTCGATCCGGCCAAGGTCACCCGTTCCGCGCTGCAGGCCGCCGCTTCCATCGGCAGCCTGATGATCACCACCGAGGCGATGATCGCCGAAGTGGTCGACGACAAGGCACCGGCCATGCCTGACATGGGCGGCATGGGCGGCATGGGCGGTATGGGCGGCATGATGTAAGCCACCCGGCACCCTGAGCTGTAACGAAAACCCCGCGCTTGTCGCGGGGTTTTCTTTTTTCGGCGCCCAGGAAGGGGCCGGTATGGTCGCCGTGGCGATTGTCCTGGCGCGGCCCCTGGCGATCGACGGCGTTGATCGGTTTACCGACGTCGGATGTGTGGCCCAGCGGTCGCAGCGTGACGAATCACGACCGTTTGTCGACGAAGGCGACCAGTCGGTGTGCTCTGGTCTAGTGTTGCTGAACAGCGTTTGGCAGCGCTATCAAGAGGTTGCAGTGATGAAACTAGAAATCGCTCGAGGTTTGTTTCTTGCCGCAGCACTGGCCGTGGCCTCACTCGCGGCCGCGGCCTGGCAGGAGCCGACCCCCGAGGTGCTGACCCATAACGGGCTGGGCTACTGCCCGCTGCCGCCCAAGCCGCAGCCGGCCGCCGAGGTCAGGCCGGACCACGACCTGCTGTTGTTCCTGTTCAGCATGAGCCAGGGCCTGGGGCCGCGCGGTTGAGGCGTTGTCTGGTGCTGTCCGCGCCTGAACTGAAAAGCCCCGCATTGGCGGGGCTTTTCAGTGTCGAGGCTCAGCGCGCGGGGGTAGCCTCGGCGATGGGCTCGGGGTCGGGCCTGGCCAGCAGGCTGTAGACGCAGGGCAGCACGAACAGGGTGAACAGGGTACCCACCGTCATGCCGGTGGCGATCACCAGGCCGATGTCGAAGCGGCTCACCGCGCCGGCACCGCTGGCGAGGATCAGCGGCAGCATGGCGAAGACCATCGAGGCGGTGGTCATCAGCACCGGGCGCAGGCGGATCGCCGCGGCTTCTTCCACCGCGGCGCGGCGCGACAGACCCTTGTTGCGGCGCAGCTGGTTGGCGAACTCGACGATCAGGATGCCGTGCTTGGTGATCAGCCCGATCAGGGTCACCAGGCCGACCTGGGTGTAGATGTTCATGGTCGACAGGCCGAGGAACAGCGGCACCAGGGCGCCGCAGATCGACAGCGGCACGGTCACCAGGATCACCAGCGGGTCGCGGAAGCTCTCGAACTGCGCCGCCAGCACCAGGAAGATCAGTGCCAGGGCCAGGCCGAAGGTCAGGTACAGGGCGCTGCCCTCCTGGATGTACTGGCGCGCCGCGCCGGCATAGTCGGCGGCAAAGCCGGCCGGCGCCTCCTCGGCCATGATCTGCCGCACGGTGTCGATGGCCTCGCCCATGCTGACTCCTCTATCGGTTGCAGGCACGCCCTGGATGGTCGCCGAGTTGAGCTGCTGGAACTGGTTGAGCTGGGTCGGCCGGGCACGGTCGCTGACCGTCACCAGGGTCGCCAGCGGCAGCAGCGCGCCGCTCTCGCTCTTCACGTAGTAGCTGCCGAGCCAGCCCGGGTTGTCGCGGTAGGCGCGCTCCACCTGGGCGATCACCTTGTAGCTGCGTCCGTCGATGGTGAAGCGGTTGATCTCGCCCTCGCCGAGCAGGCTGGCCAGGGTCAGGCCGAGGTCCTGCATGGACACGCCCATCTGCGCGGCCTTCTGCCGGTCGATCTCCACCACAACTTCCGGCTTGTCGAAGGCCAGGTCGACATTTAGAAAGTAGAACTTGCCCGACTCCAGCGCCCGCGCCTTGACCCGCTCGGCCACCTGCAGCAGCGACTCGTAGTCGTTGGGCGTGTTGATCACGAACTGGAACGGCGGGCCCTCGCCGGTGCCGGGCAGGGACGGCAGGTTGAAGCCGAAGATCTGCAACCCGGGGATCTGGCTGAGGCGCCCCTGGACCTCGGGCAGAATCTCCATCTGGGTGCGTTCGCGCTCGTCCCACGGGGTCATCAGGAAGCCGCCGATGCCCGACTGCACGCCACTGAAGCCGTTGATCTGGAACGACGAATAGTACTCGGGAAACTCCTTGAAGATTTCCACGAACTCGTCGGTGTAGCGGTTCAGGTACTCCAGGTTGGTCGGCTGCGGCGCGTTGGCGATCATGAAGATGATGCCCTGGTCTTCCTCCGGGGCCAGCTCGCTTTTTGTGAACATTGGCTGCAGCATTACTGGGATCAGGGCCATGACGATCACGGCGAACACCAGCACCACCGGGCGGGTGTCGAGGGTGCCGTGCAGGGCGCGCTGGTAGCGCTGCTTGAGGCGCTCGAACAGCAGGTCCAGGCGGTGCGCCAGGCCACTCGGGTTCTCGTCGTGGCGCAGCAGTTTGGCGCACATCATCGGCGACAGGGTCAGGGCGACGATGCCGGAGATGATCACCGCGCCGGCCAGGGTCAGGGCGAACTCCTTGAACAGCGCACCGGTGAGCCCTTCGAGGAAGCCGATCGGCGCGTAGACCGCGGCCAGGGTGATGGTCATCGACACCACCGGCACGGCGATCTCCCGGGCGCCCTCCAGGGCCGCGTCGAACGGCGTCTTGCCTTCCTCGACATGGCGATGGATGTTCTCCACCACGACGATGGCATCGTCCACTACCAGGCCGATGGCCAGCACCATGGCCAGCAGGGTCAGCAGGTTGATCGAGTAGCCCATCAGCTGCATGAAGAACAGCACGCCGATCATCGACAGCGGGATGGTGATCACCGGGATCAGCACCGAGCGGAAGGCGCCGAGGAACAGGAACACCACCACGATGACGATCAGCACCGCCTCGCCCAGGGTCTTCAGCACCTCGTCGATCGAGGCCTGGATGAACTGGGTGGCGTCGTAGGCGATCGATACCTCGAGGTTGGGCGGCAGCTGGGCCTGCAGCTCCGGCATGATGCCGCGCACCTCCTTGATCACGTCCAGCGGGTTGGCGCTGGGCGTGCCCTTGATGCCGATGTACACGGACGGGATGCCGTCGAAGGAGCTGAGCGAGTCGTAGTTCTCCGCGCCCATCTCCACCCGCGCCACGTCGCGCAGCAGCACCCGGCTGTCACCGACCGTCTTCAGCGGAATGGCGGCAAAGGCCTCGGGGGTCTTGAGGTCGGTCTCGGCGTTGATGCTGGTGACCACGTACTGTCCCTTCACTTCGCCGGCGGCGGCGAGGAAGTTGTACTGGCGCACGGCATCGTTGACGTCGCTGGCGGTGACGCCATAGGCGGCCATCTTCACCGGGTCGAGCCACAGGCGCATGGCGAACACCTGGTTGCCGAGGATCTCCGCCTCGGCCATGCCAGGGAGGGTCGCCAGCTTCGGCTGAATCACCCTTGAGAGGTAGTCGGTGATCTGCGGGTTGCTCAGCTCGTCGCTGAAGAAGCTGATGTACATCAGCGCCGAGGCGCCGGCCGCTTCCTTGCTCAGCACTGGGTCCTGGGCTTCCTGCGGCAGCTGGTTCTTCACCTCGTTGGCCTTGGCCAGCAGCTCGGTGAACAGCCGGTCGCTGTCGGCGCCGATGCGTGCATAGATGGAGATGATCGACAGGTTCTGCCGGCTCACCGAGGTCATGTAATCGATGCCCTCGGCGCTGGCCAGGCTCTGCTGCAGGGGCTGGGTGATATAGCCCTGGATGGTCTCGGCGTTGGCCCCGGGGTAGGCGGTGGTCACCGTGATCAGGGCGTTTTCCAGGTGCGGGTACTGGCGTACGGTCAGCTTGTTGAACGCCTGCAGGCCGAGCAGGACGATCAGCAGGCTGACCACGGTGGCCAGCACCGGGCGGCGGATGAAGGGGTCGGTAAAGGCCATGGCTAAGTTCCTTTGCGCCGGTGGCGGATTATTGCCCGGCTTCTGCCGAGCTGGAGGCGTCGGCCCGGTCTGCAGCGAGGCTGACGTGGGCGCCGTTGTCCAGCTTGAGCTGGCCGGCGGTGACCACCTGTTCGCCGCGCTGCAGGCCCTCGAGGATCACCACCTGGCCGTCACGGCGCTCGCCGGTCTTGACGAAGCGCCGCTCCACCACCAGCTGCGGCTGGCCCTGCTCATCCTGCACCGGCTGGCCGTCTTCATCCTGTATCTCGCCGATCACGTACACCGAATTGCCATACAGGGTGTAGGTGATGGCGGTCTCCGGCACCACCACCTGCAGCGACTCGCCGGGCAGCAGGACTTCGAGGTTGGCGAACATGCCCGGCAGCAGCTTGTCGTCCTGGTTGTCCAGGGTGGCGCGTACCTGCACGTTGCGGGTGGTGTCCTCGACCTTCGGGTTGATCGCGGCGATCTCGCCCTCGAACACCTCGCCGGGGTAAGCGGCGACGCTCAGGCGGACCCGCTCGCCGATCGCCAGCCTGGGCACGGCCTGCTCGGGGAGGAAGAAGTCGACATGCAGTTTCGACAGGTCCTGCAGGGTGGCGATATCGGCGCCGGGCGACAGGTAGTCGCCGACATCCACCTGGCGGATACCGATGGCGCCGGCGAAGGGCGCGAGGATGCGTTTCTTCGCCAGTTGCGCCTGCAACTGGGCGACGCTGGCGCTGGCCTTCTGCTCTTCGGCGGAGAGGCGGTCGAACTCGCTCCTGGAGATGTTCGAACGGCTGACCAGGCTGCGGCCGCGCTTGAGCTCGACGCGGGCCAGGCCCAGCTCGGCTTCGGCGGTGGCCAGGTTGGCCCGCTCGACCTGATCGTCCATCTGCAGCAGGGCCTGGCCCTGGGTGACCTTTTCGCCGGAGCGGAACAGCACCTCGCGGATGATGCCGCCGACCTCCACGGTCAGGTCGACGCCCTGATAGGCCTTGAGCGTGCCGATGGCCGGCAGGCGGCTCTGCCAGGGCTGCTCGCTGGCGGCCTTGGCAGCCACGCTGATGGCCGGTTGCGGCGCAGCGAATTGCTGCACCTGCTGGTAGATGCTGAGGCCTTTATAGGCGGCGAGGGCGAGCACCACGAGGGCGACGACGCCCAGCATGATGAGCATGCGGCGGAGCAACATATTCCGGTTCCTTGGCAGGGCAGATGGGGCCTGGGAATAGGCTAGACGGGCACCTTAGTCCCAACGGTGCGAGCAAGTCAAAACGCTGCCTGTGCAAAGTCTTGCAAGGGGCGGGGAGGGGAAAGTGGCGGCTGCAACGCGACGCACGTTGCAGCCGCGGCGGCGGCGCTTAGGCGCGCAACCGCTGGGTCACCTCGCCCAGCTGGCCGGCCAGGCCATGCAGGTTCTGGCTGGCGGCCTCGGTGCGCTGGACGTTGTCCTGGTTGGCCGTGGCAATGGCGGTGATTTCGGTGAGATTACGCGAGATGTCCTCGGCCACCGAGGTCTGTTCCTCGGCGGCGGTGGCGATCTGCCGATTCATGTCGCGGATCGCCTCCACCGCGCCGGTGATGCGTTGCAGCATGGCCCCGGCTTCGGTGACCTGGGTGACGCCGGCCTCGCTGCGGTTCTGCCCGTTCTCGATGGCGCGCACGGCATTGACCGCGCCGGTCTGTACCGTCTCGATGATCTGATTGATCTCCGCGGTGGATTCGGCGGTGCGCTGCGCCAGGGTGCGCACCTCGTCGGCGACCACGGCGAAACCACGGCCCTGCTCGCCGGCACGGGCGGCCTCGATGGCAGCGTTGAGGGCCAGCAGGTTGGTCTGCTCGGCGATTCCGCGAATTACCTCCAGGACCTTGCCGATGCGGCTGCTGTCCTCTTCCAGCCGGCGGATCACCTCGGCGGTGCTGGCGATCTCGCCGCGCATGCCGGTAATGGTCTCGATGGTGGCGCGCATCACCTGCTCGCCCTGTTGCGCCGAATGATCGGCATCGTCCGCGGCGCGGGCCGCCTCGGCGGCATGGCGGGCCACCTCCTGGGCGGTGGCGGACATCTCGTGCATCGCCGTGGCAACCTGGTCGGTGCGCGAGAACTGCTTGCGCGAGCCTTCGGCCATCAACGCGGCGATGGCGTTGAGTTCGCCGCTGGCACCGTCCAGGTTGGCGCTGCTGCGCTGCAGGTGGCCGAAGGTTTCGGCGAGGAAGTCGCGCAGGGTGTTGGCCGCCGTGGCCAGGCGCCCGAGTTCGTCTTGGCGGCTGGCATCGACCCGCTGCCCCAGGTTGCCACGGCTGAGCTGGGCGATGTGCTCGATCAGCTGGCGAATCGGCTCGATCAGGTTGCGGTTGACCAGCCACAGGCTGAACAGGCCGATCAACAGGCTCGACAGCAGCAACACCAGCAGGCCCAGTTGCACCGTGCGCTCGACCGAGGCGCTGATGGCGGCCGACTGGGCCTGGCCACGCTGGCCAAGCTGTTGCACCAGGGTGCTCATCTGCTCACTGGCGGCCCGGTCGATGCCCTTGACCGCGGCGTCGCCGGCGGCCGCATCGCCCCCGGCGGAGACGAAGGCGTCATGGCCCTGGCGATAAGCGCCGCCCATGTTGCGGTGCTCGCTGCGCAGGCGCTCCACCTGGCCCTTCAATGCCGGGTCCTGCTGGATTTCCGGGCTGCGCAGCAGCTCGCCGAGGATTTCCTGCACCTTGCTTTCCTGGGCCTGGAACTGGCCCCAGTACTTGTTCAGGTCGGCCGGGTTCTTGCCGCGCAGCAGCACGTTCTTCCACTCCTGCACCTGCACCTTGAACTCGAGGTTGGCGCTGTCCACCAGGCGTGAGGCATGCAAGGTGCCGTCAATCAGGTCGCGGTAGGACTGCACGCCACTGGAGAGGAAGGAAAAGCAGGCCAGGGCGATCAGCAGGGTCAGCAGCAGGCTGCCGCCGAGCAGGCTGAGGATTCGGGCGCGCAGTGAGCGTTGCAAGGACATGGTCGAGATCTCGGGTCAGCGGATGGAGGGCAGTAGCCGCGGCGTCCAGGCTAGCGGGCAACTATGACATCCATGTGACGTAGAGCGAGGTGCGGGAACCTTACTGGGGACTGTCGGCCCGCAGCAACCGTTCTTGAGTCCTTTTGTCGGCCTGCGGCGATAGGTCGCGCTGCGCGACTAGGCCAGGCGCAGGTGGTTGTCCCACAGGCCGGCCGGCAGCTCCAGTGGACGGCCGACGATTGGGGCCTGGCGGCAATCGAACAGGCGGCATCGACCGATCCCGGAGCTGACCACGAAGCCGTCGGCCACCGCGCCGACCCCGGCGCAGTCCGGCATCGGCACGTCCAGGCGCAGTTCGGCGCTGTCCAGGTCCCATACGAAGAATCGATTGCCCCGTGGGGCGGTCAATGCCAGCAGGCGCAGCTCGCTGTGAATCGCCAGGCTGGCGGTGTACTGGGTCATCGCCAGGCGTTGCGCCTCGCCCAGGGGAAAGGCCTGGAAGGCCCGGCCCGGGCGCTTGATCGCCAGCAGTGGCGCCGCGTCGCCGACGTCGCCCATGTATTGCTGGCCGCTGACGATGGTGCCGTCGGCGGCCACCGCCAGGTGGCGCACGCTGTTCTGTCGGTCGGCCAGCTGCTCCTTGCTCAGCAGGCGGCCATCGCGCGCCAGCAGCACCAGGCTGGACTCCATGGTGTCCAGGTTCACCTCCACCCGGCTGTCGGCCTCGGTGCGGATGCCGCCGTTGGCCACCACCAGGGTTTCGCCGTCCGGCAGCCAGAGCAGCTGATGGGGACCGAGGCCGTGGCTGGACAGCTCGTCGCTACGCTGCAGGCGCTCGCCCTGCAGGCGGTAGACGCCGATCACCCCGCGGCCGGGGTCGCGGGTGTCGTTCTCGGTGGCGTACAGCCAGTCGCCGCCGCGGTGGAACACCGCGTGGCCGTAGAAGTGCCGGTGCGCCGGCGAGTTCAGGGTCTGCAGCAGGCGCCCGTCGCGGGTGTCTATCAGGTAGCTCCGGGTGCTCGGCCGGCGGCCGACGAACAGGGCCAGGGGCAAGCTGGGATGGGGCACCACGTCGTGGCAGCGTTCGCCGACCGCGGTGGCAAACGCCTGGCGGCCATCGAGGCGGTAGCCGACGGCATAGTGGCGACCCTGGGCATCGTCGCGGGCCGACAGCAGCAGGGGCTGCTGACCGTTGTCGATCAGTTGCCAGCCGGCGAAGGCACCGGCAGCCAGGGCGGCGGCACCGAGGCCGAGGAAGGCTCTGCGTTTCATCGAAGCTGCGCCTCAGTCGCCGTCGTGGGAGTTGAAACCCAGCTGGATGCCGAGCGCCTTGGCCAGCTCGGCCTCGTGCAGACGGTGCAGGGTGCTCAGGCTGTCGTACAGGGCGTTGAGCTCGGCGCGGCCGGCGTCCTCGGCGAGCAACTCGGCGAGCGGACGCTGCAGGGCGGCCAGGCGCTGGCGGGTCTCGGCGTAGGCGGCATCGAGGCGCGCGCCCAGGGCGCTGTGCTCGTTGCCCAGCAACTGCTGCAGGCCGTCGTCCGCGCTGCCCTGCCAGAGCTGCTCGGCGCTGGCCAGTCCGGCGGCGAGGCTGGCCAGGCTGGCGCCGCTGCGCCAGGCCTCGGCCTGGTAGGGCTGCGGCTGCCCCTTGCTCTGCCGGCCGAGCGGCGTGCCGAGCTTCTTCTTCAGGCCATCGAGGGCATTGACCTGGGTGCGCAGCAGTTCCGCCACGGCTTCGCCGGCGTCGGCGTAGCGGGCATTGGGGAAGGCCTTGAGCTGCTCGGCCATGCCGTCCGCGGCCTGCCAGCGCGCCAGCACGTCAGCGGCCAGCGCCTGCTGGTGCTGGCCGATGGCTGTCATCAGCGGGCAGTAGCGGGCGCTCTGCTGCGGGTCATTGAGGTCGATGCCGGCGTCGAACAGCAGGTATTCGTAGGCCGTCAGGCCCTGGACGACCACGCTGGACTTGTCCAGGTCGGCGGGGGTGAGTTGCGGCTTGCGCTCGAGCAGCGCGCCCACCTGGCGCGCCACCAGGTTCTTCTTGTCCGGCCAGAACTGCACCTGCCAGGCGCGGTTGCCCTCGGCCAGCGGACCGATCTGCAGCGGTTGCAGCCCGGCCCAGGCGGCTTGGGCCGTCAGGAACGCCTGGCGGGCGGCGCTCAGGTCCTGCTCGCCGGCGCAGAAGGCCTGGGCGCTGGCGGCGAGCTGGCGGTCGGCTTCGGTCCAGCTGCTGTAACTCGGCAGCAATACACCGTCGACCAGCGCGCGGCTGACCTGTTGCTGCGGGTCGCTGGGCGAGCAGGCGCTGAGTGCCAGGCTCAGCAGGGCAAGGGTGAGGGGCGAGCGGATCATGGGCGACTCCTTACAGCGAGTTCAGGAAGGCCAGCAGCGCGTCGCGCTGCTCGGCGTCGAAGGTGAGGACTTCCTGCTTGGCCGCTTCGGCTTCGCCGCCGTGCCAGAGGATGGCCTCGAGCAGGTTGCGCGCGCGGCCGTCATGCAGGAACTGGGTGTGGCCATTGACCGTCTCGGTCAGGCCGATGCCCCACAGCGGCGGCGTGCGCCATTCGCGGCCCGAGGCGAGAAACTCCGGGCGGTGGTCGGCCAGGTCCTCGCCCATGTCGTGCAGCAGCAGGTCGCTGTAGGGGCGAATCGTCTGGTCGGCCAGCTCCGGCTCGGCGGCATCCGCCGCGGTGGTAAACGCCGGCGTGTGGCAGCCCTGGCAGCCGGCCTGGTGGAACAGACCCTTGCCGGCCAGCACCTGGGGATCGTCGACCCGGCGCCGGGCCGGCACGCCCAGGTTGCGGCTGTAGAACAGCACGCTGGCGAGGATGCTGTCGCTCACCTCCGGCTCGCCGCCATGGCGGGCGTTGCGGCAGTCGAGCTGCCGCGCCGTGCAGCCATCGGCGCTCAGCAGGCTGCTGGTCAGGCCCATGTCGCCGGCGAAGGCATGGGCGTTCTGCTGGTTGAGATTGGGTTGTCCGGCCTTCCAGCCGAAGCGGCCGAGCACCGTGCCTTGCGCGGCGTCGTCCCAGACCCGGTTGGGCCGGCCGGAAATGCCGTCGCCGTCGGCGTCGTCCGGGTCGGCGTTGGCCAGCAGCGCGGCCTCGGGAATGGCCTCGAGCAGGCCCAGGCCGATCATCGGCGGGGCGATGCGCGCGGAGAACTCGGTGTCCGGGTGCAGCGGGCCGTAGCCGAGCTGGCTGATCTGCAGGTGCGGGCGACGCAGTTCGACCACATGGCCATCGGCGAAGCGGATGGTCTGCGGCTCGTAGGCGAAGCGCACCTTGCCCTCGGCGGCGATGCCGGGGTTGGCCATGTCCTGCAGCTGGCCGCCATAGGTCGGCTCTGGCACCACGCCCAGGCGCTTGAGGACTTCAGCGTGCTCGGCGCCGGCCGGCACCGACAGGCGCACCAGCAGCGAGGCGGCGCTGAGGGCGTCGGCGGCCGGCGGGTGACCGCGACCGTCCTTGATGTGGCAGTTCTGGCAGGCGTTGGTGTTGAACAGCGGCCCGAGGCCGTCGCGGGCGAGGGTGGTCGAGGGGGCGATCACCCAGGGGTTGCGAAAGAAGCTGTTGCCGACACTGAAGTCCAGGCGGCGCGAGGGCGGCAGGTTGGCCGAGGGCAGGGAATAGGCATTGTGATCGGCCTTGAACACCGTGGCGGCGCCGCCGGACAGGGCTTCGCCGGGCTCGGCCTGGGTAAAGCGTGGTGACTGGTCGCAGGCGCTCAGGAAGCAGATGAGCAGCAGGCTAAGCAGGGCGGGCAGGCGGGAAAGCAGGGAAGGCATCGAACGGGTCCGCGGCGGCAGATTCGGGCGGACCATCTTAACAGTGAGGCGTAACCTAAATAAGAGAGATTTGCATTTATTCTTTGGGCAAATGGTCGCACCCGACTTCTAGGCCGCCAGACACAGAAAAACCGATGCGCTCGGCGAGCGCATCGGCCTGTTGGTCTGCCGTCAGCTTAGAACTGGTGTTCGGCGGTGTCCGGGTTGAGGTCACCGATGCCCAGCTTGCCGGCGGCCTGCTCGATGGCGCCGGTCTGCGCCACCAGGGCGGCGATGGCGTCGCGGATGATCTGCTGACCTTCGCTGTTATCGGCGGCGATCAGCAGGTCGAAGTGCTGGTCGTGCTGCTCGGCGCTGTCGACCAGGATTTGCAGCTTGGCTTCGGTGGCCTGCAGCTTGGCCTTCAGGCTGCTGTCGGTCTCGGCATCGACCTTGGCCAGCAGTGTGGACAGGCTCGGGCCGCTCAGGGTGGTGCCGTCGACCTTGCGGTACTCGCCCAGGTAGACGTTGCGGATGCCCTTGGCGTTGTAGAAGTGCGAGTTGTGGGTGTTGTCGCTGAAGCAGTCGTGCTCGTCCTCGGTGGAGTTGGCTTCCAGGGCGACCTTCATGCGCTCGCCGGCCAGTTCGCCGAGGGACAGGCTGCCCATGCCGAACAGCATCTTGCGCAGGCCGTTCTCGGCCGACTCGGCCTCCAGGCTGGCGCGGTAGTTGTCGGCCACGCCGGCTTGCCACTGGCCGACCATCTCCTCCAGGTCGGCGACCAGCAGCTCGGCCGCGGCCTTCAGGTAGGCGCGACGGCGCTCGTTGTGGCCGCCGGTGGCGCCTTCACCGACCAGGAAGTCGCTGGCCGGGCGCTCGCCGGCGCCGGGGTTGCTGCCGTTCAGGTCCTGGCCCCAGAGGAGGAATTCGATGGCGTGGTAGCCGGTGGCGACGTTGGCTTCGGAGCCGGCCAGTTCGTTGAGGCTGGCCAGGGTCTGCGGGGTGATCTGGCTGACATCGAGCTTGTCCTCGCCGACCTGGATCTCGCGGTTGGCGATGATGTTGGCGCTGGCGCCGGGGTTGCCCAGGGCATGCTGGTAGTCGCTGGCGACGTAGTCGATCAGGCCCTCGTCCAGCGGCCAGGCGTTGAGCTGGCCTTCCCAATCATCGACCACGGCATTGCCGAAGCGGAACACTTCACTCTGCATGTAGGGCACGCGGGCGGCCAGCCAGGCTTCGCGGGCGGCCTGCAGGGTGGCCGGGGTCGGGTCGGCCAGCAGGGCATCGATGGCCTGCTGCAGGGCTTGGCCGGTGCTGGCGGCGTCGCTGAACACGGCCAGGGCCAGGTCGGCGTAATGGCTGACCACGGCCTTGCCGGCGGCGGCGTCGATCGGGCTGGCCTTGGCTACCGCGGCGTTGGCGGCGGGAACGGCAGCTTGCGTGGTAGCGGCCTGGTCTTCGCCGCAACCGGCGAGGGAGATGGCGATGGCCAGCAGGCTGGCGGAAGCCAGGGGCAGACGAATCATGACGACATCCTTATAGGTCGAGAGGTTTGAGAAGGGGCGGCTGTGCGCGAAAACGACAACATAATGCGAAAGATTTGCATTAAGAGCAAAGGGATATTGCCCCGCACTGGCAAAAAACCCGTGCGCCGGGTCTCCGCGTTTCGCGACCGATGCCGTTAGAATGCCGCCACGAACCCCATCTGCAGTCGTTATGGAGAACACCGCATGAGCCTCAGCAGCGTCGCCTTTTTCGTCATCCTGGCCCTGGTCGCCGCCTATGGGGTGATCCTCTACAACGGCCTGGTGCGCCTCAAGCACGGCGTCGGCAAGGCCTGGGCCAATATCGATGTGCTGCTCAAGCAGCGTCATGAAGAACTGCCCAAGCTGGTGGAGACCTGCAAGCAGTACATGCAGCACGAGCGCACCACCCTGGAACGGGTGATCGCCGCCCGCAGCGCCGTGGCCAGCGCCCGCGAGCAGCACGATGTGAGCGCCCTGGGCAGGGCCGAGAGCGGTCTGCGCGCCGGACTGGGACAGCTGTTCGCCCTGGCCGAGAACTACCCGGAGCTCAAGGCCAACGACAGCTTCCAGCACCTGCAGCAACGCATCAGCGGCCTGGAGAACGGCATCGCCGATCGCCGCGAGCTGTACAACGAGGCGGTCAACCTGAACAACGTGCGCATCGAGCAGTTCCCCGACGTGCTGATCGCGCGCTTCTTCGCCTTCAGGAGTGCCGAACTGCTGCAGTTCAGCGACGCGGAGAAGGCCGACGTCGACCTCAAGACCCTGTTCGGCTGAGCCGTGTCGTTCGAAGAATCGCTGATCGGCCTGGCGTTCAGCCTCGCCGCGACGGTCGGTGGCGGCTGGTGGAGCCTGCGCCGGCTGAGTCAGGCCCGCCACCTGCTGGATACCCCGACCTCGAAGATCCGCTCGGCCGCCCAGGGTTATGTCGAGTTCTATGGCGTGCTGCGCGAGCAGGCGGACACCGCGATAGTCGCGCCGCTGACCGGCAAACCGTGCCTATGGTGGCGCTTCAAGATCGAGGAGTATTGCGGCGACGACGACAAGCGCACCTGGCGGGTGGTCGAGCGCGGCTGCAGCGAGGGCTGGCTGTTGCTCGATGACGGCACCGGCCAATGCCTGATCGATCCGCGCGGCGCGGAAGTCCGGCCCTCGTCCCGCGAGGTCTGGCGAGGCAACCTGCGTCACCCGCGAGGCCCGGCCCAAACGGGCTGGAAGGGCTGGCTGGACAGTGGCAAGCGCTATCGCTACAGCGAGGAACGATTGCACGGCGGCCAGCCGCTCTATGCCATCGGCGAATTTCGCAGCAGTGGCGGCGGCCGCCAGGGCCTGGACCTGGGCGCGGCTCAGGGCGCGGTGATTCGCGAATGGAAGGGCGATTTCGCCGGTCTTCTGCAGCGCTTTGACGGCGATCGTAACGGCCAGCTGGACGAGCGGGAGTGGAATCGCGTGCGCCTGGCCGCGCAGCTCGAGGCGGAGGAGCGCCATCGCCAGCACAGTCAGCGGCCGGCCCAGCACCAAATGGGCAAGCCGCGCGAGGCGCAGCCGTTCATTCTCGCCTGCGCCGGGGAGGACGAGCTGGCCCGGCAGTTCTACTGGCAGGCCGCCGGCGGCGCGCTGCTCTGTGTGGCGGGAGCGCTGGCGACGACCTGGCTGCTGAACGCCTTGCTGGCCTAGTGAGCGCTGGGTTCGGACGCCATTCACCGGGCGTCCGCCAGGGCGCTCGGTGCGCCCAGGAATAGGCAGGGCGCCCGCTGGCGCTCAGAGCGTGGCCGGGTTCGCCGGGCTGGCGACGCGGCGGGACTGCTTGAGGTACTGGGTCAGTTCGCGCGGCGGCAGGGGCTTGCTGTAGAGGTAGCCCTGACCTTCGTGGCAGCCCTGGGCGATGATGTAGTTCTCCTGTTCGATGGTCTCCACCCCTTCGGCGATCACCTGCATGCCCAGGCTGGCGCCGAGCTGGATGATGGCGCGCACGATGGTGGCGTCGTCTTCGTCGTCCATCAGGTCCTGGACGAAGCTCTTGTCGATCTTCATCTTGTCCAGCGGCAGGCTCTTGAGGTAGCTCAGCGAGGAGTAGCCGGTACCGAAGTCGTCGATGGCGATCAGCGCGCCGGAGCGGCGCAGGCTGAGCAGGTGCTGGGCGGCGGTGTGGATGTCCTCCATCAGGCCGGTCTCGGTAACCTCCAGCTCCAGGCTGCGCGACGGCAGGCGATAGACCTGCATCAGGTTGTTGACCACCCGCGGCAGCTCGGCGTGGTGCAGCTGCACGGTGGACAGGTTGACCGCCATGCGCAGCTCGTCGAAGCCCTGGTCATGCCACTCGCGCAGCTGCCGGCAGGCCTGATCGAGCACCCATTCGCCGATCGAGATGATGGTGCCATTCTGTTCCGCCAGGGGGATGAACAGGTCCGGCGGTATCGGGCCGTGCTGCGGATGGTGCCAGCGCAACAGGGCCTCGACGCCGACCACCCGGTGGTCGCGGTAGTCCACCTGGGGCTGATAGACCAGCTCGAACTGCTTCAGCGGCAGGGCCTCGCGCAGGTCCTTTTCCAGCTCGCGGCGCCGGCGCATCTCGCTGTCGACGCTGGCGATATAGAACTGGTAGCGGTTGCGCGAGCGGCTCTTGGCCAGGGTCATGGTTTGCTCGGCCTTCTGCAGCAGCTTCTCGGTGCTGTCGCCGTCCTCCGGGAACAGGGTGATGCCGATGGTCGCGCGCAGACGGACTTCCTGCTCGTCGAAGGTGAAGGGCGCCTCCAGGTTGTCCAGTACGCTCTGTGCCAGCTCGGCCGCTTCGTAGGGCTGCTCGATGTCGGCCTGGACCAGGGCGAACTGGTCGCCGCCCAGGCGCGCCAGGGCGCCGAGGCGACCGCTGTGGCTGCGCAGGCGATCGGACAGGGCGAGCAGCAGCTGGTCGCCGGTCTGGTAGCTGAACTGTTCGTTGATCCCCTTGAAATCGTCCAGGCCGACGCACAGCACGGCCACCCGGCGCTGGCGGCGGCCGGCGTCCTCGAGAATCTGATCGAGCTGCTGCTGCAGTTGCTGGCGGTTGGGCAGTCCGGTGAGGAAGTCGTGCTGGGACATGCGCTGCAGGCTGCTTTCCGCTTCGCGGCGCAGGTGGGTGTTGCGCTCGATGGATTCCAGCAGCTGGTTGGCGGTCCTGATCCACAGCCCCAGCTCGTTCTTCTCGTTGCCCTTGAGCATGGGCAGCTTGTGCTCGCTCGGTCGGTCCGGATTGATGCGGCTCAGGTGATCGATGATCTTCGACAGCGGCTTGGTCAGCAGCAGGTGATAGACCAGGTACAGCACCAGGCCCATGGCCAGCGCGCGCAGCACGCCGGAGATGAAGATCACCACCGAGCTGGTGACGAAGTTCTGGCCGTACAGGGCGGTGTCGAGGGTGATATTGAGGTCGCCGTAATATTCGCTGTAGGGGCCGCGGCCGACCAGGCGGATGGAGTAGCTCTGTTCCCGGTCGAGAATCGGGTCGGTCAGCCAGCGGGTCGGCAGCTGCAACGCTTCGCGGGCTTTCTCCGCGAGCATGGGTTCGTCGGAGTGGCCGATGGCGGCCATGCGCACCGATTCGTGCTGGAACAGGCCTTCGATGACCTGCATGCCCATCTCGCGATCCAGGCTGTAGACCGCCTGGGTGGAAGGGTCGCGGAACATGCCAAGGATGCGTTGGGCATCGCTGGCCACGGCCTGTCGGGTCTTGTAGGCGTCGAAGACGATCTGTGCGCAGCTCAGCACCACACCGACGGCCAGGGCCGAGAGCAGCACGACGCGGAGCAGCTTCAATGACAGGCTGTTCTGGAGTTCCAACTTCAAATGGCGATTCCTTGTGCGATGCCAGAGGCGTCAGGCCGTGGGTGAGTATTGGCAATCTCGCGGTGGCCGTCAAAGGGCCGTGATGTCGAATCGCCTATAGCCGGGGCGAGGAATGATCGCCAGGCCAACTGCCTACCCACGTGAGCTGTGTCGGCGCGCAGGGGTGAGAGCTTGAATGGCAACGGTGCCATATCCGCACGCAGGCGTCATCACGATTGCGCCACATTGTCGGCATTGGAGCGCCTGGTCGCAGCGAGTGGCGCCGGCGCCTGCCTGTTTTGCTCCCCTGTAAACGCAAGAAACCCGGCATCAGCCGGGTTTCTTGTGCGCGGACGCGAGGTCTTAGGCAGCGTAGTTCTTGGCTACGAAGTCCCAGTTGACCAGGTTCCAGAACGCCTCGACGTACTTCGGACGCAGGTTGCGGTAGTCGATGTAGTAGGCGTGTTCCCAGACGTCGCAGGTCAGCAGCGGGGTGTCGCCGCTGGTCAGCGGGCAGCCTGCACCGATGGTGCTGGCCAGCGCCAGGGAGCCGTCGGCCTTCTTCACCAGCCAGCCCCAGCCGGAGCCGAAGGTGCCGATGGAAACCTTGCTGAACTCTTCCTTGAACTTGTCGAAGGAACCGAAAGCCGCGTTGATCGCGTCGGCCAGGGCACCGGTCGGCTGACCGCCGCCGTTCGGGCTCATGCAGTTCCAGTAGAAGGTGTGGTTCCAGACCTGTGCGGCGTTGTTGAAGATGCCGCCCGAGGAGGTCTTGACGATCTCTTCCAGGGTCTTGCCTTCGAACTCGGTGCCCGGCACCAGGTTGTTCAGGTTCACCACGTAGGTGTTGTGGTGCTTGTCGTGGTGGAACTCCAGGGTCTCGGCGGAAATGTGCGGCTCGAGGGCGTTCTTCTCGTACGGCAGCGGCGGCAATTCGAAAGCCATGGTTTATCTCCTTTCTCAGGTCAGGTGCGGTGTGCGCGAGGCCGATCACGGGCGGCCAGACAAGCGGCGGGAGTTTCGACTCCTTGTGCCGCAGACCGGGGATCATAGCACCGGCCCCCTGGCATAACCACGCAGCAACTGTGTGGGAAAGCCGATGCCAGGGCCTCGACTCGGCACGGCCCGGGTGTCCTGGGGGCTTAGGATGACTCAGCGGTCAATGATGAGTTGCAGGGCGATGGCGAACATCATCGCCGCCACGCCCAGGTCGATCAGCCGCCAGGTCGTCGGGCGCGCGAGCCAGGGGGCCAGCCAGGCCGCGCCAAGGGCCAGGGCGAAGAACCAGATCATCGACGCGCTGGCCGCCCCCAGGGCATAGGCGCCGGGCAGCGGCTGCTGGGCGCCGAGCGAGCCGATCAGCAGCACGGTGTCCAGGTAGACGTGGGGGTTGAGCAGGGTCACCGCCAGGGTCGCCAGCAATACCCGGCGCAGCGACCGCGGTGCCTGTTGGCCGCCGGCGTCCAGCGCCTGCGGGCGCCAGGCGCGCAGCAGCGCCTGGGCACCGTACCAGAGCAGGAAGGCGGCGCCGCCCCAGCGGGCGATGCCCAGCAGCAGCGGGCTCTGGCTCAGCGCCGCGGCCAGGCCGAAGACTCCGGCGCTGACCAGCAGTGCGTCGCAGAACATGCACAGCAGGGCCACCGGCAGGTGATGTTCGCGGCGCAGGCTCTGGGCCAGGACGAAGGCGTTCTGCGAGCCGATCGCCATGATCAGGCCGATCGCGACCAGCATGCCGTTGCTATAGCTTTGCCACATGTCAGTCACTCCGCCTGCTGCGCCAGTTGCCGCAGGGCCGCCATGGCGCGCTGGGCATCCGCCTGGGCGACGAACAGGTGGTCGTGGTAGTAGCCGGCGACCACATTGCAGCTGATGTTCTGCTCGGCCAGGGCGGCAGACACCGCCGCGGTAAGGCCGACTGCGGCGAGCGACGAGTGCACCTCGAGGGTGATCCAGGCGGCGCGGTAGTCGTAGCTCAGGCCAGCCTGATCGGCCTGCTGGCGCGGCAGGATCAGGCTCAGGCCCTCGCGTTCGCGAAAGCTGCCGAGCGGTTGCAGCTCGGCCAGCAAGTGGGCGTCGCGCAGGCAGCAGAACACATAGTCGCCGTCGTTGAGCACGGGGCTCATGTGGCGCAGCAGGGTAGGGAGCGAGGTTTCGCCGGCCATGTTCTGTTCCTCGAAAAGTCGGCTGGGGAGGTGGCCAGTCTGCTGCGTCTGGTTGTATAAGAAAAACCAATAATGCTGATTGCTCATTAGGAAAATTGATTTGTTCGACTACAAGCTGTTGGCGGCCCTGGCCGCCGTGGTGGAGCAGGCCGGCTTCGAGCGCGCCGCCCAGGTGCTGGGGTTGTCCCAGTCGGCGGTGTCGCAGCGGATCAAGCTGCTCGAGGCGCGGGTCGGTCAGCCGGTGCTGGTACGGGCGACGCCGCCGACGCCGACGGAAATCGGCCGGCGTCTGCTCAATCATGTGCAACAGGTGCGCCTGCTCGAACGCGACCTGCAGGGCCAGGTCCCTGAATTGGACGAGGGGCGGCTGCCGGAACGCCTGCGCATCGCCCTCAATGCCGACAGCCTGGCCACCTGGTGGGCGGGGGCGGTGAGCGAGTTCTGCGCCGAGCAGCAGGTGCTGCTGGATCTGGTGGTGGAGGATCAGGAGGTGGGCCTTAAGCGCATGCGCGCCGGCGAGGTGGCCGCGTGCGTCTGCGCCGCCGAGCGTCCGCTGGCCGGCGCCCGTTCGCTGCCGTTGGGGGCCATGCGATACCGGGCCCTGGCCAGCCCGGGCTTCATCGCCCGGCATTTTCCCGCGGGGGTCGAGGCGCAACAGCTGGCGCGGGTGCCGGCCATCGTCTTCGGCCCGGACGACCTGCTGCAGCACCGCTACCTGGCGGCGCTTGGCGTCGAGGGGGGCTTCGTCCACCACCTCTGCCCCTCGTCCGAGGGCTTCGTGCGCCTGGCCTGCGCGGGCTTCGGCTGGGGCCTGGTGCCCGAGTTGCAGGTCGAGCGCGAGCTGGTGAGCGGCGCGCTGGTGGAGGTGCTGCCCGAGCGGCCGCTGGATGTCCCCTTGTACTGGCACCACTGGCGCAGCGGTGGCGAGCTGCTGGCGAGCCTCACCCGTCATCTGCAGCGGGCCACGCGGGCGCGTCTGGTTCCGATCGCCGGCTAACGGTGCAACAGCGTCATCGTCCGCTCAGGAGACAAGGATTTTTCCCGAGCCGGGCAGCTGCTCCACGCAGCGTGGGCCGAGTAGTTGCGAGGGGGTGAAGTAGCCGCCGGGGCCGACGTAGTCGAGCAGATGAGCCACTGCCAGGAGCATGCCGTGCACGGTCACCTCGTAGCCGTTGGCGGTCTCCAGGCGAGCGGTCCTGACTGTCCCGTCGCTGTTGCGCGCTTCGCCCCAGAGCCAGGTGCGGCGCTCGCTGCGGCTGCGCGGGTCGGGGCCCTGCACGCGTTTTTCCACCAGCCCCTTGAGCCAGCCCTGCAGCGCGCGACGGCTGAGCAACGGGCGTAGCGGGTCGGCCAGGCGCATGCCGACGGCCAGCGCCGCCGGTGCCGGCAGGTACACCTCGATATTGCCGATACCCGTGGAGTAGTAGGCGGTCGCCACGTCGCCCCAGGGGATGGTCACCGCCGGCGTGCTGCCGCGGCCGAAATCGATGCGGCGGCGCCGGTGCCCCAGCGGTACGTCGGTGATCAGGCCGTCGCGCCGCACCTTGCCACCGAGGCCGAGACCTTCCACGGCGGTCTTGGCGGTGCCCGGCGACAGTCCGCTGGCACTGTCGAAGCCCAGCGCCAGGTGGCTGGCATCGGGCAGCGCCTGATGCAGGCAGGCGGCCAGGCAGTCGCTGGGAATCACGTCGAAGCCGGCCCCGGGGCAGATCACCAGGTCCAGCTCGCGGGCCCGCTGGTCGAAGCCGTGGGCCGTTTCGAACACGTCGATTTCGCCGGTGATGTCCAGGTAGTGGGTCTGGCTGGCCAGGCAGGCCTGGAGCATCGGCAGGCTGGTGGCCGAGAACGGGCCGGCGCAGTGGGCGACCACGGCCACGTCGGCCAGCGCCTCGCGGGCTCGCTCGCCGTGCTGGAGGTCGAAGATCCGGCAGTCCAGGCCGAGCCGGCTGCCCAGGGCGTGCACCGCCGCCGGGTTGCGGCCGGCCAGTATCGGCGCGAGCCCCTGGCGCTGCGCTTCGCTGGCCAGCAGCTGGCCGGTGTAGCCATTGGCGCCGTAGATCATCCAGTGTCGCTTGGCCATGCGGGGCTCCTGTCGAGGTGTCTGGCTTACAGCCTAGTCGCTCTCGGCGCAGGGGCCGCCGCGCCCGCCAGCACAGGCCGGGCACCGAGTCGCAGTTGGAGCGGGCGGGCCGGGCAGGGCGCTGCTAGAGTGCGCCACGGGTCGAGAGCGATGGAGCGGGGCGATGAAGATACTGGTTACCGGGGCAAGCGGGTTCATTGGCGGTCGCTTCGCGCGTTTCGCCCTGGAGCAGGGGCTCGCGGTGCGGGTCAATGGGCGCCGGCCTGACGGGGTCGAGCACCTGGTCAAACGCGGCGCCGAGTTCATCCAGGGCGACCTGGGCGACGCCGCACTGGCCCAGCGCCTGTGCCACGACGTCGAGGCGGTGGTGCACTGCGCCGGTGCCGTGGGCGTCTGGGGGCGCTACGCGGACTTTCACCAGGCCAATGTGCAGGTGACCGAAAACATCGTCGAGGCGTGCCTGAAGCAGCAGGTGCGGCGCCTGGTGCACCTGTCGTCGCCGTCCATCTACTTCGACGGCCGCGCTCATGTGGGAATCAGCGAAGAGCAGGTGCCCAAGCGCTTCTTCGATCACTACGGCAAGACCAAATACCTGGCCGAGCAGCAGGTGTTCGGCGCCCAGGAATTCGGCCTGGAGGTGCTGGCGCTGCGGCCACGCTCGGTGACCGGGGCGGGCGACACCAGCATCTTCCCGCGCCTGATCAACATGCAGCGCAAGGGCCGCCTGGCGATCATCGGCAATGGCCTGAACAAGGTCGACTTCACCAGCATGGCCAATCTCAACGATGCCCTGTTCAGCGCGCTGCTGGCCGCCGGTCCGGCCCTCGGCAAGGCCTACAACATCAGCAACGGCGCGCCGGTGCCGCTGTGGGATGCGGTCAACTACGTGTTGCGCGGCCTCGACCTGCCGCCGGTGCAGCGGCACCTGCCCTATGCCCTGGCCTATGGCGCGGCGGCGCTCAACGAGGGCGTCTGCCGGCTGCTGCCCGGACGCCCGGAACCGACCCTGTTCCGCCTGGGCGTGGCGATGATGGCCAAGGACTTCTCCCTGGATATCGGGCGCGCCCGCGAGTACCTGGACTACGAGCCCCAGGTCAGCCTGTGGACCGCACTGGATGAATTCTGCCAGTGGTGGAAGGCCCACCACCCCGGCTGACCGCCGTTCAGGCGGGCAGGCGCTGGCCGCGGTAGATGCGCTGTGAGGCATCGGCCGGGCTCAGGCGGATGTCCAGCGCCTGCTCCGCGCGCAGCCGGCGGCGCAGGGTCTTCATGCAGTCCAAGATGTCGCGGTTGAGTTCCATGCTTCGTTCCCGGTGGGTGACGCTGGCGGGCTGCCGTTCGTCGCGCCTGTCGCCCAGGCGTCAGAGCAAGCGGCGTACCCGTTCGGCGAGGGGCGCTACGGCGTGCTCGGCGCGGGCGGCAGGGGCGAAGGCGCGCCCCCGGGTGGTGCGCGGCGCACCGGTCTGGCGCGGCGCTGAAGCGCCGCGCGCGAAACGGTATACTGCGCGGCATTTCGCTCCCTCGATGTTTCTTGAAGGTTGACCCATGCGTAACGATGCCCACGACGAATTCGATGATGTGCCCAGCCTGACCCCCGATTCACGGGATCGCGATGAATTCGATGCCGATCATCCCGCGGCGGCGCGCGCGCCGGCCCATGGCCGCGCTGCGCCGGCCCCGGCCAAGGGCGCCAGTACCGGACCGCTGTGGGCCCTGGTCGGCGCGCTGACCATCGCCCTGGGCGGTCTCGGCTGGTGGAGCTTCCAGCAGATCAGCCTGATGGAACAGCAACTGGTCGCCACCCAGGAGAGTTTCGCCCGTATCAGCGAGGAGGCCGCCGGGCGGATCCAGGACATTTCCGGCAAGGTGGTGGCCACCGAGTCGACCGTCACCACCGGCAGCGAGGCCCTGAAACTGCAGGTCAAGCAGCTGGAAACCAGGCTGGCGGAGGTGGGCAAGCTGCAGCAGGGGGCTGCCGGCCAGTCCGGCGATCGTGACAAGCGCATCGAGCAGCTGGCGGCCGCGTTGAAGAGCCAGCAGGGCGCAACGGGCCAGTTCGAGGCGTCGCTGAAGAGCCTGAGCGGCGCGCAGGCGGCGTTGAAGAGCGAGCTGGCCGCGCTGAAGGGCGCCCAGAGCGGCCTGGGCAAGCTCGAAGGTCAGCTCAAGAGCCTGAATGAGGAGGTGGCGGCGCTGAAGAAGATGGGCAACCCGAACCAGGCCATCGGCCGCCTGGAGCAGGATATCCTGGTGCTCAAGAGCGACCTGGAGAACCGCCCGGCGCCGAAGAGCAACACCGCCGAGTTCGATGCCTTCCGCGCCCAGATGACCCGCAACATCAGCACCCTGCAGGCGCAGATCCAGAACCTGCAGGCGCAGATCGACGCGCGCTGAAGTCCGCCGCTACGAAAAAGCCCGCATCGCTGCGGGCTTTTTTGTGGCTGGCGTTACAGCCGCGGGTAGTCGATATAGCCGACCGGGCCCTGGCCGTAGAAGGTCTGCGCCTGCGGCTGGTTGAGCGGCGCGTCCTGTTGCAGACGGGCCGGCAGGTCGGGGTTGGCGATGAAGGGGATGCCGAAGGCCACGGCGTCGGCCTTGCCCTCGGCCAGCCAGGTGTCGGCCTGCGCCTTGGTGAAGCGCTCGTTGGCGATGAACACGCCGCCAAAGGCCTGCTTGAGGCCGGGCGACAGGCTGTCGTCGCCTTCCTGCTCGCGGGCGCAGACAAAGGCGATTCCGCGCTTGCCCAGCTCCCGGGCGACGTAGCCGAAGGTCTCGGCGCGGTTGGAGTCGCCCATGTCGTGAGCGTCCGCCCGCGGCGACAGGTGCACGCCGACCCGGCCGGCGCCCCAGACTTCGATGGCCGCATCGGTGACCTCCAGCAGCAGTCGTGCACGGTTCTCGATCGAGCCGCCGTAGCGGTCGGTGCGCTGGTTGGTGCTGTCCTGGAGGAACTGATCGAGCAGGTAGCCGTTGGCGCCGTGGATCTCCACGCCGTCGAAACCGGCGGCCTTGGCATTTTCCGCGCCGAGTCGATAGGCCTCGACGATGTCGGCGATCTCCTCGGTCTCCAGGGCGCGCGGGGTGACGAACGCCTTGGTCGGACGCACCAGGCTGACGTGGCCGGCGGGCTGGACCGCGCTCGGCGCCACCGGCAGTTCGCCGTTCAGGTACAGCGGATCGGAAATGCGCCCCACGTGCCACAGCTGCAGGACAATCTTGCCGCCGTGGCCGTGAACGGCCTTGGTGATGTTGCTCCAGCCGCGCACCTGCTCGGCCGACCAGATGCCCGGGGTGTCCGGGTAGCCGACGCCCATGGGGGTGACCGCGGTGGCTTCGCTGATGATCAGGCCGGCCGAGGCGCGCTGTACGTAGTATTCGGCCATCAGGGCATTGGGCACGCGGCCCTCGTCGGCGCGGCAGCGGGTCAGCGGCGCCATGATGACGCGGTTGGCGAGTTCCAGCTCGCCGATCTTGATCGGGTCGAAAAGCGTAGGCATGGGTAATCCTCCGTCAGGGGCATGGGCTGAGGGCAAACTCAGGAAGTTGGGATAGGGCGCGGCACTACAACTCTTGGTCGAGGTGTCGCAGGAACGCCTGGATGGTGCTGTCGTTGCGCTGGAAGAAGTGCCACTGGCCGACTTTCCGGCTGCTCACCAGTTGTGCCCGTTGCAGGGTCGCCAGGTGCGCCGATACCGTCGACTGCGACAGGCCGGTGCGTTGAACGATCTTGCCGGCGCACACGCCGAATGCCAGCGGGTGTTCCTGATCGGCGAAATAGGCCTGGGGCTCCTTCAACCAGTGCAGGATGTCGCGGCGCACCGGATGGGCCAGGGCCTTGATCACCTCATCGATATCGATGGCCATGTGCGGTCCTCCCGGTTGGTGGCGTTGGCGTATCGCGATGGGGCGAACTCTATATCGCTGCAGGGCGATATACAGATCGTTTGCGCCGATAGTGATCATTGCGCGCCCTGATGTGTAAGCTTGCAGGCATGAACTACCTCGCACACCTGCACCTCGGCGGCGACGCGCCGGCCCAATTGCTCGGCAGCCTGTATGGCGATTTCGTCAAGGGGCCGCTGGCCGGGCAATGGCCGGCGGACATCGAGGCGGCCATCCGCCTGCACCGGCGCATCGACGCCTTCACCGACAACCATCCCTTGCAGGCCCGTTCGCGGGCGCGTTTCCCGGCCGCGCGTCGGCGCTATGCCGGCATCCTCCTGGACCTGTTCTTCGACCACTGCCTGGCGTTGCACTGGGCGGACTATGCCGATCAGCCGCTGGAGCAGTTCACCGGCCGGGTGTACCGCCTGCTAGTCGCCGAGCCGGCACTGCCCGGGCGCCTGGCGTCGATCGCGCCGCGCATGGCCGAGCAGGACTGGCTGGGCAGCTACACCGATTTTGCCGTGCTCGAGCAGGTGCTTCACGCCATGCAGCGGCGCCTGTCCAGGCCGGAGGGACTGGACGGCGCCATGGCCGAGCTGGAGCGGCTGTACCAGCCGCTGAGTGAGGATTTCCGCCTGTTCTACCCCGAGCTGCAGCGCTTCGCCGCCGGCCAGCGCCTGGTGACCGAGTAGGCCCGAGGTGCTAGGCGGCCTGCTGTTCGCGCGGGGACGCGGCGGGCGCGGCGCTTGCGCCGAACAGGGCTTGGCTCACCGCCGCCCGGGCGCGTCGGGCCAGTGCGTTGCGATTCAGCGCGTTGCTGACGATGGGCGTCAGCAGCTGGATTTCCACCTCGGCCACCTCGCTCTGCAGCAGGCGCAGCAGGTGCGAAAGCATGTCGTCGTCGCCGATAAAGGGGGCGATGGCGCAGGGCTGGCCGCCGCGCAGGTAGCGGATCGCCACCGGCTGCACGGCCACGCCGCTGTCGATGGCGCTGCTCAGCAGGCGACCGTGGAAGGTGCGCACCGCCTGACCGTCGGTGGTGGTGCCTTCGGGGAAGATCAGCAGATGGCGGCCGCGCTGCAGGTGGGCGCCGAGCTGCTGGCCGAGTATGCTGCTGTCGCCCGCGCCGCGGCGGATGAACAGGGTGCCGGCCTTGTGCGCCAGCCAGCCGGCCAGGGGCCAGTCGCGCACCTCGGCCTTGGACAGGAAGGACAGCGGCGCGAGCAGGCCGAGCAGCGGGATGTCGGTCCAGGACACATGGTTGCTGACCCAGAGCATCGGCGCGTCGGGCAGCTCGCCGCTTACCCGCAGGCGAAACGGCAGGGCGCCGGCGAGGCGGGCGAGGAACCAGCGGGTCATGCGCTGGCGGGTGATCATCAGGTCGTGGCGTACCAGGCGCTCGAGCAGGCTCACGCCGGCGGCCAGCAAGGCGCCGAGGGCGAGCACGGCGGCCAGGCGCAGCAGGCGCCAGGACAGACGCAGTTTCTTCATCGGCTACTCCACGGCAGGCAGGGGCCGACACTGTCTACACAGTGCCGGCGAGCCTGGCAAGTGCGATCAGACGGCGGCCTTGAAGTGCCGGGCATAGCGCGGGCAGAGTTCGTCGCGCTTGAGCAGGATGAACACGTCGGCGACCTGGAAATCCGGGTCCCAGCAGGGTTCGCCGCAGATCTTCGCACCCAGGCGCATGTAGGCCTTGAGCAGCGGCGGCATCTGCGCGATGACGTTGCCCGGCACTTCCTGGGGCGGCAGCGGGGTCTTCGGTTCGGCGCGCAGGTGCTCGGTGCACAGATAGCGCTCGCGCAGGCGCTGCATGATCGCCTGGGCCTGGATGCCGCCGTCCTGCATGGGGATGCTGGCGCAGCCCATCAGGTAGCGGTAGCCGCCCTGGTTGAGCACTTCGGCCAGTTCGCCCCAGAGCACGGCGATGGTGGCGCCGTTGCGGTAGGCGGCATCCACGCAGGTGCGGCCGATTTCCAGCAGCGGGCCCTCGAGGTGGCGCAGGCCGTGCAGGCTGAACTCCTCCTCGCTGTAGAAGCGCCCCAGGCCGGCGGCGGCCTGGTGGTCGAGCAGGCGGGTGGTGGCCACCAGTTCGCCGCTGTCCAGGTCACGCACGCCGATGTGGCTGCAGTGCACGTCGTAGTCATCCATGTCCAGGCCCTGGTCGGCGCCCTTGAGCTTGGCGTCGAATTCGCTGCTGAACACGCGATAGCGCAGCGCCTGGGCTTCACGCAGGGCGGCGGGGCCGAGCAAGCGTTCGGCTCGCAGGCGGCGTACGGCGGTGTTGCGGTCTTGGGTGAGGGCGGTCTGGGTCATGCCTGAGCCTCCATAAGCCGGCTTTCCACTTGCGGCCGGTCGATCTTGTTGGGCAAGCTCAGGCTAGGCAGCCTCGGTGTCACCCCTGTGACGCTGCGGTGATGCTTGTGTGACAGCGCCCCCTTCAACCGTCGAGGACTCCCCCATGCCCTGGCAACGCCTGCTGCAACCCCACGACCGTCTGCCTGCCGCCAGCCTGGACGACTGGTACGCGGCGTTGCTGGAACGCCTGGGCAACCCCTCGCCGTTCGAGCTGGCGTTGCTCGGTGGGCGCCTGGCGGCGACCCCGGGACTGGCTTTTCTCGCCGGCTACCAGGGCGCCCTGCGCGTGCTCTGGCCGTCGGCACCGCGCTCCCTGGGGGCGCTGTGCGTGACCGAGAACAACAGCGTGCGCCCGGCCGACATGAGCACGCGCCTCAGCGGCCTGGCGCTGAGCGGACGCAAGGATTTCGTCACCGCCGCCGATGCCGCCGACTGGCTGCTGGTGGCCGCGCGCGAAGAGGCCCAGGGCCAGGCACCGCGCCTGGCCCTGGGGGTGGTGCACAACGGCGCGCCGGGTGTGCGCATCGAGACTTTGCGGCCCATGCCGATGATGCCGGACATCGGCCATGCCCGCCTGCACCTGGAAGACGCCCACTGCCTGCGACTGGCCGGCGATGGCTGGGATGACTACGTCAGGCCGTTTCGCAGCATCGAGGACCTGCACGTGCTGACCGCGCTGACTGCCTGGCTGCACGGCGTGGGGCGCGAGTCGGACTGGCCGCAGGCCTTGCAGCTGCGCCTGCTGGGCCTGCTGGCCGGCTGCGCCGAGGTCGGCCGCCTGAGTGCCACGGCGGCCGCCAGCCACCTGCTGCTGGGTGGATTGTTCGCCCAGTTCGCCGCCATGGCCGCCGAGGTGGACGCCGCTTGCGCCGCGGGGCCGGCGCACTGGGCGACGATGTGGAAGCGTGACAAGGGCCTGCTGGAGATCGCCGAGACCGCCCGCAGCAGGCGGCTGCAAAAGGCCCTGGCGGCCCTCGACTGAGCGTGTCGGGTCGGCGCGGGCCGGCGGGTTTGCTCCGGGCCTTGCGGACGGCTATCGTGGCGCCAGCGTCGCCTTCCCACCGAGGACCTATGCGCAAGCCGCTTGCCCCGCCGCCTTCCACTGTATCGAAGCTGATTGTGCGCTGATGCCCGGGACCATCTTTCCCTGGCGCAGTGCCAATCAGTTCGTCTTGCTCCGCGACGGCTCGACCTTCTTCCCGCGGATGCTCGAGGTCATCGAGGGCGCGCAACGGCAGATCGAGCTGGAGCTGTACCTGATCGAGAGCGGCGCCTGCAGCGACGCCCTGCTGCAGGCGCTGTGCACCGCGTCCCAGCGTGGCATCGCGGTGCGATGCCTGTTCGATGGCTATGGCAGCCAGGCCCTGCGTCAGGCCGACCGGCGCCGCCTGAGCGTGGCCGGGGTGCAGCTGCGCTTTTACAATCCGCTGCGCTGGCGGCGCGGCATGCGCAACTTCTACCGCGACCACCGCAAGCTGCTGCTGGTCGATGGCGAGCAGGCGTTCGTCGGCGGTACCGGCTCGACCGACGAGTTCTGGCGGCCCGGCGAGGCGCAGAGCCTGTGGCACGAGGTCATGGTGGAAATCGCCGGTCCTCTGGTGGAGGACTGGCTGCAGCTGTTCGAGCACCAGTGGCAGGCGAGCGGCGTGCGCCGGGGCTGGCGTCGTGCAGCCCTGCAGGGGGTCAAGCGCCTGCCCTCGCCACCGCCCGAAGGGCCTGGCTGGGGGCGTGTGGCCTACGCCGATGCGCGCCAGCACCGGGACATTCTGCAGGCCCTGGTGCGTGCGCTGCGCGGCGGCCAGCAGCGCATCTGGCTGGCCACGCCCTATTTTCTGCCGACCTGGAAGGTGCGCCGCGCCCTGCGCAAGGCGGCCGCCAGCGGCGTCGACGTGCGCCTGCTGACCAGCGGCCGGCACAGCGACCATCCGCCGGTGCGCTTCGCCGGCGAGCGCTATTACCCCAAGCTGCTCAAGGCCGGGGTGCGGATCTTCGAGTATCAGCCGCGCTTCCTTCACCTGAAGATGGTGCTGGTGGACGACTGGGTCAGCGTCGGTTCCTGCAACTTCGATCACTGGAACCTGCGTTTCAACCTCGATGCCAACCTGGAAGCCCATGATTCCGAGTTGACCGAGCAGGTCCTGGCCTGCTTCCAGGCGGACTTCACCGACAGCCTTGAGATCAGCCTGGAGCTGTGGCAAGCCCAGCCCTGGTGGCAGCGGGTGCAGCAGCGCCTGTGGGGCTGGCTGGATCGCCTGGCGGTCAACCTGCTCGACCGCCGCCGCTAGCTAGGCACCCTTGACGCGCGGCGGCCCGGCCCCTGCCGGCGGCCACATGGCCGTTCTGGCCTGGACACTGACGCAGATTCGCCCAGACGCCGGTCTACTCCTTAGGTGGCGGAAATTTCTTTCGCCCGCAACCCCGCTCAGGAGAAAGCCAATGGCTGCAAAGCGAGTACTGATGCTGGTCGGCGACTACGTGGAGGACTACGAGGTGATGGTGTCGTTCCAGGCCCTGCAGATGGTCGGACACAGCGTCCATGCGGTCTGTCCGGACAAGACCGCCGGGCAGTCGGTGCGCACCGCCATTCACGATTTCGAAGGCGAACAGACCTACAGCGAAAAGCCCGGGCACAACTTCGCCCTGAACTTCGACTTCGCCGAAGTCGAGGCCAAGCACTACGACGCCCTGCTGATCCCCGGTGGCCGCGCGCCCGAATACCTGCGCCTGAATCCCCAGGTGCTGGCGCTGGTGCAGGCCTTCGCCGAGGCCGACAAGCCGATCGCCGCCATCTGCCATGGCGCCCAGCTGCTGGCCGCCGCTGGGGTGCTCGAAGGCCGCGAGTGCAGCGCCTACCCGGCGTGCGCGCCGGAGGTGCGTCAGGCCGGTGGCAACTATGTGGACATCGCCGTGGATCATGCCCATGTTCAGGGCAACCTGGTCACCGCCCCGGCCTGGCCGGCGCACCCGGTCTGGTTGGCCGCTTTCCTGCGGCTGCTGGGCACCAGGATCAGTCTCTAGGGCCGAGGCGCACTGCGCCGCCGATCGACGTCCAGATACAACTGTGGGGGGACGTTGATGCAGGTCAACTTCACCGATGCGGCTTTGCAGTAGCCTGCGATTGTGCACGGCAATTTTGCGGAGGGCAGCATGCAGGGCATAGCGTCCGATGACCACAGAGTGGCAGCGGCTGCGGGGCGCTGGATGCTTCCCGACCCGATGCGCTCAGCCGCCGCGGCGGCGGCCATTCAAGGCTATCTCACTGAAATCGGCTATTGCCCGCCGCTCGCCGCCGCTGAGGAGTGCTACCTGATGGCCCTGGCGCGCGGTGGGGATGAGGGCAGTGGCGCGCGCCTGGTCGAATGCCATCGGTCGCTGGTGGCGCGGCTGGCCCTGCACTGCGAGGGTCGCGGTGTGCCCTTGCCGGCATTGATCGAGGCAGGGCGCCGGGGGATGGTCCAGGCCGTGGCGTCCTACGATCCGGATTCGGGCTGCGGCTTTTCCATCTACGGCGCCTGGTGGGTGGGGCGCAGCATCGAGCATGCCGTGCAGCGCCGTACCGGCAGCATGCACCTGCCGCTGGCCGTGGCACGCAAGCTCTATCGCTACCTGTGCAGGCAGCGCGGCCAGCGCTAGCGGCCACCCGTTGCCAGACGCGCAGGACTGGCGGCGCGGCGGCGAGCGCCGCGCGTAACCTCAGCCGACTTGGGCGATCCAGTCGTTGAGGTTGTAGTAGTTGCTGATGCGCGCCACCTTGCCGTCCTTGATCTCGAAGAAGGCGCCGGCGGGCAGCTCGTAGGTCTGGCCCTGGGCGGGCGGCAGGCCCTCGTCGTCGGCCAGGTACTCGCCGTGCACCACGAACTCGGCGGCGGCGCGGCTGCCGTCGGCGTTCTGCATCACCACGATGTCGCTCAGGCGTTCGCGGTAGCAGCGGTTCATCTTGTCCATGAAAGCGGCGAAGGTGGCCTTGCCGACCTGGCGTTCGCCCTGGTTGATGTCGTGCACCACCTGGTCGTCCAGCAGGGCGAGAAAGGCGGGCATGTCGCCGGCGTTGAAGGCGGCGTAGTAGGCCTGAACGAGTTCGGTAGCGGTCATGGCAATGCTCCAGTCGCAATGGGGAAAGTAGAAAAGGGTCGACATGATAGTTTCGGCCTCTCATGCCGGCTTAGTCGCCTGCGTCACCTCCCTGCGACGGAACGACCTGACCATGGATATCCGCCTGCTGCAAGGGCCCGCAATCGAGCCCTATATCCCCGACCTCGCCCGGCTTCGCATCGAGGTGTTCCGCGAGTTTCCCTATCTGTATGACGGTTCGCTGGATTACGAGACCGAATACCTGACTACCTACGCGCGCTCGGCCGACAGCCTGGTGGTGCTGGTGCTCGACCATGAGCACGTGGTCGGCGCTTCCACCGGCCTGCCGCTGGCCGATGAAACCGAGGCGTTCCAGCGGCCGTTCATCGAACAGGGCTGGGATCCGGAGCGGGTCTTCTACTTCGGCGAGTCGCTGCTGCTGCCGCAGTACCGTGGCCAGGGCCTGGGCGTAGGCTTCTTCGCCAAGCGCGAAGGCTTCGCCCGCCGCCTCGGCCGCTTCGACTGGTGCGCCTTCTGCGCGGTCGAGCGGCCCCGGGAACACCCCCGGCGGCCGGACGACTACCAGCCGCTGAACGACTTCTGGAAGCGCCGCGGCTACCAGCATCACCCGGAACTGCGCACCGAGTTCCTCTGGCAGGACCTCGACGAGAGCGCCGAGTCGCCCAAGCCGCTGTCCTTCTGGCTGAAGGAGATTCGTCCGTGATCAGGCTTGCCGCCTGCCAGTACCACATCGACCTGCTGGAAGACTGGCAGGCCTACGCCGAGCACCTCGACGGCCTGTGCCGCGACGCGGCGGAGCGGGGCGCCCAGATCCTGCTGCTGCCGGAATATGCCGGGCTGGTGCTCAGCGGCCAGCTGCCGGACGCGCAGCGCGGCGACCTGCATGCCTCCATCGCCGGCATCCAGCCGCTGCTGCCGGCCTGGCTGGAGTTGTGCGAGGACCTGGCGCGCCGTCTCGGCGTGTACCTGCAACCCGGCTCGCTGCCGGTGCTCGGTGCCGATGGCCACTACCGCAACCGCGCCTGGCTGTTCGGCCCCGAGGGCAATCTGGGCTTCCAGGACAAGCTGATCATGACCCGCTTCGAGCGCGAGCAATGGCAGATCGAGGCTGGCGCCGGTCTGCGCGTGTTCGACACCGCCCTGGGCAAGCTGGGCATCCTGATCTGCTACGACAACGAATTCCCCATGCTCGCCCGCCAGCTGGCCGAAGCCGGCGCCGACCTGATTCTCGCCCCCAGCTGCACCGACACCGAGGCCGGCTTTCACCGAGTGCGCATCGGCGCCCAGGCGCGCGCCCTGGAAAACCAGATCGCCGTGTTGCAAGCGCCCACCGTCGGTCTGGCGCCCTGGTCGCCGGCGCTGGACGAGAACATCGGTCGCGCAGCGCTGTACCTGCCCTCCGACTACGGTTTGCCGCCCGCTGGTGTGCTCGCCGAGAGCGCCGAACTCTGCCCATCCTCCAGCCAGTGGCTGATCTGCGATCTGGACCTGGACGGTGTGCGCCGGGTGCGCGAACAGGGCCAGGTGTTCACCCGCCGCGACTGGCCGGAGCAGTTCGAGGCGCAGCGTATTCGCCTGCTGTGAGCGGCGGGCGGAGCCCGCCGTCAGCGGCGATGGGTCAGGCGGTATTGCAACGGCGTCATGTTGCAGCGGCGGGCGAATACCCGGGACAGCTGCTCGTCGGAGGTGAACCCGGCTGCCCGTGCCGCGGCCTTGACCGAGGCGCCGGCCTCGAGCTGTTCGCGGGCGACCTGCAGGCGCAACGCCTCGATGAATGCTGCCGGGCTCTGCCCGGTTTCGGCCTGGAAGTGGCGGTAGAAACTGCGCGCCGATTCCCCCGCCTGTTCGGCCAGCCGCTCGATGTTGAGCGGCTCGCGCAGGTGCGCGCGCAGCCAGTCGATCAGTCGTGCGTAGCGTCCGGCCTGGTTGTCCAGTAACGACGAGAACTGCGACTGGTTGCCCAGTCGGCGCACCGGCAGTATGAGCTGCTTGGCGACCCGCGTGGCGACCACCCTGCCAAGGTCTTCCTCGACCATCGCCAGGCACATGTCGATCCCCGAGGTCACGCCACCCGAGGTCCAGACCTGATCGTTGCGGACATAGATCGCATCGGCCTGCACCTCGATGTGTGGATAGCGGCGCTGCAGGCGAGCCGTCGCTGCCCAATGGGTGGTGGCCCGGAGGCCATCGAGCAGCCCCCACTCGGCGAGGGCGAAGGCCCCCGAGCAGACCGAACCGAAGCGTCGCGCCGTACTCGCCGCCTGGCGTACCCAGGCGCTCAGGGCCGGGTTCTGGATCGCCTCGTTCAGGCCCTGCGGGCTGCCACCGGCAAGGATCAGGGTGTCCAGGCTGGGGGCGGGTACCTCGGACGCCGCCACCGTCGCGATGTCGATGCCACTGGTGGTGGCGGTGTTGCCACCCAGGGCCGAGACGCTGAGCAGCTCGTAAACGGGCTCTAGGTTGAAGCTGTTGGCCATCTCGAATACGTCCGCCGGCCCGGCAATGTCCAGCAGTTGCACGCCCGGGAAGGCGACCAGGGCAATCTTGCGTCGGGCGGCGATGGAGTGGGGCACGGGGGCTCCTGGTTTGGCAGAAATCGGCAATTTATTGTCATGGATGTCAGAGGCTCCGGCAAGAACAATGCTGTCCATGAGCGCCGTGGTGCGCTCTCAGCCCTAGGAGCCAGCAGTGAACATGCCCTTCAGAATCGGATTCCTCCTGTACCCCCATCTCACCCAATTGGACCTGACCGGGCCCGCCCAAGTGCTGGCGGCCATGAGCGACAGCGCACTGCACTTCGTCTGGAAGAGCCTGGAGCCGGTGCCTAGCGACGCCGGAATCAGCCTGCTTCCGAGCGACACCCTGCAGAGCTGTCCCGACCTGGACATGCTGTTGGTGCCCGGTGGCCCGGGTCAGCAGGCGCTGATGCGCGACGGCGCCGTGCTCGCCTGGCTGCAGCGCCAGGGCGCCCAGGCCAGCTGGGTCACCAGTGTCTGTTCCGGCTCGCTGCTGCTCGGCGCGGCGGGCCTGCTCAAAGGCTATAGCGCTGCCTGCCACTGGGCTTACCGCGATTATCTGCCGGCTTTCGGTGCCCGTATCGATGAACGGCGGGTGGTGGTGGACCGCAACCGCATCACCGGCGGCGGGGTCACGTCCGGAATCGACCTGGCCTTGTGGCTCGTGGCCCTGGTGCGCGGCGAGGAGGAAGCCAAGGCCATCCAGTTGCAGCTCGAGTATGCGCCCCAGCCGCCGTTCAACTGTGGCCGTCCGGAGCTGGCCGGCGCGGCGCTGACGGCCCAGGCCAGGCAGCGTTTGGCCGCCGACCTCAAGCGCCTGAATGGGGTTTGACGGGGCGAGTCGATAAGCAAGTGAGCAGCTGGCATGGGCGATCTGCGGCAGCTTTTTTGGCGCGCGGGGCGGTTGAGGGGCCGCCTGGACAGCAGATCACACGGGAGACCGTCGCCATGAGCGCTGTCGCGGTTCCCTAAGCCCTTTCCCGCAGCGGCCCGTTGCCCGAGCTGCTAGGTCTCCTCTATTGCCGGGGCAGTGGCTTGCAGCTGGAAATCGACCGGTCTATGGCCGTGCGCCACGGTTTGTCTGGGGATTGGCGAGCGCATGGGGGCGCTTGCCCCTCGAGCGTTGACCCGCGGCGTGCGCGGGCAGAGGCCGTACGCGGAGCGACGGGGCATTACGTCGCCAACTCCGTCCGGTGCGGGCGGGGTCATCTAGGCTGTCTAGTGATTCGCCGCATCAGGAGCGTGCCCCATGTCGAGAACCGCCTGCACCGATGAGCCATGCCCGAGCGCGCTCGAGGCGCTGCTCTGCCGCTATCGGGCGGTGCGCGGCCAGTCCGAGCGTCTCTGTCAGCCCCTGGCGGTGGAGGACTATGGCGTGCAGAGCATGCCGGACGTGAGCCCGCCGAAATGGCACCTGGCCCATGTCAGCTGGTTCTTCGAGGCCTTCCTGCTGCGTCCCTTCCTGCCCGGCTACCGGCCCCTGGATGAACGCTACGACCACCTGTTCAATTCCTATTACCAGACCCACGGCACGCCCTTTCCCCGCGCCCAGCGCGGACTGCTGTCGCGACCGACCGTGGCCGAGGTCTATCGCTACCGTGCCCATGTCGACGAGGCGATGGCGGCGCTGCTCGAGCGCCCGCCAGGTGAGCGGGTGGCGGAGCTGGCGCGGCGGGTCGAGCTGGGCCTGCAGCACGAGCAGCAGCACCAGGAACTGCTGCTGATGGACATCAAGCACCTCCTCGCGCAGAGCCCGATGCTGCCGGCCTACCGCAGCGACCTGCGCCGCAGCCGTGCAAAACCGGCCACGCCCCTGCGCTGGCAGGGCTACCCCGGCGGCCTCGGGCAGATCGGTCATGGCGACGCGGACTTCGCCTTCGATTGCGAACGGCCGCGCCATCGGGTGTTCGTCGAGGCCTACCAGTTGGCCAGCCGGCCGGTGAGCAATGCCGAATACGCCGCGTTCATCGCCGACGGCGGCTACCGCCGCAGTGACTGGTGGCTGGCCGACGGCTGGACCCTGATCCAGCAGGCCGGCTGGCAGGCGCCGCTGTACTGGCGGGAGGAGGATGGCGGCTGGACGGAGCTGACCCTGGGCGGGCTGCGCGAGCTCGACCCCGATGCGCCGGTCTGCCACCTCAGTTACTACGAGGCGGAGGCCTTTGCCGCCTGGTCCGGTGCGCGCCTGCCGAGCGAGGCCGAGTGGGAGCTGGCCGCCCAGGGCACGCCCCTGAGCGGCAACTTCGTCGAGCAGGATCACCTGCAGCCGATGGCCGCTGCCGATTCTGGCTCGGGGCCAGCGCAGCTGTTCGGCGACGTCTGGGAGTGGACCGGCAGCGCCTACCGCCCCTACCCGGGCTTCCGCGCCCTGGAGGGCAGCCTGGGTGAATACAACGGCAAGTTCATGTGCGGGCAGATGGTGCTGCGCGGCGGCTGCTGCGCCACCCCGCAGGATCACCTGCGCGCCAGCTACCGCAACTTCTTCTACCCCGCCATGCGCTGGCAGTTCTCCGGGTTGCGCCTGGCCAGAGAGGCATGAGTATGGCGACGGCAATCCACTTCCACGACCAGCATCAGCAGGCCCACAGCGATTCGTTGCGCGAGGAGAGCCTGCAGGGGTTGGCCCGCACGCCCAAGGCCATCTCGCCGAAGTTCTTCTACGATCGCCGCGGCTCCGAGCTGTTCGAGCAGATCTGCCGCCAGCCGGAGTATTACCCCACGCGCACCGAGGAGCTGATCCTGCGCCGGGCGGCCCATGAGATCGCCGAGATCGCCGGGCACAGCGCCAACCTGGTGGAGCTGGGCAGCGGCGCCAGCCGCAAGGTACGCTTGCTGCTGGAGGCCATGCACCCGAGCAGCTACCTGGGCGTCGACATCTCCCGCGACTTCCTGCTCAGCAGCGCCCGGCGCCTGGCGGCCGACTACCCCTGGCTCGAGGTGCATGCGGCTTGCGCCGATTTCAGCCAGCCCATGAGCCTGCCGGAAGAGGCGTTGGGCGAGCAGCCCCTGGCGTTCTTTCCGGGCTCGAGCATCGGCAACTTCGACCCCCAGCAGGCCCGGGACTTTCTGCGCAACCTGCACGCCCAGCTGCCCCACGGCGCGGGGTTGCTGATCGGCGTGGACCTGGTCAAGGACACCGCAATTCTGGAGGCGGCCTACAACGACGAGGCCGGGGTGACGGCGGCCTTCAACCTCAATCTGCTCGAGCGCCTGCGCGGCGAGCTGGACTGCGACGTCGACCCGGCGCGGTTCGTCCACCGCGCCTTCTTCAACGCGGCGCAGTCGCGCATCGAGATGCACCTGCTCAGTCCCGAGGCGCAGGAGGTGCGCATCGAGGACGAACACTTCGCCTTCGCCGCCGGGGAGAGCCTGCACACGGAAAATTCCTACAAGTACAGCCTGGACGGATTCGTCGCGCTGGCCGCGCAAGCGGGCTTCAAGGCCATGGCGGTGTGGACCGACCGGCGCCAGCTGTTCAGCGTCCACTACCTGCAGCGCGACTAGCTCAGGCGTTCCGGGCTGCGGCGAGGGGCTCAGTCCAGTGCGGTGCTGGCCCGCGACAGGCGATCGCGGATGGCGGCCCAGGCCTCCTGCTCCGGCGGGCTCTGGATCAGCAGCCGCTGCAGGCCCAGGTTGTCCAGTCGATAGAGCGCGGCATAGAGTGCCTGGGCGTACTGGTCCGGATCGTCGCCCAGATCCAGGGACGGGCCTGCGCTGGGCCTGGCGTCACCGCACCAGAGCCAGCCGCACTGCGGGTCGGCCAGCGCCTCGGGCGGCGCCTGGCGAAAGCGCCAGGTCGGCGTCCCCGGCGCGTAGTGGCGGTGGTGCTGGCCGGGGGCGCGCACGGCCCCTGCGCCACCCCCCTGCAGCGGCTGGCCGAGCTCAAGCTCGATGACGCCGGCCGCCAGCATGCCTTCGCGCAGCAGGCGCGGCGGCTGGCCCGGCAGCAGGCCGACGATGGTCGACTCCAGCCCCACCTGGCATTCGCCCCCTTCGAGGATCAGCAGGTCGCTGTCGGCGAACTGCTGCTGCACATGGGCGCTGCTGGTCGGGCTGATCGACATGTAGCGGTTGGCCGATGGCGCCACCAGTGCACCGCCGAAACGTTCGAGCAACTGGCGCGCCACCGGGTGGGCCGGCACGCGCAGGGCGACGCTGTCCTGGCCGGCGGTGATCGAGCGGGGCACCCAGTCGGCGGCCGGCAGCACCAGGGTCAGCGGACCGGGCCAGAAGCGCGTCATCAGCTGGCGGGCCGCCGGGCCGATGCCGCTGGCCCAGTCGTCCGCCTGGGCGGCGTCGGCCAGGTGCACGATCAGCGGATTGCTGCTCGGCCGCCCCTTGAGCCGGAACACCTTGGCCACCGCATCCGGATTGCGCGCATCGGCAGCCAGGCCGTAGACGGTCTCGGTGGGCAGGGCGAGCAGATGTCCGGCGCGCAGGCGGGCGCAGGCGAGGTCGAGGTCGGTGGTCAGCTGGGGCATGGCGAGTCGGGCAGAGAAACGGAGGCGCTATTGTGCCAGTTTCGCCGACAGCAGGCGCGCGCCGACTATCGCCGGCGGCGGCGAGGGGGCGGCATCGGCGGCAGGCAAGCGTGCCCCGCCGCCGATGACCGTGGGGCTCAGTCGAACATGTCCGGTTCGTTCTGCAGCAGCTGCTCCCAGATCGGCTGGAAGTGCAGCCAGCCGATGTATTCGCTGCCCACGTGCTCGCGGCTGTAGCGGGCGCGATCGGGGGGGACGCGGGTCGGCTTGTGGCCGCTGGCGTCGATCAGCAACTGCTGCTGGCAGCAGCGCTCCAGGGCGATGAACCAGAAGGCCGCCGCCTCGATGCTGTGACGGCTGGCGGTGAGCAGGCCATGGTTCTGGTGAATGGCTGCCTTGACGCCCTTGAAGGCCTTGGCCACGTTGGAGCCGGCATGGTTTTCCACCGCCACGGCGCCGGCTTCGTCGCCGATGATCACGTGATCCTCGAAGAACGCGCAGGCGTCCTGGGTGATCGGTTCGATCGGCCGGCCCAGGGCGGCGAAGGCCGTGCCATAGACCGTGTGGGCGTGGCACATGGCGATGATGTCCGGATGCTCTTCGTGGACGTTGGCATGCAGGATGAAACCGGCCCGGTTGACCGCGTAGTCGCCCTCGACCACCTGGCCTTCATGGTCGACGAGAATCAGGTTCGAGACCTTGACCTGGGCGAAGTGCACGGCCATGGGGTTGGTCCAGTACAGCTCGGGGCGCTCCGGGTCGCGCACGGTCAGGTGGCCGGCGAAACCGTAGTCCAGGCCGTGCAGGGCGAAGGCGCGGCAGGCGGCGACCAGCCTTTCCTTGCGGTGTTGGCGCTCCTGCGCATAGCTGGAAAAGGTGGGCAGTTCTGGAAACTTGAGGCCGCGTTGTTCCGGCTGATAAATGGAAACTCGATTGCCAAGTTCGATCATTGCATGTGCTCCAGTGGTACCAGTGGCGTACTAGTGACGCGTTCAAAGGGGGCTGGCTAAACCGCCAGGGGCCTTGAACGCGGCGTATTGCTCAGGCTAAAGGCCAAGCGAATCCTGCCGCGGGCCGAAACCCGCGCTGCGTTGTCGGTGTGCTAAGTGGTGGGCCCTATCCGAATACGGAGAGCAGGCCGGGGGTGAAGATGAAAAAGACCAGCAATGCCGTGTACAGGAACAGGTAGGGCACGGTGCTCCGGCACACATCCTCGAATCGCCTGTCCGTCAGGTTGGTGGCGATAAACAGGTTCAAACCGACCGGGGGGGTTATCTGGCCCACCGCCACGGCGATGACGATGAACACGCCGAAGAAGATCGGGTCTATTCCCAGGCTGTGAACCACCGGCATCAGGGTCGGGGTAATCAGGATGATGGCCGCGACATTGTCCAGGAACGTGCCGAGGAACAGCAGCATGGCCAGGATGATCAGCATGATCACCAGCGGGCTTTCGGAGAAACCGATCAGTCCTGCGGCCAGCGTCTGCGGCACATTCTCCGAGGTCAGGATGTAGGTGAAGATGTTCGAGGTGCCGATCAGAAAGAGAATGGTGGCAGTCACTTCCACGGTCTTCTTGCTGATGCTGAACACGCTCTTGCCGTTCAGGTTGCGGTACCAGAAGAAACCCACCAGCAGGCCGTAGGCACTGGCGATGGCCGCCGACTCCGTCGGCGTGAAGGCGCCGGAATAGATGCCGCCGAGAATGATCATCGGCATGGCCAGGGCGATCAGGCTGTCGCGGAAGATCTGCACGGCCTCGCGGCGCGGGATCGGCTCGCCGCCGAGGTAGCCCTTGCGGTGGGCGGTGTAGTAGTTCACCCCCATCAGGCCCAGGGAGATGATCAGCGCCGGGATGATGCCGCTGAGAAACAGGTCGCCGATGGACACCCCGGCGACTACGCCGTAGAGCACCATGGTGATGCTCGGCGGTACCACCAGCCCGAGGATTCCCGAGGCGGCGACCACGGCCGCGGAGTCGGCCTGGTCGTAGCCACGCTTGGCCATCGCCGGAATCATCACCGAGCCGATCGCCGCGGTGGTGGCGTTGGCCGAGCCGGAGATCGCGCCGAAGATGGCCGAGGAACCCGTGGCCACCAGGGACAGGCCGCCCTTGAAGCGACCGAGGAACACCGAAGCCAGGGCCACCAGGCGGTCGGAGATCTTCGCCTCGGACATCAGGTAGCCGGAGAACAGGAACAGCGGAATCGCCATCAGGGCGAACACGTCCAGGCCGGAGTACATGCGCTGCACGACCAGCAGCATGGGCATGTCAGTGAACAGGTAGAGCGACAGGATGGACGCCGCCGCCAGGGCGAAGGCGATCGGCACGCCCAGTACGATCAGGACGAAGAAAGCCAGGAACAGGGTGATGACCATTGGGGGCGCCTCAGGACAGGTATTCTTGCTTCAAGGAGGCCGAAGGCTCCTTGCCGGTGCAGGTGCGCGGCAGTACGGCTGCCAGGGCGTAGAGCAGCATCAGTGCGCCACCGAGCGGAAAGGCGCAGACGATCAGTCCTTTGGGAATCTGCAGGGCCGGGGTGGTCTGCATCATGGTGCGCTGGGCCAGTTCGCTGCCCTTGACCATGAACAGCAGGGCGATGGCGGCGATCGCCAACAGGTACAGCAGGGACGCCAGCTTTCTCAGCGGCGCCGGGAAACGGTTGCAGAAATAGTCGATCGCCATGTGCGAGCGGTTACCCACGGCCACTGCGCTGCCCAGCAGGACGATGTAGATCAGGATCGCCCTAGCGGCCTCTTCCGAGCCGGTCAGCGGACTGTTCAGCACGTAGCGGTAGAACACCTGCAGGCAGACCAGGGCGGTCATGACGATGAACAGCGCCGCGGCCAGCCCGTTCAGGGCGCGGGTCAGCAGGGCCAGGGGTTTGTCGAGCATGGTGCAGCCTCCTTAGGGCAGGAGAGGGGCGTGGACCCTCTCCTGCCTTGCGCCTTACTTGGTGGCGATGATCGCGTCGATCAGGTCAGGGCCGAACACTTCGCGGTACTTGGCGATGACCGGCTTGGTCGCATCGATGAAGGGGGCCTTGTCCACCTCGTTGGCCTGCATGCCGAGCTTTTCGATCTCCTGCCACTGTGCGGCTTCCTCGTCGAGCACCAGCTGGGTGTGTTCGGCTGCCAGCTCCTTGCCGGTGTCGAGCAGCACTTTCTGGTAGTCGGCCGGCATGCCCTCGAGCAGGGCCTTGTTGATCAGCACCGGCGAGGACAGGTAGATGTGGCCGGTCTTGGAGGCGTACTTCTGCACCTCGTAGAACTTCTGGGTGAGGATGTGCGCCGGCGGGTTTTCCTGGCCGTCCACCACGCCCAGTTGCAGCGCCGAGTACAGCTCGGTGAAGGCGATGGGCGTGGCGTTGGCGCCCAGGGTGCGGAAGGTGTCGACGAAGATGGGGCCTTCCGGCACGCGCAGCTTCATGCCCTTGAGGTCATCGGGGCTGGTGATCGGCTGCTTGGAGTTGGTGATATGGCGGAAGCCGTTCTCCCACCAGCCGACCACTACGGCGCCCTGTTGCTCGACCTTCTTCGACAGTTCTGCACCGACCTCACCGTCGAGCACCTTGCGCACGTGGTTCGAGTCGCGGAAGAGGAAGGGCAGGTTGATGATGCCGGCCTCGCGCACGGTGTTCGACAGCACGGCGTCGGAGGTCAGCACCATGTCGTTGGTGCCGATGAAGGTGCCTTCCACCAGCTCCACCTGCTTGCCGAGGGAGTCGGAGGGGTAGACGGTGATTTTCACCTTGCCGCCGGTGCGCTCGTCGACCAGCCTGGCATAGCGCTCGGACATCTTCTGGAAATGATGCTCGGGAGAGCCGGTGTGGCCCAGGCGCAGGTTGAAGACTTCATCGGCGGCGAATGCCGCGGATTGGCCGAGGGGCAGCAGTACGGCGAGCCCGAGTGCGGCGGCGAGGCGTGAAACGATTTTCTTAGGCATGTTGTGTTCCTTGTTTTTGTCTAAACAGCAAAATGCAGCCCGTAGGCGAATCCTCATCAATGGATCGGCAAGACTTCTCCCGCTGCTCGCTGGGGAGCAGTTTTCAGTGTGGAGATCCGGAGAGCGCGCCAGCCGTTGCGGTGAGGGCGAGAAGTCGGGCCGGTAAGGGCGCGCAGCATGCCGCCCGTCACGCTCTGGCCTGGCTGGCAAGCGGACTACTGGGCGGTGGTTGCAATCTATCGAGGCACCGCTACCTGGGCAACGGCATGAAACCGATAAGAATTATTGCGTGGGGCAATGAATCGGCTTAGCGGCGGGACCAGGGCGGGGTGACGAATACCTGCACCAGGTAATCGACGAAGGCGCGGATGCGCGGGAGCAGCTCGCGCTCGGGCAGGAAGACGGCGTGGATGGCGGTATCGTCCTGGCCGCGGTACTCCTCCAGCAGCGGCACCAGTGAGCCGTTGGCGATGGCTGGCAGCGCCAGGTGCTCGGCCAGGCGCATGATGCCCATGCCGGCGCAGCAGAGCTCGAACATGGTCTGGCCGCTGGTGCTGCGGAAGTTGCCCTTGACCAACAGCGACTGCGCGCGGCCATCCACCAGGAAGGGCCAGCGGTTGAGGTGGTCGAGGGGGCCTTCCCACATCAGGCAGTTGTGCCGACTCAGTTCGTGGGGCATGTTCGGCGCCCCGTGTGACGCGATGTAGCTCGGCGCGGCGACAACGATCCGTTGCAGGTCGCACAGCTTGCGACTCATCAGCGAGGAGTCCTCGAGGCGGCCCATGCGCACCGCCACGTCGACGTTTTCCTCGATGAGATTGGCGACGGAATCGGTCAGCGCCAGGTGCACGATCACCTGCGGGTGCTCGGCCATGAACGCGGGCAGACGCGGCACGATCTGATCCAGGCCGAAGGCCAGGGGCGCGGTGATGCGCAGATCGCCGCTGACCTGCGAGCGCGCTGCCGAAATCTCGGCCTCGGCCTGTTCGACCTCGTCGAGTATGCGGCGGCACGACACCAGGTAGCGCTCGCCTTCCTCGGTCAGGCGGCGTCCGCGGGTCGAGCGGTGCAGCAGGCGCACGCCCAGCCGACGCTCCAGCTGGGTGATGGTCTGGCTGACGAAGGGCTGGCTGAGGCCCAGCACATGGGCCGCCGCGGTGAAGCTGCCGGCATCGACCAGCGCCTTGAACACGCGCATCTCGAGCAGCCTGTTGTCTTTCATGGGCGGGTCCTCGGTGGCCAGCTGCCAGCAGCTGAGCGGCGAACTTGGATCTGTCCTCGGGCCGCAGGCCTGTTACGAACCTGGGTCATGGGCGGCGGCGCATCCAGGACAGCAGTTTTTTCCGTGGGCAAACAGGGTAGAGCCTGGCGCGGCTGGCCGATAGCAAAATGCCCGGCATTGGGCCGGGCATTTTGTTTGACCTTGGCAGCGCTTACTTCACTTCCACCGCCAGGCTTTCGGCGATCTTCCTGTTCCAGACCGCAGGTCCCGTGATGTGCACCGACTCGCCGTTGGTATCGACCGCCACGGTGACCGGCATGTCCTTGACCTCGAATTCGTAGATCGCCTCCATGCCCAGCTCGGCGAAGGCCAAGACCTTGGACTTCTTGATCGCCTGGGCCACCAGGTAGGCGGCGCCGCCCACGGCCATCAGGTACACGGCCTTGTTGTCCTTGATCGCCTCGATGGCGATCGGGCCGCGCTCGGACTTGCCGATCATGCCCAGCAGACCGGTCTGCTCGAGGATCTGCCGGGTGAACTTGTCCATCCGCGTGGCGGTGGTGGGGCCGGCCGGGCCGACCACTTCGTCGCCGACCGGGTCGACCGGGCCGACGTAGTAGATGAAGCGGCCCTTCAGGTCCACCGGCAGCGGTTCACCGCGGTTGAGCATTTCGACCATGCGCTTGTGCGCGGCGTCGCGACCGGTGAGCATCTTGCCGTTGAGCAATACGGTCTCGCCCGGCTTCCAGCTCTGCACTTCCTCCGGGGTCAGGCTGTCCAGGTCGACGCGGCGGGCGCTCGGCCCGGCTTCCCAGACGATCTCCGGGTAGGCGTCCAGATCCGGCGCCTCCAGCTCGGCCGGGCCGCTGCCATCGAGGACGAAGTGGGCGTGGCGGGTGGCGGCGCAGTTGGGGATCATGCACACCGGCAGGGAGGCGGCATGGGTCGGGTAGTCCATGATCTTGACGTCGAGCACCGTGGTCAGGCCGCCCAGGCCCTGGGCGCCGATGCCCAGCTGGTTGACCTTGTCGAACAGCTCCAGGCGCAGCTCCTCGATACGGCTCTGCGGGCCGCGGGCCTTGAGCTCGTGGATGTCGATGGACTCCATCAGCACTTCCTTGGCCATCACCGCGGCTTTCTCCGCGGTGCCGCCGATGCCGATGCCGAGCATGCCCGGCGGGCACCAGCCGGCGCCCATGGTCGGCACGGTCTTGAGTACCCAGTCGACGATGGAGTCGGACGGGTTGAGCATGGCCATCTTCGACTTGTTCTCCGAGCCGCCGCCCTTGGCCGCGACGTCCACTTCCACCTTGTCGCCGGGGACGATGGAGTAGTGGATCACCGCCGGGGTGTTGTCCTTGGTGTTCTTGCGTGCGCCCGCCGGGTCGGCCAGGATCGAGGCGCGCAGGACGTTTTCCGGCAGGTTGTAGGCGCGGCGCACGCCCTCGTTGATCATGTCGTCGACGCTCAGGGTGGCGCCGTCCCAGCGCACGTCCATGCCCACGCGGATGAACACGGTGACGATGCCGGTGTCCTGGCAGATCGGCCGATGACCGGTGGCGCACATGCGCGAGTTGATCAGGATCTGCGCCATGGCGTCGCGCGCGGCCGGGGACTCTTCCTTCAGGTAGGCCTCGTGCATGGCCTGGATGAAGTCCACGGGGTGGTAGTAGGAGATGAACTGCAGGGCGTCGGCGACGCTCTGGATCAGGTCGTCTTGCTTGATCACGGTCATGCGGGGCGCTCCTTCGTTGGGCAGGCACTGCGGGGCGCCGGATCACGATCCGGCGCAGGCGTTCAAGGTGAACAGCCGCGCTTAAAAAAAGGCGCCGCAGTATAGCGCGCAGCACCGCGGGCGGACAGTCGCCAGGGGACGAAGCCGGGCGCTGATCGCCCGGATCAGTGCTAGGCATTTTGCTATCACGGGGGTACAGTGACGGCCAGATGCCAGTATGGGATGGAGCCCATAACCCTCATGAGCTCGAGCAGCCAGCGGGTCACACAACGACGATTACAAGGCCTCTTGTTCAAGCGCTTCGGCATGGCGGTGGTGACCTACGCCCTGACCATGCTGCTCTGTGTCGTGGCCATGTTCTGCGGGCTGGTGCAGGCTACCCTGCCTGCAGCCGTGCTGATCGGTGCCCTGGTGGTCGTCAGCCAGCTGTGTTTCTTCGCGCTGTTTCGCTCCGGCAGGAATCTGCGCTTCAAGGACCCCAGCCTCACCGAACCCCAGGTGCTGGTGGCCCTGACCTGGCTGACGCTGCTGCTGGCCCTGTTCGAGCACGCCCGGGGCTCTCTGCTGGTGATCTACCTGCTGATCCTGCTGTTCGGCGTGTTCGAGCTGCCGCCCAGAGTCTTCGCCCGCTGCGCGGTGTTGGCCTTCAGCGGCTTTGCCGGGCTGAACCTCTACGAAGCCTTCGCCTCGCGCCTGGCCGATCCGGCGGCGGCGTTCCTGCAGGTCAGCGTACTGGCCGCGGTGCTGCTCTGGCTTAGTCTGTTTGCCAGCTATGTACAGGCCATGCGCCAGCGCATGCTGCAGCGCCGCTTCGCGTTGCAGGCCCACCAAGACACCCTGCGGGGCATGATGCGTCAGCTGGAAGACCTGGCGGCGACCGATGAGTTGACCGGCCTGTTCAACCGGCGGCACTTCCTCAGGCTGGCCGGCCGTGCGCTGGAGAACATGAGCGGCGGACGTCAGCACGGCCTGGCGCTGATCGATCTGGATCATTTCAAGCGGATCAACGATGTCCACGGCCATGCCGCCGGTGACCGGGTGCTGCAGACGTTCGCCGGCGTCGCCCGGGCCTGCCTGCGCGACGGCGACGTGCTGGCCCGCTACGGTGGCGAGGAGTTCGTGCTGCTGCTGCCCAATACCGACTGCGATCAATTCGCCGCCTGTTGCGAGCGCCTGCGCGATGCCTTCAGCCGGGCCGAGCCGTTGGGTGTTAAGGTGGACGACCTGAGTCTGTCCGTCGGAATGACCCTGTTGAGCAAGCACGATGACCTCGACGAGGCGCTGCACCGCGCCGATCAGGCGCTCTACCAGGCCAAGCGCAGCGGGCGTAACCGGTGCGAGGCAGCCTGGGAGGAAGTGGATGCCTGAACTGCGGGTCGGTGAGCGCAGCCTGACCGTCGAACCTGCCTGTAACCTGCTCGATGCCCTGCTCGCGGGGGGCGTTGCCGTGCCCTACAGCTGCCGTGCGGGCAGTTGCCATGCCTGCCTGGTGCGCTGCCTGCGCGGTGAGCCGCTGGACGCCAAGCCCGGGGCTCTGGACGGCGAACGCCGCGAACAGGGCTGGCGGTTGGCCTGCCAGTGCCGGATCGTCGACGACCTGCAAATCGAGGTGTTCGACCCCCTGCGCGATGGCCGGCCCGCGCGCATCGACAGTTGCGATTGGCTCAGCCCCAACGTGCTGCGCCTGCGCCTGGTTCCGCAGCAAACCCTGCGCTACCGGGCCGGCCAGCATCTGGTGTTGTGGACCGAAGGCGGGGTGGCCCGGCCTTACTCCCTGGCCAGCCTGCCCGGCGAGGATCCCTGGCTGGAGTTTCACCTCGATTGCCGGCAGAGCGGCGCCTTCAGCGACGCCGCGCGAAATTTCCGCCCCGGCGACAGTCTGCGCCTGGGCGAGTTGCGCGGCGGCGCGCTGCATTACGATCCGGACTGGCAGGCGCGGCCCCTCTGGCTGCTGGCCGCAGGCACCGGCCTGGCGCCGCTCTTTGGCATTCTGCGCGAGGCGCTGCGTCAGGATCATCAGGGCGACATTCGCGTCGTTCACTTGGCCCAGGACCCCACCGAGCACTATCTGGCCGAGCCCCTGGCCGCGCTGGCCGACAGCCACCCGCAGCTGCAGGTCGAGCAACCGAGCGCGGCGCAGTTGCCGGCAGCTTTGGCCGGACTGCGCCTTGTTTCGCGCAAAACCCTCGCCTTACTCTGCGGTCATCCCCACAGCGTCGAAACCTTTGCGCGGCGCCTGTATCTGGCAGGCATACCGCGCAACCAGGTGTTCGCCGACCTGTTCCTGCCGCACGCCTGAGAGCGCGCGCGGCGCCGCCCGAGGATGACTGATGAGCGAGCATTTGCTGGTTGAGCGCGAGCCGGGGTTGCTGACCCTGCGCCTCAACCGCCCGGACAAGAAGAACGCCCTGACCCGCGCCATGTATGGCGGCCTGGCCGAGTTGCTGCAACAGGCCGACCAGGACGCCAGCGTGCGCGCGGTGCTGCTCACCGGCGGTGCCGAGTGTTTCACCAGTGGCAACGACCTGGCCGACTTCATCCAGGCGCCGCCGACCGGGCCCGACAGCGAAGTATTTCGCTTCATGCGGGCGCTGTTCGACTTCAGCAAGCCCGTGGTGGCCGCGGTGAGCGGTCCGGCCGTGGGCATTGGCACCACGTTGCTGATGCATTGCGACCTGGTCTATGTCAGCCGTGAAGCCTTGCTGAAGATGCCTTTCGTCAACCTGGGCCTGTGTCCGGAGTTCGGCTCCAGCCTGCTCCTGCCGAGGTTGCTGGGACAGGCCAGGGCTGCCGAGCTGCTGCTGCTGGGGGCGCCCTTCGACGGCGAGCAGGCGGCGGCCTGGGGCCTGGCCAATCAGGTATTGGCCGACGGCGCGGCGACCCTGGCCAAGGCCCGCGAAATGGCCCTGGGCTTCCAGCACCTGGCGCCATCGGCGGTGACGGACAGCAAGCGACTGATGCGCGCACCGGGGCGCGAGGAACTGCGCCGGGTGATCGAGGAGGAGGGCGCGCTGTTTGGCCAGCGCCTGCGTTCGGCAGAGGCCATGGAGGCGCTGACCGCATTCATGCAGCGGCGTCCGGCGGACTTTTCCCGGTTCGTTTAAGCGGAACTTGTAGGCTGCGCTGTGCGCACCGGCAGGTCCCATGTCGCCCTCGGTGCGCACGGCGCACCCTACGCCGCACAAACGAAAAGGCCGCTCATCGAGCGGCCTCTGTGCATCTGGCGTTGCTACACCAGCTTCTCGCCGACGTGCAGCATCTTCATGCCGTTGGTGCCGCCGATGGTGTGGTAGCTGTCGCCCTTGGTCAGGATGACCCAGTCGCCCGGCTCGACCACGCCGCGCTTGAGCAACTCGTCCACCGCCGCCTGGCTGACCTGTTCCGGCGGCAACGCGGCCGGGTCGAAGGGCACCGTGTAGACGCCGCGGAACAGGGCCGTGCGGGCCTGGGTGGCGCGGTGCGGGGAGAACGAGTAGATCGGCACGGCGGAGCGGATCCGCGACATGATCAAGGGCGTGTAGCCGCTCTCGGTCAGGGCGATGATCGCCTTCACCCCGGGGAAGTGGTTGGCGGTGTACATGGCCGCCAGGGCGATGCTCTCGTCGCAGCGCTGGAAGGTCTTGCCGATGCGGTGGCTGGACTGCTGGCTGGTCGGGTGCTTCTCCGCGCCGATGCAGATGCGCGCCATGGCCTGCACCGCTTCGAGCGGGTAGGCGCCGGCGGCGCTTTCCGCCGAGAGCATCACCGCATCGGTGTAGTCGAGCACGGCGTTGGCCACGTCGGAGACTTCCGCCCGGGTCGGCATGGGGTTCTGGATCATCGACTCCATCATCTGGGTCGCGGTGATCACCGCCTTGTTGTGGCGGCGCGCGTGCAGAATGATTTTCTTCTGGATGCCGACCAGCTCGGCGTCGCCGATCTCCACCCCGAGGTCGCCGCGGGCCACCATCACCGCATCGCTGGCGCGGATCAGGCCGTCGAGGGTTTCGTCGTCGGCCACCGCTTCGGCGCGCTCGATCTTGGCCACCAGCCAGGCGATGCCGCCGGCCTCGTCGCGCAACTGGCGGGCGTACTCCATGTCCGCGGCGTCGCGCGGGAAGGACACCGCCAGGTAGTCCAGTTCCATTTCCGCGGCCAGCTTGATGTCGGCCTTGTCCTTCTCGGTCAGCGCCGGCGCGGTCAGGCCGCCGCCGCGGCGATTGATGCCCTTGTGGTCGGACAGCGGCCCACCGATCAGCACCGAGCAGTGCAGGGCGTCTTCGGTGGCACTGTCCACGCGCATCACCACGCGGCCGTCGTCGAGCAGCAGTTCGTCGCCCACGCCGCAGTCCTTGACCAGGTCCGGGTAGTCGATGCCGACGATTTCCTGGGTGCCATCGGTCAGCGGATGGCTGGTGGAGAAGGTGAAGCGGTCGCCGACCTGCAGCTCGATGCGCTTGCCGGCGAACTTGGCGATGCGGATCTTCGGCCCCTGCAGGTCGCCGAGCAGGGCGACGTGCCGGCCATGCTTGGCGGCCAGGTCGCGCACCAGCTTGGCGCGGGCCTTGTGCTCGTCCGGCGAGCCGTGGGAGAAGTTCAGGCGGGCCACATCCAGGCCGGCGAGAATCAGCTTTTCGAGAACTTCGGGCGAGTTGCTGGACGGGCCGAGGGTGGCGACGATTTTGGTGCGACGAAAGGTCATGCGCAGACTCCTGAGTTGCAGCTGGTCGCGAGGCTACTATGGCCCACAGCTGTAGTCATTGTTCCTCTGCACTACCTGGCGTCTCGGGTTTCAGGATCAGCAGGTCACAGCTCACGCTATCGAGGATGCGTTCGGCGGTATGCCCGATCAGGGCCGTGTCGAGTTGACCGCGGGCAATGGCGCCCATCAGCAGCAGGTCGATCTGCCGTTCGCCGACGAAGTGCGGCAACGCTTCTTCGGCAAAGCCCTCGACCAGGTGGGTGTCGGGCAGGGCGATGGGGTACTGGCCAAGCAGCTGCTCGAATGCCTCGCGGTGCTGCGCGCCGCTTCGCGTCACGTAGTCTTCGTAGTTGGTCACCAGCTCTGCGTCGAACACCAGGCTGCGCGGCAGCGGTGCGTGACAGTGCAGGTAGTGGGCCTGCAGGCCAAGCTGCTCGCTGAGGCCGATGGCCGTGCGGATCAGCTGGTGGTCCAGGGCCGCCGGCTTGTCGGCGCTGTGCAGGGGGTCGAGGGCGGCGCACAGGTTGCGGCCCTGCCACTCGCCCTGCTGCACCAGCCACAGCGGCACGGGGCAGTGGCGCACCAGCTGCCAGCAACTGTTGCTGTGCAGCAGGCGCTGCAGCAGGTTCTCGTGGGCCATGGACTTGAGCACCAGGTCGGGGCTCATCTCCGCCACCTTCTCCTCGATCAGGGCATGGGGCGGCTTGCCCCAGCGCACGTCCAGGTGCAGCTCCAGGCCCTCGGCGCGCAGCGGCGCGACCAGCTCTTCCAGCCAGGTGCCGCGCTGTTCGAGCAGGGCGGCGCGGGCCCGGACCTGCAGGGCGCTGTCGAAGAAACGGCTGGCGTCCAGGGCGGCGCTGTATTCGACCAGCAGCAGATACAGCTGTGCCTGGCTGTTGCGGGCCAGCCAGACGGCGCGTTCGAGGGCAGGCTGGAGGGACTGATGGGGCTCGATGACGACCAGAAGCTGGTGCAGGTGCATGACGCTGAACCTCGCGGTGAAGGGACTTCCCCTCGCCGGGCGAGGGCGCTTATCCCTTCAGCATAGCCGTCCAGGTTTTATCCATCGCGCAGATGGCGGGCAGTCGCTTTCGGGAAGCCTGCAGGCACTGCAGACTTTCTGGCGCCGGTCGATACACTGGGCAGTGGAGGAGAGTCTCATGCGAACCCTGTTGATCCTGTGCCTGGCGCTGAGCGCTGGCGGCTGTACTCGTTGGTCGCTCGACCATCACTTGAACAATGCCTACCGCGCCTACGAGCAGGGCGAATGCGACGAGGTGATGCTCGAGTTGTCCCAGGCCGAGCGCAAGAGTCGCTCGCGCAGCTACCTGCAGCCGGAAATTTCCCTGCTGCGCGGTCAGTGCCTGGAGCGCCAGAGCCTGTTCGTCGACGCGGCGCAGACCTATCAGTTCATCATCAGCCATTACCCGCGCAGCGAGTATGGCTTCCGCGCCAAGGCGCGGCTGGAAACCCTGCGCCAGCTCGGTCACTATGGCCAGGCGGAGCCCGCCACGGTCTTGCCGGCCGGGCGCTAGCCGCCGCCTATCGGGGTCGGCCAGGCCCTGTCGTGGCCTGGCCCGAGATACTGTCCAGGGAGGAAAACATGCGCGCATGGCTATGCCTGTTGCTGTTGCCGGGGTTGGCGACAGCGGAGATCTATCGCTGGGTCGACGCCCAGGGGCAGGTGCACTTCGGCCAGCGTCCAGCCGGCGCCGGAGCCGAGCCGGTCGAGGTGAGGCCGCAGGTCGTCGAACGGGATGCGGCCACCCGCGAGCGACTGGAACGTACCGAGCGCTTCTACGATGCCCGCCGTCAGGAAAAGGCCGAGGCGGTTGCTGCTTCGGCGGAGCGTCGGGCCGAGCGTGACAGCGAATGCCGCGTGCTGCGCCAGCGCCTGGCGCAGCTGCCCGAGGGGCGCCGCTACTACCAGGAGGAGGCGAACGGCGAGCGTACGTACTACAGTGAAGAGGAGCTCGACGCCGTTCGTCGCCGGCTGCGCGACCGCGTCTCCGAGCGTTGCTCCTGAGTCGAGGGTTAACAGCAGTAGTGCGGTCCTACTCAAGGGCCATCCCATGCGATGCGCCACTATGCCAGCCCAGCGCCACATCCAACGCCACCAGCTACCCTGCTATCTGAAGGTGTTCAACCGCATCACCGACAAGCCAATGGGCTATATCGGCAATGTGTCGCTGGACGGCCTGATGCTGATCAGCCAGTTGCCGATGCTGGTCGGCGGGCGCTTCGACCTGCGCTTGAAGATTCCCGGGGTGGAAGGGCCGCGCTTCATCGATTTTTCCGCCACCTGCCAGTGGAGCCGGGAGGACGTCTCGCCGGGTTATTTCGACTCCGGCTTCGCCCTGGTCGCGCCGCCGGCCGAGTACGTCGAGATGGTCGATGCCCTGCGCCGCTATTTCAGCTTTCGCCCACTGGCCGCCTCCGCTTGACGATGCCGGGGTGATCCGCCAGAAACCATAAAAAAACCGCCCAGCAGGGCGGTTTTTCTTGTGTGGGCAGTGGCCTCAGGCCAGCGCCGTCTCCTTCGCCGTCAGCTCCAGCAACGCATCCGAACGCGCCTGCACCTCGCGGTAACGCTCCGGGTCGCGGGCCAGGACATCGCCCAGGGCGGGGAAGATCTCGTTCATCTTGCTGAGCCACTGCTGCGACTTGGCCTGCTCGGGGAAGCAGCGGCGGATCAGGTCGAGCATGATCGACACGGTCACCGAGGCGCCCGGCGAGGCGCCGAGCAGGGCGGCGATGGAGCCGTCCTCGGCGGCGACCAATTCGGTGCCGAACTGCAGGATGCCACCGCGCTTGGGGTCCTTCTTGATGATCTGCACACGCTGGCCGGCCACTTCCAGGCGCCAGTCCTCGGCCTTGGCCTCGGGGTAGAAGCCGCGCAGGGTTTCCAGGCGCTTTTCCTCGGACTGCAGCACTTCCTTGATCAGGTAGCGGGTCAGGTCGAAGTTGTCGCGGGCCACCGCCAGCATCGGCCCGATATTGCCCGGGCGGACCGACAGCGGCAGGTCGAGGTAGGAACCGTGACGCAGGAACTTGGTGGAGAAGCCGGCATAGGGGCCGAACAGCAGCGAGGTCTTGCCGTCCACCACGCGGGTGTCGAGGTGGGGCACCGACATCGGTGGTGAACCCACGGCCGCCTGGCTGTAGACCTTGGCCTGGTGCTGCTTGACCACTTCCGGGTTGTCGCAGCGCAGCCACTGGCCGCTCACCGGGAAGCCGCCGTAGCCCTTGCCTTCGGGGATGCCGGACAGTTGCAGCAGCGGCAGGGCTGCCCCGCCGGCGCCGAGGAATACGAACTTGGCCTGGATTTCGCGGCTGCTGCCGTCAGCCTGGTTCTTGATGCTTACACGCCAGCCCTGGGCGTTACGCTCGAGGCCGGTGACCTTCTGGCTGCACTTGACCTCGGCCTGGGGCTGCTTGGCCAGATGGTCAAGCAGGTGTTTGGTCACCGCACCGAAGTTGACATCGGTGCCGCCCAGGACACGGGTAGCGGCGATCGGTTCGTTGGGATCGCGGCCCGGCATCATCAAAGGCATCCACTTGGCCATGGTGGCGCGGTCTTCGGTGTAGTCCATGTCGGCGAAGGCGTGGTGCTGGGTCAGGGCGTCGAAGCGCTTCTTGAGGAAGGCGATGCCCTCATGGCCGCGCACGAAGCTCAGGTGCGGCACCGAGCTGATGAAGGACTTGGGCGCGCCGAAGCTGCCTTTCTCGACCAGGTAGGCCCAGAACTGCTTGGATTCCTCGAACTGGGTATTGATGGTTACCGACTTCTTGATGTCGATCGAGCCATCGTCCGCCTCGGGGGTGTAGTTCAGCTCGCACAGCCCGGCATGACCGGTACCGGCGTTGTTCCAGGGGTTGGAGCTTTCGATCGCGCCGGATTCCATCAGTTCGATGATTTCCAGGCTCATGCTCGGGTCGAGCTCCTTCAGCAGCACGGCCAGGGTCGCGCTCATGATGCCGGCCCCAACCAGCACCACATCTACTGCTTCGTAATCGTTGTGCGCCATTACCACTACTCCAAAAAATCAGTACCCAATTGAAGGCAACAAAGCTCGGCGTGTGCTCACGCCGTTCAGCGGTCGCCGAACAGCCTCGGGGTCGTGGAGGTGATGACAGTGCGTTTGCCAGCCGCAAGATCGTTCATTATTCGCCACACTCTTGTGAAGTTGTTGAAACCGTTTTTTCGCGCTCTTTTGGAGCGGTGAACCTCAAAGGTGCGCGTCTGCCTCGGGCTGTCGTTGTCCGTGGTGCAAAGGGGCCATGCAGTGCTGCGCGGCATTATGCAAGTGGGGCAAAAACGGCAACCGAAAGGGGCAGCGCGTAGTGGGCGACTCTCTGGGGCGGGGCCCGATCAGGAGGCGTCCTTATAATCGGGGCGCGATTATAAGACGAAAGCGGGAAAATTGATCGTTCCGTGTGACTTTTCTTCTTCCGCCGGTCAGGCCGCCAACGCTTTGCCGAAGCGCGGGTGTGTGGCGACTGGCTGGGCCCGCGCGCCGGCGGGCAGTGGCTGGTTCAGCCAACTGAGGCGTTGTTCGTTGACCTCGACCCAGCCCTTGCCGTGCGGGGCCTGGGCCGACTGGCGAAAGGCGCGGCATAGACCCTGGACGTCGAGCAGGGCGAAGGTGCGCAGTGGCTGGCGGGGGGCGAATAGCGAACGAAGCGACAACATGGCGCAGAGCTCTTGGCGGTGACGACTAAAGTCTTATGCCATCCGGCGATGACAGGGGCATGACAGGAACCCGCAGGGGGCGTGGTCTGTCATACAGCCGACGCTGTTAGCGCATCGAGCCGCTGGTTATACTGCCGGCCACTTCGCACCCCTCTATGGAGAGATGAGCATGCTGCCTCGCCTGCTGTTTGGATTGATCGCTGCCGCCAGCCTGACCCTGGCCGGCTGTGCCCACAGCCCGCAACAACTCAGCCCGCAACCGAAGATCAACAGCCCCCTGGTTGCCGTAGGCCAGGGCCAGCCCGTGGTGGTGCGGGTGGTCGACGGGCGCCCGTCGCCGGTGCTCGGCACTCGCGGTGGCCTGTACCCGGAAACCAGCGCCATCAGCGTCAGGGGGCAGGATATTCTGCCCAAGCTGCAGGCCGAGGCCGAGGCGGCGGTACGTCTGCTCGGCTTCACCCCGACGCCGAACGCCTACAACGCGCCGCAGCTGACCCTGACCCTGGCCGAGCTCAAGTACCAGTCGCCGAAAGAGGGGATGTACGTCACCGAGTCGGACATCACCGCGACCATTCGGGCTGACGTGCAGAACAGCTCGCGCCGCTACAGCGGCCGTTATGGGGCCTCGTTGAACCAGCGTTTCGGCATGGCGCCGAACCAGGAAACCAACACCAAGCTGGTCAGCGACGTGTTGAGCGATGCGCTGACGCGCGCCTTCAAGGATCCGACTATCGGCAAGCTGTTGCTCCAGTGAGTGGGCAGCGGTAATTGAAAAGCCCGGATTTATCCGGGCTTTTTCTTGCGCGCGGGTCAGGCTTCAGGCCGCTTCGGCGTAAAGCTCCGGCAGGCTCAGGCCGGTGCGCCGGTCGATATCCGGCAGGTCGTAGTGTTCGTGGCCACCGAGGGCGCAGTAGATCAGCCACTGGTGGTCTTGCACATTGAAGGAGAGACCGTCGATAAGGTCTTGCACTTCATCCAGCGAGTCGATCAGGTAGTCGCGGTCAAGGGGTTGTGGGTTGAGCATGGTGATGTCTCCGTGGTCGGGTCGAATACGCGTCCGTGCTGCGGCCGCATATCAAAGAGCAGTCAAACCCTAGGCCAGCCATATGACGATTTCGGGGTGTATTCAGACGATTTCGGGATAGCCCCTTCGTTCGTCGGGAACAAAACTTATAAACATGGCGCTCCAGTAAACTGCCCCGCGTATTTCGGACGGTTCGCGGGAGCGTGGCGGTGTGAAGTGCGATCGACGGCGCTGCGCGTGGCGGTCCGTCGGCGTTGCGAGTGGCTCAAGCCGCGGCTTTGTTCCGCTGATATCCCCCGCCAGATCGCTTCCCGCTGCTCGAGTGAGCCGGTTTTTCCCCTTTGTGGTGCGCATGGCCCGGCCATGCACCGTTGTGATGTGGAGGTTGCTGATGTCCCTGCAGGCGCTCTGGTCGCTGTTTCTTGCCCATCCGGCCCAGGCGGCCAACTCCCTGGCGCTGTTCTTCGCCGTGGCCGGGGCCTGGCTGCTGCTGGCCACCCGCCTGCGCGAGCAGCGCGGTTCTGCTCGCCTGGCGGCCGAAAGCCAGCTCGATGAGGTCGCCGGGCAGGCCAGCCTGCTGAGCGAGCCGACCCTGCGGATGAACCGCTTCTTCTACCGTTTCGGCTACGCCTGCCTGGCGATCGCCCTGGCGGTGTCGGGGATCAGCACCAAGCTGTGACCCGCTTCGGCGAGAAACAAAAAAGGCAGCCCGCGGGCTGCCTTTTTCATGGGACGACGAAGCCTAGAGCGGCAAGCCGGCCTTGACACGGTACTGGTTGCGCACCGGGTTGGCGTACTGCAGCACCAGATAGGGCTGCTGCTCGGCCGGGCAGGCCGCCAGGCGCTGCTGCCACTGCGCCTGGGCGGCGGCCAGCTCTTCGGCGGGGAACAGCTGGGCGGCGTCGGGCACCTGCAGCTCGGGATCGCGCTCGGCCCACATCGCATAGGCCAGGTAGTGCACCGGGAACAGGCGATAGCCGGCGAGTATGTGCCGGTCCATCTCGGCGGCCAGTTGCTTGCTGTCGTCCAGGCCGCGGCTCAGCGGCTCGCCGAAATGCACATGCACCCGGCCCTTGTAGCCGGTGATGCCGAGGGCGATGCTCTTGTCGTCCTCGCCGGGAGCCTTGTCGTAGCGGCCGGTGCTGGCGCGGACATACAGTTCGCGGGCCTTGGCCTGGTCGCAGGGGTCGTACTCGTAGCTGATCGACACCGGCGTCAGCTGCAGCGAGGCGACGACCTCGGCGAACGGCTCATCCTTGCGGCTCATGTGGAACATCTTGAGGATCGCCGAGTCGGTGCGGTCGTCACCGTCCTTGGCCCGCCCCTCGGCCTGGGCGATCCAGATCGACTCGCGGTCCTGGCGGATCGAGTGGTTGATGTAGGCCGACAGCAGCTGGTAGGCGGCGAGCTTCTCGCGGCGGCCGCTGATCGAGCGGTGTACGATGAAACTCTTGTTCAGGCGCATCAGGTCGCTGACGAAGGGCTTCTGCAGCAGGTTGTCGCCGATGGCGATGCGCGGCGTCGGCAGACCGGCGTGGTACACGGCATAGTTGACGAAGGCCGGGTCCATGACGATGTCGCGGTGATTGGCGAGAAACAGGTAAGCGCTGCCGGCCTTGAGGCGCTCGACGCCGGAGTAGGTGACGCCGTCGGTGGCCTGTTCGATGGTGCGGTCGACGTAGTCCTCGACCCTGTCCTGTAGGGCCGCCACCGAGGCGACATCGCGGAACTCGCGGCGCAGCCGATAGGCTATAAGAGGTTTAAGCAGCCAACCCAGGGGATTGGCCAGACGCGGAAAGCGGAACTGGGTGAGGATGTCCAGGAACGCATCGTCGGCCAGCAGGCGTGCCAGGACGGCGGGGACTTCGGCGTCGGCGTAGGGTCGGATGGCATCGAATTCGCCCATCATGCTCTCTTGTCGTTGTTCGGCTGCGGTAAACAGGCCTGTTGTGGGTGAGTCCCCGGTTTGCGGGGCCAGCAATAGACCGGCGATTATACCCGCAAGTCACACGGAGGCCGCGATGCTGGAAACTCAGGCGTATCAATGCCCCTATTGCGGCGAGGCGGTCGAGGCGGTGCTCGACCTGTCCGCCGGTGATCAGCAGTACATCGAGGACTGTCCGGTGTGCTGCCGGCCGATCGTCTTCGACCTGCGCACCGATGGCGTAGACTGGACCCTGGACGTCCGTGGGGAAAACGATTGATGCAACGCATCTACGAACCGCTGGACCTGATGGAGGGCGAGATGCTGCTGGGCATGCTGGCCAGCGAAGGCATCGAGGCCCATCTCGCCGGGCGCCACCTGGTGGGCGCTGTCGGCGAGCTGCCGGCCTGCGGCCTGCTCGGGTTGATGGTCGAGGACCCCCAGGCCGAGCGCGCACAGCGGTTGATCGCCGCGTACAATGCCGCCCAACCGCTGCCCGGCGACGAGCCGGAGAACACCCAGGGCGTGCTGATCTGCTGATCCGCCTTCGCCCGCCCGCCTGCTATCGAGTTGCCCCATGAGTGGACGTTTTGCCCTGTTCCGCTGGACGCCCGCGTTCGCGGCGCTGCCCGGCTTTCCCGCCGACCAGCTCCCCCACTGGAACATCGCGCCCCATGCCCAGGTGCTGTTGCTGCGCCAGCTCGCCGGCGAGCGCCAGCTGGCCCGCGCGCGCTGGGGGCTGACCCCGCCCTGGCTCACCGACCTGTCGAAGACCCCGGCCCAGGCGCGCGCCGAGACCCTGGCCGAGCAGCCGATGTTCCGCCAGGCGTTCCGCCAGCGCCGCGGCCTGCTGCCGGCCAACGGCTTCTACGAGTGGCGCGGCACCACGCGCAAGCGCCCCTACTGGCTGACGGGCGAGGGCTCGCTGCTGTATTTCGCTGCGCTGTGGGAGGCCTATCCGGTGGCGGGACATGTCTACCTGAGCGTCGCCCTGGTGACTCAGGCGGCGGCCAACCAGCGTCGTCCGCTGATTCTCGACGAGGCCGGCCAGGCGGCCTGGCTGGCCGAGGACACGCCACAGGCCGATCTGCTGGCGCTGCTGGCCAGCCCGCCACCGCCGCTGCGCGAGCGGGTGTTGGCCAACCTGGTCAACGACCCCAAGCTCGACGGGCCGGAGTGCCTGACGCCGGCCTGAGCGCGGCCGCCGATGGAGCCGCTCAGACCTTGAACTGGTTGATCAGCCGGCGTTGCTGCTCGGCCAGCTTGGTCAGGTGGGCGCTGGCCTGGCTGGCATCGTCGGCGCCACTGGCCACCTGATTGGCGACCTGGCCGATGTTGCTGACGTTGCGGTTGATGTCCTCGGCCACCGCACTCTGCTCCTCGGCGGCACTGGCGATCTGGGTGTTCATGTCATTGATCACCGAGACCGCCTGGGTGATCGACGCCAGCGCCTCGGCGGCCTCGCTGGCCTGGCGAACGCTGACGTCGGTGCGGCTCTGGCTGTCCTCCATGACCTTCACCACTTCCCGGGTGCCGTGCTGCAGCTGCTCGATCATGTTCTGGATCTCGCCGGTCGCCTGCTGCGTCTTCTGCGCCAGGTTGCGCACTTCGTCGGCGACCACGGCGAAGCCGCGGCCCTGCTCACCGGCCCGCGCCGCTTCGATCGCCGCGTTGAGGGCGAGCAGGTTGGTCTGCTCGGCGATGCTGCGAATGGTCACCAGGATGGCGTTGATGTTCTCGCTGTCCTGGGCCAGGTTCTGCACCACGCCCACCGCGCGGCCGATCTCGCCGGCCAGCGCGCTGATGGCGTCGGCGCTCTGCTGGACGATCTGCTTGCCGTGGCTGGCCGCCTGGTCGGCGTGGTTGGCGGCCTCCGCCGCCTGGGTGGCGTTGCGCGCGACGTCCTGGGCGGTGGCGGTCATCTCATGCACGGCGGTGGCCACCAGCTCGATTTCGGCCAGCTGTTGCTGCACCCCCTGGTTGGTGCGAATGGCGATGTCGGCGGTGTGCTCGGAGGAGTCGCTGACCTGCTGCACCGAGCCGATCACCTGGCCGATCATCGCCTGCAGTTTGCCAAGGAAGGTGTTGAAGCCGCTGGCAATGGCTCCCAGCTCGTCGCGCCGGACGCTGCTCAGGCGGCGGGTCAGGTCGCCCTCGCCCTGGGCGATGTCGTCGAGCATGGCGACCATCTGCCTGAGCGGACGGGCGATGCCGTAGCCGACGAACCACACCACCAGCAGGCCGATAGCGGCGATCAGCAGGCCGACGAGGGCCATGCCGAGGGTATCGGTGTCGCGCTGTTTGCCGAGGTCGCGCTGCATCGCCTGCAGGTCGGCCATCACGGTGTCCAGCGGCAGCTTCAGCATCAGGGTCCAGCGCGCATCCGTGTTGCCGATGGGGAAGCTTTGCAGCAGCTGGATGTGACTGGCGGCGTGATCGCCGTCGATGCCCTGTACGTCATAGCGGGTCTGACCCGGCTGCAGGCCCTGCAGCTTGCCCATGGCGTCGGTGTCGAGGAGTTCGCTGGCCGGCTGGCCGAGCTTGTCCGGGGCCTGGGTCGAGGCCACCAGGCGGCCGTTGCTGGCAATCAGCGCCAGCTCGCCGGCGCCGTCGTAGAGCTGCTGGTCGGCCGCGAGCAGCAGGTCCTGAATGAAGTTCACCGACAGGTCTGCGCCGGCGATGCCGCGGAACTGGCCGTCGACCAGGATGGGGGTGGTGAAGGACGCCAGCATGACCATCTTGCCGCCGACGTCGTAGGGGGCCGGGTCGATGGCGCAGGGACGCTTGCGCTCTTTCGGGCACAGGTAGTACTCGCCCTCGCGCACGCCGGTGGGCAGCAGCTTGTCACTCTCCATGAAGCCGATCACGTCCAGCCCCAGGCTGCCATCGGCGTTGCGGAACCACCAGGGGGTGAAGCGCCCCGTGCCGTCGTTGCCGCCGGCTTTGTCGCCCAGGTAGAACTGATCGTTGCCATCGAAGGCGTTGGGCTCCCAGCCCAGGTAGCTGCCCAGCAACTTGGGATTCTGCGCGGTGGTTTCCCGCACCAGGTTGAACAGCTCCTCGCGGCTCAGCGACAGCAGGCGGCCGCCGTCGGCCGCCTGCATGCCGACCAGGGCGTTGACCCGCGCCAGGTCGGCAGTCACCTGCAGGGGCAGTTCCAGCTCGCGCTGGATCTGCAGCACCTGGGCATTGGCCAGGGCCGTCAGGCGCTGCTCGATGACCTGTTCGAGCTGGGCCTGAGTGCGCCGCTGCACCAGTTCCTGGGTGCGTGCGCCGGCAAACAAGGCGTACAGCACCAGGGCCACGACCACCGCCAGTACGCTGGCGCCGGCCAGTGCGGCCACGGAAAACTGAATGGATCTGAATTTCATGGAGACTCCAAGCTCACGGGAAAACGCTCGTCCCTAAGTCGGCAGCGCAGAAAAAAACTGAGGGACGATTGTGCGAAATGTGTGAGCCTGCTGTCTGTCTAGATGCGACGCGGTTGCCGGTCATTCCCGCGCGGCCGTAGCATAGCCGGCTCAAATTGATGGAGAAGCACCATGGCCAAGCCTTTATACCTGTGTGGACTGACTGCGGCCCTGCTGCTGGCGGGATGCCAGGCGGTAAACACCACCAGCGGCGGCGCCGTGGGCGTCGAGCGCAAGCAGTACATGCTCGGCATGCTGTCGAGCCAAGAGGTCAACCAGATGTATGCGCAGTCCTACCAGGAGACCCTGGCGGAAGCGTCGAGCAAGGGCGTGCTGGACAAGAGCAGCGCCAATGCCAAGCGCCTGCGCGCGATCACCGATCGGCTGATCCGGCAGGCGCCGATCTTCCGTCCCGAGGCCGCGCAGTGGCAGTGGGAGGTCAACCTGATCAAGAGCGATGAGCTCAACGCCAACTGCGGCCCGGGCGGCAAGATCATCTTCTACAGCGGCCTGATGGAGAAGCTCAAGCTCAGCGACGACGAGATCGCCGCGATCATGGGCCACGAGATGGCCCATGCCCTGCGCGAGCACAGCCGCGAAGCCATGTCCAAGGCCTACACCCTGGGGCTCGCCAAGCAGGGGGCCGGGGCGTTGCTCGGCCTGGGCGAGGGCACCATGGCCATCGCCGACGCCGCGGTGCAATACGGCCTGACCCTGCCCAACAGTCGCGGCAACGAGAACGAGGCCGATCTGATCGGCCTGGAGCTGGCCGCCCGAGCCGGCTACAACCCCAACGCTGCCATCAGCCTGTGGCACAAGATGGCCCAGGCCAGCAACGGCGCGCCGCCGGAATTCATGAGCACGCACCCGTCGTCGGGCAGCCGCATCGCGGCCCTGCAGGCGGCGATCCCGAAGGTCATGCCCCTCTACGAGCAGGCCAAGGCCTCGCGCTGATTCCAGCGTCGAGTCGCCGCGCCCGGCTCTGCTGCCGGGCGTTTTACCGTCTTGTGTGAGGAAGCTTCGTGAAATATGCCGTACTCGGTGCCACCGGCCTGCTCGGCCACCACGCGGCTCGTGCGGTCAAGGCCGCGGGGCATGAGCTGCGGCTGATTCACCGTCCGTCCTCGCGCATCGAACGTCTGGCCTATCTGGGGGCCGAGTGCCGCGCCGCCGAGCTGTTCGATCATGCCGAGCTGGTTCGGGCGCTGCAGGGGGTCGACGGCGTGATGTTCTGCGCCGGGCATTACCCGACCCAGCCACGGCGCTGGCAGGATGAGGTGGCCTGCGCCCTGGACCAGAGCAATCATTTCTATGCCGCCTGCCTGGCGACCGAGGTGCCACGGATTCTCTACCTCGGTGCGGCCATCGCCTTGCCCCGCCATCCCGAGGGCCTGCCGGGGCATGAAGGGTTGTTCTACGAGGGCATGCCGCACTGGCGCAACCCCTACCTGCTGTGCAAATGGGCGCTGGACGAGCAGGCGCGCGAGCAGGCCCGCTGCGGCTTGCCGGTGGTCATCGCGATCCCGGGGATGACTCTGGGTCCTTTCGATGTCGGCCCCAGCACCGGGCGCCTGATCACCGCGATCGCCAGCGGTGCGATGCGGCACTACGTGCCGGGGCCGCGCAATCTGATCGACGCGGCGGAAGCGGGGCGCGGGCTGTTGCTGGCCCTGGAGCGCGGCCGGATTGGCGAGCGCTATCTGCTGACCGGGGAGAATATCCAGCTGTCCGCCTTGACGGCGCGCATCGCCGGGCTGCTGGGGGTGCGTGCGCCGAGTCCGGTGCCCCTGGCGCTGGCCCAGGGCGTGGCGGCGCTGGGACGGCTGCGCTACCGCCTGACCGGCCGCGCCCCGTTGCTGGATGACACGGCGTTGGCGGTGATGGCCGGCGGTCAGTTTCTGGACGGCAGCAAGGCGCGCGAAGAGCTCGGCTTCGTCGCCGAGCAGTCACTGGATGACACCCTGGGGCGGGCCATCCAGTGGTTTCGCGAGAACGGCTACGTCGACGCCTGAGCGCCGGGGCGGCTCAGGGCAGGGCTTTCTCCGCGTAGGGTCTTGCCTGCAGGCCGAGCTGCGAGCGGAAGCTCTCCATGTCGAACATGGTGCAGATCTCCTGAATCTCGTTGCGCGCGGTCAGGGTCCAGAAGGCCATGGCCGAGATGCTCAGCACCTTGTCGCTGGGCGGGTAACCGAAGGCCGATTGTTCGATGGTGCCGATCAGCGTACTCCAGGTAACCACCTTGCTGCCTTCGGCGACGCATTCCTCGACGACCACCTCCAGGTCCGGCATGGCGCGGCGAATACCCTGCACCATCTCGGCGAACGCGCCGCTGCGCAGCGATTGCCCGGTAAAGGAGCTCTTGTAGAGAAAGTCCTTGCTGTGCAACTGCTCGACCAGGGCCAGGTGGCCCTTGTTCCAAGACAGGTCGATATGCCGGCGAACCAGCCGTTTCCGATCATCCAATGACATGACGCGCTCCCTGACTGCCCACAATACTGTGCAGATTGTTGCGCAGGATATCAGCAGTCCAGGTCGCGCGAACATCGGCTCGCGCGCTGCGAATCGCGAGGATGGTTCAGGTCAGAGCGCCGAGCTTTAGGGCCTGGTATGCGGCATAGGCCGCCAGCGCCGCGAAGCTGCCGGCCGCCACTCGGCGGATCAGGGTCAGCGGCAGGCGCTCGGCGGCAAAGTTGCCGGCCAGTACCACCGGTACGTTGGCGAGCAGCATGCCCAGGGTGGTGCCGATCACCACCAGGACGAAGTGCGGGTACTGGGCCGACAGCATCACGGTGGCGACCTGGGTCTTGTCACCCATCTCGGCGAGGAAGAAGGCGATCAGGGTGGTGAGGAAGGCGCCATGGCGCTTGAATCGGGCGCCTTCGTCATCGTCCAGGCGGTCGGGGATCAGCGTCCACAGGGCCACCGCGGCGAAGCTGACGGCGAGGCTCCAGCCCAGTTGAGCGGGCGAGAACAGGCCGGCGACCCAGGTGCCGAGGGCGCCGGCGGCGAAATGATTGGCCAGGGTGGCGGCGAGGATGCCGGCGATGATCGGCCAGGGACGACGAAAGCGCGCGGCCAGCAACAGGGCGAGCAGCTGCGTCTTGTCGCCGATTTCGGCCAGGGCGACGATCAGGGTGGGGACGAACAGGGATTCCAGCATCGAAGTTCCAAAGGGGCGGGTCGACTCGGCTATGACACGTACGACCTTCCCGCCCCGGGTGAGGTGTGCGTGTCATAGGTCTTGTCAAACCGCAGGCCCCGCTGAGTGGGCCTTGGGTCGCGCGCGCCATGGTCGGTTGACCAAGTATGTTGACGCGTGCCGGGCGAGCGACCGTTGGCGCTGCTCGCGGGAGACTACTCCCCTAGGACGGGCGCATTCTGCCCAAGCCGGCCGGCTTGGGCAAGGCGGCTTGGCATCCTCAGCGCTTGCTCGCCCGGTAGATGCGAAAGCCGTTGGCCTCGGCCAGGGTCTGGCAGACCCCGAGGTGCTGCTCGATCAGGGGCGGGTACTTGAGGAAGCTGTTGGCCACCAGGCGCAGCTGGCCGCCCTGTTGCAGATGCTGGCCGGCCTGGCGCAACAGCTGTTCGGTGGCCTGGTAATGGGTGTGCACGCCCTGGTGGAAGGGCGGGTTGCTGAGGATCGCGCTCAGCGCCTTGGGCGCCGCATCGATGCCGTCGCCGCTGATCACCTCGGCCTGCAGCCCGTTCGCCGCCAGGGTCAGGCGGCTGCTGGCCACGGCAAAGGCGTCGACATCCAGCAGGGTCACCTGGCTATCGGGGTAGCGGCGCTTCAGGGCGGCGCCGAGCACGCCGGCGCCGCAGCCGAAATCGAGCAGGTGGCCGCCTGGCAGCCGCTCCAGATGCTCCAGCAGCAGGGCGCTGCCGGTGTCCAGGCGGCCGTGGCTGAACACGCCAGGCAGGCTGACCACTTCCAGCGGTCCATCCGCCAGCGGCAGGCTGTAGTGCCGGGCCAGGCTTTCCAGGTCGGGGCTGGCCGGCGTCTGATCCACCTGCACCTGCCACAGCTGGCAATGCCTGGCACTGTCGAGTTTGCGAGGCTTGCCGAAGACCGTCAGCTGTTTGGCCGCGCGCTCGATGCCGGCACGTTTCTCGCCGACCAGGAACAGTTGGCGACCGGCCAGGCGGGCGGCCAGGGCGGTGAGCAGGTAGTCGGTCAGTTCACGGGACTTCGGCAGGAACAGCACCGCCGCATCGAACCCGCGCTCAGGCGGGCTTACGCCGAACTGGCTGCGCCCGGTGAAACGGGTCTCCAGGGCCGCCTGGTCGCCGGCATGCCAGCTCCAGCCGTGCGCCTCGGGCAGTTGGCCGAGCAGGTCGTCGGCCGGCAGGCCGGCCAGCAGGATGGGGCCGGCAAAGAGTTCGGCCTGGCGCAGCAGCACTTCGCTTCGCGGGTCCATAAGCGCTCCTCGAAAAAGCCGCGCAGCTTAGCCGACTACCCGGCGCGGCGCACCGGCGAAAAAGGCCTGGGCGTTCTCGGCCATCTGCATGACGATGCGCTGGCGCGCTTCACGGCTGCCCCAGGCACTGTGCGGGGTGACGATCAGGCGCGGAATGTCGGCAGCCAGCAGGGGATTGCCGTCCCGCGGCGGTTCCTGGGTCAGCACGTCGGTGGCGGCGCCGCCCAGGTGGCCGCGGCGCAGGGCTGCGGCCAGGGCCTGTTCGTCGACCAGGCCGCCACGGGCGGTATTGATCAGAAAGGCGCCCGGTTTCATCAGGCCCAGCTCGTACTCGCCGATCAGGTTGGCCGTCGCCGCGGTCAAGGGGCAGTGCAGGGTCAGGGCGTCGACCTGGGGCAGCAGCTCGGCCAGCGGCAGACGATCTTCCCGCGGCGGGCGGCCCGGCAACTGACCGAGCAGCACGCGCATGCCGAAGGCCTCGGCCAGGCGGGCCACCGCGCCGCCCAGTTCGCCGTGGCCGAGCAGGCCGAGGGTCTTGCCGTCCAGTTCGACGATCGGGTGGTCCAGCAGGCAGAACTGCTGGGCCTGCTGCCAGCGTCCGGCGCGGATGTCCTGCTGGTAATCCGGCAGGCGGGTGGCCAGCGCCAGCAGCAGCATCAGGGTGTGCTGGGCCACCGACGGCGTGCCATAGCCCTGGCAGTTGCTGACGGTGACGCCATGGGCGCGGGCGGCGGCCAGGTCGATGTTGTTGGTGCCGGTGGCGGCGACCAGCACCAGTTGCAGGTCGGGGCAGGCAGCAAAGGTGGCGGCGTCCAGCGGCACCTTGTTGCTGATCGCCACCTGGGCGCCCTGCAGGCGCGCGATGGCTTGCGCGGGCGTGCTCTGGTCGTGCAGTTGCAGGGCGGTGAGGCTCTGCTCGAGCGGCGACAGGTCGAGGTCGCCGAGGTCCAGTGAACTGTGGTCGAGGAAGACCGCGCGGCGGCTGTTGCTCATCAGCTGTACCTTTTTAACTGTTGCGGGTGGGCGTAATGTGGCGAGCCTAACAGACACAACGGACGTCGCGGAGGCCCCATGTATTGGACTGAATTTTTGACCGTGGCGCTGATCCACCTGCTTGCGGTGGCCAGCCCCGGCCCGGATTTCGCCATCGTGGTGCGCGAAAGCGTGGCCTATGGACGCCGTGCCGGCATTTTCACCGCCCTGGGGGTGGGCTGCGGCATCTTCGTTCACGTGGCCTATTCGTTGCTCGGCATCGGGCTGATCGTGTCGCAGTCGATCGTGCTGTTCAATGCGTTGAAGTGGCTGGCGGCGGCCTACCTGCTGTATATCGGCATCCGCGCGCTGCGGGCCAGGCCGGCCGACCCGGCCAGCGCCGAGCTGCAACTGGCGGCTGGCGCACGGGCACCGCGTGCGGCCTTTGTCACCGGGTTCGTCACCAACGGCCTGAACCCCAAGGCCACGCTGTTCTTCCTCTCCCTGTTCACCGTGGTGATCAATCCCCACACGCCGCTGAGCGTGCAGGCCGGCTATGGCGTCTACCTGGCGCTGGCGACGGCGCTGTGGTTCTGCCTGGTGGCCATGCTGTTCAGTCAGCAGCGCGTGCGCGCCGGTTTCGCCCGCCTCGGTCACTGGTTCGACCGGCTGATGGGCGCCGTGCTGGTGGGCTTGGGCGCCAAGCTGGCGCTGAGCGAACTGCACTGACGGCTGGTTCTGCGCCGACGAAAAGCCCCGCTCTCGGCGGGGCTTTTTTGTGGGCGCTCGGTCGCGCCTTACAGCAGCTCGACCGCCACGGCCGTGGCTTCGCCGCCGCCGATGCACAGCGAGGCCACGCCGCGCTTGCCGCCGGTGTTGTTCAGCGCGTTGATCAGGGTCAGGATGATCCGCGAGCCGGTGGAGCCGACCGGGTGGCCCTGGGCGCAGGCGCCGCCGTAGATGTTGACCCTGGCGTGATCCAGACCGTGTTCGCGCATGGCCAGCATGGTGACCATGGCGAAGGCCTCGTTGATCTCGAACAGATCGACCTCGTCCTTGCTCCAGCCGGTCTTGTTGAACAGGTTGCGCATGGCACCGATCGGCGCCAGGGTGAACTCGCTGGGGTCCTGGCTCTGGGTCGCGTGGCCGACGATTCGGGCCAACGGCTTGAGGCCGCGTTTGGCGGCTTCTTCGGCGGTCATCAGCACCAGCGCCGAGGCGCCGTCGGAGATCGAGCTGGCATTGGCGGCGGTGATGGTGCCGTCCTTGCGGAAGGCCGGCTTGAGGCCGGGAATCTTCTCCAGGTTGGCGCTCAGCGGCTGCTCGTCGTCCTTCACCAGCACTTCGCCCTTGCGCGTGCTGACGCTGACCGGGACGATCTCGGCCGTCAGCGAACCGGCCGCGATCGCCGCCTGGGCGCGCTTGAGCGACTCGATGGCGTAGGCGTCCATCGCCTCGCGGGTGATGCCGTACTGGTCGGCGGTGTCCTGGGCAAAGGCGCCCATCAGGCGACCGCTGCGGGCGTCTTCCAGGCCGTCGAGGAACATGTGGTCCTTGATCTCGCCATGGCCCATGCGCAGCCCGGTTCTCGCTTTCTCGAGCACGTAGGGGGCGTTGGACATGCTTTCCATGCCGCCGGCCACCATCACCGAATTGCTGCCGGCCTTGAGCGCGTCGAAGGCCAGCATCACCGCCTTCATCCCCGAGCCACAGAGCTTGTTGATCGTGGTGCAGCCAGCGCTGGCGGGCAGCCCGGCATTCAGCGCCGCCTGGCGGGCCGGACCCTGCTTGAGGCCGGCCGGCAACACGCAGCCCATCTGCACCTCCTGCACGTCCTGCGGTTGGATGCCGGCCCGGCTGACCGCTTCGCGAATGGCGACGGCGCCGAGCTCGACGGCGGACACGCCGGACAAGCTACCCTGGAAACCGCCCATGGGCGTGCGTGCGCCGCTGACGACTACGATATCTGTCATGTTCGTTACCTTTTGCAGTGCTGTTGGTGATTCGGGTTTTGTTCGGCGAGATATCTTCTGCCTGGATGCCTAATATGACTATTTGCATAATTGTGGTCATGTGAAGATTCATCCTTTTGACTGATTTGTGCGTCAGGCTGGCGTCCTAGAGTCACTGTCATCCGAATCCGATACGACTGCAGACAAGGTGCCTTCCCATGTTGCAAACCCGCATCCTTCCGCCCGCCACCAACGCCTATCAATATCCCCTGCTGATCAAGCGCCTGCTGCTTTCCGGCGTACGCTACGAGAAGACCCGGGAAATCGTGTATCGCGATAGCCTTCGCTACAGCTACGCGACCTTCAACGAGCGCGTCGCGCGCCTGGCCAACGTACTGAGCGAGGCCGGCGTCAAGGCGGGGGACACCGTGGCGGTCATGGACTGGGACAGCCACCGCTACCTCGAGTGCATGTTCGCCATCCCCATGCTCGGGGCGGTGCTGCACACCATCAATATCCGCCTGTCCCCCGAACAGATCCTCTACACCATGAACCACGCCGAAGACCGCTTCGTGCTGGTCAACAGTGAGTTCGTGCCCCTCTACAACGGCATTGCCAGCCAGCTGACCACGGTCGAGAAGACTTTGCTGCTGACCGATGGCGAAGAGAAAACCGCCGACTTGCCGGGCCTGGTCGGCGAGTACGAGCAACTGCTGGCGGCCGCCGGCAGCAGCTATGAGTTTGCCGATTTCGACGAGGATTCGGTGGCCACCACCTTCTACACTACCGGCACCACCGGCAACCCCAAGGGCGTCTACTTCACCCACCGCCAGCTGGTGCTGCACACCCTGTCGATGGCCACCACCGTCGGCAGCCTGGACAGCATCCGCCTGCTGGGCACCGACGACGTCTACATGCCCATCACCCCGATGTTCCACGTGCACGCCTGGGGCATCCCCTACGTGGCGACGATGCTCGGCATCAAGCAGGTGTACCCGGGGCGCTACGAGCCGGAGATGCTCTGTCGCCTGATCAAGGAGGAGAAGGTCAGCTTCTCCCACTGCGTGCCGACCATCCTGCAGATGGTGCTCAACGCGCCGGGCGCCCAGGGCCACGATTTCGGCGGCCTGAAGATGATCATTGGTGGCAGCGCGCTCAATCGCGCCCTCTACGATGCCGCCAAGGCCCGCGGTATCCAGCTCACGGCCGCCTATGGCATGTCCGAGACCTGTCCGCTGATTTCCTGCGCCTATCTCAGCGAGGAGCTGCTGGCCGGCAGCGAGGATGAGCGCACCATCTACCGGATCAAGGCCGGTGTGCCGGTGCCGCTGGTCGAGGCCGCGATCATGACCGCCGACGGCAAGCTGCTGCCGGCCGATGGCGAGGCCCAGGGCGAGCTGGTGCTGCGCGCGCCCTGGCTGACCCAGAGTTATTTCCGCGAGGAGCAGAAAGGCGAGGAGCTGTGGGAGCACGGCTGGCTGCACACCGGCGACGTCGCCACCCTCGACGACATGGGCTTCATCGACATCCGCGACCGTATCAAGGATGTGATCAAGACCGGCGGCGAATGGATTTCCTCGCTGGAGCTTGAGGACATGATCAGTCGTCATCCGGCGATTCGCGAGGTGGCGGTGGTGGGGGTGCCCGACCCGCAGTGGGGTGAGCGTCCGTTCGCCTTGCTGGTGCTGGCCGAGGGGCAGGAACTGGACGCCAAGGGCCTCAAGGCGCACCTCAAGCCGTTCGTCGAGCAGGGGCACATCAACAAGTGGGCGATACCCACCCAGATCGCCATTGTTACCGAAATTCCCAAAACCAGCGTGGGCAAGCTGGATAAGAAACGCATTCGCGTGGACATCGCCCAGTGGCAGGCGGCCGGAAGCGAGTTTCTCTCCACCCTCTAGGTCCCGGCCAATCGACCTTAGCGAAGTGACTCATCAGTCAAACAAGCGTTTGGCTTGTTAATTGCTCTCTCCAGTGCATTCTTGGTTTTTCGCAAGGCGGACCGAACGGTCACAAGCGGCGAGCCAGAGTGCCTGGGGGCTGCAAATCACACTTTCGAGGGATCAAGCAGCGCATCCCGCTGGATATAGTCCGCACCATCCATAACAAAAAACACATGGAGTAGCGTCGATGACAAAGACACAACCGTTCTGGCGCCTGGCAAAACTGCCGCTGGCCGTCAGCCTCGCATCTACCCTCGCCGCACCGGCATTCGGCGTTACCTTCAACATCGGCGAGATCGAAGGGCAATTCGACTCCTCGCTGTCGGTCGGTGCCAGCTGGTCGGTGCGCAGCGCGGACCCGGATCTGATCGGTTCCAACAACGGCGGCGACGGTCTCTCCCAGACCACCGACGATTCGCGCCAGAACTTCAAGCGCGGCGAGACCTTCTCGAAGATCTTCAAGGGCATCCACGACCTCGAGCTGAAGTACGGCGATACCGGCGTATTCGTGCGCGGCAAGTACTGGTACGACTTCGAGCTGAAAGACGAGAGCCGCCTGTTCAAGGACATCAGCGACAGCAACCGCAAGGAAGGCGCCCAGGCATCCGGTGCCCAGCTGCTCGATGCCTTCGTTTACCACAACTACGACCTCGCCGATCAGCCGGGCAGCGTGCGCCTGGGCAAGCAGGTGGTGAGCTGGGGTGAAAGCACCTTTATCCAGAACAGCATCAACTCGATCAACCCGGTCGACGCCTCCGCTTTCCGCCGTCCCGGCGCGGAGATCAAGGAAGGCCTGATTCCGGTCAACATGTTCTACGTGTCCCAGAGCCTGACCGACAACCTGTCGATGGAGGCCTTCTACCAGCTGGAGTGGGACCAGACCGTTGTAGACAACTGCGGCACCTTCTTCGCCCAGCCGGACATCATCGCCGATGGTTGTGACAACAACTTGGCGGTGCTTAGTAACAATCCCGCGGCGGGAGCTGGCATCAACGGCACTTTGGGGCTCTTGGGGCAGTCTCAATTTGCTATCCAGCAGTCCAGTGAAGGCGTTGTTATCCCGCGCAGAGGCGATCGTGATGCTCGCGACAGTGGCCAGTTCGGGACGGCCTTCCGCTATTTCTCGGAGCAATTGGACACCGAGTTCGGCGCCTACTTCATGAATTACCACAGCCGAACGCCCGCGTTCAGTGCCACAGGCGCCAGCCAGGCTGTTTATACGATTGCCAATTCAGCCCCGTTCACCACGAGCCCAGCTTTGGCTCAGCTAAGACCATTGTTGGTAGCAGGCAACTCGAGTTATTTCCTCGAGTATCCTGAGGATATTCAGCTCTACGGCCTGAGCTTCTCCACCACCCTGCCCACCGGCACCGCCTGGAGCGGTGAGGTCAGCTACCGGCCCAACGCGCCGGTGCTGCTGAATACCACCGATATCCTTTTCGCTGGTGTAAACCCGCTTGGTGGCCTGTTCGGTAATGCTTCTCTGATCGATGGTCAGCCTGGGCAGGAAGTGAACGGTTACCGCCGCAAGGAAATCACCCAGTTCCAGACCACCTTCACCCACTTCTTCGATCAGGTCATGGGCGCCAGCCGTCTGACCCTGGTCGGCGAAATTGGCGTGGTGCACGTAGGTGGTCTGGAGGACTCCAGCGATCTGCGTTACGGTCGCGATCCGGTCTTCGGCCCAGGCCCGCTGCCGGCTACTCAGGTTGGCCCTGGCACCTTTATCAATACTTGCAGCGCGCTCAACGGCAGCACCCTGGGCACCGCCAGCCGCGAGAACCAAACCAAGTACTGTGAAGATGATGGCTTCGTCACCAGCACCTCGTGGGGCTACCGCGCTCGCGCCATCTGGGATTACCCGGACTTCTTCGCCGGCGTAAACCTGCGCCCGAGCGTGTCCTGGTCCCATGACGTCGACGGCTACGGCCCGAACGGCCTGTTCGGCGAAGGCAACAAGGCCATCAGCCTGGGCCTGGATGCCGAATACCAGAACACCTACACCGCTGGCCTGGCTTACACCGACTTCTTCGGCGGCAAGTACAACACGTCGATCGACCGTGACTTCGTTGCGCTCAGCTTCGGTATGAACTTCTAAGCGGTCAGGAAATTTGAGGAAGACTATGTCCATGAAAACAACAAAAGGTCTGTTGCAAACCGGCGCCCTGACTCTGTCGCTTATGGCCTGCAGCGTGATGGCGGCCGTATCCCCTGAGGAAGCGGCCAAGCTGGGCACCACCCTGACTCCGCTTGGTGCCGAGATGGCCGGCAATGCCGATGGCTCCATTCCTGCCTGGACCGGCGGCCTGCCGACCAATGCAGGCACCGTCGATGGCGCCGGGTTCCTGTCGAACCCGTTCGCCAACGAGCAGCCGCTGTTCACCATCACTGCGCAGAACATGGAGCAGTACAAGGACAAGCTGACCCCGGGTCAGCAGGCCATGTTCAAGCGCTACCCGGAAAGCTACAAGATGCCGGTGTACACCACTCATCGTTCGGCCACGGTGCCGGACAATGTTCTGGAGGCAGCCAAGCGTAACGCGGTCAACACCAAACTGGTGGAGGGCGGCAACGGCCTGGAAAACTTCGACCAGGCCAACCCCTTCCCGATCCCGAACAATGGTCTGGAAGTGATCTGGAACCACATCACCCGCTACCGCGGAGGCAGCGTCAAGCGCCTGGTGACCCAGGCGACTCCGCAGTCGAACGGCTCCTACAGCCTGGTGTACTTCCAGGATGAGTTCACCTTCCGCAGTGCCCTGAAGGATGCCGACAGCAGCAAGCCGAGCAACGTGCTGTTCTACTTCAAGCAGCGCGTAACCGCGCCGTCGCGTCTGGCCGGTAACGTGCTGCTGGTGCACGAGACCCTGAACCAGGTCAAGGAGCCGCGCCTGGCATGGCTGTACAACGCCGGTCAGCGTCGTGTGCGCCGCGCCCCGCAGGTGTCGTACGACGGTCCGGGTACCGCCGCCGACGGTCTGCGTACCTCGGACAACTTCGACCTGTACAACGGTGCGCCGGATCGTTACGAGTGGAAGCTCAACGGTAAGAAGGAAATCTACATTCCTTACAACACCTACGAGTTGGACTCGCCGAAGCTGAAGTATGACCAGATCATCAAGGCTGGCCATATCAACCAGGACCTGACCCGTTACGAGCTGCACCGTGTATGGCACGTGACCGCGACCCTGAAGTCGGGCGAGCGTCACATCTACGCCAAGCGTGACTTCTTCATCGACGAGGACACCTGGCAGGCCGCAGCCATCGATCACTACGACGGTCGTGGCACCCTGTGGCGCGTAGCCGAAGCCCATGCCCAGTACTACTACGACAAGAAAGTGCCGTGGTACACCCTGGAGTCCCTGTATGACCTGCTGTCCGGCCGTTACCTGGCCCTGGGTATGAAGAACGAAGAGAAGACTTCTTATGAGTTCGACTACCCGGCCAAGGAAAGCGACTACACCCCGGCGGCCCTGCGTCAGGCTGGCGTTCGTTAATCACGAGCGCAAGCCGGTGGCGGCCCGAACCGCTGGCGAGTTAGCCAAACCGTTCGCGTCGTGAAAACAGAAAATGCCCGTATCGCGAGATACGGGCATTTTTATTTTTTGGGCTACGGCGCGGAGGGCTTTTCCGCTTCTATACGGCACACGATTGTTGTCACCGTAGCGTGAGTCGGTGCGCAGCGATTGCAAAGAATTGTTAAGAAGCGCGGAGCGGGCTTCAAATGGGGAGAGCAAGGGACTAGGCTGCTGAGCAAGCGTGCCTATAGACCCCACTCTTCCTAGAAACCGGGTAATGACTGATCTGTCCAGTTCTCATAGTTTCGCGAGTCCGACGACGCCCGCGGCTGACGGTCACTTCTACCGTCCGCCGCTGCCGACCGGCCATGTCCTGCGCCCACGCCTGTGCGAGCGCCTGGCCGACGGCTTGTCCGGACGCCTGATATTGGTCAGCGCCCCGGCCGGCTTCGGCAAGAGTTCGCTGGCCATCGAGTTCTGCGAACGACTGCCGGAGCAATGGCAGAGCCTCTGGCTTGGCCTGAGTCGCCGCGACAGCGAACCGGGACGCTTTCTCGAGCGCGTGCTCAGCGGCTTGCAGCAGCTGTTTCCAGGGTTGGGGCGCGATGCCCTGGGGCTGCTCCGGTTGCGCCAACGGCACCAGCCGTTCGCCTACGAAGAATGGCTGGATGGCCTGCTCGACGAGCTGGCGCTGAGGCTCGACCCCGGCAGTCCGGTGCTGCTGGTGCTGGATGACTATCACCTGGCCCAGGGCGCGGTGCTGGACCGCTGTCTGCAGTTCTTCCTCAATCATCTACCGGCGGGCCTGTTGTTGCTGGTGACCAGTCGCTTGCGTCCGGACTGGCACCTGGCGCGCCTGCGCTTGTCACGGCAGCTGCTGGAATTGCAGGAGCAGGATCTGCGCCTGACCCCCGAGGAAGCCGGCGAGTTGTTGTCCAGCCAGGGCGTGCGCATGGCCCAGGACGAGCGCGACGACCTGCTTCAGCGCAGCGAGGGCTGGGTGGCGGGGCTGCGCCTCTGGCTGATCGCGGCGGGCGAGACGGCTGCTGCCGACGGCGGCGTGGCTCGGCCCCACGGCGCCGAAGGGTTGATCCGCGACTACCTGCTGGAGGAGGTGATCGAGCGACAGCCGGTCGAGGTGCGGGCTTTTCTATATGAAACCGCGTGCCAGGAGCGCTTCTGCGCAGAGCTGTGCGACGCCATTCGCGAGGCCCACGACAGTGCCGCCGTGCTTGCTCACCTGCAGGCTCACCAGGTGTTCCTTGTGCCCCTCGACGAGCAGGGCCGCTGGTTTCGTTACCATCATCTGTTCTCCGATCTGCTGCGCGCCCGCCCCGAAGGCGGCCAGACCGCGGGGCCGGCCAGCGCTCACCTGCGCGCCTGCCGCTGGTTCAGCGCCCAGGGCATGCTCGACGAGGCGATCGAGCAGGCGCTGCGCGCCGGCCAACCGGATGTCGCCGCCAATCTGGTGCAGAGCCTGTCCGAGGAACAGTTGCTGGCCGAGCAGAACGTGGTCACCTTGCTGCGCTGGAAGATGGACCTGCCCGACAGCCTGCTGGCCAGCACGCCCCGATTGATCGTCCTGTATAGCTGGGCGCTGGCCATGGCCTGTCAGCTGGATGCGGCAGAGGAGCTGGTCGGCCACCTGAGTCGCTTCCTGCCCGCACCCTCGGCGGCCGAGCAGCAGAACCTGTTGGCGCAAGGTCAGGCTCTGCATGGGATGATCGCTCGCGGTCGTGGCGAAAGCCTTAACGCCCAGCGCCACTGTGCCGAGGCGCTGACCGGGCTGCCGGCGGAGCGCTACGGCCAGCGCCTCATGTGCTTGTCGACCCTGGCCAACCTGGCTGTCGTTCACGGTGATCTGTGGCGCGCTCGCGGCCTCAATCGCGAGGCCCTGGAGCTGGCGCAACGGGTGGGGAATCCGCTGTTCGAGGCGCTGGCTCACTATGACCGTGCCCGGGTGTTGCAGGCCCGTGGCGAGGTGCTGCGTGCCCTCGATGAGGTGCGCCAAGGGCTGGAGCGCCTGCGCGGGCTGCCGCCGCAGCGTCGGTACGCCGTGCGCGCACGCCTGACCTTGTACGAGGGGTATCTGCTGAACCTGCGCTTGCAGCCGCAGCTGGCGCGCCAGCGTCTTGCGGCAGGAATTGCCGAGGCGCGGGCCTGCCGCGACGTCAGTCTGTTGATCGGCCACTGCGTGCTGGCCAGCCTGGAGGGGCGCGACGGCGCGCTGGCCGAGGCCTTCGCGCGACTCGCCGAGGCGGAGCGGCTCATGCATATCTGGGACGTACCGCCGATCTACTACCTGGCGATGATCACCCTGACCAAGTGCGAGCTGTGGCTGCGCCAAGGCCAGAGCGAAGTGGCGGAGGCCTGGCTGGTGCGCCTGGCCGAGGCATACAGCGGTGAGCAGCCGGCCGCAGCGCCGGAGTTCAATCCGCAGTTGGCGCTGTATATCGAGCTGCAGCAAGCAGCGCTTGAGCGTAGTCAGGGGGATTTGGTCGCGGCCGAGCGACGCCTGCGAGCCCTCAGCCAGCGGGCGCAAGTCATGGGTGGCCAGTTGCTGGGTCTGAACGCCCAGGCGCAGCTGGCCGCGCTGCTCTTGTCGAGTGGTCAGGCGCGCGAGGCCCAGCAGCAGTTGATGACTGCCCTGCAGATGGCTTCGGGCGGGGTGCTTTCACCGTTTAATGAGCTATTGACCAAGCATCCGGACTGGTTGCGCGAGCAATTGCTGACGCAGCCGGCAAGCCCGCAGCACGAGGCGTTGCTGGCCTTGCTGCCGACGGCGCAAATACCCGCGGCCAGTCCCGAGCAGGCTGTCGTGGTGGAAAACCTGAGCGCCCGCGAGCTGGCAGTGCTGCAGCTGATCGCCCAGGGCTGCTCGAACCAGCAGATCAGCGACAGCCTGTTCATTTCCCTGCATACGGTGAAAACCCATGCCCGGCATATCAACAGCAAGCTGGGAGTCGAGCGGCGGACCCAGGCGGTGGCGCGGGCCAAGAGCCTCGGCCTGCTGGCCTGATGCCCGTGGCGCCGGCTAGGTCAGGTCCAAAATGCTTGCTTCACTAGGCGGTCTGTCGGACAGCTGAGCCGGGACGGCGGCAGTCCTCTGCTGGCTGTCGAATTCAGTTCGTGTGCGCTGGAGCAACTCGCGGCTATCGTGCTGCCAGGGGTGGAAATCTCGGCGGAAGAAATCCCGGTACGGACCGAGCAGGGGCCGGAACACGCCCTGCCGGCCCCACATCCAGCACAGGCCGTCGCGCCAGACCCGCCAGTTCCACAGCAGGCCATCGCGCTTGAGCATATGGATCAAGCCGCGGCTGGTGTCGAGGACAAAGAAAAAGGTGCTCAGCAACATGGCGCGGCGCAACAGCTTGCGGCTGCCGCAGACCTGGCTGTAGACATCGAAGGCCACGGCCTTGTGTTCGGTCTCCTCCAGCGCATGCCAGCGCCACAGGCGCACCATGCCCGGGTGCGCACCCTCCAGGTGTCGGGGATTGCTCAGCAGGCCAGCGGCCATGATCGCGGTGATATGTTCCAGCGCTGCGGTGGCGGCCAGCTGTCGCTGCGGCGAAAAGCGCTTCCGGACATAGCGGATCCTCGCCTGGGCGGAGCGTTCCAGGTGGCTGATGTCGTAACCGAGGCCGCGCAGGCGCTCGCTGTAGACCTGGTGCTCGCGGCTGTGATGACCCTCCTGGCCGATGAAACCACGGATCTGCTCGAGCAGCAGCGGATCACCGATCTGCTCGCGAAAATGGCGCACCGATTCGATGAAGAACCGCTCGCCATCGGGGAACAGCAGCGACATGGCGTCGAACAGGTGACTCCTGAACGCGTCGCCGCCATGCCAGTGGCGAGGCAGTGGGTCGGGCAGGTTGAAGTCCGGTTGCCGTGGGTGGATGCGCAAACCTTCCGGAGTGGTGCTGGCCATGCTGGCTCCCTCAGCTGACGGGCTGCTCGTGCTTTCACTATCGGAGCATTGGTTGACGGGGCACAGGTTCACTGCTGCCAATGTTCCGGTCATATCCGGCCACCCTGGTGCTTCCCCTTGTGCCAGGTCCCTCGGGGCGCGCTGGCAGCACGGCGTGATGCGCGTTGCCCCGGCTAAGCGGGTGTCAATCTATTCGATTGCTGGGCACTGGATCGCAGGGGTATCTTCTGGCCATCGCGAATCAGGTCCGATGTGGCCAGCGGCGGATAACTGACCATGACAACTCCGCTCAACTTCACGAGCGAACTGGTACCCGTAGCCTATGCGGCGGCTTTGCTCGAGCTGGCCGAGGCGTTCGGTGCGACGCGTCGCGAGCTGTTCGCCGAGGCGCGGGTGAGGCCTGGTGTGCTGGAGAGCCCCCGGGGCCGGCTGTCCATTCTCGAATTCAACCAGTTGGCCAGCTGCGCGCTAAGGCGCTGCAATGAGCCCGCCCTGGGGCTGCTGCTGGGCCAGCGCCTGAATGTCTCGAGCCACGGCATTCTCGGCTACGCCGTACTGGCCAGCGCCAACCTGGGCAAGGCCATCGAGTTCGTGCTCAAGTACTACCGGGTACTGGGGCTGACCTACGAACTGGAGTTGGTCGAGCAGGGCGAGCGCATCGAACTGCGGGCCAGGGAGTCCCTGCCGCTCGGCCCGCTCAGTCGTTTCGCCGGCGAGGCCTTGTTGGCCAGCCTGCACGGCATCGCGTGCTTTCTGCTCGGCAAGCCCTTGGGCGAGGTCGAGGTCGGCTTCGTCCATGCCGCGCCCCCTTATGTCGCGCGTTACGTCGAGCTTTTCGGCGGGCCGGTGGCGTTCCAGCAACCCTACCTGCGCCTGAGCATGCCCGCGGCCTATCTGGCGCGGCCCATGGCCCTGGCCAACCCGGCTACGGTGCAGATGTGCGAGCGGCAGTGCGAGGCGCTGCTGGCCGGACTGGACGTGGAGGATCCCCTGCTGACCCGGGTGCGGCGCCTGCTGCTGGCCCGCCCCGGCAACTTTCCGGACCTGGACGGTGCCGCGCTGGCCCTGCACATCAGCGGCCGTAGCCTGCGTCGGCATCTCGCCGGGATGGGCGTCAGCTACCAGCAGCTGCTGAACGAGGTGCGCAAGGAGCTGGCGCAGCAGTATCTCAGCGGCACGCGTCTGCCCCTGTACGAGATCGCCGAGTTGCTGGGATTCAGCGACCCCTCCAACTTTCGCCGTGCATTCAAGAAATGGACGGGTAAGCTACCCAGCGATTACCGCATTGAGGAGTAACCGATGAGTGCTGCCGCTTCCCCCGCCCTGATTCGCGAGACCTTTCCTGTCGGCCCGCTGCAGTGCAACTGCACGATCATCGGCGATCCGCTGACCAAGAAGGCGATCGTGGTCGATCCGGGCGGCGACCCCGAGCTGATCATGGCGCGCCTGGAGGCCCACGGCCTCAAGGTGGTCAGCATCATCCACACCCATGCCCACCTCGATCATTTCCTCGCCTCCGGGCAGATGAAGGAAAAGACCGGGGCCACCCTGCACCTGCACAAGGAGGATCAGTTCCTCTGGGACAACCTGGAGATGCAGTGCCGCATGTTCGGCGTGCCCTATACCCCGGTGCCGGCGCCGGATCAGTGGTTGGCCGACGACGAGGCTCTGGCCTGCGGTTGCGGCGTGGCGCTGCACACGCCGGGGCATACGCCGGGGTCGATGAGTTTCTGGTTTCCCCAGGACAAGCTGCTGATCGCCGGCGACACCCTGTTCAAGCGCGGCATCGGCCGCACCGATCTGTGGGGGGGCGATTACTCGACCATCGAGCGCTCGATCAAGCAGCGCCTGTACCGGCTCGACGAGGATGCCACCGTGGTCACCGGACATGGCGCCGATACCCGTTTGGGCGATGAGATGCGCGAGAATCCGTTTGTCCGCGCCTGAGGGCGGCTGACGGGTCGCTGGCTAGACTGAAGGTTGAGCCATTCCCAGGAGGGATCGTCATGCCCAGTTCGCGTCTGATACTCACCTGTTGCTGCGCCGGCCTGCTGCTGGGCTGCGCCTCCCAGAATCCCTACGACGGCCAACCCAGCAGCAACAAGACGGCGACCTATGGAGGCCTCGGCGCGCTGGCCGGGGCGGTGGCCGGGGCGGCGATCAGCCATGACAACCGCGGCAAGGGCGCGTTGATCGGTGCCGCCGTGGGCGGGGCGGCAGGGGCCGGCTATGGCTACTACGCCGACAAGCAGGAGGAGGAGCTGCGCCGCAGCATGGCGGGCACCGGGGTGCAGGTGGCGCGGCAGGGCGACGTGATCCAGCTGGTCATGCCCGGGAACATCACCTTCGCCACCGATTCGGCGGAGATTGCCGGCAGCTTCCACGCGCCGCTGAACAACCTGGCCAACTCCTTCCGCCAGTACCCGCAAAACAGCATCGAAATCGTCGGCCATACCGACAGCACCGGCTCCCAATCTCACAACATGAGCCTGTCGCAGCGTCGCGCGCAGAGCGTGGCCAACTACCTGATCGCCCAGGGCGTCGACCAGACACGCCTGAGCACGCGCGGTGCGGGCCCCGATCAGCCGCTGGCGAGCAATGCCACGGCCGAGGGACGGGCGCAGAATCGCCGGGTCGAGGTGAACCTGCGTCCGCTGCCCGGCGCGCAATGACTCTTGTTTCGACCCGCCCTGGCTTGCGGTATCTCTCATCACGCATTGACCACGGCTGCTAAGCTGGCACGGAACTTCGAGGCGCCTGGCGCCTCGAACACCTCTGCGCGCGCTCAAGACGTGCAGAACTATTGAATAAGGACGTATCCATGAAGAACTGGCGTAACCTGACCGCTCTGACAGTCGGCCTGACCCTGTTGGCTGGCTGCACCACCAATCCCTATACCGGCGAGCGCGAGGCCGGCAAGGCGGGGATCTACGGCGGCGTCGGCGCGGTCACCGGAGCGGTGATCGGCGCGGCGACTTCGAGCAAGAAGGACCGCGCCAAGGGTGCGCTGATCGGCGCGGCCGTCGGCGGCGCGGCCGGTGGCGGCTACGGTTACTACGTCGATACCCAGGAAGCCAAGCTGCGCCAGACCCTGCAGGGCACCGGCGTGCAGGTCCAGCGCAATGGCGACGACCTGAAGCTGATTATGCCGGGCAACATCACCTTCGCCAGCAATTCGGCGGATATCTCCAGCGGCTTCTACCCGACGCTCAACTCCCTGGTGACGGTATTCAAGGAGTTCGACAAGAATGGCGTCGACATCGTCGGTCACACCGACAGCACCGGTTCGATGGAGTTGAACCAGAACCTGTCCAATCGCCGCGCGCAGAGCGTCGCCTCCTACCTTTCGGCCAACGGGGTGACGCCGGCCAGGATTTCTGCCTACGGCGCCGGACCGAACCAGCCGATCGCCAGCAATGCCAATGAGGCCGGCCGGGCGCAAAATCGCCGCGTCGAGATCAACCTGCGTCCGCTGTAAGCGAGCGCAAACCGGAAAGCCCCGCCCGTGCGGGGCTTTTTTGTGCTGTCGATTTGTCGCCACGGGACCCGGCGCCGGATTCCTGACTAGACTGCCTCCTTGAACGTTGCAACGTGCTCACACCTTTCTGGGTGCGAGCTTGGTGGGCAGGAAAGGACTCAGGAGAGGTCATGGATGGCGTGACGCGTTCCATTCCCCCCAAACCCTGGCTGGCGCTATGGGTCACCCTGGCCCTGTTGCTGGGTTTGGGCGGGCTGATCGTCTGGCAGTGGCAGGTCCTCGAGGCGAGCAGCCAGCAGGAGGCCCGACAGCGCTTCCAGCTCGAAGCGCAGGACATCGGCGAGCGCATTCTCCATCGCATGGCTGCTTACGAAACGGTGCTGCGCGGCATTTCCGGGCTGATGATCGGCAGCCAGCACGTTTCCCAGGGCGAGTGGCAGCGAGCCGTTGCTCAGCTGCAGCTGCAAGATCGCTATCCGGGCATTCAGGGGCTGGGTTGGGGGCGCTACGTGCGCGACGGCCAGCTCGATGACTTCCTCGCCGGCGTCAAGGCCAGCGGTCGCGAGAACTACCAGATCTTTCCGCTCGGGCCCCGCGAGGAGTACGTGCTGATCGACTACATCAGCCCGCTGGACTGGCGCAACCGGCGCGCCCAGGGTTACGACATGTTCAGCGAACCCTTGCGCCGGGAAGCGATCGAGGCGGCCCTGGGCAGCGGTGATGCGGCCCTTACCGCGCCGGTCATCCTGGTGCAGGAAACCCGCGCCGACGTGCAGGCCGGCATGCTGCTCTATCTCCCGGTGTTTCGCCACGGTCTGCCGCGGACCACCATGGCCGAACGACGCGAGGCGCTGCTCGGTTTCGTCTACGGTGCCTTTCGCAGCCTGGATCTGATGGATGGCATCCTCGGCCCGCAGAGCCGCCTGTTCGAGATCGCACTCAGCGATCGACAAGCCGGTCGGCCGCTGCTGGACGCGCAATCGGTGCTGGCCGGTGCGCAGCCGCAGTTCAGGCACGCCATCGAACTGCCGTTGTACGGCCGCATCTGGGGCCTGGAGGTCAGCAGTACGCCGCAGTACGAAGCCTCCCTGGCGCGGCGCAACATGAGCTTCAGCCTGTGGACCGCCCTGGCCGCGGCGGGCCTGCTGGCCGCGTTGGTCGGCGGCTACCTTTACCTGCGCGAGAGCCAGTTGTTCGTCAGTGAGCGGACGACCGAGCAGTTGCGCGAGCGCGAGGAGCGATTTCGCCTGGTGGTCGAGGCCTCGCCCAATGCCATTGTCCTGGTCGACAGCCAGGGCCAGATCGCCATGGCCAACCAGCAGGCCGAGCAGCTGTTCGGCTATTTGCGCGCCGAGCTGCTCGGCCAGCCGGTGGAGCTGCTTCTGCCCGAGCACCAGCGCAGCGCCCACCTGCCTTCTCGCCGCGGCTACCTGGACCGGCCCGAGCCGCGGCGCATGGGCAGCAACCGCGAGCTGTTCGGCCAGCACCGCGACGGTCGGCTGATTCCCCTGGAGGTCGGCCTGTCGCCGTTGCGCAGCGGCGCCGATAGCCTGGTGCAGGCGGTGATCATCGACATCAGCGAGCGCAAGGAAGCCGAGCAACGGCTGCGCGACCAGGCGGAGCAGCTGGTACTGGCCAACCGCTACAAATCCGAGTTCCTCGCCAACATGTCCCACGAGCTGCGCACGCCGCTCAACAGCATCCTGATCCTCAGCGACCAACTGCGGCAGAACGGTGTCGGCAACCTCACGCAGAAGCAGACCCAGCACGCCGACATCATCCACCGGGCCGGCAGCGACCTGCTGCAGCTGATCAACAGCGTGCTGGATCTGGCCAAGGTCGAGTCCGGTCGCTTGCAGCTAAAACTGGAGTCGCTGGACCTGCACGAGATGCTGGAGGAGCTGGACGCCAGCATGCGACCGATGGCCGAACTCAAGGGCCTGTCGTTGCGCGCACTGGTGGAACCCGGGGTGCCGCGGCTGATTCACAGCGACCGGGCGCGCCTGCAGCAGATACTGCGCAACTTGCTGTCCAACGCGGTGAAATTCACCGAGCACGGCGAGGTGCGCCTGACGGTGGCCTTGCAGCCCGCCGCCGCTGACGACCAGCCGCAGCGTCTGAGCTTCAGCGTGCGCGACACCGGCATCGGCATCGCTGCGGAGCAGCAGGCACAGATCTTTCAGGCGTTTCAGCAGGTCGACGGTTCGGTCAGTCGGCGTTTCGGCGGCACCGGCCTGGGCCTGGCGATCACCCGCCAGTTGGTGCTGGCCTTGGGCGGCGAGGTGGCCGTGCAGAGTGAGCCGGGGCGGGGCGCGTGCTTTACCGTGAGCCTGCCGCTGCAGTCGCCGGGAGCCGCGGCCGGTGATGTGGCCGAGGCGCAGCCGCAGCGTCAGGGCGTGGGGCCCGCGGTGCTGATCGTCGAGGACAATGCCAGCTTTGCCTCGGTGCTGGCCGAGGCGGCCCACGCCCATGGTTTTTCCAGCCTGTGCTGCGGCACCGGCCTGCAGGCGCTCGAGCTGTTGCGCCACGAACGCTTCCGCGCGGTGATTCTGGACATCCTGCTGCCGGACATCAGTGGCTGGCAGCTGTATCGCCAGCTGCGCGGCCAGGCCGAGCACCGTGACACGCCGGTGCACATCATCTCCAGTGCGCCGCAACCGGCCGACTGGAATGACGACGGCACCCGCTACCTGGTCAAGCCGATCAACCGCGAGGACCTCGAGCGGGTCTTCGCCGAGCTTCAGGGTGGCGACCGGACGGAAGTCCCGGCGTTGCTGCTGGTCGAGGATGTCGCAGTGGAGCGTGAGCGCTACAGCGAACATTTGCAGCAGCTGGGTTTCGTGGTGGTCAGCTGCGCCAGCGCCGGCGAGGCGCTCGAGGCTTATGCCGAGCGTCAGTTCGCGGCGCTGGTGATCGACCTCGATCTGCCGGATATGGACGGCTTCGACCTGCTCGAAACCCTCGACCGGCGTACGCCCTTGAAGGGCACGCGGGTAGTGATCAACACCGGCGTGGATATCACCCTGCTGAGCCTGCAGCGGTTGCGGCGCTATTGCGCGGTGGTGGTGCGCAAGCAGGGGGAGGATCTGCAGGCGCTGAGCCTGGCCGTGCAGGGCTTTCTCGGCGAGGTGCGCGCGGCCAACCAGGAGCTGGCCAGCGCCTGCGCACCCGTTACCGGCTCCCTGGCCGGGCGCCGTGTGCTGCTGGTGGACGATGACGTGCGCAATGTTTATGCGCTCACCGCGCTGCTGGACGCCGCGGGGATCGAGGTCAGGGCGGCCAAGAATGGTCTGGAGGCGATCGCGAACTACCGACAGGAAGGCACCGAGCTGATCCTGATGGACATGGCCATGCCCCACATGGACGGCTACAGCGCGACCCGGGAGCTCAAGCAGGCGCATGGCTGCACGGTGCCGATCATTGCCCTGACCGCCCACGCCATGAAGGGTGACCGGGAAAAATGCCTGGCGGCCGGGGCCGACGACTACCTGGCCAAACCGGTCAGCCGCGATGAGCTGTTGACCATGCTGGACCGCTGGTTGAACCAGCCGGCCCAGGTGGCGGCGGGTTCGCCGGCAACGGCCGCCGATCAACCCTGGGGCGCTGGCGTCCGCTAGTCATCACCCTTTTGAGAACACAGGAGGTAGCTATGGCACAGCTGCAGGCCAAGGGCGCAACAGCCAGGACGCAGACGCTGCTGGTGGTGGATGATCGGCCGGAGAATCTCGAAGCCATGCAGGCCCTGCTGGGCGACGGCGACTGGCAATTGCGCTGCGTCAGTTCCGGCGAGGCGGCGCTGCAGTGTCTGCTGGACGAAGAGGTCGGGCTGGTGCTGCTGGATGTGCAGATGCCACACATGGGCGGCTTCGAGGTGGCGCGGCTGATGCGCGGCAACCCGCGCACCCGCTATATACCCATCATCTTCGTCTCGGCCATCGCGCAGACCGCCAACGCCGTGCTCCAGGGCTACGCCACCGGTGCCGTGGACTTCATGCTCAAGCCCTTCGACCCCAAGGTGCTGCGCCACAAGATCCACTCGCTGCTCGAGCACGAGCGCAATCGCAGCGAGCTGATGCAGCTGACCCAGCAGCTGGACAGCGCACGGGCCTTCAACGCCTCGGTGCTGGATAACGCCGCCGAGGGCATCATGGTGGTGGGCGAGGACGGCCTGATCCGCTTCGCCAACCCGGCCATGGCGCAGATGCTCGGCTGCTCGGTGAACGAACTGCAGGGCAGCGCGCTGCTGTCGCATTTGCGCACGCCGGCGGTCGACTGTGAGTGGCCGCAGTCGGCGTTCTACCAGCACTGGCGACAGAACAAGACCTACCGTGTGCATGAGGCCAGTCTGCGCACCCGCGACGGCGGCAGCGTACCGGTGGCGCTGTCCTGCTCGCCGTTGCCCAAGCTGCAGCGGGCCATGGTGGTGCTGGCCCTGGACATGTCGGTAGTGCGCAGCCTGCACTCGCAGCTGGAGTCCCAGGCGGTGACCGACCCGCTGACCGGGCTGCTCAACCGGCGCGGCTTCCATCAGGCCCTGGAGTCGGCGCTCTCGCGCACCGGCCGCAGCGGCCAACGCCTGGCCTTGCTCTATCTCGACCTGGATGGCTTCAAGCGTATCAACGACTCGCTGGGGCACGGTGTCGGCGACCAGTTGCTAAAGCGCGTCGGCGAGCAGCTCAAGGCCAGCCTGCGTCCCTACGACACCCTGGCGCGGGTCGGTGGCGACGAATTCACCGCCGTGCTCGACAGCCTGGGTCATTCGGAAGATGCGGCGCGGGTGGCGGAAAAGCTGATCGAGCAGGTGTCGGTGCGCCACAGCCTCAACGGTGTCGACTTCACCATCGGTGCCAGCGTCGGCATCGCCTGCTTCCCCGAGTGTGGGCAGACCGTCGATAGCCTGCTACGCGCGGCGGATATGGCGATGTACGAGGCCAAGCGCGCCGGGCGCCAACAGTACCGCTTCTTCCTGCCGGAAATGAACGGTCGCGCACGCTCGCGGCTGATGCTCGAGGAGAGTCTGCGCACGGCCATCGAGCACAACGACTTCATTCTGGTCTACCAGCCGCAGATCCACCTGGAAAGCGGCAAGCTGCGCGGCTTCGAGGCGCTGCTGCGCTGGCAGCACCGGGTCGCCGGGACCGTGGCGCCCAGTGTGTTCATTCCCCTGCTCGAGGAAACCCGCCTGATCAACCGCCTGGGTGACTGGATCTTCCACCAGGGGGTGCGCCAGTACGGCGAGCTGAGCCGGCGCTTCAGCGATGACCTGGTGCTCAGCCTGAATGTCAGCCCGGTGCAGTTCGGCATGCCGCAGCTGGTCGAGGACCTGGGCCGGGTGCTGGACGAATACCAGTTGGACCCTGCGCAGCTGGAGGTCGAGGTCACCGAGAGCGCGCTGATGCAGAACCTGGGGAACACCCAGGAACAATTGCGCCAGCTGCGTCTGCTGGGCGTGAAGATCGCCATCGACGATTTCGGCACCGGCTACTCGTCGCTCGCCTATCTGCGGCACTTCGAGCTGGATACCCTGAAGATCGACCGCCTGTTCATCGCCAATATGCTCGACTCACCCCGTGATGCGGCGGTGGTCAGCACCATCATCGACCTGGGGCGCAATCTGGGCCTCGAGGTAATCGCCGAAGGGGTGGAAACCCAGGCCCAGCGCGACTGGCTGATCGAGCACCGCTGCCCGATCATGCAGGGCTTTCTGGTCGCGCCGGGGCTGTCGGCGGCGGACGCCGGGCTATTTCCGGCGCAGCTGGACTGGGAGGCGCTGCCGCTGCACGTCCCACCCAAGGCCTAGGGACGCCGGGCGGGGTGGCGACGGTGCAGCTCGGCCAGCTCGGCGTCCTTGGCTTGCCACAACTGATTGACCCATTGCTGGAATGCCAGGCGGTAGCCGTCATCCTGATCGTAGTTGTTGCCGATGAAGGCGCCGTCGATCGGCAGCTGGCGGAAGCTCACCACCACTTCCTGCACTTCGCCGCTGAGCAGCGCCCAGAAGCCCGGGTTGCCCTGGGGGTAATGGATGGTGACGTTGACGATGGCGTCCAGCTGCTCGCCCATGGCGTCCAGCACGAAGGCGATGCCGCCGGCCTTGGGTTTGAGCAGGTACTGGAAGGGCGAGGCCTGATCCGCGTGCTTGCGCGGGGTGAAGCGGGTGCCTTCGAGGAAGTTGAAGATGGCCGTGGGATGGCCGCGAAACTTGGCGCAGGTGCGCCGGGTGGTCTGCAGGTCCTTGCCGCGCTTTTCCGGGTGCTTGGCCAGGTAGGCCTTGGAGTAGCGTTTCATGAACGGGAAACCCAAGGCCCACCAGCACAGGCCGATCACCGGCACCCAGATCAGCTCCTGTTTGAGAAAGAACTTCAGCGGGCGGATGCGCCGATTGAGCAGGTATTGCAGCACCAGGATGTCGACCCAGCTCTGGTGATTGCTGGTGACCAGGTAGGAGCGCTGATAATCCAGGCCCTGCAGTCCTTCGACCTGCCAGCGGGTCCGGCAGACCAGGTTCATCCAGGCCTTGTTGCAGCTGATCCAGGCCTCGTGGATGAAGTTCATCAGGGCGTTGCACAGGCGTTGCGCGGCGGCGAACGGCAGACAGATCTTCAGCAGGGTCACGGTGAACAGTGGCCAGCACCAGAACAGGGTGTTGAGCGCCAGCAGGCTGGCGCCGATCAGGCCACGAAGGGGAGCGGGCAGAACGTGCAGCATGGGGCCTATGCCTCCGCCAGAGGGGCGAAGGCCCCGGGTCGATGAAAGCCCGGGCTGGTCTACCGCGGGTCGGTCGGCGCACAGGTTAACCGTTGCGGTTCGAACTGCAAGCCCGCCATAGGCTGGCGTTCAGCACAGATCGCCACCTTTTACCGCTGTTTCTGCCATTCACTCCGAATGTTGCGGCACGCTGGCCGCCTGGGTCGCGGTCAGGGCGATGGTGTAGACGATGTCATCGACCAGGGCGCCCCGCGCCAGGTCGTTCACCGGTTTGCGCAGGCCTTGCAGCATCGGCCCGACGCTGAGGCAGTCGGCGCTGCCCTGCAGCGCCTTGTAGGTGCTGTTGCCGCTGTTCAGGTCGGGGAAGACGAAGACCGTGGCGCGGCTGGCTGCCGCACTGTCCTGCCCCGCGCGGCGAGAGCCGCCGACGATGAGGGCGGGGTCGCACGGCAGGGGGCCCTCAAGGGTCAGATCGGGTCGGTCGAGGCGCGCCAGGCGGGTCGCCTCGCGCACCTTGTCGAGTTCGGCGGCGCTGTCCGAGTCGCTCAGCATGGCCACCCGTGGGCTGATGCCCAGGGCCCTGGCCGAGTCGGCGCTCTGCAGGGCGATCTCCGCCAACTGCGCGGCGCTGGGGTCCGAGTTGACCGCGCAATCACCGAACACCACCACCTGCTCCGGCAGGAGCATGAAGTACACCGAGGACACCAGGCTGTAGCCCGGCGCGGTCTTGATCAGCTGCAAGGCCGGGCGAATGGTGTTGGCGGTGGTGTGGACGGCCCCGGAAACCAGTCCGTCGGCCTCGTCCAGGGCCAGCATCATGGTGCCGAGTACCACGTTGTCTTCCAGCTGGGCGGCGGCCATGGGGGCGTTGAGTCCCTTGCTCTGGCGCAGTTCGACCATGGGCGCGACGTAGCGTGCGCGGATCAGGTCCGGGTCGAGGATCTCCAGCCCGGGCGGTAGCTCGATGCCCTGGGCCTGGGCCACGGCCTGGACCTCCTCGGGCTTGGCCAGCAACACGCAGCGGGCGATGCCGCGGGCCTGGCAGATGGCGGCGGCCTGGATGGTGCGTGGCTCGTTGCCCTCTGGCAGAACGATGCGTCGGTCTGCCGCCTGGGCCCGCTGCACCAGCTGGTAGCGGAACGCCGCCGGCGACAGGTGGCGTTCGCGCGGGCTGCCGCAGCGCACGCGCAGCCAGTCGTGGTCGACTTGGCTGGCGATGAACTCGGCGACCCGTTCCGCGCGGTCCCGGTCGTCCAGGGGGATCTCCTTGTTCAGCCGATTGAGGTCGGTTGCGGTGTCGTAGGAGCCGGTGCCCACCGTCAGCACCGGCAGGCCACTGAGCAGGGCCCCGCGACACAGTTCCATGATGCGCGGGTCGGGGCTGAAGTCGCTGCACAGCAGCAGTCCGGCCAGTGGCACGCCGTTCATCGCCGCCAGGCTGGCGGCGAGGATGATGTCGTCGCGGTCGCCCGGGGTGACCACCAGGGTGCCGGGTTTGAGCAGCTGCACGGTGTTGGCCACGGCGCGGGCGCAGAGCACTATCTTCAGCACCCGGCGCTGGTCGTAGTCGCCGGCATTGAGCACGCGGGCGCCGAGCAGGTCGGCGATGTCGCGGGTACGCGGGGCGTTCAGCTCCTCCTCCCAGGGAATGCAGCCGAGCAGGCGGAAGTCCTCGCCCCGAAACAGCGCCGAGCCGCCCTTCACGCGCCGGGCATAGGCCGCGACGCCGTCTTCGCTGCGTACCTTGTTGAGGATCACCCCGAGTACCTTGGGGTCTTTCGGACCGCCGAACTGCTGGGCCTGAATGCCTACCCGGTCGCACAGCTCGCCGAGGCTTTCCTGCTCCGGCGCCGAGATCAGGATCACGTCGGCGTCCAGGCTCTTGGCCAGGTGGAAGTTGACCCGCGCCGCGTAGCTGGCGTGGCGGGTCGGCACCATGCCCTCGACTATCACCACATCCTTGTCCTGCGCGGCCTGTTGATAGCGACTGACGATGTCCTCCAGCAGCTCGTCCAGCTGCCCGTCGCCGAGCATCTGCTCCACCCGGCCGAGCGTCAGCGGGGCGGGCGAGTGCAGGCCATGGGTGCGGGCGATCAGTTCACTGGAGAGTTCCGGCCCGGTGTCGCCCGGATGCGGCTGGGCGATCGGCTTGAAGAAGCCGACCCGCAGGCCGGCGCGCTGCAGGGCGCCGACCAGGCCGAGACTGACGGAAGTGAGGCCGACGCCGAACCCGGTCGGTGCGATGAAGAAGGTGTGCATGAAACTTCCTGAAATAAGGACGTCCCGCTGCTTGGGGCGTCGCTGTTGATCGTGGGGCTGCCTGGCTGGAGCGCGCCAGGCAGGGATTCTCGGGGCCGCTAGCTGCCGGCTGGTGCTTCGTCCTCGACTGCCCCGTCGGCGTGCTGGCACCAGCCGCAGGCGAAGGGCTGGCCCCGCTGGGCCTCGCGGCGCACGGGGTCGAGGACCCAGGGGCGGTTCTGCCAGGGCGGCTGGTGGCGCAGGTGCTGGGTGTGGCCACAGGAGAGCACGGCGACCCAGTGGCCGTCCTCGTCCTGGCGCAAATCCAGCAGGCGCACGGGGCCGCCCATCGGCCGTCCGTCTGCGCTCGGGTCGCTTTCGCGCGTTCCCTTGGTTAAACTTACGCGTTCATTCTTCTTAAGCAAAAGGTCTCGCCCCATGCTGATCGCCGCCAACAAGGCCGTCTCCATCGACTATACCCTGACCAACGATGCCGGTGAGGTGATCGATAGTTCCGCTGGCGGCGCGCCGCTGGTTTACCTCCATGGCGCCGGCAACATCATCGGCGGCCTGGAGCGAGCCCTGCTGGGCAAGCAAGCCGGTGACGAGCTGTCCGTGGCCGTCGAGCCAGTGGATGCCTACGGCGAATACAGCGCCGAGCTGGTCGCCACCCTCAATCGTTCGATGTTCGAAGGCGTCGACGAGCTGGAAGTCGGCATGCAGTTCCACGCCTCCGGTCCGGACGGCAGCATGCAGATCGTCACCATCCGCGAGCTGGACGGCGACGACGTGATCGTCGACGGCAACCACCCGCTGGCCGGCCAGCGCCTGAACTTCCAAGTCAAGGTGGTCAACGTGCGTGACGCCAGTGAAGAAGAGCTGGCTCACGGCCACATTCACGGCGAAGGTGGTCACCAGCACTGATTCACGGCAGGCATGCTGGCGTTGAAATACGACTTATGGTTGGTTCAACCGCGTCAGCGACTGCTACGCTGAGATAAACGAAAAGGCGCCCGTTAACGGCGCCTTTTCTGTCCCTGGTACCCTATCTTCTGCAGTTTCAAGGAGTCAGTCATGAGTGCCTTTCACGACATCAATCTGCGCGCGCTCGATGGTGAGGAGCTGCCATTGGCGCCTTTGAAGGGGCAGGTGGTGTTGGTGGTCAACGTCGCCTCCAAGTGTGGCCTGACGCCCCAGTACGCCGGCTTGGAGAAGCTCCACCAGCAGTACCGGGACCGCGGCTTCAGCGTGCTGGGTTTGCCGTGCAACCAGTTTGCCGGACAGGAGCCGGACGATGAGGCGGCCATCCGCGAGTTTTGCAGCCTGAACTACGGGGTGAGCTTCCCCCTGGGCAGCAAGCTGGAGGTCAACGGCCCCGAGCGTCATCCGCTGTATCGCCTGCTGGTGGGCGAGGGCGCCGAGTTCCCGGGCGACATCACCTGGAACTTCGAGAAGTTCCTGGTCGGCCCCGATGGCCGGGTGCTGGCGCGCTTCTCCCCGCGCACCGCTCCGGATGATCCGGCGCTGATCCAGGCCATCGAAAACGCCCTGGGTTGAGGCGCGCTTCCGACTCGGACTGCCGTCCCCGGCAGTCCGAGTCGGGCACGCCTCGCGATCCGTTCGTCCTGGCGCTTGTCGCAGCGCCGACGGCCGTCGTTTCTTCTCCGATATTCACGCCCGCGCTCGGTACACGATTGCCCGCTGTCGTGCCGCGGCTTCTCGTGGCCAATCACCGTTATCAATAGTGCTGGGCCGGCGAGACGACCGGTCATATCCTCGCGGCCATGAACAGCCGTGTACGACTCGACAAGCGTGACCTGATTCTCGCCAAAGGTGCCGAGGTGATGACCCGTCGTGGCTATCACGGCGCCGGCGTGCAGGAAATCGTCCAGGCCGCCGGGGTGCCCAAGGGCTCCTTCTACCACTACTTCTCCAGCAAGGAAGATTTCGCCCTGCAGGCCCTGCGGCAGCTCTACGAGCCGCGCCTGCAGCGCTATGAGCAGGCGCTGGGCAATGCCGCGCTGAGCCCGCGGGCGCGGATTCTCGGCTACTACCAGGAATTGGTGGAGCACTTCGCCCGTCAGGAACGCCCCGAGCACCACTGTTTCATCGGCAGCCTGAGCTTCGAGATGGCCGAACTGTCGCCGGCCATCGGCGCCGAGGTGGACGCGATCCTGCAGCGCTCGGCGGACAGCCTGCAGCGCTGCCTCCTGCAGGCCCAGGCGCTCGGTGAGCTCCGCGCGGATGAGGACTGCGGCAATCTGGCGAGCTTTATCGCCAGTGCCTGGCAGGGGGCGCTGACCCGCCTGAAGGTGGCGAGCAATGCCCGCGTCCTGGACGACTTCCTGCAGCGCTTGCAGCGCCTGATACAGCCCTGAATTTTTTACAGCCGAATGACTAGACGACCGGTCGCCTGGCGACCCGAGGAGTGACCATGAATGCCCCGGTGAAAGCCCTGTTCCAACCCTTCCAGCTCGGCTCGCTGGCGTTGCCCAGCCGCGTGGTGATGGCGCCCATGACCCGCTCCTTCTCGCCTGGCGGCGTGCCCAACAGCAAGGTCATCGAGTACTACCGCCGCCGCGCCGCGGCCGGCGTCGGCCTGATCGTCACCGAGGGCACCACCGTCGGCCACAAGGCGTCCAACGGCTACCCCAATGTTCCGCGCTTCTACGGCGAGGATGCCTTGGCCGGCTGGCAGAAAGTGGTCGAGGCGGTGCATGCCGAGGGCGGCAAGATAGTCCCGCAGCTGTGGCACGTGGGCAATGTGCGCAAGCTCGGCACCGAGCCAGATGCCGCCGTGCCGGGCTACGGCCCCAGCGAAAAACTCAAGGACGGCCAGGTCATCGTCCATGGCATGAGCCAGGCCGATATCCAGGCGGTCATCGCCGCCTTCGCCCAGGCCGCCCGCGACGCCCAGCGCATCGGCATGGACGGGGTGGAGATTCATGGCGCCCATGGCTACCTGATCGACCAGTTCTTCTGGGCCGGCAGCAACCAGCGCACGGACGAGTACGGCGGCGACCTGGCCCAGCGTTCGCGCTTCGCCATCGAGCTGATCCAGGCGGTCCGTGCCGCGGTCGGCCCGGACTTCCCGATCATCTTTCGCTTCTCCCAGTGGAAGCAGCAGGACTACAGCGCGCGCCTGGTGGAGACCCCGGAGGCCCTGGAGGCCTTCCTCAAGCCGCTGAGCGAAGCCGGCGTGGACATCTTCCATTGCTCGACCCGGCGCTTCTGGGAGCCCGAGTTCGAGGGTTCCGAACTGAACCTGGCGGGCTGGACGCGCAAGCTGACCGGCAAGCCGACCATCACCGTCGGCAGCGTCGGCCTGGACGGCGAGTTCCTGCAGTTCATGGTCAACACCGACAAGGTCGCCCAGCCGGCCAAGCTGGAAGGGCTGCTGGAGCGTCTGCACAAGCAGGAGTTCGACCTGGTGGCAGTCGGCCGCGCCCTGCTGGTCGATCCGGACTGGGCGCTCAAGGTCCGCGATGGCCGTGAAGCGGACATCCTGCCCTTCAGCCGCGAAGCGCTGATGAGCCTGGTCTGAGACCGCTTTGAAGGGTGCGCCGGATCACCGCGCACCGCTCCTCGAGCCCCGTTTTTCGGGGCTTTTTTTCGACCCGGGAAAGGCCGGGAGGGGGCCGGCGATGCCGGGCCCGATCCGGGCGCTGGGGCTTAGAAGCGGTAGTTGACGCCGAGGGTCAGGGTGCGTCCGGGTGCCGGCTGGCGGCCCCATGGGCTGGTGTCGATGCCGCGGAAGTAGTACTGGCGGTCGAACAGGTTGCTGATCCCGGCGGAGGTGGTCAGCAGACTGCCGTCGTCGAGCTTGAACTCGCGCTCGATGGCGGTGTTCCACAGCCAGTAGGCCGGCAGCCGGCCGACCGAGGCGTTGGCGTTCTCGTCGCGGCTGTTGGCCGCATCGGTATAGGCGCCGCTGAAATACAGGCCGTCCAGGCTGTAGGTCCAGACCTCGGCGAAGCGGTAGCGGCCGTCCAGGGTGATCTGGTGGCGGGAGGCGAAGGGCACCTCGTTGCCGGCGAAGGCACCGGCGCGCTGCTCGCTGTCGAGGTAGGCGTAGCCGGCGTGCAGGTCGAGGTTCGGCAGCGCCGCCGGGGTCCAGAACACCTCGCTCTCGAGGCCCTGGTGGCGGGTGCTGCCGAGGTTCTCGAAGCGGTCGTTGCTGCGGTTGTATTCGATCTGATCCTCGAAATCGATGCGGTACAGGCCGAGGTCGACGCGCAGGCCCTGCCAGGGGGTGTAGCGCACGCCCGTCTCGTAGTTCCAGGCCAGCTCGGCGGCGACGTCGCCGTCCTTGACGATCGAGGTGATCTGCGGCAAACGCAGGGACTTCTGCGCATTGGCGTAGAGGAACCAGGCATCGTCGAGCTGATAGCCCAGGCTCAGGCCCGGCAGCCATTCCTCTGCGACGCTCTGGCGCTCCACGCCGCTGACGCCGTCGGCGTACTCCATGCGCGCGTGCTCGTAGCGCACGCCGGGGGTCAGGGTCAGGCGGCCGTCGAGCAGCTTGATCGCGTTGCTGACATAGGCGGCCTTGGCCTCGTCGTCGAAGGTCCAGTCGCGGATCACGCTGTGCGCGCCGCTACCGAGGTTCTGCCGGTTGACCTCGAAGTCGACGTCTTCCTTGACCAGGCGGGCGCCGAGCAGCCAGGTCTGGCTGACGCTGTCGCCGTCCAGGCTCAGGCTCAGGCGCGGCTCGCTGCCCCAGACGCGGAAGTCCCGTGGCGCATCCTGGAAGGTGGTCGGGGTGGCGTCGGGGGTGAAGGGCAGGCCGATGAGGAAGTTGCGGTAGCTGTGCTGGGCGAAGTTGGTCCAGCTGAACTCCGCCGAGTCGAACGGACCGACGGCGCCCAGGTACTGGCTGTAGGTGCCCCAGACGCGGTCGCTATCACCCTCGAAACGGTCGAGGTCGCGGGTCGACTGGCGCGGGTCGTCCTTGTAGTCGGCCACGCTGAGGGCGCCTGCCAGGTCAAGGTCGGCCTTGTAGCGCTGCACGCCGAAGCTCAGGCTGCGCGTGTCGTCGATGTCCCACTGGCCGCGCAGGCGGTAGTTCTGTACCTCGCTGTCGGAGTGCTCGCGGCCGTACTCGCCGGTGACGGTGTTGAGGTCCAGCTGCAGGCCGAAGTTGTCGGTGAGGTAGCCGCCGGTGCCGAGGTAGCTGTCCCACAGGCTGCGCCCGCCGGGTGCGAAGGTGGCCTTCTCCTGCAGGGTGGTTTCCCACTGGCGGGGGATGGGTCGGCTGATGAAGTTGATCACCCCGCCGACGTTGTTCGGCCCGTATTGTACGGCGGCGCCGCCGCGTACGATGTCGATGCGCTCGACCGTGGCCAGGGTCTGCGGGAACAGCGACAGGCTGGTCTGGCCGTAGGGTGCCAGGGCCAGAGGGATGCCGTCGGAGAGCACCTGGACGCGGCCGCTGCGGCTCTCGTAGAGGCCGCGCACGGCGATCTGCGGCAGGGCCCCGGTGCCGGTCTCGTCGAACACCTTGACCCCGGGGACGCGCTGCAGGGCGTCGTCGAGGCCGCGCACGCTGGCCTTGCTCAGCTCTTCGGCGTCGACGACGCTGCGGCTGCCGGGGTAGCTGCGCACCTCCTCGTCGCTGGCGCTGCCCAGCACGTCGCCCTTGATCACCGTGGGGGCGAGGACCGTCTGGGCGCTGGTTGTGTCGGCGAGGGCGGCGTGGCTGATGGCGAGCGTCAGCAGGCTGAGGGGCAATGAAAGAAGTCGAGCGCTGTTGTGCATGAGCGGGTCTCAGTATTAACGAAGGTTTTGCAGGCGCGGGAGGCGCCTCCGAGGGGCGGCGGGTCTAGTGCACGCCGGATTGGCGGGCGTGACCGGTCGGATCGCCGGGACGGGATCCCATGGCGTGGTACTGGGTGGTGCTGGCTTGGACGCGCCCCGTACGAGCGGGTTGCGCAGTTGGGCAGGTGGCCGTGCATTCAATAGAAGTCATTTGCTAATGTTAATAATTCGCATTAGTGAGTGTAAATGACTTTGTCGATCTCGCGCGTGGCACCACGGTTGCGCGTCGTCCGGGTCGGGCGGGGGCGAGCTGGTGGCGGAGTGCGCGCCGTTGCCCGCGAAACGGGGGCGGGGGACAGATGAGTGATCGTCGATGCCCGGACCGGGGGTGGTCGCCAAGGCACGGGCGGCTGCGGCTTTGCTTACTCGCGCTTGAGCAGGATGCCCGCCCCGTCCGGCAGGCTGTCGGCGGCTGGTAGCCGGGCGCTGCGCAGCTGCTGTTCGAAGCGTTCGACTATGGCGTCCCAGCCCTGCTGCGCGGCGTGCTGCCGGGCGTTAAGGCGGGCCCGGCGCAGGTTTTCTCGATCCTCCAGCAGCCACTGCGCCGCCGCGATAAAGCCCTGTTCGTCGCCAGCGCCGGCCAGCACGCCGTTGTGTCCGTGGCGGATGTGCTGTGCTGCCGCGGCCTGGTCGAAGGCCACCACGCCGAGTCCCGAGGCCTGGGCCTCGAGCACCACGTTGCCGAAGGTTTCCGAGAGGCTGGGAAACAGGAACAGGTCGCCCGAGGCGTAGTGCGCGGCCAATGCCTCGCCGCGCTGCAGGCCGCAGAACACGGCGTCCGGCAATTGCTGCTGGAGGCTGGCCCGCGCCGGACCGTCGCCAACCAGGATCAGCTGCAGGCGGCGTCGCGGGTGCGCGGCCTGCAGGGCGCGGAAACTCGTCGCCAGCAGGCCGAGATTCTTCTCGGCGGCGAGGCGGCCGACATGCAGCACGGCGATGTCGTCATCCTCCAGGCCCCAGCTCTGGCGCAGATCCGGTGAGCGCTTGGCCGGGTGGAACAGCTGGGCATCGACGCCACGCGCCAGCAGTTCCAGGCGCTCGAAGCCGCGGCGCTGCAGGTCCTGTTGCTGGCTGAGGCTCGGCACCAGGGTCATCCGGCAGCGGTTGTGAAACCAGCGCAGGTAGCCGGTCAGGGCCCGTGCCAGCAGGCTCAGGCCGTAGTGCCCGGTGTACTGCTGGAAGTTGGTGTGAAAGCCGCTGACCACGGGAATATCCAGGCGCCGCGCGGCACGCAGGGCGGACAGGCCGAGCGGCCCCTCGGTGGCGATATAGAGCACGTCCGGCCGCCGCCGGCGCCACTGGCGCTGCAGCTTGTGCCGCGCCGACTGGCCCCACTGCAGGCCCGGGTAACCGGGCAACGGCCAACCCTGGGTCAGCAGCAGCTGCTCGGCGTCCTGCGGGCCACGGTCGCCGTCCTGTCGCGGACGCACCAGTTGCAGGTGGTGGCCGCGGGCGCGCAAGCCGGCTGCCAGGCGGGCGAGGGTATTGGCCACGCCGTTGATTTCCGGCACGAAGGTTTCACTGATCAGGGCGATGTACAGCGGGGATGGGGTCATGACGGCAGTCTCGGCTGCCGCCATGTCGCGAATATGACGCCGATGTTACGAGAGAGTGACCGCGCGTTCGCCCCGCTCGCGCACCCAGAACAGCGTGGCGCCGGCCACCGCTGCCGGCATCATCAGGATATTGACCCCGGGAATCAGCAGTGCCGCATAGGTGATGCCGCCAAAACCCAGGCTCTGCCAGCGTTTCTCGCGCAGCCAGGCGAGCATGTCCTGCCAGCTCATCTTGTTGTTGTCCGCCGGGTAGTCGATGTACTGGATGGCCATCATCCACACGCCGAACAGCAGCCACAGCGGCGCGGCGATCAGGTTGACCACCGGGATGGAGGTGAGGATCAACAGGCCGATGGCGCGCGGCAGGAAGTACAGCAGCTTGCGCGCCTCGCGGCCGAGGGTGCGCGGCACCATGGCCAGCAGTTCGGCCCAGCTGAAAGCGGGGAAATGGTCTTCGCCGCGCACCACCACCTCGACCTTCTCGGCCAGGAAGCCGTTGAAGGGGGCTGCGATGACGTTGGCCAGCATGGTGAAGCTGAAGAACACCATCAGCAGCACCAGCACCACGAACAGCGGCCAGAGCAGGTATTCGAGAAAACTCAGCCAGTCCGGCAGGCTGGGCATGAAGGTGTCGACCCAGCCGCCGAACTGCTGCACGGCGAAGCCGACCAGGGCGACGAAGAGGATCAAATTGATCGCCAGGGGCAACAGCACGAACAGCCGCAGGCCGGGGCTGAGCACCAGTTTCAGGCCTTCGCCGAGGTATTGCGGGCCGGATAGCACGGGAGCAGGCATGGGGTTCTCCGCCAGGTGGAAGTCGCGCCGACCTTACCGGCTTTGGCGAGTGCAGGAAAGTCGTCGAACTCTTGGCGGGGCCGACGCAAGCGGTTTGCCAGACGCTCATTGGCGATCTCTATCCCACGGATTGGCAATGGGTATTTCCTACGCCCCCGGGCCTTGGGTAGGCTGCGCGGCAGTTGCCCCGTGGCGAACTCATTATCGCCCTACGAGGCCTAACCCTTTTCGGGGCTCGCACGCCTACACAGCCTTCCCCAAGTGCTCGGCTAGCCCCCTTTTATTATTCGCGCCGGTCGAGCCGCCGGCAGGAGTCCGATATGTCTGCAGCACGTCACGCCCGGGTGATCATCCTCGGTTCCGGCCCGGCCGGGTACAGCGCCGCGGTCTATGCCGCCCGCGCCAACCTCAAGCCGTTGCTGATCACCGGGATGCAGGCCGGCGGTCAGCTGACCACCACCACCGAGGTCGACAACTGGCCCGGCGATGTCCATGGCCTGACCGGCCCTGCGCTGATGCAGCGCATGCAGGAACATGCCGAGCGCTTCGAGACCGAGATCGTCTTCGACCACATCAATGCCGTGGACCTGGCCGGCAAGCCGTTCACCCTGATCGGTGACAGCGCCACCTACAGCTGCGACGCGCTGATCATCGCCACCGGGGCCAGCGCGCGTTACCTGGGCCTGCCGAGCGAGGAAGCCTTCATGGGCAAGGGCGTCTCGGCCTGCGCCACCTGCGACGGCTTCTTCTACCGCAACCGCGAGGTGGCGGTGGTCGGCGGCGGCAATACCGCGGTGGAAGAGGCGCTGTACCTGGCCAATATCGCCAGCAAGGTCACCCTGGTGCACCGCCGCGAGACCTTCCGTGCCGAGAAGATCCTGCAGGACAAGCTCAAGGAGCGGATCGCCGAGGGCAAGATCGAGCTGCGCCTCAATGCCGAGGTCGATGAGGTGCTGGGCGACAACATGGGGGTGACCGGGGTGCGCCTGAAGCAGCGCGATGGCAGCAGCGCCGAGCTGAAGGTCGACGGCCTGTTCGTCGCCATCGGCCACACGCCGAACACCTCGCTGTTCGAGGGCCAGCTGGCGCTCAAGGACGGCTACCTGGTGGTCAATGGCGGCCGTGACGGCAATGCCACCGCCACCAATGTGCCTGGGGTGTTTGCCGCCGGCGACGTGGCCGACCACGTCTACCGCCAGGCGATCACCTCGGCCGGGGCGGGCTGCATGGCCGCCCTGGACGTCGAGCGCTACCTCGACGGCCAGTAAGCCGAGCACCACGAAAAAGCCCCGCGAGATGCGGGGCTTTTTTCTGCGCCTGTGTTCGTTGCGGACTCAGGCCTTGCGGGTCAGCGGCAGGCGCTCGAAGCGTACGCCGGCCAGGCCGGTGTCCATCAGCGCGCGGATGTTGCCGTGGTCGCTGCCGTCCGGGGTGGCCAGCACGCTGCGGTAGTGCTCGCCGAAGCACAGCAGGGATTCTTCCAGGCTCAGGCCTTCGAGCAGGGCCAGGCCCAGGGTCTTGCAGGAGCCTTCGTTCTGCCCGGCGGCGTTGTCCACCGCACCGTTGTGGAAGGCGCTGGGCTGGTAGTCGTAGTGCTCGCCGACAAAGGCCAGGGTCTCGGCGAAGGCGAACTGCTCGCTGTGCAGGCGGGCGCGGAAGTCGTTCAAGGCATTCATGCGTTCTTGTCCTTATTGAAGGCGGCCTGTTGCTCGGCGCTGGCTTCCTTCTGGTACTTGGCTTTCCACTCGGCATAGGGCATGCCGTAGATTTCCTCGCGGGCCTGGTCCGGGCTGACCTGCAGTCCGAGGTCGTCGGCGGCGGCCTTGTACCACTTGGACAGGCAGTTGCGGCAGAAGCCGGCGAGGTTCATCAGGTCGATGTTCTGCACGTCGGGACGGCTGCGCAGGTGTTGGACCAGGCTGCGGAAGGCGGCAGCTTCGAGTTCGAGGCGTTCTTGCTCGGTCATGGCGGTGCTCTCTCGGGGCAGGCTGACTGGGTGGTCGCCGATGATAAGAGCCCGCCTGGCTGACGGCAATGGTCCGGCACCCTGGGGCGCCGGGCGGCCTGTCGCGGGCCTCAGCGATGGCCGGCGAGGGTGATCGACACCGATTCGGCGAAGCGCAGGGCGTGGGGCTTGTCGACCTCCACCTCGGCGTATCGCACGCTGGCGTTTTCCATCACCAGGTCGAGGATCTCCTGGGTCAGGCGCTCGAGCAGGGCGAAGCGGTTGCCCTCCACATGCTGGATGATCGCCTTGGTGATGGTGCGGTAGTTCAGCGCGTGGTCGATGTCGTTGTCACGCACCGCGTCCACCGCCGGGTAGAGAATGGTCAGGTTGATCAGCACGTCCTGCTTGTTGTTGATCTCCTCTTCCTTGATGCCGATGAAGGTGCGCAGGCGCAGGTCCTTGACGCGGATGCGCGCCATCCCGGGTTCCAGTCGCGGCATGTTCAGTTGCTCCGTCCGATCAGTTGCAGGAATTCCTGGCGGGTATTGGTCGACTCGCGGAAGGCGCCGAGCATCACCGAGGTGCTCATCACCGAGTTCTGCTTCTCCACCCCGCGCATCATCATGCACATGTGCTTGGCCTCGATCACCACCGCCACGCCGGCGGCGCTGGTCACCTGCTGCACCGCCTCGGCGATCTGCCGGGTCAGGTTCTCCTGGATCTGCAGGCGGCGGGCGAACATGTCGACGATGCGCGCCACCTTGGACAGTCCCAGCACCTTGCCGGTGGGGATGTAGGCGACGTGGGCCTTGCCGATGAAGGGCAGCAGGTGGTGCTCGCACAGCGAGTACAGCTCGACGTCCTTGACCATCACCATCTCGTCGTTGTCGGAGGCGAACAGGGCGCCGTTGACCACCTCCTCGAGGCTGGTCTGGTAGCCGTGACAGAGGTACTGCATGGCCTTGGCCGCGCGCTTGGGCGTGTCCAGCAGGCCCTCGCGCTCGGGATCCTCGCCGACGCCGATGAGGATCTCGCGGTAGTGGTTGGACATGGGTGGGTTCATCGATGGGTCCTCGCGGCACACCTCACTTGAGGTGGCGGCCGCCGTTGACGGTAAGGGTGGTGCCGGTCACGTAGGGGTTATCCAGCAGGTAGCGCAGGCTCTGGTAGATGACCTGCGGCCCCGGCTCGATGCCCAGGGCCGATTTTTCCAGGGTCTTGGTGCGGTACTCGGCGTCGTCTTCCGGGTTGAACATGATCAGGGCCGGGGCGATGCCGTTGACCTTGATCTGGGGGGCGAACTGGGCGGCGAACGACAGCGTCAGGCCGTTCAGCCCGGCCTTGCTGGCACAGTAGGCCACGTGATTGGCGCTGCCCTTGCGCGTCACGTCGTCGCTGATGTGGATGATGTCGGCCGGTGTCGAGCGGCGCAGCAGGTCCGCGCAGTGCAGGTTGATCAGGTAGGGCGCGAGCATGTGCACGCTGAACAGCTGCTGGAACACCGCGGCTTCCTGCCCCGGCGGGGCGTCGAGCCAGGCGGAGGCGTTGTGGATGATCGCCCGCAGGCTATCGGTGTGCTGCTTCAGCTGGCCGATGAAGGCCAGTATGCCGCTTTCGTCCGAGAAGTCTGCCTGCAGGGCCAGGGCGCCCAACTCGCGCAGTCGATGCACCCCTTCGCCCTCGCGGCGAAAGGTCACGATCACGGGGTGACTCTCGTCGAGCAGGCGCTCGGCGCAGTACAGGCCGATCCGCTGGCTGGCGCCGGTGATCAGAATGGGGGCGGGGGTCGCGCGCATGTTCGGACTCGACGTAATGGGGGAGGCTCAGCGACGCAGTGCCCGGGTACCTGACCAGTAGGGCGCCCCATCGACTGAACCAGCAGCAAACTTATACCAGTCAGTTTTTCTGTACAAGCCTGCGTGTCAGGCTAAATCGCTCTGGTTTACCGCCACGGTGGCTATTTCATTGAGTTGAAAGCTGTTTTCGTCGGGAGGCGAAAGGCGGTATATCTTGTTCAGATCCTGTACATATAAGTATTGTTCGTACAGATATGTGGAGGTCAGGGTAAGCCCGTGGCAATTGCGCATGGCGCCGCTGCGAGGTCGGGTGGAGCGGATCGAGGTCGTGCTGACGCGCATCCATTGCCGAAATGGCGATAGCCGGCTGTTCGACCCGCCCGGTGGCGGATCGCTGTGGCCGACCTTGCCGGCGTTGCGCAGGCGGCTTCGGCAGGTCGGCGCGCGGTGGATCGTCCTGCTGCAGCCCGAGGTCCATGGCGAGTTCATCGGCCGGCCCGCGATGCAGCAGGGCGATCCGGGGCTGCGGCGGGGGCTTTAGGCGCCGCGACTCGCCGCCTGTCCGGGGCGGCGCAGGATGGCCGCGCCGTTGCGCTGTAACCAGGGTGCCAGCAGGCGGGTCACCAGCGGGATGAACGCATAGGTCATCAGCGGGGTGAGGGCCAGGGTACTGAGCAGGACCCGGGGCAGCAGCGAGAAGTCGGCCAGGGTGCTGCCGAACAGCAGGTTGAAGGCCAGCGATACCGGAAAGAACGCCAGCCAGATGGCGATGCTCTGCTTCCAGCGCGGCGGTTGCCGGTGGAAGGCGCCGAACCAGGCATCCAGGCCGACGGCCCGTCGTTCCTGGGGCTGGGCGAACAGGCCGCTGCCGCGCTGGAGCCAGGCCCGGCGCGAGGCGGAGTGTTCCCAGGCGGCCAGGGTCTGCTGGTCGGCGAAGCGGAAGACCATCTGGAACTCGTCGTCACCCGGCGGCGGCGCCAGCACGCCGGAGCCCAGGTAGCCGGGAAAATCGGTAGCCAGCTGTTCGCCTTCATGCAGCCAGGCGATCAGGTCGTGATAGCGGCCGTCGGCGACGCGGCGCGCCACCATCAGGGTGACGGGTTCTGCAGACATTGTGTATCTCCACTGCGATCGGCATTTCGCCCGGATAGGGCGAGTGCGCTACGCGGCCCGGGGTGGTGGGCGGCGCATGAATGACGGCCAAGGATTATTCCGGTTTCTGCGAAATTAGCCAGCGCGGCGATGCTGAGTGGACGGCCGGTTGCGGAGGGCCGGTTGCGGAGGGCCGGTTGCGGACGGCCGGTCGGACGACGGGCAAGCTGCAGCGCTGGGCGCTATCGGGATGGGGCCGCCAGGCCAGATGCGGCCGCAGGCGGCAGAACACTCGGTACAGCAGGCCCAGCAGCGGGCGCAGGGGGCGCCACGTCAGGGGCGCCACCCAGCCACCCAGGGCTTCGACCTCGAGGCCGAGGGATGCTGCATCGAAGTCAGTGGCCAGCGGGGTGGGGAAGGCATGCGCCGAAATACTGTACAGATTTTGTACAATGTAAGGTGCCCGGAGCTGGGTTACAATGCCGGCAACCCTTTACGTCGCGATAGCTCCCCATGTCCGATCTCGCTGGTGCCCCCTCCCTCGCCTCCAGTGCCCTCAAGCAGGAAGAGTTGTTTCCCATCCGTGAGGTGTCGCGGCTGACCGGGGTCAACCCGGTGACCCTGCGTGCCTGGGAGCGGCGCTACGGCCTGATTCAGCCCACCCGAACCGAGAGTGGGCATCGCCTGTACTCCCAGGCAGACATCGAGTCGGTGCGCAGCATTCTGGCCTGGATCGAGCGCGGCGTGGCCGTCAGCAAGGTGGGCAAGATCCTCGCCAAGAGCGGCGCGATGAAGGCCGCCGCAGCACCGGTCTACCAGGAGGTCACCTCCGGCGAGTGGGCCGACTGGCAGACCCAGTTGCGTCGGGCGGTCGCCAATTTCGACGAGTCCAGGCTCGATCGCCTTTACGGCCAGGTGTTCTCCAGCTACCCGCTGCCGGTGGTGTTCCAGGACGTGCTGATGCCGCTGTGGCAGGAGCTGCTGATCCGTCAGGACGATTACGGTCAGACCAGCGAATGGTTGTTTCTCGATAGCTTCCTGCGATCCCGCGTTCTCCAGCGCCTGCAGAACCTGCGTGCCCAGGTCGAGGAGCGGGTGCTGATCGCCGCCTTGCCCGGACACTGCCGCGAGCTGGAGCTGCTGGTGGCCGGTTTGCTGCTCGGCGGGCCGGAGGTTGCGGTGAGCGTGCTGGGGCTGGGACAGCCGCTGGAGGAGCTGGCGCTGGTCTGCGACAAGATGCAGCCTCAGGCCTTGGTACTGTTTTCCAACCAGCCGCCGAGCAGCGATCTGCCGCGATTGCTGTCGCGCCTGGTGCTGGCGGTGAACTGCCCGCTGGTGCTGGCCGGCGATGGTTCGGATCTGGCCGAAGACAGCCTGCACGGTTCGCCGATTGCCTGTCTGGGCAACGAGGGGCGCCTGATGCAGCGGCGTCTGCAGCAGTTCCTCGCCGGCCACCTGGATACCTGACAGCCGGCATCAGCCTCTTCAAAACCCTCCCTTCTGTTGCCCACGGTTCGGTGGTCGCGGCGCGCCTCTGTGCGCGCAATCTGTGAACTCGCGACGGTTTCTTTAACATGATGTACAACTACTGCTTGCGATACGGTGGGTAATATTGTACAAAAGCTATACATTTGTTTGGTGTGTAGAGGTCAAGCCCCCTGGGGCAAGGCCGCGGCGGTTCCCGCCGAGCACGTATCAGTTACGCAATCCGACAGCCATGCGCCGCTGGACAGCCATCCTCGATCGGCTTCTTTGGTTGTCGGATTTTTTATCCCGTAAGGGGCTAGACCCTGCAAAGCATTTGACCCGCCGCTCGGCGGGTCTTTTTTTGCCCAGGGCATAGGTGCACTGGGCTAGGCGCGGTGGGCCTCCGGGAAGCGCACGCGGTGCTGGTCGTAGATGAACTGCAGCAGCCGATCGCTTCCGCGCTGGTCGAGGGCCTCGAGCCGGTAGGCCTGCAGACCTCCGCCGGTGCGGCGCACCCGCACGCCTTCGATGGCGATCGGTTTCTGCCCGGAGAGCGGCAGGATCAGGCTGAAATGCACGGGCGGCTGGCCTTTGCCGCGGTATTCGACCAGCAGGCCGTTCATCGACAGCTCATGAACCCAAAGCTCGCTGGCCTTGCCGTTGCGATGGCGCAGCGCTATCGCAGGTTCCAGCGGCAGGCGCCAGGCGCGACTGGCCGGCCCCTCGTCGAAGATCTGTGGGGTGCCGAGTGCCAGATACTGTTCGTGCTGGTCGTCTTCGCTCAGATACGCGGTGAAGGTCAGCCGCTGATTGGCGAAGTGCGCCTCGATGGTGAGCTGCTGGTTGGCGGCGCAGTTGGCCAGCAGTGCCTTGAGCTGTTCGGCGGCGTCGACCTGCAGGCTGGGCGCCGATCCAGGCTTGTCCGTTACCGGCTGATGCAGTTGCTGGATGAAGTCCCTTTCTGCCTGAGTGAGCAGAGGTTGGTCTTGCATGGATGAATACTACGCAGAGGGGGTAGACCTTCTCTGACAGCGAAATTCGCCTTTTGTTACGACTGCGCCCGCAACAAGGCCAGCTCGGCCTCCAGGCTGGCCACCTGGACTTCCAGCTGCTCGACCCGCTGCTGGGCGAGTACCTGCTCGGTGACATCCTTCTGGATGCCGATGTAGTAGGTCAGTTGGTCGGCATCGTTGAACACCGGGGTGATCGACAGCTCGTTCCAGAACAGGCTGCCGTCCTTGCGGTAGTTGCGGATGATCTGCCGGCAGGGCTGGTGGTTCTTCACCGCGTAGCGAATGGCTTGCAGGCCCGGCTGGTCGTGGTCGTCGTTCTGCAGGAAGCGGCAGTCGCGGTAGAGGATCTCATCGTTGCTGTAGCCGGTGAGCTGCTCGAAGGCGGGGTTGGCGTAGATGAGGATGTTGTCGTCGCCCTCCTGCTCGGCCACCACTATGCCGTCGTTGGAGGCGTCGATCACCAGTTGCAGCAGTTTGGCGTTGATCATGAGGCGTATTCCCGGTCCATGTCGCTGCATTCTAAAACATCCGGAGGGGCTGTCCACTTGCGGCATAATGCCCGGCGATTTCCCTCTGGTACGGAGCAATTCTATGAAAGTCGCCATTCTGTCCGGCTCGGTCTACGGCACCGCCGAGGAGGTCGCCCGACATGCCGAACGCCTGCTCAAGGACGCCGGCCTGGAGGCCTGGCACGACCCACGCGCCAGCCTCGGGGAGGTTCAGTCCTTCGCCCCGCAGGCGTTTCTGGTGGTGACCTCGACGACCGGCATGGGCGAGCTGCCGGACAACCTGCAGCCGCTGTACTTCGCCATTCGCGACCACCTGCCGGCCTGGAGCGGCCTGCCCGGCGGGGTGATCGCCCTGGGCGATGCCAGCTACGGCGATACCTTCTGTGGCGGTGGCGAACTGGTGCGCGAACTCTACGCCGAGCTGGGAATCCGCGAGGTCGCCGAGATGCTGCGCCTGGATGCCAGCGAGAGCGTCACCCCGGAGAGCGATGCCGAGCCCTGGCTGGCGGCGTTCATCGCCACGCTGAAGGCCTGATGCACCCGCGCGCGGCGGAGCTGATCGCGGCGCTGCAGCTGCAGGCGCACCCCGAGGGCGGCTACTACCGGCGGCTGTTCGAGTCGGCCCAGCGCCTGCACAGCGGTCGACCTTGCTCCACGGCGATCCTGTTCCTGCTGCCGGCCGGCGTGGCCAGTCGCTGGCACCGGGTGGATGCCGACGAGCTGTGGCACTTCCACGAGGGCGCGCCGCTGGAGCTGCTGGTCGCCGAGTCGCCGACGACCATTCGCGCCGAGCGTCTCGGACCGGTCGGCAGCGGGCAGTTGCCGCAGCGCGCGGTGCCGGCCCAGGCCTGGCAGGCGGCGCGCAGCCTCGGCGACTTCACCCTGGTCGGCTGCACGGTGGCACCGGGTTTCGACTTCGCCGGCTTCCAGTTGCTCAGCGAGGAGCCCGCTGCCCAGGTGGCCTGGCCGCTGTTGCGCCAGCACTACCCGGAGCTGTTCTAGGAACACGGGCGGGGCTTGTCTCGCTGGGTCATTAAGCTGGCTGGCAGGGCGACTCACCGCCGCCGCGCGCCTCGCTAGACTCCATGGCAATCGCTGACATAGATGCCCAGGAGGCCGCCGTGACCCACGCCCATGCTCTGCCCGTTGTGAAGCTCAAGGATCAGGTGTCCGCCGCCGAGTGGCAGGCCCGCGTAGACCTGGCCGCCTGCTACCGGTTGATCGCCCTGTACGGCTGGGATGACCTGATCTTCACCCACATCTCGGCCAAGGTGCCGGGCACCGAAGAGTTCCTGATCAACCCCTACGGCCTGATGTTCCACGAGATCACCGCCTCGAGCCTGGTGAAGATCGACCTGGCCGGCAACAAGCTGATGGACAGCCCCTTCGAGATCAACCCGGCCGGTTACACCATCCACAGCGCGGTGCACGAGGTGCGCCACGACGTGGCCTGCGTGCTGCATATCCACACGGCCGCCGGGATCGCCGTGTCGGCGCAGAAGCAGGGCCTGCTGCCGCTGTCGCAGCAGTCGCTGTTCGTGCTCTCCAGCCTGGCCTACCACGGCTACGAGGGCGTGGCGCTGCACCATGAGGAGAAGGCCCGGCTGCAGGCGGACCTGGGTGGCAAGCACTTCATGATCCTGCCCAACCACGGTCTGCTGACCGCGGCCGGCAGCATCGCCGATGCCTTCCTGATGATGTTCATCCTGCAGCGCGCCTGCGAGATCCAGGTGATGGCGCAGAGCGGCGGCAGCGAACTGATCCAGATTCCCCAGGCGATTCTCGACGGCGCCCAGGCCATGGTCGCCGGGGTGATGAAAACACCCCAGGGCATGGGCGGCGCGCTGCCCTGGCCGGCGCTGCTGCGCAAGCTGGACTTGCAGCTGCCGGGCTACGCCGAGTGACGGCCCTGGCCGGCATCGCCCTGGATGAGTGGCGCGAGCGGGCGCAGGTCTTCGACTTTCGCGGCCATGCCATCCGCTACTGGACGGCGGGGGCGCAGGATGCCGAGCCGCTGTTGCTGATCCACGGCTTTCCCACCGCCAGCTGGGATTGGCACCGCCTGTGGCAGCCCCTGAGCGAGCGCTACCGACTGATTGCCTGCGACATGCTCGGCTTCGGCTACTCGGCCAAGCCGCGCGGCCATGCCTACAGCCTGCTGGAGCAGGCGGATCTGCAGCAGGCCTTGCTGGCGCATTTGGGCGTCGACGGCGGCGTCCACCTGCTGGCCCATGACTACGGCGACAGCGTCGCCCAGGAGCTGTTGGCGCGCCATCACGAAGGGCGCCTGCACCTGGCCAGCGGCGTGTTCCTCAACGGTGGCCTGTTCCCCGAGACCCACAGGCCGGTGCTGGTGCAGAAGCTGCTGCTCAGTCCCCTGGGACCGCTGGTCGGCAGGCTGTTCAACCGGCAGAAGCTGGCGGCCAACTTCGCCCGGATCTTCGGCCCGCGGACCCAGCCCAGCGGCGCCGAGCTGGACGACTTCTGGCACCTGATCGCGCACAACGACGGGCCGGCGGTGATGCACCGGCTGATCCGCTACATGCCGGAGCGTCGCAGACAGCGTGAGCGTTGGCTGGCGGCGATGCAGCAGGGCGCGGTGCCGCTGCGGCTGATCGACGGGGCGTTCGATCCGATCTCCGGGGCGCACATGCTGGCGCGCTACCGGGAGTTGATCCCGGCGCCGGACACCGTATCGCTCGAAGGCATCGGCCACTATCCGCAGACGGAGGCGCCGGAGTTGGTGCTGGCCCACTATCTGGACTTTCGCAAGGATCTGGAGGCAGCGGCATGAACAGGCGGCATCTGCTCAAGCTGGGGGCGCTGAGCGCCGTGGCGGTGGCGGGCGGTGGCTACTGGGCGCTGGGTCGTGGCGAGGTGCCGGGTGAGGTGAGCCTGGCGGGGGCGCGCCAGGTCCTGGCCGCTTTGGTCGACCAGTCGCTGGTCAGCCTCGAGGGCTGGAGCCCGACCGAGGTGTTCAACCACTGCGCGCAGAGCATCGAGTACTCCATCAGCGGTTACCCCGAACTCAAGCCGGCCTGGTTTCGCGCCAGCGTCGGGCCCATGGCCTTCGGCCTGTTCGCCTCCCGTGGCGCCATGCGTCACGGGCTGGCTGAAGCCATTCCCGGCGCCGCGCCTTTGAGCGAGCCGGCCAGCCAGGCCCTGGCGCTGCAGCGGCTGCAGCGGGCATTCGAGGCTTTCGCCGGCTACCGGGGTGAATTGCGGCCGCATTTCGCCTATGGCGAGCTGAGCCATGCCGACTATGCCCAGGCCCATGTGCTGCACCTGTACAACCACCTGAGCCTGATCAGGCCGGCCTGATCATCCCGCTGCCTTATCGGCCGGCATTCAGCGGCGCCCGGGTTGATTGTGACCGCTTTCGCGCTGCCGGACACTCCAGGCACCGTCCCTTTGCCAGGAGTCCCTGCCATGAATGCCGCCATCCGTTTTCAAGACCAGGTCGTGATCGTCACCGGCGCCGGGGGCGGCCTCGGCCGCGCCCACGCGCTGCTGTTCGCGCAGCATGGCGCCAAGGTGGTGGTCAACGACCTGGGCGCCAGCGCCCATGGCGAAGGCGCCAGCGCCTCGGCGGCGGACCAGGTGGTCGCCGAAATCCGCGCCGCCGGCGGCAGCGCGGTGGCCAACCATGACTCGGTGAGCGAGGGCGGCCGGATAGTCGAGCATGCCCTGGATGCCTTCGGCCGCGTCGACGTGCTGGTCAACAACGCCGGTATCCTGCGCGACCGGGCCTTCCACAAGATGGAAGACGACGACTGGGAACCGGTCTACCGGGTGCACGTCGAGGGCGCGTACAAGGTGACCCGCGCGGCCTGGCCGCACATGCGCGAGCAGGGCTATGGCCGGGTGATCTTCACGGCCTCGACGTCCGGCATCTACGGCAACTTCGGCCAGGCCAATTACGCCATGGCCAAGCTCGGCCTCTATGGCCTGACCCGCACCCTGGCGGTCGAGGGGCGCAAGCACAACATCCTGGTCAACGCCATCGCGCCCACTGGCGGTACGCGCATGACCGAGGGCCTGATCCCGGCGCAGTTGTTCGAGCAGCTCAAGCCCGAGCTGGTCAGCCCCCTGGTGGTCTACCTGGGCAGTGCGGCCTGCGCGGACAGCGCCGGGCTGTTCGAGGTCGGTGGCGGCTGGATCGGCAGGACCCGCTGGGAGCGCAGCCCGGGGGTCGGCTTCGACCCGCGCGCCGGCTTCAGCCCGGAGGATGTGGCCAGCCACTGGCAGCAGATCTGCGATTTCGACGGCGCGGTGCATCCGGCCGACAACATCGAGGCCTTGCAGGCGTTAATGGCCAACCTGAAACAGTACGCCCTCTAGGCGCCTAGCGCCTGCCGGTGATGCCGTATTTGCGCAGGCGCATGGCGATGGCGCTGTGCGAGGTCTGCAGCCGGGCGGCCAGTTGCCGGCTGGAGGGATGGCTGACGTAGAGCTTCTCCAGCAGGGCCTTCTCGAAGCCGGCCACCGCCGCTTCCAGGCTGCCGATGTCGCCGTCGAGTGTCGGCGGCGCCACGGCGGTGCCGGCGATGTCCAGGTCGTCGATCTGCACCAGGTTGCTCTCGCAGATGGCCGCGGCGCGGAAGATCACGTTCTGCAGCTGGCGCACGTTGCCGGGCCAGCGGTTGGCCAGCAGCGCCGGGTAGGTGTCCGGCGCCAGGTGGCACTGCAGCCGCTGGATCTGCGTGCAGGCCTGGCGCATGAAGTGCCGCGCCAGCAGCAGGATGTCCTGGCCGCGCTCGCGCAGCGGCGGCACTTCCAGATTGAGCACGTTGAGCCGGTAGAACAGGTCCTCGCGGAAACCGCCGTCGCTGACCATCTTCTCCAGGTCGCGGTGGGTGGCGCTGAGGATGCGCACATCGACCTTGACCTCGCGTTCGCCGCCGACCCGGCGGAAGCTGCCGTCGGAGAGGAAGCGCAGCAGCTTGGCCTGCAGGTAGGGCGACATCTCGCCGATCTCGTCGAGGAATACCGTACCCTGGTTGGCCAGCTCCAGCAGCCCCGGCTTGCCGCCGCGCTGGGCGCCGGTGAAGGCGCCGGGGGCATAGCCGAACAGCTCGCTCTCGGCCAGGTTCTCCGGCAGGGCGGCACAGTTCAGCGCCAGGAAGGGCGCGTTGCGCCGGGCGCTGATGGCATGGCAGCCGCGGGCCACCAGCTCCTTGCCGGTGCCGGTTTCGCCGTGGATCAGCAGCGGCGCATCGAGGCTGGCGACCCGCAGGGCGCGGGTCTTCAGGGTGCGGATCGGCACCGACTCGCCGAGCAGCGAATCGAAGCCTTCGACATGGTCGTGATGCAACGCCGCCAGGCGCTCGCCGATGCGGCTCGGCGCATACAGGGTGAGCAGGCCGCCGGCCAACTGGTGCAGGCCGGTATCGCCGGTCTCGCTGATCGGCGTGGCATCGAGCAGCAAGGCCTGACCGTTGAGGGTGACCTCACGCAGTGGCAGGCGGAAGCGGTGCTCCAGCAGCGCGGCGTGCAGGCTCGGGTCGGCGAACAGTTCGCCCAGGGGCAGGCCGTCCGGCTCGCGCCCGCACAGGTCGGCCAGGGCCGGGTTGGCCAGCAGCACGCGGCCCTCGCCGTCGACCGCCAGCACCGGGTCGCTCATCGCCGCCAGCAGGGCGTCTAGCTGCAGCCGGCGACGCTGGCCGGGAAGGATGTCGACGACGGTCACCGCCTGTACGCCGCGCACCTGGAACAGCGCCTCGCGCAGCTCATCGAGCACCGCGGCGCTCAGCGCCGGCGCGTCGATATAGACGTTGGGCGGCACCATCTCCACCGCGTCCAGGTTGAGGTTGCGCCCGCCGAGCAGGGCCAGGACCTCCTGGGTGATGCCGACGCGGTCTATAAAGGTGACGTGGATGCGCATAGATTTGGGCTGGGCGGCTCGGATGCAGGTGCAGCAGTATGACTGGTCTGCGCCCCGGCGTTAACCGAGATGGCGGCTCCGTGCCGTCATTCGCCCGCTCCGGGGCGGATGCCAGCGCGTGCGGCTCGGCGATTATTACCCTGAGCGTAACGATGTGCCCCCGCGCTTGATTGATGGACCCGGCCGGGGACCCTAAGGTGGCCGACGATCGCGAATTTCATGGAGCCATCATGACGACAACAATCTCCACGCCACCCCAGTGGTCGCGCAGGCGCAGCGAAAAGCAGCGGCGCCTGGAGCGTGTGCGCGCCCTCGCCGATGGTGTGGTGCTGCCCAGCGACCAGATAGTCGCGGCCCTCGAAGCCCTGATCGCCCCGGGTGACCGCGTGGTGCTGGAAGGCAACAACCAGAAGCAGGCGGATTTTCTCTCCCGCGCCCTGGCCAAGGTCGACCCGGGTCGCCTGCACGACCTGCACATGATCATGCCCAGCGTCAGCCGCGCCGAGCACCTGGACCTGTTCGAGCGGGGCATCGCGCGCAAGCTCGACTTCTCCTTCGCCGGACCGCAGAGCCTGCGCATCAGCCAGCTGCTGGAAGACGGCCTGCTGGAAGTCGGCGCCATCCACACCTACATCGAGCTGTACTCGCGCCTGCTGGTCGACCTGATTCCCAACGTCGTGCTGGCCGCCGGTTTCAAGGCCGACCGTGCCGGCAACATCTACACCGGCCCCAGTACCGAGGACACCCCGGCCCTGGTCGAACCCGCGGCCTTCAGCGACGGCATCGTCATCGTCCAGGTCAACGAGCTGGTGGATGACGTCAGCGAACTGCCGCGGGTGGACATCCCGGCCTCCTGGGTCGACTTCGTGGTGGTCGCCGACCGGCCGTTCTACATCGAGCCGCTGTTCACCCGCGATCCGCGCCACATCAAGCCGGTGCACGTGCTGATGGCGATGATGGCGATCCGCGGCATCTACGAGAAACACAAGGTCCAGTCGCTCAACCACGGTATCGGCTTCAACACCGCCGCCATCGAGCTGATCCTGCCGACCTACGGCGAGTCCCTGGGACTCAAGGGCAAGATCTGCCGCAACTGGACGCTCAACCCGCACCCGACCCTGATTCCGGCGATCGAGAGCGGCTGGGTGGAAAGCGTGCACTGCTTCGGCACCGAGCTGGGCATGGAGAACTACATCGCCCAGCGCCCGGACGTGTTCTTCACCGGCCGCGACGGCTCCATGCGCTCCAACCGCATGATGTGCCAGCTGGCCGGTCAGTACGCGGTCGACCTGTTCATCGGCGCGACCCTGCAGGTCGATGGCGACGGCCATTCCTCCACCGTCACCCGCGGCCGCCTGGCCGGCTTCGGCGGCGCGCCGAACATGGGCCATGACCCGCGCGGCCGGCGCCATGCCACGCCGGCCTGGCTGGACATGTGCGCGCCCGGCGGCGAAGGCCCGGTGACCATGCTCGAGCGCGGCAAGAAGCTGGTGGTGCAGATGGTCGAGACCTTCCAGGAGGGCGGTAAGCCAACCTTCGTCGACACCCTGGATGCGGTCGAGGTGGCGAAGAAGAGCGGCATGCCGCTGGCACCGATCATGATCTACGGCGACGACGTGACCCACCTGCTGACCGAGGAGGGCATCGCCTACCTGTACAAGGCGCGCTCCCTGGAGGAGCGCCGGGCGATGATCGCCGCGGTCGCCGGGATCACCGCCATCGGCCTGCGCCATGACCCCAAGGACACCGAGCGCATGCGCCGCGAAGGCCTGATCGCCCTGCCGGAAGACCTGGGCATCCGCCGCGCCGATGCCAGTCGCGAGTTGCTGGCGGCCAAGAGCATCGCCGAACTGGTCGAGTGGTCGGGCGGCCTGTACAGCCCGCCGGCCAAGTTCAGGAGCTGGTGATGCGGGCCGTCAATGCACTGAATGTCCAGCAGCCGCAGCTGAGCCTGTCGGAAGTCCTTGCCGACCTGGCGGTGGATGCGCTGATCGACGAGGCCGACCTGTCGCCCAAACCTGGGCTGGTCGACCGCCGCGGCAGCGGCGCGCACACCGATCTGCACCTGGGCCTGATGCACGCCTCGGCGCTGTCGTTGTGGCCGACCTTCAAGGCCATGGCCGACGCCGCGCTGCACTTCGGCGAGATCGCCCAGCCGCTGCGCGAAACCCTGGGCCGGCTCGGCCGGGAAGGCGAAGTGGACATGCTGGGCATCACCCAGGGGGTGAATACCCATCGCGGGGCGATCTGGGCCATGGGCCTGGTTACCGCCGCCGCCGCCCTGGACTGGCGCGAGGCCACGCCGGCCGCGGTCACCCTGCGCGCCGCGCGGATCGCCCTGATCGGCGATCGCGCCGCGCCCCACTGCGACGCCAGCCATGGCGCCCAGGTGTGCCGCCTGTACGGCGTGCGCGGCGCCCGCGAGGAGGCGCAGCTGGGCTTTCCCGCGGTGATGCAGCTCGGCTTGCCGCAGCTGCTCGGCAGCCGCGCCGCCGGCGCCGGGGAGCAGAATGCGCGCCTCGATTCGTTGCTGGCGATCATGACCACCTTGAGCGATACCTGCGTGCTCTACCGTGCCGGCCTGGCCGGTCTGAGCAGCATGCAGAGCGGCGCCCGCGCGGTGCTCCAGGCCGGTGGTTGCGCCAGCCTGGATGGCCGCCGGCGCCTGCGTGAACTGGATAGCGACATGTTGAGGCTGCGTGCCTCACCCGGCGGTGCAGCCGATTTGCTCGCCGTGACTTTATTCCTCGACCGCCTGGCGCCCGCGTTGCAGGCGCAGATTGGGAGTGACTGAACATGGAAACCTTGTCTTTTGAATTTCCCGCCGGGCAACCCGCCCGCGGACGTGCCCTGGTCGGCTGTGTCGGCTCGGGCGATCTGGAAGTGCTGCTCGAGCCCGGCGCGGCCGGCACCCTGGCGATCCAGGTGGTGACCTCGGTCAACGGCAGCGCACCGCGCTGGCAGCAGCTGTTCGAGCGCATGTTCCGCGAGCAGAGCCTGCCGGCGCTGAGCATCGCGATCCACGATTTCGGCGCGACCCCCGGCGTGGTCCGGCTGCGCCTGGAGCAGGGACTGGAGGCGCTGAACCATGAGTGACACAAGCCTGGACCGGGTCAGCCGCCTGCTGCAGCAACGCAGCTTCGTCGAGCTGGGCGCCCGTCAGCGCGCCCAGGCGCTGCTGGATCCCGGCAGCTTCCGCGAGCTGCTCGATCCCTTCGAACGAATCACTTCGCCCTGGCTGCCCAAGCAGGGCATCGTGGCCCAGGCCGATGATGGCGTGATAGTCGCCAAGGGCCTGATCGACGGTCAGCCGGCGCTGGTCGCCGCCATCGAAGGCGCCTTCCAGGGCGGCAGTCTTGGCGAGGTCGGCGGGGCGAAGATCGCCGGTGCCCTGGAACTGGCCGCCGAGGACAACCGCAATGGCATACCGACCCGCGCCGTGCTGCTGCTGGAAACCGGCGGTGTGCGCCTGCAGGAAGCCAACCTCGGCCTGGCCGCCATTGCCGAGATCCAGGCGGCCATCGTCGAGCTGCGCCAGTACCAGCCGGTGATCGGCCTGATCGCCGGCCCGGTCGGCTGCTTCGGCGGCATGTCGATCGCCGCCGGGCTGTGTAGCTACCTGGTGGTGACCCAGGAGGCGCGGCTGGGCCTCAATGGCCCCCAGGTGATCGAGCAGGAAGCCGGCGTGGAGGAGTACGACTCACGCGACCGGTCGTTCATCTGGAGCCTGACCGGCGGCGAGCAGCGTTTCGCCTCGGGCCTGGTCGACGCCTATGTCGCCGACGACCTGGAGCAGATTCGCCAGCAGGTCTCGGCGCTGTTCCGCCAGGGCCAGCCAGCCCTCGAGCGCAGCCGCCGGCACGCCTGGTACCTGGCGCGTCTGCAGGCCGTCGATACAAGCATCCAGGCGGACGCCGCCGCGGTGCGCAACGCCTACACAGGAGAGTCGGCATGAACGCTGCTGTCGAACAACGGGGCCGCAACTGGTTCAACGCGCTGAGCGACGGCGCCAGCCCACTGGCCGGCCTGCCGGCCTCGCTGTTGGTCGCCGACACCCGGCTGGGCGGGCGCGCCGCACGGCTGCTGGCCGTGGTTGCCGACGACGACAACCCCTTTCCGCGGGCGCGCAACGGTGAGGTCGGCCTGCTCGAAGGCTGGGGCCTGGCCCAGGTCATCGACCAGGCCATCGAGGCGGATGCCGACGGCGCCGAGAAGCGTGCGCTGATCGCCATTATCGATGTGCCGAGCCAGGCCTATGGTCGCCGCGAGGAAGCCTACGGCATCCACCAGGCCCTGGCCGGCGCCGTGGACAGCTACGCCCGTGCGCGCCTGGCCGGACACCCGGTGGTCGGCCTGCTGGTCGGCAAGGCCATGTCCGGCGCCTTCCTCGCCCATGGCTACCAGGCCAACCGCCTGATCGCCCTGAACGATCCGGGGGTGATGGTGCATGCGATGGGCAAGGCCTCGGCGGCGCGGGTCACCCTGCGCAGCGTCGAGGAGCTGGAGGCCCTGGCTGCCAGCGTGCCACCCATGGCCTATGATCTGGACAGCTACGGGTCCCTCGGCCTGTTGTGGAAGACCCAGGCGGTGAGCGACGCGCTGCAGCCCACTGCCGCGGATGTCGCCGTGGTGCGCGACTGTCTCGCGGCGGCCCTGGAGGACATCGCCGGCACTGCGGTCGACCTGCGCGGGCGACTCGGGGCGGCCAATCGCAGCGCCTCGCTGAAGGTGCGCGAGTTGCTCAAGGCGCAGTGGTAGCGCGCCGTCCCTGCTCGGCGCGGTGCCTGTTCAGAAGACGGGAGGTGCCTGCATGACCGATCACGCCGGTGCGCCCAGGCCCCACGACCTGCTCTGGGGCCTGGGCGCCGAGCAACTGCCGGATAGCGCGCCCGCCTGGGCCCTTGAGGCGCTACGCCAGCAGCCGCCGGTGGTGGTGCGGCGCGCCGTTGCCGCGCCCGGCTGGGTCGCAGTCGGCGTCCGCGGCCAGTCCCGCGACCAGCGTTTCGCCACCTGGATGCGCCTGGGCGACATTCGCCGCCGGCTCAGCCCGGAACGGCTCGCCAGCGCGCGCGGCTGGCACGACCATCCCCATTCGCACTGGCCCGCCTTGCGCGCCCTGAGCCTGCTGCAGGCGCCCCTGGACGGCTGCGGCCTGGCCTGGGGCGTGACCGGCAGTATTGGCTTCGAGCTGGCCAGCGGCCTGGCCGCCGCCCATGCCGGCAGCGACCTGGACCTGGTGCTGCGCACGCCTGCGCCGCTTTCTCGGCAGCGGGCGGGGCAATTGTGCGCCCTGTTCGGCGATCTGCCGGGCAAGGTTGACGTGCAGCTGGAAACCCCCCACGGGGCCGTGGCGCTGCGCGAATGGGCCAGCGGAGCGACGCGCGTGCTGCTCAAGGCGCAGGACGGACCACGGCTGGTGGCCGACCCCTGGGCGCCGCTCGGATCGCCCGCATGAGCACGCTCTGGGCCTTTCCCGGTCAGGGTGCCCAGCAGCCCGGCATGCTCCATCAGCTGCCGGACGAACCGTCGGTGCGCGCCTGCCTGGCCGAAGCCAGCGCGGCGCTGGGCGAGGACGTGCTGGCGCTGGACTCCATTCAGGCGCTGGCCTCGACCCGCGCCGTGCAGCTGTGCCTGCTGATCGCCGGGGTGGCCTGTGCCCGCCTGCTGGCCCAGCGCGGCCATCGCCCGGACTATGTGGCGGGGCTGTCCATCGGCGCCTACGCGGCGGCGGTGACCGCCGAATCCCTCGAATTTACCGATGCCGTGCGGCTGGTTGCGCTGCGCGGCGAGCTGATGCAGGCCGCCTATCCAAGCGGCTATGGCATGACCGCCATCCTCGGCCTCGACCTGGGCCAGGTCGAGCGCCTGATCGCCCAGGTGCACGGGCCGGCGCAGCCGGTCTACCTGGCCAATATCAACGCCGAGAGCCAAGTGGTGGTCGCCGGCAGCGTCGCCGGCATGACCGCCCTGGCCGAGAGGGCGCGGGCGGCCGGCGCCGGGGCGGCCAAGCCCCTGGCAGTCAGCGTGCCGTCCCATTGCGAGCTGCTCGCCGCTCCCGCCGAGCGCCTGGCCCGGGCCTTCGCGAAGGTCGAGGTGCGCCGGCCCGGCGTGCGTTACCTGAGCGGCAGCTCGGCGCGCCTGATCGTCGATGCGGACAAGCTGCGTGACGACCTGGCCTATAACATGTGCCGCGTGGTCGACTGGCACAGCACCCTGCAGACCGCCGTCGAACGTGGCGTGCGCCTGCATCTGGAGATGCCGCCCGGCGCCGTGCTCAGCGGCCTGGCGCGGCGGGTCTTCGGCGCCGGCGCGGTGGTCGCCTTCCAGGGCACCCGCCTGGACAGCCTGGACGCCCTGTTGAGCCAGGCCCAGGGGCTGGACCGCTAAGCCGCTTCTCCTCCCTCCCATCTGCTGTCCAGGGCCTCGCTGCCGTGCGTGGCGGCTGAGTCGCACCGGCTGGCCGCCCCGCTGCGCGGTCCGGCAGCCTGCGCCCCGCCCACGCCAAGCCGGCCAATCCAGGGCATAAAAAAGGCTATGTACCAACGATGTGTTGCGAGTACTAATCTAAACGGCAGAGTTCCAATCAGGAGGTCTGCCGATTATGGATACTCAAGCCTTTCACCACTGGCTGGCTCAACTGAGCCAACTCAGCGCCCATCAGAAATCTACGCTTCATCAGGCACTGCGGAACCCGCCGGCGACAGAAGTGCTCGATTGCCTGCCGGCGCTGCAGCGTTGCCCGCATTGCCAGACCAATGCGAATCAGCTTGCGCCCTGGGGTTGGTCGCGCAGTCTGCGCCGCTATCGTTGCCGTAGTTGTCGACGGACTTGCACCGCGCGCTCAGCAACAGGCCTTGCCCGCCTGCACTACCCCGAACGCTGGAAAGACTACGCCCAGGCACTGATTGACGGGCTTAGCGTGCGCAAGGCGGCCCAGGCATGCGGCATCAGCAAAAACACCGCTTTCCTCTGGAGGCACCGCTTCCTGGCTGCAGCGGCTGAGCATCACGCCACGCATGAGGCAGGGATTGTCGAAGTGGATGAGACGTTCTTTCTGGAGTCCTTCAAGGGCCAGAGGCAGTTGCCTCGGCCGCCCCGTAAACGAGGTGGGGTGAGCGTGACCCGCGGCACGGGTAAAGACCAGATCCCGGTGATGGTGGTGCGCGACCGGGAGGGCCACACCGCTGACTTCAAGTTGGCCAAGCTCGATGCCAATCATGTGCGAGAGGCGTTGATGCCGCTGATCGACCGGGAGGCCGTGCTCTGCAGTGACGGGGCGGCAGTCTATGCCAGCTTTGCCCGGGCACAGGGCATCACCCATCAGGTCGTGCATGCCCGCCCCGGCCAGCGAGTGCGCCAAGGCGCTTTCCATATTCAGAACGTCAACGCCTACCACAGCCGCTTGAAGAGCTGGATGACCCGCTTTCACGGCGTGGCCACCCGCTACCTCCCGAATTACCTGGGCTGGCGCCGCATGCTAGAGCGCTATCAGCGGAATATTCGGCCGGCTCACTGCATTCAGGAGGCGGTAGGCAGAACCCTGCAACACGCTATTGGTACATAGCCATAAAAAAACCATCGCGCCCGCTGCCGGACGCGATGGTTGGGGTGTCGTCGGTGCTGCGCGAATCAGTCGTAGAACATGTTCGGCAGGGCCGTGACGATCTCCGGGAAGACCGCCAGCAGGATGATGTACAGGCACATGATGGCGATGAACGGGAGGATGCCGCGGGCGATCTCGCCGAAGGAGATGTCCGGGGCGATGCCGTTGATCACGAACAGGTTGAGCCCCACCGGCGGGGTGATCAGACCCAGCTCCATGTTGATGGTGAGGATGATGCCGAACCAGATCGGATCGAAGCCGGCCGCCAGGATCGCCGGCAGTATCACCGGGGTGACCATCAGGATGATCGCCACCGGCGGCAGGAAGAAGCCCAGCCCCAGCAACAGGATGTTGACCCAGAACAGCAGGGCCCACTTCGACATCTCCAGGCTGATCAGCCATTCCGCGGCGCTCTGGCTGATGCGCAGGTAGCTCATCACGTAGGTGAAGAGGAACGCCATGGCCATGATCATCATGATCATGCAGGACTCGCGGGCCGAGCCGAGCAGGATCGCCTTGATGTCATTCCAGCGGTAGCAGCCGTAGAGCAGGGCGACCAGGATCATCGCGCCGAAGGCGCCGAGGCCGGCCACTTCGGACGGGGTGCCCATGCCGCCGTACATGGCGAACATGATCATGCCGATCAGCAGCAGGAACGGCAGCAGGCGCGGCAGCGACTCGAAGCGCTCGGCCCAGCTGAAGCTTTCTTCCTTGAGCAGCTCGCCACTGCTGGCATGGCCGCTGCCGGCCTGGGCCTGCTTGCGCTCATGGAGGAACTGCACGACCACCCAGCAGGCGAACAGCAGGGCCAGCAGCAGGCCGGGGATGATGCCGGCGACGAACAGCTTGCCGATCGATTGCTCGGCGATCACGCCGTAGATGATCAGGGTGATGCTCGGCGGGATCAGGATGCCCAGGGTGCCGCCGGCGGCGATCAGGCCCGAGGCCAGGCCGCTGGAGTAGCCGCGCTTGCGCATCTCCGGGATGCCGATGCCGCCGATCGCCGCACAGGTGGCCGGGCTCGAACCGCACAGGGCGGAGAAGATGGTGCAGCCGGCGACGTTGGCCACGCCGAGGCTGCCGGGCACCTTGTACAGCCAGCGGTAGGCCGACTCGTAAAGGTCCACCGAGGCCCGGGTCTTGCCGATCGCCGCGCCCATCAGGATGAACAGCGGGATGGTCAGCAGGGTGAAGTTGTCCAGTTCGCCGAAAATGGTTTCGGCGATCATCCCCAGGTTGCTGCTGGGCATGAACAGGAACATGAAAGTCAGGGCCGAGGATCCCAGGGCGAATGCGATGGGCATCCCGGAGAACAGCAGCACCAGGGTGAAGGCCGTGTACAGCAGGCCGATTTCTAATACGCCCATGTCAATCTCCCAGAGATGGCTGGTGTTGATGGGAGGCCGCTATCTGCTCCGCATCACTGGCCTTGAGCGCAAATTGCTCGATGATCTGCACCACGAACTGCAGGGTCAGCAGGCTCATGCCGATGGCCATGAAGATGTAGGGGATCCACAGCTTGGGCGCCCAGGAGGAACTGGATTCCCAGCCGCCATCCCAGGCCTCGTGCCAGTAGAGCCAGGACTGGTAGGCGACGAAGCCACAGAACAGCATCGACAGGACATCGCCCAGCAGGTAGCGCCAGCGGTTCCACTTGGCCGACATGACCTCGTCGAGCACTTCGATGCCGACATGGGCGCGCTCGCGCTGGGTCTGTGCCGCGGCGAGGAAGGTCGCGGAAATCAGCATGAAGATGCTCAGCTCGATCACCCAGTCGTTGGAGATCTGGAGCAGGTAGCGGGTAAGCACTTCGTACACCAGCACCAGGGTGCAGGCGACGATCAGCAGGGCCGACACGTAGGCCATCAGGCTGTTGCAGCCCTTGATGGCCTCGCCGATGCAGCGCCAGGCATTGTTGTTCATATACGGATACCTCAAAAGCAAGCCCCCGGCTCCGTGCGGAGCTGGGGGCAGGAGGGGCGTGTCACTTCACCGCGGTGGCCATGTCCAGCAGTTCCTGACCGTTCCTCACCTCTTCGGCGAAGTCCTTCCAGGAGCTGCCCTTGGCCAGTTCGCGCCACTGGGCGAAGGCGGCGTCATCCATCCGGTAGGCCTTCTTGCCGGCCTTCTCGAAGACTTCGGCGACACGGAAGTCGTCCTTCTTCGACTCGTCGATGCTGAACTGTTCCAGGCTGGCACCGACTTCCATCACCATCTTCTGCTGTTCGGGCGACAGGCGCTCGAAGGTGGACTTGGCCATCAGTAGCGGCTCGAACATGAACCAGAAGGTGTTCTGCTCGGCGGTGGTGACGTGGTCGGCCACTTCCTCCAGGCGGAAGCTGAGGATCGAGGTGCTGGAGGTCACGGTGGAGTCCAGTACGCCGGTCTGCATGGCGCTGTAGACCTCGTTTGACGGCACGTTGGTGACCGAGGCGTCGCCGGCCTTGAACATCATGTCCATGTGCTTGCTGCCGCCGCGGATCTTGGTGCCCTTGATGTCTTCCGGCAGCAGCACTGCCTTGGGCTTGGCTGCCACGCCGCCGGCCTGCCAGATCCAGGTGATGACCTTGACGCCCTTGTCTTCGAGGATGCGCTCAAGCTCCTGGCCGATGGGCGCCTGCTTCCAGCGGTGACCCTGCTCGTAGCTGGTGACCAGGCCGGGCATCAGGGTGATGTTCACCTCCGGGATCTTGCCGCCTTCGTACGCCAGCGGGTACAGGGTCATGTCGATCGAGCCCTTCTGCAGGGCGCCGAACTGGGCCGGGGTCTTGACCAGGGAACTGCCCGGGAAGATCTCGAACTTCAGCTCGCCGTTGCTGCGCTGCTCGACTTCCTGGGCGAACTTGCGCACCAGGCGGTCACGGAAGTCGCCTTCATCGATGGTGCCACCGGGAAACTGGTGGGACACCTTGAGGGTCATGCTGTCGGCCGCGACCGCGCTGAGGCTCATGCCCAGGCTGAGGAGGCCGGCGATGGCGCCGGAGAGGATGGTTTTATGCAGTGCGTTCTTCATTGAGGTCTCCATTGTTTTTGTTTTGTGCGGTTGAGGCTGGGCGGTGCAGTTGTAACGGATTCGATCCTCCAGGGTTATTAGCCGAAAGAATGGGGTCAGTACTTACCCGACAGCAGGGAGCCGAAGCCGGGGGCGTAGGTTTTCAGGCCGAGCTTCTTGAGCATCATGTAAGCGGTCGAGACGGAGCCGGAGAGCACCGGCAGGCCGACACGGTCCTCGATGATCTGGATCGACTCGAGCGACGGCATCTGCACGCAGGCCGAGGCGACGATGGCGTCGACGTTGGTGTTCAGGCGTTTGGTGATCTCGGCCGGGGCCAGCGGGTCCTGGCGGGCCACTTCCAGGTTGTCCGGGATCTCCAGGGAAATGCTGTCGACCACCTCGATGCCCTCGCTTTCGATGTAGTCGATGACCAACTGGGTCAGCGGCTTCATATAGGGGGTGAGAATCGACACCTTCTTGGCGCCGATGGCGTTCAGGCCCTGGATCAGGGCGCCGGCGCTGGTCACCACCGGCGCCGGGCCGCCGGCCGCCACGGTGCGTTCGTGCAGGCGCTGCTCCGAGATGCGGTGATAGCCGCGGCCCATGCTCATGATCGCCACCAGGCAGGCGTAGCCAAGGACGTCCATGCGCGCATCGGCCAGCTCCAGGGCGCAACGGTCGGAGTCGCGGTCCATGGCCTCCAGCTCCTCCTTGGTGACCTTCTGCATGCGCATGCGGCTGGAGTGGAAGGTGAAGCGCTCGGGTTCGACGCCTTCACGGGCGCGCAATATCGCCGGAATTTCGGTTTCCATGGTGGTATTGGAGCTGGGCACGATCTGGCCGATGCGGTAGCTGGTTCTGCTCATAAAAGTTGCCTGTTCATTGGATGCATGGGTGCTAGGCCCCGGGGCAGCTGCGCTGCCGGCCGAGACCCCGGTGCTGCTGGGGGAAGTCTGTTTCTGGCCTCGTACTCAGAGGCCCAGCTGGGCGGCGAGGTCGTTGAAGTCCTCGGCGACCAGGTCGAATTCGTCCGCCTCATAACGATAGGGCGGGTAGCCCTCGCCGAACTCCAGCGGACGGATCACGTAGGCGGTGCGGCAGCCCTGGGCGCGGGCGGCGCGCAGGTCGCTGGGATGGGCGGCCACCAGCATCAGTTCGTCGATCGCGATGTCGAGCAGCCGGGCCGTACCCTGGTAGGTCTGCGGGTCGGGTTTGTAGTGGCCGAACAATTCGGCGGAGATCACGCAGTCCCAGGGCAGCCCGGCCTGCTTGGCCATGTTGGTCAGCAGCGAGAAATTGCCATTGGACAGGGTGGTGAGGGTGAAGCGGCGCTTGAGTCGCGTGAGGCCTTCGAGGGAATCGGCCCAGGGCTGCAGGCGATGCCAGGCACGGTTGAGGTGGTCGCGTTGGGCGTCATCCAGGCCGGCCAGGCCGAAAGGCTCGACGATCGAGTCGAGGATCAGGCGGTGCAGCGAATCGATGTTCATCCAGGGCAGTTCGCCCTTGCGCACCTGGTCCATGGCCGGGGCGTAGCCATCGCGCCAGGCGTCGGCGAACTGCGTCCAGTCGCGCTGGATGTCCAGGGCTGTGCCGATCTGCTGTGCTTCGCGGCTGATGCTGCCGCGCCAATCGACCACGGTACCGAACACGTCGAAGGCGAGTGCTTTGACCTTGCCCAGGGAAGAGAGATCCGACATCACGGTTAACCTCCAGCGCGGCAGTCTGTTATCCACGGCCGACAAGGCGGCTGTAAATCCAGGCAGGCCAGGCTTAAGATGCACCCATAGCCTCTATCGGGTGCAATGTTTGTTGTTGTGCATGCAAGATAGAGGATTCAGAATGCATGTCAATAGCCGTGTATGCAGGAAAGGGTTATCCATGAACAAGATGCGCTCGGAAGCAGTCCGCGACGAAATTGAAGAACTGATAGCCTTCGGCAAGCTGCCGCCCGGCAAACACCTCGACGAGACCGAGCTGGCCGAGCGCTTCGGCGTGTCCCGCACGCCGGTGCGCGAGGCGCTGAACCAGCTGGCCAATGCCGGCCTGGTGGAGATTCGCCCGCGCCGCGGCGCGGTGGTTGCCGAGGTCGGCCCGCAGAAGCTGGTGGAGATGTTCGAGGTCATGGCCGAACTGGAGGGCATGTGCGGGCGCCTGGCGGCGCGGCGCATCAGCAAGGAGCAGGAGGCGGCGCTGGTGGCGGCGCAGCAGGCCTGCGAGGAGGTCCGCGCCTCCGGCGACCCCGACCTTTACTACGAACGTAACGATGAGTTCCACGGCATCATCTATACGGCGAGCCAGAACTCCTTCCTGGTCGAGCAGGCCTGGGTGCTGCGCCGCCGTCTGCGGCCCTATCGCCGCCTGCAGCTGCGGGTACGCGATCGCATCCCCACCTCGCTGAACGAGCATGAGGCCATAGTCGCGGCGATCCAGGCCGGCGACGGCGACAAGGCCAACGAGCTGTTGCGCGAGCACGTGATCATCCAGGGCAAGCGCTTCGGCGACCTGATCGCCAGCCTGCCGTTGCTGCACGCCCAGGCGGACTGAGCCGCCTTGTCCGCCTAAGGCGCGGGCCTATTGTTGACGCTGTACATGCGGCATTCGGCCAGCAGGGCGAGCAGGTTGGGGTCACGCTCCTTGGCCTTGAGGAAGACCACGCCGATATGCTGCTGCAGGTGGTACTGGGCCTGCAGCGGAATCAGCTTCACCCGGTTCTCGTAGACCGCCGCGATGCGCCCCGGCAGCAGGGCGTAGCCGACTCCCGAACTGACCATGCTGAGCAGGGTGAAGACATCGTTCACCTGCATCGCCACCTTCGGCTCGAAGCCCGCCTGCTGAAACACCCGCACGCCATCCTGGTGGGTGGAGAAGCCCTGGGTCAGGGTGATGAAGCTGGCGTCGTGCAATTCGGCCAGGTCGACCTCGGCGCGCTGGGCGAACGGCGATTCGACCGGCACGGCGAGGAACATGTCGTCGGCGAACAGCGGCAGCTGTTCGCAGTCCGGGTCGTTGATCGACCCGTCGAGGGACACCAGGATGGCGTCCACCTCCATGTCCTTGAGTTTGTGCAGCAGGTCGACGTTGGAGCCCAGGATCAGGTCGATATTCAGCTCGCTGCGGCGCAGCTTGAGGCCCATGATCAGCTGCGGCACGGTCTTCACCGTCAGCGAGTAGAGCGCGCCGAGTTTGAAACGCTCGGCGGAGAAGCCGGCGGCCTCGCGGGTCAGGCGCACGCTGTCGAGCACGTCATGGATCAGTCGCTGGGCCCTTTCTTCGAGCACGTAGGCACTCCTGAGTGGCAGCAGGTTGCGCCCCTCGTGCTTGAACAGCGGACAGCGCAGGGCGTTTTCCAGGGAGTGGATGGCGCGGTGCACGCTGACGTTGCTGGTCTCCAGTTCGGCGGCCGCGCGGCTCAGGTTGCCGCTGCGCATAAAGGCCAGAAAGATTTCCAGCTTCTTCAGGGTGAACTCTTCGTCGATCAGCATGGTGCAGTGGGCCCGGGCAGTACGAGGGTCGATTGTGCCGCATTGGTGCCGGACATGGCTTGCGCTCTCGGCGAAAACACCCAGGCCGGCGCGGCGCCGATCGCTCAGCCGCAGTGGATGCGCTGGATCAGCTCGGCTTCGTCGATGTGAATGGTCAGGCGCTGCGGATCATGCTCGAGGGTCGTCATATCGCCGGGCGCCAGCACCCGCACCGATTTCGCCCCGGTCTGCTCCCGTGCCCGCTCGACCCGCTCGGCGGTGGCCGGCTTGCCGAGCATGCCCGGTACCGCCTCGGCGCGGCAGCTGGTGTCGCCACCCGGGTCGCTCGGCTTCGCCGGCGAGCTGCAACCCGCCAGCAGAACGAGCAGGGCCAGGCAGGCGGCGCTGGGGATGGGTTTGATCGGCATGCGAAGGTCCTCCTTGGGGGCGGTTGATGGCGCATTCGAGCCGTTGCCAGCAACGACTCTTGCCTATGGTTGTTTACGATAGGTCAGCAGGACGATGCCGCCGACCACTATGGCCCCGCCGAGCAGTTGCAGCGGGCCCAAAGTCTGGCCGAGCACCAGCCAGCCGAGCAGCAGGGTCGCCACCGGCTCGACGTTCATCACCGGCGCGTTGCGCGCCATGTCCAGACGCGGCATGCAGATGAACAGCAGGCTGAAGCCGGTGCCGTAGAGCAGGGCCAGCACCGCCAGGGCGATCCAGCCGGTGGTACTGGCCGGTTGCGCGGCGCCGCCCGGTATCAGCTCCAGGGCGCCGGCCAGCAGGGAACTGGCGAACACCACCAGCATGGTCAGCATGCTGCGCACCGAACCGCGCAGGCCCGCCAGCCGGTGCTCGGTCACCCACAGGGCACTGGCGAAGGCGCAGGCCGCGCACAGCGCCAGGCCGATGCCCAGCAGCGCTTGCGGGCTGGCCTCTGTGTCGCTGCCCAGGTAGGCCGGCACGTCCAGGGCGAACAGCAGGCCGAACAGGATCAAGCCCATCAGCCAGGCCGTGCGCCGGGTAGGCGGCGGCCCGCCGAGGGCCCAGGTGAGCAGCGCCAGGATGATCGGGAAGGTGCTGGCGGCGAGCAGCGCCAGGGCCACCGGGATGCGCGCCACCGCCGAGTACAGACACAGGCTCTGGGTGGCGAGCAGCAGGCCCATCAGCAGCTGCCAGGGCCAGGTTCCAGGGGGCAGGCGCAGACTTTGACGCTGATAGAGCACCAGCGCGCCGAGCACCAGCAGGGTCGTGCCCGAGCGGCAGAGCACCGCCAGCAGCACGCCGGCATCGTCGTCGAAGGCGACGCGGGCAGCGACATGGTTGCCGGCCAGGATGCAGGCGAGGGCGGCCAGCAGCAGTACGGCGAGATGGCGGGGGAACAACGCATTGGCGGACATGGTGCGCGGGAAATCCTTGGCTGACCTGCGGCGCTGTTGCCGCCGCCGGCGAAGAGTAGCGCACTTGCCCGTGACGGGGTCAGCCCGAGGCTCTATTTCGAGCTATCAGCAGCGGGCCGCCCCAGGGCCTTGCACAGCAGGACGGAGGAGGCCGGACAGAGACCGGCGAACTGCGCGGTGGCCTGCACGGCGGGCGGCGCCTTCGATTTTTCCATGGGCCGATAGCCGAGCCGGATGAAGTAGTCGGCGGCGCTGGTGGTCAGCAGAAACAGCTGCTCGGCGCCCTGGGCGCGGGCGCGGGCTTCGCCGAATGCCACCAGCTGCGCCGCCAGGCCCTGGCTGCGGTAGGCCGGGGCCACCGCCACGGAGCGCAGCAGGCCGACCGCGCCCATGGTTTCGAGGCCGACCACGCCGATCAGCCCGAGCCCGTCGCGCAGGCCGAAGAATTGCTGGGCGGGACCGGGCGCGATATCGGCCACCGGCAGATCGCAGGCGCGCAGCAGCGCCAGGATGTCGTCGAGCTCGTCGATCGGGGCAATGGGCGGCGTCATGGGCGCGACTCGCGTTCAGGTGCGCCGCCGGTGGCGCGGCGCCTTGAGCCGCAGTTTGGCAATTTTTTCGGTCACCCGACAGTACCCGGGGGCCGACATGAGGTACGCCGGCGGACGTCGCCGTCATCTAGGCTCAAGGGGTGTCACTCGGCGCTGGGGGGCGTTATCTCACTGGAGGATTAGCTATGTACAAGACGATGCTCTACCGCACCCTGCCCGCCGCCCTGCTCGCGCTCAGTTGCAGCCTGAGCAGCCAGGCGGGCCCGGCCGACATGACCTTCTTCGTCACCAGCCAGGGCATGGGCAAGGGGGCAGACCTGGGTGGCCTTGTCGGCGCCGACGGCCACTGCCAGCGCCTGGCCAGCAGCGCCGGCGCCGGTCAGCATACCTGGCATGCCTACCTCAGCACCTCGGCACTCGACGGTGCAGTGGCCGTCAATGCCCGTGATCGCATCGGCCCGGGGCCCTGGCAGAACGCCAAGGACGTGGTCATTGCCGGCAGTGTCGCCGAGCTGCACGGTGACAACCGGCTGAACAAGGACACCGCCCTCGACGAGCGCGGTGAAATGATCAAGGGCCGCGGCGACTCGCCGAACCAGCATGACATCCTCACCGGCTCCCGGGCGGACGGCACGGCATTCGCACCTGGCGAGGACCGCACCTGCGGCAACTGGACCAGCAGTGCCGAAGGTGCCGCCCAGGTCGGCCACCACGACCGCATGGGCCTGCGCGACGATGCGCCCTCGCGCTCCTGGAACTCCTCGCACCCCAGTCGCGGCTGCAGTCAGGAGGCCCTGATCGGCACCGGCGGCGCCGGCTTGTTGTACTGCTTCGCGGTGGACTGATACGGCCCGAGACGAGCGGCTAGGGCCCCTCGGCGCGGGGCCTGAACACGTACAGCAGGTTGGGTTCGCTGACCAGGTAGAGGGTGCCGCGCTCGTCCATGGCGACGCCTTCGGCCTGGGGCACCGCTCGTTGCAGGCCGTGCCAGTGGCGACTCAGCTCGAGGAAGCTCAGGGTCCGGCCCTGGGGACTGATCTCGCTCAGCAGGCGCGATTCGTCGCTGAGCACCAGCAGGCTGCCACTGGCCGGGTCGTAGTGCAGCCCCGCCAGGTCGTCGTTGAACGCCAGCGCAGCCCGCGCCTGGGGCAGATCGCGCTGCAGGCTCAGCGATTGCGGCGCAGGCCGCCCGAGCAGCCCGTGCAGCTTGTACAGACGCATGGGGTCGCGCTCCTTGATCACATACAGACCGTTGTCCGCCGGGTCCCAGGCCACTCCCTCGAAGCCCTTGTTGGTGCCGCTTCCCTGGTCGAGGGCGAAGCTGCGGGCGGCACCGCGATCGAGCTGGGTGGCATCGTCGGCCAGTTCGATGAGGATGAGGCTGTGCCTGCGCTCATCGGCCAGCACATAGCGGTCGCCGCCGACCCAGTCGACGCCTTCGACGTCCTCGAAGCCCCGCAGCTCGATGCGCCGCAGCAGCTCGCCCTCGGGGCTGAGTTCCAGCAGCTGGTTGGGCCCGTTGAGGGCGAGGAACAGGGTCTGGCGCTGCCGGTTCCAGGTCAGCCCCGAGGCGTTGTGCGCGACCCCTGGCAGCGGCCGTGCTTCGACCTCGACGCGGTAGTCGGACAAGTCTATGGCGCGCGCCTGTTGTTCGGCGGGGATGCTCCAGTGCAGCCAGGCGAGGTACAGGCGGTCGTCCAGACCCGACCACAGCAGCAGCTGGTGCAGGAGCAGCAAAGAGCAGTAAGTCAGTGCCAGTGACTTCAGCCAGGGCAGGGGCCAGCGGCGAGCGGGCATGGGCAACGGCATTCTTATCGGACGTTATTAAGACGGACGCTGCTCACCCCGGATAGTTCAAACCCTGGGGCGATCGCTAGGGCGTGGGCGCGGCCTCGGCCGGGGCCGCCGCCAGGGCCTTGGCCACCGCGCGCTGGATCTCGTAGGCCGGCGCCTCCACCGCCGCGTGGTCGCGGGTATAACGGCTGGCGAACGCGCCGACGCCCCATTGCTGGTACTGCTGCACGTGTTTCAGCTCATGGGCCCACAACGCCACATCGTTGAGCGCGTCCTGCTCGTGGCGGAAGACGATGATGTCGATCAGGGTCACGGCGCGCACGTCGGGGTTCTGCAGCAGGGTGTGTCCGGCCGTCAGCTGGACATCCTCGCCGACCTTGTAGCGGGCCGAGTCGAGCACCTGCAGGTCGTAGTAGGGCTCGAGGTGGGCGCGGATGTGCAGCGGAATGGGGTGGGTCGTACCGGCGGCTGCCGCGTTGCGCGAGCGCACCAGCCACTGTTCCAGGCTCGTCGCGGCCATCTTGCCGACGTCGTCGAAGATGGCGCCCATCTCCTCGCGGCTGCCGGGGGCGCAGAAGCAGGCGACCACGCACACCTGATGCTGCCCGGGCGGGCAGGCGAAGGCGCAATGACTGGAACCGAGACCAAGGAGCAGTGACGCCAGGCGCAACAGGCGGCGCGAATAGGCAGCTGACAAAGGGGGCTCCCACAAGCAATGAGGATCGACACGACTGGGCGCGGCCCAATCGCGGGTTGGACCGCGGCGGCGGGCGTTCGTTAGCGCCGGCCCGGAGAATTTTCCGCCGTGCGCCCATGGCCTGGCCAGCGGCCGCGCAATCTCCGCCCTTGGCACGTAGAATCGCCTGTTGAAACAGAAACTTGGGGTTGCAGCGGTGGATCTACAGCAGGGTTTCGTGCTGACCCGGCACTGGCGCGATACGCCCGCAGGCACCGAAGTCGAGTTCTGGCTGGCGACCGACCAGGGGCCGCGGCTCATCCGCCTGCCGCACCAGCCCTCGGTGGCCTTCATTCCCGCCGAGCAGCGCGAGCGTGCCGAAGCGCTGCTGCGGGGCGAACGCGAGGTGGAGCTGCGGCCCCTGGAGCTGTGTGATTTTCGCCACCGCCCGGTACTGGGTCTGTATTGCCGCCAGCACCGCCAGCTGATGCGCCTCGACAAGCTGTTGCGCCAGCAGGGCGTGAGCGTCTACGAGGCCGACATCCGCCCGCCCGAGCGCTACCTGATGGAGCGCTTCATCACCGCGCCGGTGCGCTTCGACGGCCGCGCCGACGAGCACGGCGTGCTGCTCGACGCGCGCTTGAAGCCGGCGCCGGACTACCGCCCCAGCCTGCGCCTGGTCTCCCTGGATATCGAAACCACCGCCCAGGGCGAGCTGTACTCCATCGCCCTGGAAGGCTGCGGCCAGCGCCAGGTCTATATGCTCGGGCCGGCCAACGGCGCCGACCCGGCGCTCGATTTCAGCCTCGACTACTGCGCCAGCCGCGCCGAGCTGCTCGAGCGGCTGAACCAGTGGCTGGCCCGCCACGACCCCGACGCCATCATCGGCTGGAACCTGGTGCAGTTCGATCTGCGCGTGCTGCACGCCCATGCCGAGCAGCTGCAGGTGCCCCTGCGCCTCGGGCGCGGCGGCGAGGCGATGGAGTGGCGCGAGCATGGCAGCCGCAACAGCCACTTTTTCGCCGCGGCGGCCGGGCGGCTGATCATCGACGGCATCGAGGCGCTGCGCTCGGCGACCTGGAGCTTTCCCTCGTTCAGCCTGGAGAACGTCGCCCAGACCTTGCTCGGCGAAGGCAAGTCGCTCGACAACCCCTACCAGCGCATGGACGAGATCGACCGCATGTTCGCCGAGGACAAGCCCGCCCTGGCGCGCTACAACCTGCGCGACTGCGAGCTGGTGACCCGGATCTTCGCCAAGACCGAGCTGCTGACCTTCCTGCTCGAGCGCGCCACCGTCACCGGCCTGCCCGCCGACCGCAGCGGCGGCTCGGTGGCCGCCTTCACCCACCTCTATATGCCGCAGATGCATCGCCAGGGCTTCGTCGCGCCGAACCTCGGCGAACGCCTGCCCGAGGCCAGCCCCGGTGGTTTCGTCATGGACTCGCGTCCGGGGCTGTACGAGTCGGTGCTGGTGCTCGACTACAAGAGCCTGTACCCCTCGATCATCCGCACCTTCCTGATCGATCCGGTGGGCCTGGTGGAGGGCCTGCGCCATCCGGCCGACAGCGACTCGGTGCCGGGCTTTCGCGGCGCCCGCTTCTCGCGCAGCCGCCACTGCCTGCCGGCCATCGCGGCGCGAGTCTGGCAGGGGCGAGAGGCGGCCAAGCGCGAGGGCAACCAGCCGCTGTCCCAGGCGCTGAAGATCATCATGAACGCCTTCTACGGCGTGCTCGGCTCCAGCGGTTGCCGCTTCTTCGACCCGCGCCTGGCCTCCTCCATCACCCTGCGCGGCCACGAGATCATGCGTCGCACCCGCGAGCTGATCGAGGCCGAGGGCTATGCGGTGATCTACGGCGACACCGACTCCACCTTCGTCTGGCTCAAGCGGGCCCATGGCGAGGAGGATGCGGCGCGCATCGGCCGGGCGCTGGTGCAGCGGGTCAACCAGTGGTGGCGCGAGCACCTGCGCGCCGAATTCGGCCTCGACAGCGCCCTGGAGCTGCAGTTCGAGACCCATTACAGCCGCTTCCTCATGCCCACCATCCGCGGCGCCGAGGAGGGCAGCAAGAAGCGCTACGCCGGCCTGGTCTGCCGTGCCGATGGCAGCATCGAGATGGTCTACAAGGGCCTGGAAACCGTGCGCACCGACTGGTCGCCGCTGGCCCGACAGTTCCAGCAGGAGCTCTACCAGCGCATCTTCCTGCGCCAGCCCTACCAGGACTACGTGCGCGACTACGTGCGCCGCACCCTGGCCGGCGAACTCGACGAGCTGCTGGTCTACCGCAAGCGCCTGCGCCGGCGCCTGGACGACTACCAGCGCAACGTCCCGCCGCACGTGCGCGCGGCGCGCATCGCCGACGACTACAACGCCCGCCAGGGCCGGCCCCTGCAGTACCAGAGCGGCGGCTGGATCAGCTACGTGATAACCCTGGCGGGGCCGGAGCCGCTGGAGACCCGGCAGGCGGCGATCGACTACGACCACTACCTGACGCGCCAGCTGCAGCCGGTGGCGGACGCCATACTGCCGTTCGTCGACGATGACTTCGGCAGGCTGGTGGACGGCCAGCTCGGGCTGTTCTAGGGCGGGCGGTCGCCTCGGGTCAGGTTAGCTGTAGGAGTTTTCCGAGCGCGCGGGCGCGGCCGCCTGCGGCCGCTTTCCTGGGAGGAACTTGCGCGCCGTGGCCACGAAGGGCGTGACGATCAGGCTGTAGATCGTCAGGTAGCGCTCGTGGTCCGGGGTGCCGAACTGGATGGCTTCGGGCTTGGGGGTGGTGACGTAGAGCGTGCCGAACATCCAGTCCCAGAGCGACAGGTTGGTGGAGAAGTTCTTGTTGAAGTGCTTGGGCGCGTCGCTGTGGTGGATCTGGTGCTGGGCCGGGCTGTTCAGCACATGCTCGATCACCGGCCCGAACGACAGCCAGACGTGGCTGTGGCGCAGGTTGGCCGCCAGGGCGTTGCAGATGAAGATCAGGTAGGTGACGCCGAACAAAGTGTAGCGGCTGATCTCGCCGCCGCAGAGGTACCAGAAGGTCCCAGCGTAGGCGCCGAGGAATACGCCGGTGGCCAGTTTGCCGACGATCTTCTCCACGAAGTGCACCCGGCTCGCGGTCGCCGGCACCAGTACCGGCGCCGAGTGGTGGACCTTGTGGAACTCCCACAGCCAGCGCGAGTGAAAGGCCCGGTGGGCCCAGTAATGGACGAAGTCGAGCACCAGGAACACACCCAGGCCGTACAGCAGCGACAGGGCCAGGTTCTCGCCCAGTTGCGGCCGCGCGCCCCAGAGGTTGGTGAAGAAGGCGACGTAGTCGGCCGAGCGCAGGATGTAGGGATCGACCAGGCCGACGATGGGCACCACCAGCGCCACCTTGAGGATCGCGCGCACGAAGTAGTAGCGGTAATCCAGCAACGCGGAGCGATGGAAATGCACCCGACTGCCGCCGATGAACTGCCAGAACGAGCGCGCCTCGGTCTGCCCGCGCTGTTTGCGCCAGCGATACAGGCCGTAAGCCACGGCGTAGGAGACCGAGAGAAACAGCACGCCGAAGCGCCCGTTGAGGTCGAAAATGCCGGCGAATTGCCTGCTGATCGGCTCGATCAGCAGCTCAGCCAGATGGCTGTAAAAGAGAGTAAGAGCGTCCACGGCGCACCGGCCTCGCGCAAAAAGCCGGCATTATAGACAAAAACGGAATCGTTAGCATTCGCCAGTTGATTCCACTGCGTCGTTCGCAGGCTCGGCAGCGTCATGGGCCTGACCCGCAGCCTGGTGATCCACGGGCTGGCCGTCCCGTGGCACGTCCGCAGGGGGGGGCGAGAGCTTTAGTGGTTGTTCGCAGCCGACGTCATAACACGTAGCGCCACACCGCGACGAAGTGCAGCAAGCTGCCGGCGATGACGAACAGGTGCCAGATGCCGTGCCAGTGGCGGAAGCGTTCGTCGTAGGCGAAGAACAGAATGCCCACCGTATAGCAGACGCCTCCGCCGGCCAGCCAGGCGAAGCCCGCGCCGCCGAGGGCGGCCAGCAGCGGCTTGACCGCGACCAGGACGATCCAGCCCATCAGCGCGTAAATGACGATGGACAGCACCCGCGCCTCGCTGCGTGGCTTGATCTCCTGCAGCATGCCGATCAGCGCTAGGCTCCAGACGATGCCCAGCAGCCACCAGCCCCAGGGGCCGTGCAGGGTCACCAGGCAGAACGGCGTGTAGCTGCCGGCGATCAGCAGGTAGATCGACAGGTGGTCGAGCTTGCGCATGATGGTTTTCGCCCGGCCGCGCAGGCTGTGGTACAGGGTGGAGATGCTGTAGAGCAGCAGCAGGGTGAGGCCGTAGATGGCCATGCTGACGATCTTCCAGGGGTCGCCTTGCAGGCTGGCCAGCACCAGCAGCCAGATGGCGCCGAGTGCGGCGAGGAGGGCGCCGACCAGATGGGTCCAGGCGTTGAGTCGTTCTCCGTGATACATGGGCTCCGATCCGAATCCGTTTGAATGGGCAGAATTGTGGCCGGGCCGCGGGTTGAGCGGTCGACTTCCTCTAGCCTTCTGCCCGGCCCCACGCGGCAAATCGGCGGCCACGGCCGGATGGAAACTCGCCAGCGCGCGGTCGGTCGAGGCCGAATCGGCGACGGAGGTCATGCCTTCCATCATGCAAGGCTGCCTGAGCGGGCTCAACAGCCGTCGGTCATGGCTGTGCGCCGTGCTTGCCTTACCCCACCCCTGTTTCCCTACACTCTGCCTTTCTCTTTTCCAGCCAAGGCCATTTCGTGCAACCGGTTATCTCCATCCAGCAACTGAACAAGACCTACGCCTCCGGCCACCCGGCGCTGCAGAACATCGACCTGGAGATTCGCCGGGGCGAGATCTTCGCCCTGCTCGGGCCCAACGGCGCCGGCAAGACCACCCTGATCAGCATCATCTGCGGCATCGTCAATCCCGGTGGCGGCTCGGTGCGGGTCGGCGGTCACGACATCGTCCGCGATTACCGCGCCGCCCGCGCGCAGATCGGTCTGGTGCCCCAGGAGCTGGTCAGCGATGTGTTCGAGACGGTCTGGGCCACGGTCAAGTTCAGTCGCGGGCTGTTCGGCAAGAAGGCCGACGCGGCCTACCTGGAGCGCCTGCTGCGCGACCTGTCGCTGTGGGACAAGCGTGACGCCAAGATCATGGAGCTGTCCGGCGGCATGAAGCGCCGGGTGATGATCGCCAAGGCACTGTCCCACGAACCGCAGATCCTGTTTCTCGACGAGCCCACCGCCGGGGTCGACGTCGAGCTGCGCCGCGACATGTGGAACATGGTGCGCGGCCTGCGCGCGCGCGGGGTGACCATCATCCTCACCACCCATTACATCGAGGAGGCCGAGGAGATGGCCGACCGCATCGGGGTGATCAGCAAGGGACGCATCGTCCTGGTCGAGGACAAGCAGGTGCTGATGCACAAGCTCGGCAAGAAGCAGCTGACCCTGCAGCTGCAGCAGCCGCTGGCGAGCATTCCCGCCGAGCTGGCCGCCCACCCCCTGGAACTGGCGGACGAGGGCCATGCCCTGGTGTTCACCTTCGACGCCCAGCGCGAGCACACCGGCATCGCCGAGCTGCTCAAGGACCTGGCCCAGCGCGGCATCGACTTCAAGGACCTGCAGTCCAGCCAGAGCTCGCTGGAGGAGATCTTCGTCAACCTGGTGCGGGAGCAACGCGCATGAACCTCTACGCGATCCGCGCCATCTACCTGTTCGAGCTGGCGCGCACCTGGCGCACCCTGCTGCAGAGCATCGCCACCCCGGTGATCAGCACCTCGCTGTACTTCGTGGTGTTCGGCTCGGCCATCGGCTCGAGCATGACCGAGGTGCAGGGGATCAGCTACGGCGCCTTCATCGTGCCGGGGCTGATCATGCTGGCGCTGCTCACCGAGAGCATCTCCAACGCCTCGTTCGGCATCTACATGCCCAAGTATTCCGGGAGCATCTACGAGCTGCTGTCGGCGCCGGTGTCCTACCTGGAAATCCTCATCGGCTACGTCGGCGCGGCGGCGACCAAGTCGATCATTCTCGGCCTGATCATCCTGCTCACGGCGCGGCTGTTCGTCGACTTCGAGATTCTCCATCCGGTCTGGATGCTGGCCTTCCTGGTGCTCACGGCGGTGACCTTCAGCCTGTTTGGCTTCATCATCGGCGTCTGGGCCGACGGCTGGGAGAAGCTGCAGGTGGTGCCGGCGCTGATCGTCACGCCGCTGACCTTCCTCGGCGGCAGCTTCTACTCGATCAGCATGCTGCCGCCGCTGTGGCAGACGGTGACCCTGTTCAATCCGGTGGTGTACCTGATCAGCGCCTTCCGCTGGAGCTTCTACGGCGTGTCGGACGTCAACGTGGGGCTCAGCCTGGCGATGATCCTCGGCTTCCTGCTGCTGTGCATCGTGGCCGTCGGCTGGATCTTCAAGAGTGGCTATCGTCTGAAGAGCTGAGGCCGCGCTGGCCCGGCAAGGGCCTGAGCGGCAGTTTTCCAGTGCCGTCCGTCTGAAGCGGACGACCGCCAGGCCGCGCGCTGGGGCGTCATGGGCCCGCGTCCGCGGATCTCGGACTTCTCCCGTTCGCTGCCGTCTATGCTGGCAGGATGAGGGGTGCCGGCCACGGAGTGGATCGATGTGGCCGGCCGCCGATTCCGCCAAGGAGAAGTCGTATGGATACGCAAGACAGTCAGTTGGCGCAGCTGCTCAGCCTCAATACACGCAGCATGACCCACCTGACCGCGGCGCTGACGCAGCTGTCGTTCGAGCTGATGCGCAGCAGTGATGCCGCCAGCCATCGCGCGGGTCAGCGCATGATCGACCATCTGGCGCAGATCAGCGGCGAACTCGACCAGCAGTGGGCGATGATCGGCGCGCTGACCGGCCAGCCCGCGCCCGAAGAGAAGACCGACCTGGTGGTCGAGGTGCAGATGGAGGCCGCGCCGAGCGACGACCGGTCCTCTGGTAACGGGAACTAGGCCTGGCCGGGTGGGGGAAAGTGCGTAGAATGCGCGGCTTTTTTCCACTGGCTGGAGTCCCCGATGAGCTACAACCTGGCAGACAAACCCGCGGCAGAGCGCGACGTGGCGGAGGCGGAGAAGGCCCGTCTGTTCGAGTTGTGGCAGCACAACCTGCAGCGCGCCAAGGCCGACGCGGCGCGCCTGTTCGCCGAGAAGGGCAAGCGCAAGGGCAAGTGGGAGGAGTGGCTGCGCGCCCAGCTGGGCGACATGTCGCCGCCGGAATACGCCAGCATGGTGCAGCGCGAAGTGAGACGCCTGGCGGCGCCGCGCTGATCGCACAGCGCTGGTTGACGTGCCCCTTCTTTCCCGCACCGGCCAGCGAGCTCGCCCTCACTCCTTGGGCGCGGTCGGATCGAGCAAATCCTCTGCATCATGGGCACGCTGTTCCTGATCGATTTGTTCGACCAGGTCGGTGATCACCCGCGTGTCCGCTTGTGCCGCCGTCGCCGGGGGCGGCTTGCGGTTCGGCGCCGCCGCCTCGGCTGGCGGTTGGGCCTGTTCGTGGACGTGCAGGCGGTAGATGGGCTCCGGCATGTCCATGCCGGCCTCGCCCAATGCTGCGGTGACCTGGCGCATGGCTTCGCTCTTGACCATCAGGAAGTCGTGGCTGCGCTGATCCACCCAACCGTGATAGCGCACTTGCACGTTGGAGTCCCCCAGGGCGCTGATGAAGGCGCGCGGCGGCGGCGATGGCATGACGCCTTCCAGCTGCCTGAGGCGGTCGATGCCGAGCTGCTGGGCCAGCAGCAGGTCCTGGTCGCCGCCCAGGCCGACGTCGAACTCGAAGCGGCGGCTGGGGTTGCGCGTGTAGTTGAGGGTGACGCTGCGGAACACCAGGGCATTGGGCAGGCGCAGGTGATTGCCGTCCGGGGTCATCAGGATGGTCGCCCGCGAGGTCAGGGCGATCACCAGGCCCTCGTTGCCATCGATCACCACATGGTCGCGGGGTGCGAAGGGCTGGCGGAGGCTCATCAGGATGCCGGCCAGGTAGTTCTCCAGGGTTTCCTTGAAGGCGAAACCCAGGGCTACGCCGAGCACACCCGCCGTGCCCAGCACGGCGCCCACCAGCGAGGTGGCGTCCATGATCTCCAGTGCCACCAGCACCCCGACCGAGGTCACCGCCCACTGCGCGGTGGTGCGCGCCAGCTCGCGCAGGAACGGATTGCGCTTGGCCAGGCGCTCGAGCAGGGTGCGCTGCGACAGCCAGCGTCCGACCAGCCAGGCCAGCCACACCACCAGCAGGGCCAGGAGCAGCAACGGCAGGGCGCTGAGCAGGCCGTAGGCCTCGTCCAGCAGGCGCTGGATCACGGCATCGATATCGAAGTGAACAGATTCCACGATCAGCCCCTTTGTCGCCGCGACCGCTGCAGCGTCTGCGCGGCCAGTTACAGTCATCAGCAAGACTAGCCGATCGGCTGACTCGCCACGGTGCCGGCTCCGCAGGCTTGTCCTGGCGCGGACACTGGGTCAAAGTCTGCCGGCCAGTTCGTGAAACCAGCGCAGACGCGCCGGTTTTCAACATTCGACCCCAGCTCCCATTCGGAGGCGGAATGAATGCCATCACACTGAACGCCCTGGCGGCGTTCCCAGACCAGCTGGAAGCCTACTACGGCGCCATTCCGGCTGAGTTCAAGCAATGGTCGCCGGCTTCCTGGGAGGGCGTTCCGAGCGAGCCATTCACCGCCATCGAGCAGGTCTGTCACGTCTACGACATTGAGGTCGAGGGGTATCACGTGCGGTTCCAGCGCACCCTCGAAGAGCTCAATCCCGTGCTGCTCTCGGTTGATGGCGAGGCCCTGGCCAGGGAGCGCGCCTATGCCGAGGCCAATGTGGATGAAGTCTTCGCGGCGTTCCGCGTGGCGCGAGCCAAGACCATGACGCTGATCGCCGGCCTGAGCCCGGAGCAGTTTGCGCGTACCGCCGATTTCGAGGGCTACGGCCCGTTGTCACTGCGCAGCCTGGTGCACTACCTGTGCAGCCATGACCAGCAGCATCTGGCGGGCTTGCAATGGCTGCTGGGCAAGATCGAGGCGTCGCGCGTTCGGCCGGAGGGTTAGGGCGTGCACCGAGCCGGTAGCTTCCAGTGGGTAGATGTGAGCGTGAAGTCGCCTTGTCGGCCTGCTTATGTTTTAGGAGCACCCTGGCAAAAGTGCGGAGGGTGAGGTTCGCAAACCGGATCAGACCAGGTGGGGTTGGCTGAAGAAAACTTGCGGCCCATTGTCCGGGAATGACTGAGCACGACATACTGATCAGCTTTACGATTTGCGAGTAAGGCAGTATGCCGTAGCGGCGACCCCGACTCGACTATGCATAACAATTGTCACCGATGTGCCTAGCGCATCGCTTCCCTGATCCAATCAGCCGGCCCTCCAATACGATGCGTTTCTTATTCGTCCACCAGCGTTTTCCCGGCCAGTTCAAGCACATCGCCTGTGCCCTGGCCGACGACCCGCGGCATGAGGTCGTAGCCGTTGGCGATGTGGCCAATATAAAGGCGAGCCTGACTTTGCACCCTCGGGTCACCGTTTACGGCTATGCCTCGCCAAAGGCCGGCGAACAGCAGACCCATGTGTATCTGCGCGAATACGAAAACCATGTGCGTCGCGGGCAACAGTTGCTGCGGGCTTGCCTGCGACTCAAAGAGCAAGGCTTTGTGCCGGATGTGGTGGCGGTGCATCCGGGGTGGGGGGAGGGCCTGTTCCTCGGAGAGATCTTCCCGACGGCGCGCCATATCCACTACTGCGAGTACTACTATCACGCCGAAGGCGCGGATCTTGGATTCGACCCTGAATTCCCGGCTGGCATCGACTCACGCCTGCACGTACGACTGAGAAATGCAACGCAACTCCTCGGTCTCAGCGAGTGCGCTGCAGGCGTGTCGCCGACCCGTTGGCAGCGCTCACTCTACCCTGCGGAGTTTCAGTCCAAGATTCGTGTTCTGCATGAAGGCATCGACACCAGTCAGGCGAAACCGGACCCGCGGGCTTTTCTGGAGGTGCAGGGCAAGGTCTTCCGCGCAGGTGATCAGGTCATCACCTATGTTGCCCGCAACCTGGAGCCCTATCGGGGGTTCCACCGCTTTGTGCGCGCGCTACCCGAGTTGCAGGCGCGCTGCCCGACGGCGCAGTTCGTGGTGGTTGGTGGCGATGAGGTCAGCTATGGCGCGCGCCTGCCGGCCGGTCAGAGTTACCGGGAAACCTATGTGGCCGAGTTGGGCGAGCGAGTCGATTGGTCACGGGTGCACTTTCTCGGCAGGTTGCCTTACCGGCAATACCTGAAGGTGCTCCAGTTGTCGTCCGCGCATATCTACCTTACTTACCCCTTCGTACTGTCGTGGTCGATGCTCGAGGCCATGGCCTGTGGTTGTCTGGTCATAGGCTCCGCTACTCCTCCGGTGCAGGAGGTGATCACGCACGGCGAGAACGGACTGCTGGTGGATTTCTTCGATACCAGGCAGCTTGCCGACCAGGTTGCCGAGGTATTGGCTGATCCCCTGGCGTTTTCGCGCCTGCGCAGCAGGGCGCGGGAGTATATCGAGCAGCACTATGATCTGCGCACGCATGGCATTCCCGCATGGATCGAGCTGTTGACACAGCATCAGCGGCAAGATCAAGGGATGCCCCGTGTCGCCGTTAACACCGGTGCCGGTTAGCAAGCATCGCGCCCATGCCACCCCTGGCGGCCAGTCGCTCGGGCGTGGGCGGCGAGTGCTGCTGGCCTGGGAAATGGGCGAGGGTCTGGGACATGCCGCGCGCCTGCTCTGGCTGGCTCAGCGCCTGCGCGAGCAGGGTTGGGTGCCGGTCGTGGCGGCGCGCGACCCGGCGGCCTTGGCCGAGCGTTATCGGGCGGCGCATGTGCCCGTCATCGCGACGCCGCCGCACCGAAGTTGTTTCTCCGGTCCGGGGCGTTTTCGCGCGGCGAGCTACGCCGACATCATGGGCGTGTGCGGTTATGCCGACCTGAAGCAGCTGGCCGCCGTGGTGAGGGCCTGGGATGAGGTGCTGCGGAGCCAGGCGCCTGATCTGATCATCGCCGACTATTCGCCGCTGCTATCGCTGGCGGCATTCGCCCGCATACCGTTGATCTGTATCGGCGATGGCTTCGTCACCCCGCCTGGAATGGCCGGTGGTCACTTTCCCCTGCTTGGCGATCCGGTGCCCCATCAATGGCAGCCGGCAGAACTGCTGCACGCGGCGCAGCGCGTCCAGGCCGCGCGGGGGTTGGCCGAGCCCATGAGCCTGGCGCAGGTCATCGAGGGCGTCGGGCAGGTGGTCTGCGTGCCGCCGGAGCTGGATATCTACGCTGCTTCGCGCACGCTTCCCGCCTCCGGTCCATGGGAGCGCCCTGCGCCACCCTTGGCGAAACCCGAGGGAGCCTTCCCCTTTGCCTACCTGCGGATGAGTCACCCGTTGTCGCATCGGGTCCTGCAGGTATGGAGGGAACATCACCTGGCCGGCGAGTGTTACCTGCATGGCGCCGGCCGCGAGACAGTTTCCGCGTTGGAGCGGGCCGGAATCCGGGTACATGTCACGCCACCGCCGCTGCGGGAGGCTCTGTCGCGTGCGTCGATGCTGATTCACCATGGCGGCATCGGCGCGCTGGAGGAGGCGCTGATGGCGGGGCGACCGCAGCTCCTGTTGCCACGTCATCTCGAACAGTCACTGCACAGCCAGCGCCTACTCGCTAGCTTGCCGGGTAATGTGTGCGCCCGTGCGGGTACTTCGTTGCAGTCACTGCGCGAGCGGCTTCCGGAACTGTTGCTAGACCGGGATGGACGCCTGGGGGCGGTGGCGCAAAAGACCGCAACGCGTTTGACCGCGCGGCCGGACAATTCCTGGGCTGCCCTGCAGCGGCTGCTAGGCTCGCTGTTCTAGAACTCCCGGGCGACCTTGGCCTATCCGCGTCCTGTGGCCGGCACCAGCACTTCCAGTAGGTCGAACTTCCACAGCCACATCAGTGCGCGCACGCCGACCTGGGTAGCCACATCGGCATTGGCCAGAGCCGAATCGACGGTTTGCCGAGCGTCCTGATCGAGCGTTGCGAGGAGTGCTGGCAACGCTTCTCTGGAAAGAAGCGGCGAATCGAAGGCATAGTTGGTCATGGGCAGCGATAACAACCGTTCGAGGCGCGCCGCCGCGTCCGGTCGAGCGCGTATCAGCCACTGGCCATTGAGGGTTCTGCTGGAGAAATGGGCAAAGCGATGAAAGGGGTCGGCGCGCTGCGGCCAAGGTTGAGGAGGTTCGCCGATGTCCTGTGGACGGAGCCCGGCAAGCTCTTGCGCGAGTTCGGCATAGCGCCGTAAGACCACCGGCCAGTCGTACTGCGCGGTAGCGCGCGCGCGCCCGGCGGCGCCCATTTGCACACGCAGGCCCGGGTCGTCGGCCAGCAGTTGAAGTGCCTGTGCTAGCGCCTGCGGTTCGACGACGCTGGCGAGGCTGGCATGGCCGATATAGCGATCGTAGGTGTCGAGACTCAGGGCGTGGCGCAGCGCCATGTCCGCGCCTGCCCCGGCGGGAGGTAATACGGTCGGGATGCGAAAGCCATCGATGCCGTCGCGAACCGTGTCCTTGTAGCCGTCCCAGTCCGACACCACCACGGGCAGTCCGGCAGCCATGGCCTCAAGCGGCGTTAGGCCGAAGCTCTCCTGAATATTGTCGGCAAGGGAAACGAAGATATCCGCGGCCTGCCAGGCGGGGCGGTAGCTGGCGGGCTGATGGCCGTCGATCCACAAGAAACGCACGGACGGGGCGAGGGCTTGCTGGGTCGTCAGGTAGCTGTGCTTCATTCCTGGATTGGCAAACACCCCTGCCTCGATGCAGACAACAGAGCGCTGGCCGGCGAGTTTCTCCAGCGCTTGGTACAACGACACCGGGTTGGCCTTGGCGTGAAAGGCCAGGCGGCCGGCGAAGAGTAAGACCAGGTCTTCCGCGCCCAGCCCCAGCTCGCTGCGCGCGGCTTCGCGGGCAGCGGCTCGGGGGGCGAAGGCCGGTACGTCGACTCCCAGGGGGATCACTGGCAGTTGCATCTCGACAAAGCGTGTGGCGCCTATGCTCTCGCGCCAGTATTCGCGCATTTCCTCATGCAACCGGGTGACGTAGGTCTTCACCGCTAGGGAGGGACAGATCAGCGCGTCCCAGGGTTTGAACGGCGGCAGGATCAGCTCCGCCAGTCTATCCATCGCCCCGAGCGACGACAGGCTATGCGCAACTCCCATCAGGCTAAAGGCGGCAGGGTTGCCGAGGTTGCGCGCGGCGGCCAGGTCCTTGTCGGGCGGGGCGGGGTAATAGAGCGCGCCCGCGTCGGCGGCGGCCTGCAAGCTGGGCAGGCTGCTCCATTGCAATTGGCCGCTGAAGCCCTGCTTATGCAACAGTTGAAGAAGGTTTTGCCCTGTGGCTCCGTCCACGCCGAGGCCGTGCAACTGGGACCGCGGCCAGGTTCGGGCAATGCCCGTCAGCAGTGCCTGGCCTGCGGCTTGGCGGCCCATCATTTTCTTGGAGGTGGAATAGGCGTCGCTAGCGTAGTAGAGGGCGAAGTTTGGGGCGTGGCGCATGCGTAATCCTGCTAGGGCTGAGGTTCTGCAGCGCAGGAGCGCAGCGTGAGGGCTCGATGGCCTATAAAACACCGGGATGCGTTGTTTTTCCATCACTGAGTAACGCTCCTGGCGGGGGGCTGAGATAAGATCTGCCCACCGTGCCGCCAGACCGTTGTGCCGCTTATTGATCTTGGCAGCGCCTTCGATGCGGCAATGCAGACAGCTAGCCCTGGAGTGCGACGGTTCGGCCAGGCTGAGGGGTGGAATGAGGCGAATCGGAATTAGCTGGACGCTTGGCTCGCAGAGTGAGGAAGGTCGCTATGGCCTCGAGCTGGCTTCGCAGATTGTCCTGCAGGGGGGGCAGCTGAGTTTGTTGCGCGTCGTCAAACCACTCAACCTTGACGCACGGCAGGCGCGCTTGCTGGCTCCGGCGCTGACAGAGTATGCGGCGCGCCGTGTGGTTCCCGCCCCAGGGCAGCGTTTGCCGTTCCCGGTGCTGCAGTTCTTGGGCGACCGGCTGAGCCTAGAGTGCTTCCCCGAGGACAGTCCCGGTAAACCCAACATTGGCTTGGCGGGTTTCAACCATGTCGACATGTCGCGAGAAAGTCTCGAGCGGGCCGGCGACTGGCCACTGATCATCACCAACTCATCATGGGCTACCCAGGTGCTGCGCGGCAGGGGCTTGAATAACCTGCACTGCTGTCCGCCCGGGGTCGATCTGGAGCGTTTCTATCCGGCCCCGCGAACCGGACTGTTCCGTGACCGCTTTGTAGTGTTTTCCGGTGGCCAGCTGGAGTATCGGCAGGGGCAGGATATTCTGCTCGGTGCGTTTCGCATCTTCCACCAGCGTCATCCAGAGGCCCTGCTGGTCTGTGGCTGGAGTCGTATGGCGGCGCATGGCTCGGATGACCTGTTGCGCTCACCCTATCTCGACGGCGTGCCTGAGCGGGTCAATGGCATCGTGCAGCTTACTCCCTGGTTGCTGCGCAACGGCATCGCCGCGCAGGCCCTGCTCGACCTGAGCCTGGTTGCCGACAGCCAGCTGCCGGACATCCTGCGCGAGAGCGATCTGGCGGTGTTCCCCAGTCGCTGCGAGGGGGGCGCGCAATGGCCGGCCTTGCAGGCCATGGCCTGTGGCGTGCCTACAGTTGTGGCCGCCAATACCGGCTATCTGGATCTACTCGGTGAGCATGTTTATATGCTGCAGAGTCAGGGTGAACTGAGAGGGCAGAGCGGTGCCGGCGGCCAGGACGACTGGGGCGAGAGCTCCATGGATGAGTTGCTGGAACTGATGGAGCGGGCCTACGTGCGCCGCACCGAAGCCATGGCCAAGGGGCAGGCCGGGGCTCAATTCATGGCGAACAGGGGCTGCGACAGCCACGCCAGGCAGCTGTTGACGGCGATCGACCGGGTCGTCGGCGGCGCGGCACTGGCCTCAACCGAGGTCCAGGATGACTACAGCTGGGGTCTGTGCCTGCATCGCGCCGGGCGTTTGGGCGAAGCCGAGCGGGCCTATGATGAGGTGCTGCGACGTCAACCCGAGCATATCGGCGCGCGTGCCGACCGCGGCAATGCGCGACGTGACCTTGGCGATGCGCAGGGCGCCGAGGCGGACTTCCGGACGCTGCTGGCGGCTCATCCAGGTAACCCTAGAGTTTTGCACAGCCTGGGAAACCTGCTGCGCCGCGACGGCCGTGTCGACGAAGCCGCCAACTGCCTCCAGCAGGCCCTGAGGGGGATGCAGTCGGCCGCGTTGCATTGGGATCTGGCCTTCACCCTGTTGTTGCAGGGGCGCTATCGCGAGGCCTGGCCGCATTTCGAACATCGCCATGAAGCTCTTGGGTTGCGCAGCGCCGCGCCGGAGAAGCCGCGCTGGGATGGCCAGCCGCTGTTGGACAGCACCCTGCTGGTGCTGGACGAGCAGGGGCTGGGCGATACCTTGCAGTTCCTGCGCTTTGTATCCCATATCCCCAAGGGACCAGGTGGCCGAGTCATCTTCGCTGGAAAGCCGGCTACCCTGGCGGTGGCGCGGCGGATTCTGCCGGCCGTCGACGTGTATGCCTGGGACCAGCCATTGCCGCGCTCGCAGGTTTGGATACCCTTGATGTCTCTGCCGATGCGCCTGGGGATGCAGCGGCCGCAGGACATTCCCGCCCCCTGTTCGGAGCCGCTGGTAGACCCCGCCCACGTTGCGCATTGGCGTGCGCTGGTGCGTGGCAGCGATGTGCAGCCGGTGGTCGCCCTGTGCTGGCGCGGTAATCCCGAGTTTTCCGGTGACAGTTTGCGCTCCCCTGGATTAGCGGCGCTGCGGCCGATTCTGGAGGTCGAGGGGGTGCGCTTCGTCTCTCTGCAGGTGGGACCTGGGCGTTCTGAGCTTGGCGAGTTGGGGTTGGCAGAGCAGATCTGCGATGTCGGCGCCGCTATCGAAGCGGCGGGTGCGCAGGTGCTCGACACGCTGGCAGTGCTGCAGAGCTGCGACTTCGTTATTTCATCCTGCACATCCGTGCTGCACATGGCCGGCCTGCTCGGTCGCCCGGGGCGCGCTTTGCTGTGCCACCGACCGGACTGGCGCTGGATGTTGACGCGTATGGACACGCCTTGGTACCCGTCTCTGCGGCTGATTCGCCAGGACCGCACTGGAGATTGGTCGGCAGTGGCCTGGGAGGCGGCGACCCAGCTGCGCGCTTGGAGAGATGGCCAGGAAATCAGGCTTGACGATGTGGCGCACAGGCCTTAGGCGCCGCGCCAGTGACGGGCGTTAGAAGCCCAACTCGCGCAGCAGCACATTGGTCGCGCTGCGCAGGAAACGCAGCCCGGGTGCTTCCCAGTTGGCGGCGATGCTGACCTGTCCACGCCAGGCATATTGCGGCGCCCGCCTGTCGTCGGTGACTTTGAGCAGCACCCGGTAGACCGCGCGCTCAGGGTAGAGAATGCCGTTTTTCTCGCGTACCAGCAGGTGACCGCCGAACTCAGTGGCCAGTTCGGGCTCGTTCAGGGTGCGGCTGGCATCGCGGTCGATGCTCACCACCTCGAGACGCAGGATAGGGCCATCAGCGCCGTCATTGACAAAGAGGGCTCGGTCGCCGGGAGCGATGCGCTGTACAGCTTCATCGTCGATATAGGTGATGACCTGTTGCGGGCCCTGGCGTACCAGGCGCGCGAGAATCTCGCCCTGGCTCACCCAGTCGCCGACTCGCAAGTCGGGATCGAGATCGCGCAGGATGCCGGCATAGGGGGCCGTCGGGCTATAACGAGCGGCATCTGCGCTGACGGTGAGGTTTTCGGCCCTGGCGATGCCGAGTTGCTCGTTGAGTACCTGCCACTGCTTACGTTGCTCAGGATCGAAGCCGGCTGACGCGCTCTGCCAGGCGAGTCGTTCGCTGCGCGCCCCTGCTTGTGCGGTGCGGACCTGCAAGTCCGGCGACTCCATGCCGAGCAACAGATCACCTGCGTGAATGCGACTGCCGTTGGCGTGGGGCAGAGTCGTGATGCGTGCATGTGGTGGGGCATAGATCTCCAGGCTCTCGTGCGGCAGTAACAGCGCCGAGGTCGACACCCGTGTCGGCCAGGGCAGCACGAACAGCCCGATCAGCAGTGCGAATAGCAGCAGCGAGCGGCGGCCCCGGCGGCTGTCACGAATCGTTGTCCAGTTGGCATGCCAGACCTTCAGTTCGTTAAACACTGGCAGAAAGATGAACCAGCAGAGCTCCGCGGCGAGCAAGAGGATACCCACCACCTTGATGAAGAACTGGTAAACTAGGAATGCGATGCCGAGAAAAAGCAGGAGACGGTACAACCAAACCGCATAGGCGAACAGGATCAGTCCGTTATGACGCGCCCGCGGAAAGTGTTCCGGCACCGGGGCACCCAGGGCGAACAGGCGTTCGCGCAGATCCCAGCGGGCCAGGGCGAAACTGCGCTCATGCAGGTTGGGCAGCTGCAATGCATCGGATAACAGAAAATAGCCATCGAAGCGCATGAAGGGGCTGGCATTGATTAGCAGGGTGGAGATCCACGTGGTGCTCGACAGCAGGAACGCCACCGTCTTCGGCCACCCTTCCGGCAGCCAGACCCAGGCCAGGGTCGCCCAGGCGGCAACCGACAGTTCGGTGGCGATGCCCGCCGCTGCAACCTGGAGGCGCTGTTCGCGCCTGGTGAGCTTCCATACGTCGTTGGTGTCGGTGTACGCCACCGGCCATAACACCAACAGTGCCACGCCCATGGTTGGCACATGGCACCCGAAGCGTTTGGCGGTAAAGGCATGCCCCAGTTCGTGCAATACCTTGACTCCGACCAGCGTCAGGCCGTAGGCCAGCAGTCCCTGCCAAGACAGCAAGTCGACCAGGGTCGCGGAGAAACGCGGCCACTCGCGGTACACGCTGATCAGCCCGAATAGCGCCGCCAAGAGCGTCAGGAGAAGAAAGTTACGGCTGAACAGGGCGTCGAGTCGCGGGGCCCAGCGGCTCAGCCAGGCGTCGGGGCGAACCAGCGGAATGCGCAGGAACAGATAGTGGTGCAGCAGCCATTGCCCGGCGCTGCCGCGTTGCTTGCGCAGCAACTCGGCCAGGTTCGCTGCTGCACCCAGAACGGGCTGCGACAGCTGATTTTTTTGCAGGAAGGCGGCAAAGGCTTCGACGTCGGGAGTGTCGATGTGCAAGGTCGTTTCGGCCCGGATGCTGCTGACGATTCGCGCGGCATCGCCGAGAGCCCAGCGGCTGAGAATCTCGAAACTCGACCAGTCGAGCTGGAAAAAAAGGTTGCGTACAGGATCGTGCAGGGTCCAACTGGGTTGTCCATCGGAAAGGCGTGGACCTGGAAAAAGGTCCAGCTCTTCGCGCAACTTGGGGAGCGAGTCAGACATGGCGGCTGGGCACCGTCTCAGAGCGCCAGGTACTGGCGAATGGTTGCCAGTGGCCGGCGCAGCATCCAATAGCTGAGCGGCACCCAGTCACCGTATATTTTTGCGGTGCCTTTCAGGCCGATACGCTGCTGGCTCCGTTCGTCGAGTTTGGCGCGCAGGCGGTAAGAGTAGCTGCCATCGGGCCGCGGCACGGCATCGTGGCCGATATAGCGCACTTGGCCGGCGATCGAGCTAAATGGGCTCGCGGCCAGATAGAGGCGAACCGGCGCCTGCTCCTCGATCGGGATGGCATCGCCGATACCGAGCCATACCTCGATTTCCACCTCGTCTGGCGTGGCCAGGCGCATCACGCGCTCGCCGGTCTGCACCGGTCGGCCGACCCAGTCGCTGGGGTCGTCGAACAGCACCACTCCGTCACGGGGTGCCAGCACACGTGAGCGTTCAAGCTGGTTCTGCAAGAACTCCGCTTCGGTGCGGCGTTCGCTAATCTCGCCATACAGCACCATCATTTGCGCCTTGGAGCTGTTATCGCTGAGCGCCAACTGGGCGAACTGGCGGTATTTGGCTTCGGCCGTCGCCAGGGTCAGGCGGGCAACCTGCAGCCGGCTGGAAATTGCCGCCTCGTCGAAGCTGAACAGCAGTTGTTGAGCCTTGACCGTCTCGTTAGGGCGCACGTGAAACTGTCCGATCACTCCATCGAGCGGAGCGCGAATCACGCTTGGGGCGGCGGCAACCAGCTCGCCGGGTGCGAGTACGGTTAAGCGCACGGGGCAGAACAGGGCGCAAACAGCGAGCAGCGCGATCTGGTTGAAGCGGCTGCGCCACCAGCTTTTCTTACGCTCCGCGCTTCGCCAGGTGCGCAGGCTGTCGCCGAGCCGTGCGCGTGACCAGGCGGGCGGGCGAAAGCGTGCCAGCCAGGCATGGCGCCAGGCATGTAGCCATTCTGCGAGTAGGGCGCTGGCGTCGTCGCTGAACGGGTTATCGCCGGCTAGCAGGATGCCTCCCGACCCGCTGCCGGGGTGGGCATCGCTGGCGGGCATGGCTAGCCACAGCGCTTCGCGGGGTAACCACTCGTTCCATTCGGCGGCGAGATCAGCTGGCAGGCTGCCATGGTCGACGGGCTGGGCGACGGCGACGTCCGGAGCGATGGAATTGCCGTCGACTTTCTGTGTGCACAAGGTGCTGCATAAGCGGTTTAACCATTGCACATAGGGGGCATTGGCCTCCGCCTGGACGACGCCAGACAGAGCGCGCACCCCGCCGTCGGAGAACCACAGAGCGGCTTGCCGGTAAGGGAGGAGCGCGCGAGTATCGTTGACCAGCAAGAACGCCAGCTCATCAAGGGTCGCCGCCTGGCGGGCACGATGGCTGAGATCGAGCACTGCAAACAGTGGCTTGATACTCGATGGGGTTGCGCCTATTGATGCGACATTGCTCATGTATGGTTACGGGCGGCCTGTACGCTTTGCGTCAGCGCGGCCAGGCGTGGAGCAAGCTCGCTACGGTTGCTGGCATGGCGCAGCTGCTCCGACAAGCCTGCCCGGCCGCTCGGCGCCAGCGCGGCATTTCGTTCCGCCGCTGTGGCCTCAGGAGCGTCACCGTTGTCAATAACCTCCCCCGAAACGATGTCGAGCTCCAGTTGGATGACCCTCTCATTGCCTTGGCTGTCGCGTGCTATGACTTTTACGCTGACCTTGCCGGTGAAGTCAGCCGGCGCCTTGCCGGAGAACAGGCCGGTCCGAGGGTCGAACGTGAGCCAGTCCGGCAACCCTTGGCCATCGCCTTGCAAGGCTTCGAGTTCAAGGATGATGAACTCACCGGTGGCGGAGAACAGCTCCAGTGGGAGCGCCAGAGAAATCTCACTGCCCTGGACAATGCGTGTGCTGCCGAAGTCGGGCAGCATACGCAGGGCCGGCTCCGAGCTGTCGCCAAGACCCAAGTCGAGAGCAGCGCTGCTTGGGATTGAGAAGACCGCGTCGAATATCGAGGCATCCACAGGGGGGGCAACGAGTCCTGAGGTGCCTAGCGCCCTGTTATGCAGGAAAGGTTGGTTCGCTGGAGCAGGGGGGGCTTCCAGTGTGGGAGTCGTACTCGGGCCTGAGCCTACGCTCGGCGGCGCTGCGGGTGTTGGCGCTGGCGGTAAAATGGGTGCTTGATTGGCTGCGGTGTCGCCTAAATCAGTTACCGTTACCGTGATGGTCTGGACAGCCGTGCCGCCATTGCCGTCGTCGGCCGTCACCTGCACCACATAGCTGTTGTTGCTATCGCTGTCGCTGGGGTTCTCGAAGTCTGGCGCGCTGATGAAGGTGAGCACGCCGGTGTTGGGGTCGATGCTGAACTTGGCCTGGTCGGCGCCACCGCTGATGGAGAAGGTCGGGGTGTCGCTATCGCCGTCGCTGGCCGTGACTGTGGTGACGGCGCTCTGGTTCTCGGCGGCATTGACCGCTGCGTTGACCCCACCGCCATTGCTGGTGATGACCGGCGCCTCGTTGACGTTGGTCACGGTCACCGTGATGGTCTGGATATCGCTGCCGCCATTACCGTCGGCGGCCGTTACCTGTACCACGTAGCTGTTGTTGCCATCGCTGTCGGTGGGGTTCTCGAAGTCTGGCGCGCTGATGAAGGTGAGCACGCCGGTGTTGGGGTCGATGCTGAACTTGGCCTGGTCGGCGCCACCGCTGATGGAGAAGGTCGGGGTGTCGCTATCGCCGTCGCTGGCCGTGACTGTGGTGACGGCGCTCTGGTTCTCGGCGGCATTGACCGCTGCGTTGACCCCACCGCCATTGCTGGTGATGACCGGCGCCTCGTTGACGTTGGTCACGGTCACCGTGATGGTCTGGATATCGCTGCCGCCATTACCGTCGGCGGCCGTTACCTGTACCACGTAGCTGTTGTTGCCATCGCTGTCGGTGGGGTTCTCGAAGTCTGGCGCGCTGATGAAGGTGAGCACGCCGGTGTTGGGGTCGATGCTGAACTTGGCCTGGTCGGCGCCACCGCTGATGGAGAAGGTCGGGGTGTCGCCATCGCCGTCGCTGGCCGTGACTGTGGTGACGGCGCTCTGGTTCTCGGCGGCATTGACCGCTGCGTTGACCCCACCGCCATTGCTGGTGATGACCGGCGCCTCGTTGACGTTGGTCACGGTCACCGTGATGGTCTGGATATCCATGCCGCCAACGCCGTCATCGGCCGTCACCTGCACCACGTAGCTGTTGTTGCCATCGCTGTCGCTGGGGCTCTCGAAGTCTGGCGCGCTGATGAAGCTGAGCACACCGGTGTTGGGGTCGATGCTGAACTTGGCCTGATCGGCGCCACCGCTGATGGAGAAGGTCGGGGTGTCGCCGTCGACGTCGCTGGCCGTGACTGTGGTGACGGCGCTCTGGTTCTCGGCGGCATTGACCGCTGCGTTGACCCCACCGCCATTGCTGGTGATGACCGGCGCCTCGTTGACGTTGGTCACGGTCACCGTGATGGTCTGGATATCCATGCCGCCAACGCCGTCATCGGCCGTCACCTGCACCACGTAGCTGTTGTTGCCATCGCTGTCGCTGGGGTTCTCGAAGTCTGGCGCGCTGATGAAGCTGAGCACGCCGGTGTTGGGGTCGATGCTGAACTTGGCCTGATCGGCGCCACCGCTGATGGAGAAGGTCGGGGTGTCGCCGTCGACGTCGCTGGCCGTGACTGTGGTGACGGCGCTCTGGTTCTCGGCGGCATTGACCGCTGCGTTGACCCCACCGCCATTGCTGGTGATGACCGGCGCCTCGTTGACGTTGGTCACGGTCACCGTGATGGTCTGGATATCCATGCCGCCAACGCCGTCATCGGCCGTCACCTGCACCACGTAGCTGTTGTTGCCATCGCTGTCGCTGGGGTTCTCGAAGTCTGGCGCGCTGATGAAGCTGAGCACGCCGGTGTTGGGGTCGATGCTGAACTTGGCCTGATCGGCGCCACCGCTGATGGAGAAGGTCGGGGTGTCGCCGTCGACGTCGCTGGCCGTGACTGTGGTGACGGCGCTCTGGTTCTCGGCGGCATTGACCGCTGCGTTGACCCCACCGCCATTGCTGGTGATGACCGGCGCCTCGTTGACGTTGGTCACGGTCACCGTGATGGTCTGGATATCCATGCCGCCAACGCCGTCATCGGCCGTCACCTGCACCACGTAGCTGTTGTTGCCATCGCTGTCGCTGGGGTTCTCGAAGTCTGGCGCGCTGATGAAGCTGAGCACGCCGGTGTTGGGGTCGATGCTGAACTTGGCCTGATCGGCGCCACCGCTGATGGAGAAGGTCGGGGTGTCGCCGTCGACGTCGCTGGCCGTGACTGTGGTGACGGCGCTCTGGTTCTCGGCGGCATTGACCGCTGCGTTGACCCCACCGCCATTGCTGGTGATGACCGGCGCCTCGTTGACGTTGGTCACGGTCACCGTGATGGTCTGGATATCCATGCCGCCAACGCCGTCATCGGCCGTCACCTGCACCACGTAGCTGTTGTTGCCATCGCTGTCGCTGGGGTTCTCGAAGTCTGGCGCGCTGATGAAGCTGAGCACGCCGGTGTTGGGGTCGATGCTGAACTTGGCCTGATCGGCGCCACCGCTGATGGAGAAGGTCGGGGTGTCGCCGTCGACGTCGCTGGCCGTGACTGTGGTGACGGCGCTCTGGTTCTCGGCGGCATTGACCGCTGCGTTGACCCCACCGCCATTGCTGGTGATGACCGGCGCCTCGTTGACGTTGGTCACGGTCACCGTGATGGTCTGGATATCCATGCCGCCAACGCCGTCATCGGCCGTCACCTGCACCACGTAGCTGTTGTTGCCATCGCTGTCGCTGGGGTTCTCGAAGTCTGGCGCGCTGATGAAGCTGAGCACGCCGGTGTTGGGGTCGATGCTGAACTTGGCCTGATCGGCGCCACCGCTGATGGAGAAGGTCGGGGTGTCGCCATCGCCGTCGGTGGCGGTCACTGTGGTGACGGCGGTCTGGTTCTCGGCGGCATTGACCGCGGCGTTGACTCCGCCGCCATCGCTGGTGATCACCGGCGGGGCGTTGGGCACCAGGGTGATGGTGGTATTACCGCCGCTAAACACCGCTACGAATTTTCCGCTGGCGGCCGTAATGCCGGTGAGGGTCAGGGTCTGCCCGCCACCCAGGTCGATAGTGCCACTGGCCGCGGTATTGTTGAGCGCGGAGAGGTCGGCGCCTAGAACCAGAATGTTGTCGGCCGTGGTGAAGTCGCCAATGGTATCGCCATCGAGATGGGCCGCGGTGCCGGTGAAGGTGTCGTTATCGGCGCCGCCGAACAAGGTGTCGCTGCCCGCGCCACCGGACAATGTGTCGTTGCCGGCATCCCCATAGATCAGGTCGTTGTCGTTCAGGCCCCGCAGGATGTCGTTGCCGGCGCCGCCATAGAGGGTGTCGTTGCCGGCATCACCGCTGATGGTGTCGTTGCCGTCACCACCGTAGATCAGGTCGTTGTCGTTTTGCCCCCAAATCCAGTCGTTGCCATCTTCGCCGTAGATCAGGTCCGCGCCGTTGCCACCGATTATGGTGTCGTTGCCGATACCGCCCCACATGGAGTCGTTGCCATCGCCGCCGCTGATACCGTCGTTACCGGCGCCACCATAGATCAGGTCGTCATTCTCCAGACCGTAGAGAAAGTCGTTACCGTCGCCACCTGAGAGAGTGTCATTGCCGAGGCCGCCATAGAGGGTGTCGTTGCCGTCGTCGCCAAACAGCAGGTCGTCACCTGCTCCACCACTGAGGGTGTCATTACCGGCACCACCGTAGAGGGTGTCGTTACCGGCACCACCGAGTATCGAATCATGGCCGGCGCCGCCGGTGATGGAGAAGGTACCGTCCGTTTCGGCGCCGCCATTCCAGGTCAGCTTGGCGCTACTGGCGGAGGCATCCACGGCCAGGGTTTGCCCGGCCGCCACCGTGGCGTCGTGGCTGGTGATGTCCTGAATGCCCGCGCTAATGGTGATCACTTCGACGTTGGTCAGGGTGGTGGCGTTGAACGTCACCGTCTGCGCCGCGGAAATCTCCAGGGTATCGGAGCCGGCCAGACCGTCGATCTGGTCGCCACTGTTCAGCGTGTTGGTGGTATCGGCGATGATGCTGTCGGCACCGGCCGAAAGCACTGGGGTGTCGTTGCCGCCGGTCAGGGTGGCACTGGCCAGGATGTTGGCGTAGGCGGCAAGCGCCGGCGAGGTGATAGGCGTCGCCGCTTCGATTCCGCCAGTAGCCGTCTCCAGTTGCCAGTCCCCGCGCAGGACTTCGCTGCCCGTTGCATTGTCTGAAGCGGCGACGTCCGCCCCAGTGGCCGTGGCCATTGCGGAGACGAATGCGTTGCCCTCACCGCTGGCAACCGCGCAGCCGTACAGCAGCAGGTCTCCATCGATGGTCAGGGCAGCCCCCAGGGTGGCCAAATCATCTGTGCGGTTCTGCAGGGCAATAGTGTCGAGCGTCAGGGCGCCCAGGTTGAGGCGGCCTTCCGCTCCGTGGCTTATGAGGTGAATGGCGTCGATCTCACTGCGACCACTCAGGTATTTCGCCATTTGTTGCAGGCCATCACCGCGGCTATCGAGCAAGACGATCTCGATGCCGGCTTTCATGCCGTCAACAAGGCTCTGGTAGTCGCTCACGTTGTCCTCGATGAAGACGACATCCAGGCGTCCTTCATTGAGTGCCCGATCGGCTGTCGCCAGCTGCTGCGCGCTGTAGTCAGTGGTCGGCTTTTCGTGGTTTTGGGACGTATCCTTCTGGCTGGCCGGCGCATGCTCGCTGTGCTGAGTGGCGGCTCCGGCATCTGGCAGGGAATCTGGAACGCTTGGCTCTAGCCCCGCCGTTGCTGCCGCACCATCGAACATGAAGCGCTGCTCCAGCGCCAGCGGGCGAATCCCCGGTGTTCTGATCCGCTTGTGCGACGCAAGCGTCATGGCCCTGGCGAGCTCGCTCGCCGTCTGGTGGAGTGCAGGCAAAAGATCGCTACTGTTGTCTGGGGAGTCTGCGGCGGCGCTCGACTCATCGTGCCAGGTGCCCGCTGAACGGCGCGAGACTACGCTGCAAACATAGCGGTAGAGCTTCTTCAAGGTGCGTCACTCCAAAAATGCGGGCGAGGTCTATTGGCCAGTTGGCGGTGAAATCAGCACTCTGCCGCTCATGCCAGAGATTAGCTCGGTGAACGTGCCGTCGATAGTACCGGTCAGCTTGATCGACTGGCTGACCGGGTCGACCTTGGCTGCTATGCGGGTCACTTTAGCGGGGTAGCTGCGTCCGGTCTCATCGATTTGTACCAGGAAGTCATGCTCGGGCTTGATCCAGGCAAGCCAGCGGGAGGGGACGATGAATTCGAGCTCGAGCTCGGAGTTATCAATGATCTCCAAGAGCGCCTGGCCGGGCTGCACGTACTGCTGCTCGCGTACCTTCTGCTCGGCGACACGCCCGGCATAGGGCGCAACAACCTTGCATTTTCTGAGTACGGCTTGGTTGCCGGCGACCTCGGCCCGACTCTTGTGTACTTCCGCCTCTGAGGTGTCCAGTTCCAACTGGCCGATCGAGTTCAACTCGGTAAGTCGGCTGTTGGCGCTCCATATTTTTTCCGCCGCATTGAGTGCAGCTTGCGCCTTGCTCAGCTGGGCCTGTTGCAGCGAGCAATCAAGCAGGATGAGCGTTTGTCCCGCCTTGAAACTGCCGCTTTCCTGAACCGGAAGCTGCTTGACCTTCGCTCCGATCTCCGCCGCCAGTGTGGTATGGCGGCGGGGTGCCAGTTGGGCGCGAATTTCCCGTTCGACCAGGTCGCTCTCGGCGGCCACTGAGTTCAGGGGCGAGAGCCCCGAAAGTGATACGAGCGCTGCTACCCAGAGCATGCTGCTGGTCAGGGTCAAACGCATGCTGTTCAGGCGTGCTCTGGGCACGACAATTGCGACGGCCGTAAAGTGTTGCATCCGTGGATACCTCAACTATTGCAGCTCAGTCGTATCAAAGCGGGGTACCGGCGGTAGTTCGCCACTGGCCCAGGTTTCAAGGGACTGGCCGACTTTGTCGCTGAGTTCGGCCAAGGACAGGTTTGCTGAATCCTCGAGGTTGGGTTCGAGTCCCAGCGTCGCCTGTAAGCGTGATGCCGCCGCTTGAGCGTTGGATAACGCTTGATAGCGACGCAACAAAGAGAGAATAGCCGCGGTTTGTTGGGCGACGCGCTCCTGTCTACCCAGCTTGGCTGCATGTGCTTGATTGTTGACATGCTCGGCAATGCGGCTGTCGACGTTCGCAATGGTGTTTGCGCGGTCAAATTGATGGGTGGCGTTGCGGTAGAGCAGGCGCGCGATGTGTAACTGAGAGAGGACGGCCAGCTGGGTTGTCACCCGCTTCTGATCGGCGAGCGCAATGCCCGCATCGGCCAGTTGCATCTGAGCCGGGGCGGCCAGCAGGCCAAGCAGATTGAAGGATATCTGCACGCCAGCCTCGTTCCAGGACTGATTGATGAGGAAGTCATCGTTGCTGGTTTTGTGCCCGTAATTGAAGGAAATTCCTGGGAACAGCTTCAATAGCGCTCGACGGGTTTCCAGCTGTGCGATTCGGGCGTTGTACATGCTTTCGCGTAGATCGGCGTTCTGCAGAAGCGCATGGGCTTCCATCTCGTCTGCTGGGGTATCGAGCCAGATCGAGTTAAGTTGCGCGCTAGGCTCGACGACGCGGAAATCTTGCATCAAGGGCAGATTCACCAAGGCCGCGAGTTCTACTCGGGCTGTCGACAGCTCTTGCTCTATGGCTTCTAGCAAACGCAGGTTCTCTAGAAGCTGGCGTTGGTAGCGCAATGGTTCGAGCGGCGAGCGCAGTCCTTCCTGCTCTATTACCTGGGCATCTTGTAAGGCTGCCTCCGCGTCGGTAATGGTCTGGCGCAGAACACTACTAAGCTTCTGGGCACTGGCCGTACGCCAGAAGGCGGTTTGTACATCCTGGGTCAACAGGTGCAGCGTCTTGCGTCGCCGCTCGGCTGCGATCAATACCCGGTCGGCATTTTGCCGGGCGGCGTAGTAACTCTGACCAAAATCGAGCAGGCTCCATGAAAGACTTAGGTCGGTGGTGGTCGCCCTGCGGCTGGAAGAGATGGTTTCGCCGCCAATGGTTTCACCCGTGCTCAAGTCCTTCTGTAGGGTCAGAAGGTCATTGCTGCGCTCTCTGTAACCTGCGGCGGCAACCAGTTGGGGCAGCATGTCGTATCTGGATGCTTCAAATGTGCCGGAGGCGACAGCCTCCTCCATCGTCCTTAACCGGCGCTCCGAATTGTATTTGATGGCACGGGCAATGGCCTCTTCAAGAGACAGGTCTCCCGTAAGAGGCTCGACATCCTGTTGCGCAACGATTCGATCGGCTTGAGTGGTTGTCGCAATCTCGTTGTTGGTCAGTGCAGTTGGCTGCAGCGACGCGCAAGCGCTCAGCAGCGCTGCTGTGCCGACGATTGAAAAGATCTTGATTTGTTTGTTCTTCATAGTCGGCACCTGGGTCAGAGGGTGGGAGGCGTGTGCTGTAAACCAGCCCTTCATTAGCGCAAAGCTGAGCTTCTTTAATAGTGACTTGTCACTGGTCAGGGCGCTCGAAATGGGGGAGGCGTGTCGCAGGGGCGGGGTGTATTCGCGGCAGCATAGTTGTTGGCGGCTAATGCGCCGAGGTTTTGAGTACTGTGCATTCTCATTTAGGCGCTTCCCTGATTTCGTTAGATATCGATCTCACTAGCTGCGCTGTGACACCTCTCTGCGTTGAAAGCAATCCTGCTGGAGGATTTTCGACCGCTACCCTTCCTTTCAAAGCCTGACACCTGGATGAACCCGGTTGCAGGGAGAGCTTCTTGCATCCGCTCTAGCCTAGTTGGGCGATGGTAGATTGCCATATCCGACTTGCGCCTAGATAGGGAAAGAGAGCGCTTGATTGGAGAAAGAACTTAGGGAAACTCTGAAGAAGACTTCCTGATTTTGGCAAAATACCCGGATTCCACCCGCCGAGTTTTCCGATGAAGCAGATGACCTTCGCCGACGCCGAGTACGCCGGCAAGCGCAAGAAAACCCGCAAGGAACTGTTCCTGATTGAGATGGATCAGGTGGTGCCGTGGAAGGGGTTGATTGCCCTGATCGAGCCGCACTACCCAAAGGGTGAAGGCGGCCGGCCCGCTTATCCGCTGCTGGCGATGCTGCGTATTCATCTGATGCAGAACTGGTTCGGCTATAGCGATCCGGCAATGGAAGAGGCTTTGTACGAGACCACTATCCTGCGCCAGTTTGCTGGCCTGAGCCTGGAACGTATCCCGGACGAAACCACCATCCTCAACTTCCGGCGCCTGCTGGAAAAACACGAACTGGCGGCCGGAATACTGGCGGTAATTAACGGATATCTCGGTGACCGCGGCCTGTCGCTGCGCCAGGGCACCATCGTTGATGCCACGCTGATCGATGCGCCCAGCTCGACCAAGAACAAAGACGGCAAACGCGACCCTGAGATGCATCAGACCAAGAAGGGCAACCAGTACTACTTCGGCATGAAGGCCCACATCGGCGTCGATGACGAATCGGGCCTGGTGCACAGCGTGGTCGGTACCGCAGCCAACGTGGCGGACGTGACCCAAGTCGACAAGTTGCTGCATGGCGAGGAGAACGTCATCTGCGCCGATGCCGGCTATACCGGGGTCGAGAAGCGCTCCGAGCATGCCGGCCGTGAGGTGATCTGGCAGGTCGCGGCACGACGAGGCACCTATAAGAAGCTGGGCAAGAGCAGCCCGCTCTATACAGCCAAACGCAAGATCGAAAAGGCCAAGGCCCAGGTGCGGGCCAAGGTCGAGCACCCATTTCGGGTGATCAAGCGCCAGTTCGGTTACGTGAAGGTGCGATTCCGCGGCCTGGCCAAGAACACCGCGCAGCTGATAACGCTGTTCGCGCTGTCGAACCTGTGGATGGCGCGTCGACATTTGCTGGCGACCACAGGAGAGGTGCGCCTGTGATGAGGAGAATGGCTGCCGCGAGATGCTCGCGACGGCCAAGAACGGAGAAATGAGTGGGCCATCTGGTCGATTTTGATCGTTTGCCCGCTTTCAAAATCGGCAAAGGCTGAAGTCAGCCAGAAATGCATGGCTATTTCAGACCATCCTTAGTGGTCATCCTGAACAATAGGTTAAATTTTTCTTCGGCAACCGCGAGCGAAAAACGAGATTTCGTCCATTGTTGGCTGGCGAAATGACTGTGCTTTTGGCCGTTCTATCTGGATGAGACGCCTTCGTACAGTCGGCTCGGAAACTGCTCGACAAGACGAGGTAGCGGCCCAAGAACTGATCAAGGGTGCTGTCACTGATCTGGTCGATATGCTCAATCAGCAACTCGAAAGCGGTCAGAAGTCAATCGATAAGGCCATCGGACAACATTCGGAGCTGCAGTCCTCTGAGACTGAGTTGCAGCACTCACAGGTCGAGTGGAACAGCGGCATTTGAGTAGAGGGAGGCAGGGCGTCGCATCGACGTAATGGCACGGCTCAGGTTGACCCCTGCTGCGTCAGCAAGCCTGATGTGATTGGCGCTCTTGCAGCGCCAATCACGCCTTTTTCTATTGTTTGCCGGTCGCCAAGGGTGGGGTGCGCGGCGGGATCAGGCGTTTGCTGCCGAGCGACTCGAATGCCGCCGCAAAGCGCAGCAGCGCCGAGTCGTCATAGGCCCGGCCGGCGAAGGTCAGGCCGACGGGCATGCCGATATCCGCCATGACGCCCATCGGCACGGTGACCGTCGGCACACCCAGGTGGCGGATGGCGAGGTTGCCGTTGGCGACCCAGACGCCGTTGCTCCAGGCGATGTCGGCGGACTGGGGATCGACATCGGCGTTGGCCGGGCCGACGTCGGCGACGGTCGGGAAGAGCACCGCATCCAGGCCCAGATGCGCCATCCAGTCCTCGAGATCGATACGGCGGGTCTTCTCCAGCCCGCGCAGGCCGTCAGGAACCGTTTCGATCTGGTCCCAGGGGGTGATGCCGCGCTCGGCCATACGCACGTATTCGTCCATGCCTGCGGCCAGGTCGCCCTCGCGGTTCGGCAGAGTACCCGGATCGTGGGGGAAGATCTGCGGTCCGTCGACGTCGACCAGGCGATTCAGCTTGGGATCGCCGTTGGCCTGAAGAAAATCATCGAAGGCCCAGGCCGTCAGGTCCCACAGCTCATGATGGAGGAACTCCTTGGATACCAGGCCGCGATTGAACACGGTCGGCGCACCGGGGCGATCGCCCTCGCAGTTGGAGACCAGCGGGAAATCGACCTCGACCACTTCGGCGCCGGCGGCCTCGAGTGCCTGACGGGCGGCCTGCCACAGCTCGATCACCGAGGGGCGGGTGTGGATGCGCTGGCCCGTCGGGCCGCCGATGCCCGGTGCCTCGGCCGTGCCCGCGTCGGGGTCGGCATTGATGTACATGCGCGGCACGCCGAAGCGCTTGCCCTTGAGTGCTTCGGAAGTCGCAGCAAGCTCGGCATAGGCGGCGGGCCGCACCTCGGCCACGCTGGGAATGGGCACCCAGGGCTGCATGCGCCACAGGTCGCCCCGAGTGTCAGGGTCTTCCGCGACCACCACCTCGAGCACCTCGAGCAGGTCCGCCATGGTCCTGGCGAACGGCACTACGACGTCCATGGTCGGGGTCAGCGGCCAGTTGCCGCGCACCGAGATCACTCCGCGCGACGGCGTATAGGCGCACAGGCCATTGTTCGAGGCCGGGCCGCGGCCGCTCGACCAGGTTTCCTCGGCCAGGCCGAATGCGGCGAAACTGGCGGCGGTGGCCGTGCCTGCGCCATTGGAGGAGCCCGAGGCGAAGGGGGCGGTGAGGTAGCCGGCGTTGTACGGGCTCTCCGCCCGGCCGTATACGCCGCGCTGCATGCCGCCGTTGGCCATGGGCGGCATATTGGTCTTGCCCAGGCAGATCGCGCCGGCCGCGCGCAGGCGTTCGACGGTGAAGGCATCGCGATAGGCAACCAGCTTGGCGAACGCGGGGCTGCCGGAAGCGGCCGTGAGGCCCTTGACCAGGTAGCTGTCCTTGGCCGTATAGGGGATGCCATCGAGCGGACCCAGGGTTTCGCCTCTGGCCCGGCGCGCATCGGAAGCCTGTGCCTCCTCGAGTGCCTCGGGATTGGGCACCACGACGGCGTTTAGGGCGGTGGGCGTGTCCGGGCCGTCGTAGGCAGCGATTCGGTCGAGATAGGCCTGGACCAGCTCGACCGCCGTCGTCTGGCCGGATTCGAGTGCGGCGCGCAGTTCGGCAATGGAGACTTCGGTGACCTCGATCATGGGCTCACCGCCGGCAGTCGATGGGCGGCGGGGAGCAGGCTGGCCTCATGCGCGAGCCTGGGTTCGAGCACAGCAGGTTTCTCGGAGTGGGTTCTCATATCGGTCCTCGTTGTGCCGCACCGCGCGACAGGGTCTGGACTTGCGTCTGGGCTGGCGGAGCGCCTGAGCATTCTGCTGGGCGCCAGGCCAAGTGTTAGGGCATTAGTGTAACGACTCCCTCGCCGATCGCGGCTTCTGGACGAGAGTGAAGGTACAGGTCGGCGCGGCTGCTCGGTCGCTGCCCGGTGTGACGGCGCAAATCATATTGCTCGGCGGCGTCTGTGAAGAGGCATCCCAGGTGGACTGAGTCTAGGGTTCGGCTAGCAGGGCCCTGGCCGTCGGCTTCTTGGGGCGCTCAAGCGGTATACCGTGCCATTCCCTTGCCGACGAGGGCGCGAAGTCGCCGCCCGTTTGCGACCATTGCCGGCGCGCAGAGCGTTGCGCTAGAGCCGTCCATTGTGTGATTGACGCTGCCGGCGAGCCAGCGCGGCAAGCGTTTGTTAATAAATGATTGTCAACCATTAACCATGATGGTAGTTTTTGCCCATGCCGCCGAACGCGTGCGGAACCCATAAGCAGTGACTACTAGCGGAGGATGTAACGATGGCAGAGTTTGAAGGGGCCACTTCGGCCAAGCCGCGCTTCACCCAGGACGAGTGGAATGTACGAGTCGACCTGGCAGCGATGCATCGCCTGGCCAATGTCTACGGCTACGATGACATTGTCTGGAACCACATCACCGCGCGGGTTCCGGGCACCGATCACCACTTCCTGATGAATCATTTCGGTCTGCACAACACCGAGATCACCGCCTCCAACCTGATCAAGATCGACGAGCACGGCAACGTGCTGGACGGTCCGCCCGAAGTGAATACCGCCGGCTTCGTCATCCATCGCGGTATCCACCTGACCATTCCGAACGCCAAGTTCGTGTTCCACTCCCATGCGCCGGCCGGCCTGGCCGCCACCGCGATCCGCGACGTGGTGCACCTGGTGCAGGACTCCTCGATGCTCTACGGCAAGATCGGCTACCACGACTGGGAAGGCCTGTCGGTGGACACCGACGAGAGCCTGCGCATCGCCGACAACCTGGGCAACAACAAGTGCCTGATCATGCGCAACCACGGCTTCCTGACGGTAGGTGAAACCGCTGGTGAGGCCTTCATGAACATGCATTACCTGGTGCGTGCCTGCGCCAACATGCTGCAGGTGTGCGCCACCGGCCTGCCGTTGGCCGAAACCGATCCGAAGATGTGGGAGAAGGCCGCCCAGCAGTACGCCGCCTTCGTTCCGGGCAAGTACGAGTGGCCGGCCCTGCTGCGCCAGATCGATCGCATCGATCCGTCCTACAAGTACTGATCAGCACCCAGCCAGAGCAGGAACCCGATATGCAGATTTCTCTGGAAGGCAAGCGCGTCTTCATCACCGCCGGCGGCGCCGGCATGGGCCGCGCCACCGCCCTGGCCATGCACAAACTCGGCGCCCAGGTGTTTACCTGTGACGTGGACGAGCAGGCGCTTTCTACGCTGCCGGACGGCATCACCACCTTCGTCTCCGACGTTTCCGATCCAGATGCGGTCGACGCGATGTTCGATGCGATCCTCCCGGGCGGTCTCGACATCCTGGTCAACAACGCCGGCATCGGCGGGCCGACCAAGCCGGTCGAGGATGTCACCAACGAAGAGTGGCGGGCCTGCATGAGCGTGTGCATCGACTCGCAGTTCTACTGCGCGCGTCGTGCCGTGCCGACCTTCCGCAAGCAGCAACACGGCGTGATCATCAACCTGGTATCGGCGGCCGGCATCCTCGGCTTCCCCAATCGCAGCCCCTATGTGGCGGCGAAATGGGCGGTCACCGGGTTCACCAAGACCCTGGCCATGGAGCTGGGCCAGGACAATATCCGGGTCAATGGCATCGTCCCGGGGAACGTCAATGGCGAGCGCATGGAGCGGGTGATCAAGGCCCATGCCGAGGCCGAGGGCATCGACCCCGAGGAGGTCCGTCGCTTGTATGGTATTGGCGTGTCCATGCAGTGCTACGTCGACCCGGAGGAGATCGCCGACATGATCTGCTTCCTCTGCTCCGACTACGCAAAGCATGTCTCTGGGCAAATCGTCGGGGTGGACGGGAACACCGAGACGCTGTACCCGCGTCAGTAACCAGAACCCGCGTCGGCGCTGGGTCGAGCGCGCGAATTCTCGCTTAGCGGATCGATGTTCGGTGCCCCGAGGGACTGCGGTCAGACTCAGGGCTTGGGGAGTGGCGAGAAGTGAGCGAAGCGCTAGCAACACCCGGTGCCGCAGGGGATGACGCGGTGGTACGGCGCGGCATCGGCCTCTGCCTGCTGGCGATGCTGGTGTTCGCCAGCCAGGACGCCATCACCAAGGTGCTGGTGCAGGAGTTTGCCGTGGCCCAGTTCATCATGCTGCGCTACTGGCTGTTTCTGCTCTTCGCCCTGGGCTATGCCCACCTGCGCGGCGGTATTGCAATGGCGGCAAGGACGCAGCATCCCTGGCTGCAATTGTTGCGTTCGCTGCTGTCGGTCGGCGAGATCGCCATCTTCAGCCTGGGCCTGCGTTACCTGGGGTTGGCCGAGAGCCATGCCTTGTTCGCGGTGTTCCCCTTGCTGGCCATGGCGTTGGCGGGGGCCGTGCTGGGCGAGTTTATCGGCCTGCGCCGCTGGCTGGCGGCGGCGGTGGGTTTCGCCGGGACCCTGGTTATTTTGCGTCCGGGGCAGGGCTTGTTCGAGTTGGCGGCGCTGATTCCACTCTCGGCGGCGCTGGCCTTCGCGGTCTACAACCTGGTCACGCGCCTGGTCAGCCGCGAGGATGGTTTCACCACCAACATGCTGTACATGGCCGCCGTCGGCGCCGTGGTATCGACGGTATTCGGTCTGCAGGCCTGGCAGCCGCCGAGCCCGGGCGAATGGGGGCTGATGGGCGTGTTGTCGGTGAGCGGGATTTTCGCTCACCTGTTACTGGTAAAAGCCCTGGAGTATGCACCGGCCGGGGTCCTGCAACCGTTCAATTACAGCCTGCTGATTTTCGCCATGCTCATCGGCCTGGTGGTGTTCGGGGATTTCCCCGACACCTGGACCCTGGTCGGTGCCGCGCTGGTGGTGGCAGGCGGTTGTTACGCCATAGGTGCACCTAAGTTAACCAACTCATCGGCCGTCTGATACGGGAGAGAGCTCTTCATGAAAATCGCTTTTATTGGTCTGGGTAACATGGGCGCGCCGATGGCCGCCAATCTGGTCAAGGCCGGCTTCGATCTGAATGTCCATGATGTCGACCGCAGCAAGGCCGAGCCTCTGCTGCAGGCCGGCGCACATTGGGCCGACAGCATTCAGGCGGCCGTCAGCGAAGCCGACGTGGTGATGACCTCGCTGCCATCGCCGGCCATCATCAAGCAGGTTGCCAGCGGGGCGGACGGGCTGATCGCCCTGATGCGCCAGGGTGCGATCTGGATCGAGCTGAGTACCAACAACCTGGAGGTCTGGCGCGAGGTGCGTACCCTGGCCGATGCCAAGCAGATCCGCACCCTCGATGCGCCGATCTCCGGCGGCGCCGAAGGCGCGGCCGCCGGCACCCTGACCGTGCTGGTCGGTGGCGATCAGGCCACCTTCGAGCAGTGCCAGCCGATCTTTGCCGCCATCGGCAAGCGTATCGATTACCTGGGCGAGGCGGGTGCCGGCTATGTCGCCAAGATCGCCCAGGTGGTGCTCTGCTACCTGCACTCGGTGGCCCTGTCCGAGGCGCTGATGCTCGGCGTCAAGGGTGGCGTGCCGGCGGACAAGATGCTCGCCATCATCCAGAACAGCACCGGGCGCAGCTACGTTGCCGACCGCTACGGCCCGAGCATCCTCAATGGTGACTACGACCCGACCTTCGAACTGGGCCTGGCCCTCAAGGACATGCGCCTGACCCTGGAGCTGGCCGGTCAGGTCGCGGCCGAGCTGCCGATGTGCGAGCAGGTCGAGAAAGTCTACGCCCGGGCGGTCGAGCAGTTCGGCGGCAAGGCGCCGCACCTGATGGCGGTCAAGCTGCTGGAGCAGGCCAACGACAAGCCCTTGCGTGGCTGAGCCGCCGGCAGTGCGGTGAATCGCTCGCCGACAGAAGACATAGTGGCACTTCGGTGCTTTTAGCCCTGGATTCCAGGGCTTTTTTTATCCCGTGTGGCGGCGAGCCGGACGGTCCGGAGGGACGATGAATACGCGAGTTGGCGCGGCAGGCGCGCTGCTGCTGAGCATGGGCCTGCTGATGCTGGGCAACGGTCTGCAGGGGTCGTTGATCGCCCTGCGTGCCTCGATGGAAGGTTTTTCCACGCAGATCGCCGGGCTCTTGATGAGCATCTATTTCGTCGGCTTCCTGGCCGGATCGACCCTGACCCCGAAGATAGTCGCGCGGGTCGGCCATGTGCGGGTATTCGCCGCGCTGGCGTCGTTGGCCTCGAGCGCTGTGGTGCTGCACCCACTGTTCATCGACGCCTGGTTGTGGTGCGGCCTGCGTCTGATCAGCGGCTTCTGCATCGCCGGGTTGTTCGTCGTAGCCGAGAGCTGGCTCAACGACGTGGCCAGCAATGCCACGCGCGGGCGCCTGCTTTCACTCTATGTAGTGATCACCATGGCGGCCATGGCCAGTGGCCAGATGCTGCTCAATCTGGCCGATCCGGGAGGCTACGACCTGTTCATCCTGATTACCGTGCTGGTCTCGCTGGCGCTGTTGCCAGTGCTGCTCAGCGCGAGTCCGGCGCCGGCCTTTGCCGCGCCCGAGCACCTCAACCTGCGCGCGCTCTATCGGCTCTCGCCGTTGGGGCTGCTCGGTTGTGTCGGCACCGGCCTGTCGACTGGCGCTGTCATGGGTATGGGTGTGATCTATGCTCAGCAGATCGGCCTCGCGCTGGGCGATATCGCCCGGTACATGGGCCTGGTCTACGCCGGCAGCGTACTTCTGCAGTGGCCAATCGGCCGGCTCTCGGATGCCTTCGACCGGCGTCGGGTGATAGTGCTAGTGACCAGCTTGTCGGCGGCCATGGCGCTGCTGGCACTGGTGGTTGTCGACGCCGCGGCGCCGCTCCAGTTGGCGGTGGCGTTTCTCTTCGGTGGCCTGTCGTTCCCCATGTATTCCCTGTGCGTGGCCCACACCAATGACGCCTTGACACCGAGGCAGATGGTGGCGGCCAGCAGCCACCTGGTGCTGGCTTTCGGTATCGGCGCCGCGCTGGGGCCGAGCCTGGCCGCTGCCTGTATGGGGTGGTTTGGTGCCGACGGCTACTACGCCTACCTGGCTTTGGTGCACTTGGCCATCGGCGTCTTTGCCCTCTATCGCATGACCCGGCGCGGCCCGGTGCCGCTGGCGGAGCAGGGCCCTTGTGTGCCTGTCGCAGCGACCGCTTCGCCGCTGGTCATGACCATGGGCCAGGAGGGCGTGTGCGCCCCATTGGTGCAGGAGCCCGCATCGAACGGCGATGCCTCACCCATTGCCGATGAGCGAGCGTCCCTGGGCCCGCAATAGCCGGCGCCTGGCTCTCTAGAGTATCTGCAGGTTGGGTGGCGGTTGGTGGCAAGGAGGCTACCGGGCTGCAAGCCAGTTGCGCCGGTTGCTTTGCCCAGCTGTGTGGAAGCCGTGGTCAATCACCGATGACGGGAATGGCGCTCTAGAAGACAGCGGGAGCAAAGCGCCGCTCTTGCGGCGATGTGTCCGCAGCGTGCGGTTTGCCCGTGGGCGCAATCGGAGGAGGGATGGCGGGGACGTCGGCGGCGTGTGCAGGTCGATGGACGCGGTCGATGCCGAGCCTAGGAAAGAGACAGGCGCACCCTGGGGTGCGCCTGCCGTTCCGCGTTTACTGCAGGCCGGCGAGCACCTTGTCGGAGACGTTCTTCGGTACCCAGGTCGTCCAGATGGCCTGATGATTCTTCAGGAAGTGTTCAGCGACTTCTGCAGGATCGGCTTTGTTGTCCTCGCCCCAGGCCAGCAGCTTGTTGACCGTGTCATTCTCAAAGCTGACCTTGGTCAGGAACTGGTAGAGCTCCGGCGCACCATCCTTGAGCTTGCTCGAGACCAGCGTGTTGACATCCACCACCGGATAACCGCCAGCGCTGGGCGTCGGGCAATTGGCCTCAGCGTTGCATGCGTCGTTCGCCGCATCGTAGTCGTTCATGCTCAGCTGGACCATGTCGTACTTGCCGAGAATGGCGGACGGCGCCCAGTAGTAGAAGAACACAGGCTTCTTGCGCTTGTAGTTGGAGCTGATGGCCGAATCAAGCGCGGCCCCGGAGCCTGCCGAGTAGATGTCGTAGTGCTGGTCCAGGCCGTAACCGCGGAACAGGTTGGTACTGCGAGTTTCGTTGGACCAGCCGGGCAGGCTGTTGTAGAAGCGGCCCTTGTCCGAACCCTGGCTCTTGAACAGGTGCGCGTAGCGGGCCATGTCCTGAACGGACTTGATGTCGGGGTACTGCTCGACCACGTACTTGGGCACCCACCAGGCATCCAGGCCACCGCTCGCGAAGACCTTGCCGGCGATGCTGATGGTGCCCTTTTTCTCGCCTTCTTCCAGCAGCGTGGCGATGTTGCTGCTCCACACCTCGGGGGCGATGTGCGGGCGGCCCTTGTTGACCATGGTGGTGGCGGCGGTGACGGTTTCGAGGGGGACCAGTTCGGTCTTGCAGTCGTAGCCGAGCTGGAGAATCTTCGACTCGATATGGGCGATCGCCGAGGCCGAGGCCCAGCTCATGTCGGCAATCTGGATCGTTTCGTCGAGCGGGCAGGCTGCCTGGGCGCTCAGCGCACCGGCCGAGATCAACGAAGCGACCAGGAGCGGGAGCTTTTTCACGCGAGTATTCATGCTTCACCTCTTGTTGTTGTAGACGGGCTCACGAATGTTGCGGCGTTGCTTTGTTGCGGTATGCGTTTGCGGGGTTGCCTGTCGGTGACTGCCGATCTGGCCTGGCGCCCATCGGCGAGCCAGGCCTCTCTGCTCAGCGGCCGAGTGCGGCCATCACGTCGGGTTTGTCGAGGTAGCCGACCAGCGTGCCTTCATCGTCGTGCACCGCGAGCGTGTCATCGCTCTCCATCAGCAGCGGCAGTACCTGTTCCAGCGACTGATTGAGCTGCACGCATCGGCTGGAGGGCGTCTGTGGCGCGGCGCTGTCGCCGGCGCTGACCATGCTCAGCGCCGGTTTGCGCAGCAGGTGGCTAACGCGGATCGCCTTGTAGCGATTGACCCCGCCGATGAACTCCTTGACGTAGGCATCGGCCGGGCGCATCAGGATGTCCGACGGAGTGCCCTGCTGGATCAGCTCGCCGTCCTTGAGGATGGCGATGCGGTCGCCGATCTTCAGCGCCTCGTCGAGGTCGTGGGTGATGAACACGATGGTCTTGTTGAGCTTCTTCTGCAGCTGCAGCAGCTGATCCTGCATCTCGCTCTTGATCAGCGGGTCGAGGGCGCTGAAGGCCTCGTCCATCAGCAGGATGTCCGGGTCGTTGACCAGCGCCCGGGCCAGGCCGACGCGTTGCTGCATGCCGCCGGAGAGCTGGCGCGGGTAGTGTTGCTCGACCCCGGCCAGGCCGACCTGCTCCAGCCAGTAGCGCGCCTTCTCTTCGCGTTCGGCGCGGCTCACACCCTGGACCTTGAGGCCGAAGGCGGCGTTGGCCAGCACGGTATCGTGGGGGCACAGGCCGAAGCGCTGGAACACCATGCTGACCTTGTTCCGGCGGTAGTGCTCGAGTTCTTTCTTGCTGAACTTCAGCACGTCCTGGCCGTCGACCAGCACCTGCCCGCTGGTCGGCTCGATCAGGCGGTTGAAGTGGCGGATCAGGGTCGACTTGCCGGAGCCGGACAGGCCCATGATCACATGGATATGCCCGGCTTCGATGGCCATCGAGACGTCGTTGAGACCGACCACGTTGCCAGTCTGCTTGAGGATCTCGCTCTTGCTGGCGCCGCCCTTGATCTTGGCGATGGCGGCTGTCGGGTCCGCACCGAACACCTTGTAGATGTTCTTGATCTCGATCTTGTAATTGCTGCTCATAGTCGTACCCAATCAGCTGTTGGTGTGCAGGTGCGCCTGGGCGCGCTTGCCAAAGGCCTGGGTGATGCGGTCGAAGACCACGGCCAGGAGGACGATGGCCAGGCCGGCCAGCAGGCCGCGGCCGACTTCCAGGCGCGTGATGCCCTGCAGGACCTGGAAACCGAGGCCCTGGGCGCCGATCATCGAGGCGATCACCACCATCGACAGCGCCATCATGGTGGCCTGGTTGATGCCGGCCATGATGCTTGGCAGCGCCAGGGGGATCTGCACCCAGAACAGCTTCTGCATGCGGTTGGCGCCGAAGGACTGGGCCGCCTCGATGATCTCGCCGTCGACATGGCGAATGCCCAGGTCGGTCAGGCGGATCAGCGGCGGTACGGCGTAGACCACGGTGGCCAGCACGGCGGGGATCTTGCCCGGGCCGAACAGCATGATCGCCGGGATCAGGTAAACGAAGCTGGGCATGGTCTGCATGATGTCCAGCACCGGCAGCATCAGCGCGCGGAAGCGGTTGGACCAGGACATCAGGATGCCCATCGGGATGCCGATCAACGTGGCCACCAGGGTGCACACCAGCATCAAGGCCAGGGTGCGCATGCCGTCTTCCCAGAGCCCGAGAAAGCCGATGGCGAACATGGCCAGGGCGATCAACGCCGCGAGCAGGACTTTGCGCGAACTGGCGTAGGCCGCGGCGGAAACCAGGCCGATGATCAGCCACCAGGGGCTGCCCAACAGCAGCGACTCGAACAGGTTGAGCAGTTGCAGGAACGGGTAGAACGACTCTTCGAGGAAGGTCGCCCAGTTGACGACGAACTGCTCGATGGAGTCGTCGACAGCACCCCTGAAATGCCTGGGGTCTATGAATTCTGGAAACATGGCGGCAGGGCCTCGCATCGATCGGGCGCGACCAGGGTCGCGCCTTGGGGCTGATAGTTACTTGAGCTGGGCAATCACTTTGGCGGCGACGTCCTGGGGAACCCAGGTGGTCCAGATGGCCTGATGGGTCTTCAGGAAGTGTTCGGCGGTCTGTTCCGGATCGGCGCTGTTGTCCTCGCCCCAGGCGAGCAACTTGTTCACCGTGTCGTTCTCCAGCTGCACCTTGCTCAGGAACTGGTAGATCGCCGGGGCCTGTTGCTTGATCTTTCCCGCCACCACGGTGTTCACCGCCACTATCGGGAAGCCGCTGGTCGATGGCGTCTGACAGCTGGGCTCGGCGTTGCAGGAGTCGTTGGCGGCATCGAACGGGGCCATGTCCAGCTTGACCATGTCGTACTTGCCGAGGATGGCCGAGGGCGCCCAGTAGAAGAAGAAGATCGGCTTCTTGCGCTTGTAGTTGGACACGATGGCCGCATCCAGGGCGGCGCCGGAGCCGGCCGAGTAGACCTCGAATTGCTCATCCAGGCCGTAGGCGCGCATCAGGTTGCTGCTGCGGGCTTCGCTCGACCAGCCGGGGATGCTGTTGTAGAAGCGGCCCTTGTCCGAGCCCGCCGCCTGGAACAGCTCGCTGTGGCGCGCCAGATCCTGCACCGACTTGATGTCCGGGTATTGCTCGACCACGTACTTGGGCACCCACCAGGCATCTACGCCGCCGTCGGCGAATACGCTGCCGGCCACGCTCACGGTGCCTTTCTGCTCCCCTTCCTCGAGCAGTTTTTTGGCATTGCTGCTCCACAGTTCCGGGGCGATATGCGGACGGCCCTTCTTCACCATGGTGGTGGCGGTGGTGACGGTTTCACCCGGGACAAACTCGGTCTTGCAGCCGAAGCCATGTTCCAGAATCTTCGACTCCACATGGGCAATAGTCGAAGCCGAGGCCCAGCTCATGTCGGCGATCTGGATCGTCTCGTCGAGCTCGCAACTGGCCTGGGCCGTGAGTGCGCCGGCCGAGAGGATGCAGGCTGCCAGGGTGCTGAGGGTTTTGACTGATGTGCTCATGGATTACCTCTTGTACTTATTGGTTATGCAATTGACGTTCGATGGGGCGCTAGCAGTGGGGCGGGCCATCCATGGAGATCCTGGCCTTGGCCTTCGCCGGGTGCGTGGGTGGCCGAGCCACGGGCTGGCGCTCATGCGGGGCGCCCGTACACCGCGACCGGCGTGCCGAGCGACTCGAGGTCGGCCTCCACGCCCAGACCCGGGGTGTCGCTGGCATACAGCTTGCCGTCCGCCACGCGGGGCGCCGGGTAGCCGGTACGCTCGTTGTTGTAGCTGTGCAGGTCGGTGGTGTTGAGGAGGAAGTCGGCCGGCGTGGAGGCGGCGAAGTGCGCCACCGCCGCGGTGGCGATCTCGCCGCCCCAGGTGTCTTCGCTGACCACCTTGATGCGGTGGTCGATCAGGTAGTCGCGCATGCGCTTGGCCTTGGACAGGCCGCCCTGCTTGGACAGCTTCAGGCACACGTACTCGAATGCCCGGTCGGCCACCACCCGTTCGGCCATGCGCAGGTCGGTAATGCACTCGTCCAGCTTCATCGGCTGGTCGAAATGGCGCCGCACCTGCAGGCATTCCTCGTAGCTGTGGCAGGGCTGTTCGATGATGAAGTCCAGGCCGCGGGTCGCGCGGGCCACCTGGATGGCCTCGTCCATGTACCAGCCCTGGTTGGCGTCGGCGATGGCCTTTTCGTTGCTGCGGAGCAAGGGCGCCACGGCATGGATGCGTTCAACATCGGCCTTCCAGTCGTTGCCCACCTTGATCTGGAACTGGCGGTAGCCGTTGCCACGCAGACGCTCCAGTTCGACCTCCAGCTGTTGCGCCGCGCCCTGGGGCGCGGAGCGGTACATGGGCGCGCCGTCGGTGAGCTTGCCGCCGAGCAGCATCCACACCGGCTGGCCGGTGGCCTTGCCGAGGATGTCCCAGCACGCCGAGTCGAAGGGCGCCTTGGCGTAGCCATGGCCGAGAATCACGCTGTCCATCAGCCGCTCGATGCGCGCCAGCTGCCGCGGGTCCTCGCCCAGCAGGCGCGGCGCCAGCAGGCGTGCGGCGGCTTCCGTGCCCTCGCTGTGGGCCACCATGTAGTTCTCGCCGCAAGGGCAGAACTCACCGACGCCGCTTATACCCGCATCGGTGTCGATCACCACCACCGTGGAGGAACTGGACTCGATCACGTTGCCGCGTCCCCAGGCGAAAGCACCGCTTTCGTAGCTGAGGCTCTTTCTATAGATCGAGATGCGCGTGATTTTCACTGTTCGCTCCTGAGTCCGGGAGTTGTTCTGCGGGCCGTGCAGGCCAGTTGGCGCTGCGACTGGTGTTCTTTGTAAATCGATAATTGATGATTGTCAACCATCATCAACGACACTATGCTGGTCACCGTAAGTAGCAGGCCAGGCTCGTGCACGAACAGTGCCCGAGCGACCGGCTTGTCCCGTGCTGAGCCTCAGGTAGGCGCTCAAATCAAGCGAGTCAGGAACTGTGCAAATGAAGATTACGAATCTGCGTACCGTGCTGGTCGAGGTGCCCCTGGAGAAGCCGCTGATCACGGCCATTCACGAGACGCGCTCGGTGGGCTGTGTGCTGGTCTATCTGGAGGCCGACAACGGCCTGGTCGGCGAGAACTACATCTTCACCCTCAATAGCGCCCGGCTGAGCGTGTTCGACACCATGATCAAGAGCCTGGCCCACCATGTGGTGGGGCAGGACCCGCACTACGTGGAGCGGATGTGGGACGGCATGTGGCGCGAGATCAACCCCATCGGCCACGAAGGCATCACTATCGGTGCGATGGCGGCGCTGGACACGGCCTGCTGGGACCTGATCGGCAAGGCCGCCAACCAGCCCGTGTACAAGCTGTTCGGTGCCTACCGCGATTCGGTCAAGGCCTATGCCAGCAGCGGCCTGTGGCTGTCGCAGAGTGTCGACGAGCTGGTGGAGGAGGCCAGGGGCTTTCTGGCTCAGGGCTTCCGCTCCATGAAGATCCGCCTGGGCAAGCCGCGCATGGAAGAGGATGTGGCCCGCGTGGCCGCGGTGCGCGAGGCGATCGGTGCGGACATCGAGCTGCTGGCCGACGGCAACCAGGCCTTCGCGCCCCATCAGGCGATTCGTCTGGGGCGCATGCTGGAGCCCTTCAACCTGGGCTGGTTCGAGGAGCCGGTGGCCTCCTACGATCACCAGGGCCATGCCGCCGTGGCCGCGGCGCTGGACGTGCCGATCGCTTCGGGAGAAACCGAGTACACCCGTCATGGCATGCGCGCGATGATCGAAGCCAAGGCCGCGGACATCCTGATGCCCGACCTGCAGCGCATCGGCGGGCTCACCGAGTTCCGCCGCGCCGCGAGCCTGGCCGCCGCCCACAATATGCCGGTCTCCACCCATATCTTCACCGAGCAGAGCCTGAGCATCGCCGGTTCGGCGCCCAACTGCATCTCGGTGGAGCATGTGTCCTGGTTCTCGCCGCTGTACCGGGAAAAGATGGAAATAGTCGAGGGCAAGATCGCCATCCCGCAGCGTCCTGGGCTGGGCTTCAGCCTCGATCCCGATGCCGTGGACCGCTACCGCGTGCGCTGATCCCATCCACTTCCACAGCGGAGGCCCCATGGCATTGCTGTTCAGTTACGCAGGCGCCGACCCCGAGTCCTGGCGCCAGGAGTTCGCCAAGCACTTACCCGACCTGGACTTCCGGGTATTCCCCGATGTCGGCGACCCGGCCGACATCGAGTACGTGGCGCTGTGGATGCACCCGCTCGGTGACCTGCGGCGCTACCCGAACCTCAAGGCGATCCTGTCGTTCGGCGCCGGCGTGGAGCACATCATCCGTGATCCGGAGTTGCCCGAGGGCGTGCCCATCGTGCGCTTGGTGGACGATCTGGTGGTCCGCGACATGGCCATGCACGCCGTGCACTGGGTGATCCACTTTCACCGCAACTACCATCTCTACCAGCAGGATCAGCCGAAGCAGCTGTGGCGCCGCCATCCCCATCGCGATCCCGCGCAGCGCCGCGTCGGCTTTCTCGGCATGGGCGCCATGGGCGCGGTGGCGGCGAAGTTCGTGCGCGACCTGGGTTTCAGCGTGGCCGGCTGGGGACGCGATCCGGTCAGCGTCGAAGGCGTCGAGTTCTACCAGGGCGACGAGCGCCTGGCCGATTTCCTGCGGCGCACGGACATCCTGATCAACGTGTTGCCGCTCACCCCGGCCACCGAGAACCTGCTCAACGCCGAGCGCTTCGCGCTGCTGCCGGCCGGCGCCTGTGTGATCAACATCAGCCGCGGGCCGATCCTGGTCGAAAAGGACCTGGTGCAGGCGCTGGACAGCGGTCATCTGGAGGCCGCGGCCCTGGACGTGTTCTGCAGCGAACCCCTGGCGGCGCAAAGCCCCCTGTGGAATCACCCCAAGGTGTTCGTCACCCCGCATATCGCCGGCATCAATTACGCCCACTCTGCCGCCAGGCTGATGGCCGACAACGTCAAGCGCATCGAGGCAGGGGAGCAGCCGTTCCCCATCTACGATCCGGTTCGCGGCTACTGAGCCCGGGAGGCTGAGATGAACGGCAGGCTGGCTGGCAAGGTGGCGATCGTCACCGGCGGTACCCGCGGCATCGGCCGGGCCATCGCCGAACGCTTCCTGGACGAGGGCGCGCGGGTGGTGGTGGCCGGGCGCAGCGAGCCCGATCGGCCATTGGCCGGCGGCAACGCTATGTTCTGCCGTACCGATGTGGCCAAGGCCGAGGAAGTGCAGGCGCTGGTGGACTTCACCCTCGAACGCTGCGGGTGCCTCGACGTGCTGGTCAACAGCGCGGGCGTGCAGCTGGAGAAGCCCATCGGCGAGACCAGCGAGGCCGAGTGGGACTGGCTGATGGGCGTCAACCTCAAGGGCGTGTTTCTCTGCGCCAAGGCCGCGCTTGGACCCATGTGCAAAGCCGGCGGCGGGGTCATTCTGAATATCGGCTCCTACGACGGTTTCGCCGCCGATCCGGGGCTGGCCGCGTACTGCGCCTCCAAGGGCGGCGTGCATGCCCTGAGCAAGGCCATCGCGGTGGACTACGGCGCCGCGGGCATTCGCTGCAACGCCATCTGCCCGGGCTGGATTCGCACCGAGATGATGGACGCCTACCTGAAGAGCCAGGCGGACCCGGCCGAGGCCGAGGAGGCGGTGATCGCCCAGCATCCGGTCGGTCGTCTCGGCCAGCCGCAGGACATCGCCAGCCTGGCGACCTGGCTGGCCTCGGACGAGGCCTCATTCGCCAGCGGCCAGCTGTTCGTGCTGGACGGCGGCCTGACCGCCCATGCGCCCTACGTGCAGGGGCGAAAACAGTGATTTCAATCAACCATCCAGGAGTAAGCTGAATGCCGACCATTCGAATCCAGGCCATCGCCCCCGCAAGCTGCGACATCGGCCGCTTGTTGACCCGCTGCACCGCCGCGGCGGCCGATGCGCTGGGCATCCCCCAGGCTTATTGCTGGGCGATCTTCCAGCCGGTCGCCCCCGGCACCTATGCCGAGGGCGACCGCGTCTGGAGCGCGTCGGAAGCCGGGCGAGCCGCGCCGCTGATCTCGATCACCGCCCTGGAAGGGCGCACGGGCGAACTCAAGGCGGCGGTTTTGCGCGCTACCGCCAATGTGGTCGCCGAATCCCTGGCGGTGCCGCTCGAGCAGGTGTTCGCCGAGTACCGTGATATTCCCAAGGGTCAGGCCTTCAGCGGCGGGGATATCTGCTGATCCGCCACCACAGATACAGAGGGAGGTCGACTATGAGTACCGAAAAAGCTGTCGCCGTGGTCGCCGGAGTCGGTTCGGGCCTGAGCGCCGCGGTCTGCCGCACGCTGGCGGCGCAGGGGTATGCGGTGGCCGGGCTGGCCCGGCGCCAGGAAGTCGCTGACGGACTCGCCCAAGAGATCGGCAATGCCGGAGGCCTGATGCGCGCGTACCCGTGCGACCTGACCGACGAGGCCGCTGTGGAGCGGACCTTCGCGGCCATCGAGCGTGAACTCGGGGTGCCCGAGGTGCTGGTCTACACGGCCGGCACCTTCCTCTGCAAACCCTTGCTCGAGACCACGGCAGCCGACTTCGAGGCGCTGTGGCGGGGCAACTGCCTGGGGGCCTTTCTCTGCGCGCAGCAGGCCGTTTCGCGGATGCTGCCGAGGGGAAAGGGGACCGTCATCTTCACCGGCGCCACCTCGGCGGTGAAGCCGGGCGCCCAGTTCGCCGCCTTCGGCGCCAGCAAGTCCGCCCAGCGCGGCCTGGCCCAGGCCATGGCCCGTGAGCTGGGGCCGCGCGGGATTCATGTGGCGCACGTGATTCTCGACGGGGTCATTTGGGCGCAAGGGGAAGATGAGGCCTCTACCCTCAAGGCCGAGGCCATCGCTGCCAGCTACCTGCACCTGATCCAGCAGGACCGTTCGGCCTGGACCTTCGAGCTGGATTTGCGTCCGGATTTGGAGCGCTTTTAACGGAAGTTGCCGCCCGTCGCCTGAGGCCTCGGCGGCAGTTACCACCTCTAAGCCGCCGGCTCGCGGGTCTTGCCCTGGCGTGAGCGCCTGAACATACCCAGGCAGTTACGCAGGTTGTGGCGCAGGCCGGCGTCCCAGGCCGAGCGCAGCAACCGCAGGCGCCGAAAACGCGGAAGCATCTGGCCGGCCAGCAGCATACCCAGCACCCGCGCGGCCACTGCTTGTTTCTTGCGCACTTGATGGGGCTGGAACAGGTCCAGGTCACGAAAGCTCATCGGTCGTTCGAGACAGACTGCGTTGGCACGTTCGGCTTGCTTCAGGAGCTCTAGTCCCTTGTGCGTGCGTGCAATGAAACCGTTGAAGCCGGCGTCTTCGCCTTGTGGCGAACCGCCTGGCCATACATCGGAAACGGCAATGTCGGCTTGCTCGCCAATGGCGTCTGGGCAGATCTTGCAGCGCGCTTGCAGCTGCCAACCCGCTTCGTCACCCCACACCTCGTTGTAGGAGGCCTCGAACGTGCGGCCGTCCTTGGTTTCGATTCGTGTTGGCCCTGGGTTGCCGTTGCCTCGGTAGCGCAGCAGGCCAACCTCCGCTTCCTCGAGCCCGAAGCGGGCGATGATGTTGTGGCTCAGTGTCAGTTCCGAAGCGCCGCCACAGACTGGGCTGAGCAGGTAGCGCACATATTTATCAACGCGCGGGTCAATTTTGGCCAGGTTGCGCACCGCGGCCACATCGCAGGGTTTTCCGACAAAAGCAAATGGTCTTTCCAGGTCGAGCAGCTGGCAGAAGTCGACCAATGGCGCGGCGGGCCCGTAGCGCGAGCCGGCCCCTTCCAGTACTTGGCTACGGTCGAAGCTCAGGTGGCGCTCCGAGCGCATGGGCTGCGCCTTGGAGGCCGCCACATGGAGAATGAAATCGACTCTACCGCTCTCGAGCAAATAGATGCACAACGCAGAAAGCGCACCTCCCGTGGATGCCTTGAAGCGCACATGCGGGTCGGCGGCGTAACCTATGCTCAGGCGTGCAGACTGGCCCCAGATCGGGTCGGTAGCGAAGTCAGGGTCGTTATCGCGCGACTCTAGCCCCTCAACCCGCACGCCGGGGCATACGGAGTAAATTCGTGTCGTGATCTCGGCAGGCAGCGGCTGAATAAGGGAAGGGCGAAGCCGCCCCGCTGCGGTCATGGTCATCTTCAACTTGTTTTCACCGGCAATGCTCTGACATAGCCCGCAACCAATGCACAGGCCATTGCGGACGATGTCGTTTACGTCTTGGGCCATTTGTTTCGTCTCCCTAAAGCGCTCTGCAGATAGGATGCACGGCCTTAAGCCAGCAGGTTCTCTTCGAATGGGTAGCGCGACAGCACCTCGCAGCCATTGGCCGTGACCAGTACTTGCTGTTCCAGCTTGACCCCTTCGTAGCCACCTTCTGCGCCCATGTAGCTTTCCACGCACAGGGTCATGTTCTCCTCGATCACCCCGTCGTAGCCGTGTTTCTCGAAGTCCTGGGGATAGAAGATGCTCGGGTGTTCGTCGCACATGCCGATGCCGTGGGCGATGCACGGGTAACGGTTGGCGACGAACTCGGCCGGCGGCTTGAAGGCCTTCTCCGACAGCTCGCGGTAGCTGACGCCGGGGCGTATCAGCGCGAGGTTGTGCTGGATCTCGTGGTGGGCCAGCTGGTAGAGCCGGCGCTGGGAGTCGGAGGGCTTGCCCGGGCCGCAGTGGAAGGTGCGCGAGACGTCGGCGCAGTAGCCCAGGGGGCCGATCATGTCGGTGTCGAAGGCCACCAGCTCGCCGGGACGGATGATCCGGTCGCTGGCCTCCTGCAACCAGGGGTTGGCGCGGTCGCCGGAGGACAGCAGGCGGCAATCGATCCACTCACCGCCCATGGAAATGTTGGTCTGGTGCAGGATCGACCACAGCTGCACCTCGGTCATGCCGGGCGTCAGCGCCTCGCGCATGCGCGAAATGCCGACCTCGGCCACGGTGATTGCGTGGTTCATGCACAGCACTTCTTCCGGCGACTTGATCAGCCGTGCCGCTTCCACCAGCTCCTGTGCATCGAAAATGTCATGGCCGCAATTGGCCAGAGCCAAAGGAATGCGCGCATCGGTGCGGCCAATCGCCAGGCGCCGGTTGCCGCCGCCATGCTCATGCATCAAGGAGGCGACCTCATCGACCCACTGGTTGACCCACTCCTGCTCCCGGCTGCCGCCGAAGAAATAGTTGAGCTGCAGCGCCGGGCGGCATTCGTCGATGGTCTCAAGGCCGCGGGCTATGTGGTAGGAGGACTCCGACTCGTAGAGGATCACCGGACCCTGGGCCGGCACGAACAGGTAGCTGCAGGGGATATGCATCTGGAACAGTGCGTAGTTCCGAAACCCGGTGGCGTAGCGAATGCTGATCGGGTCGAAGAGGATGCAGGCGGCGTAGTCGCGCTTGATCAGTTGCTCGCGGATGCGGCCCAGGCGGTAGGCGCGCAGGCGGCGCATGTCGATCTGCGCTTCGGTGTCGGTCAGGCGCATCACCGGCGAGGTGTGGGCCAGGCGAACCATGTCGATGTTGTTCATGCTATGGCACCGGATAAGTAGTGGTAGGGGGGCGTGGTGGCGGTGGCGGGCTCAAAAAAAGCGCCGTCGATTGCTCGGACGGCGCTGTAAGGGAGCACAGGGCTCAGTCGAGCAGGCGATCCGGGCGCTGCGCTTCGCGTTCGTAGTGGATCGGCTCGGCGCGACCATAGAACTGCTTGGCCCGCTCCGGCCGGTTGACGCTGTGCGGGTCCAGCACATAGGTCGGCAGGGCGATGTAGCGGGTGCGGTCGCCCTCGATCTTGGTCACCCGGTGCATGGAGAAGCGACCCTTGAAGATCTGCAGGTCGCCGGGCTGCAGGTCCAGCTCTTGGACCGGGCCGCGGTCGCCGCGCAGCACCTTGGTGACGGCTTCGAGGTTCTCGTTCTCCGGGGTGCGCAGGTCCGGGCAGTACTCGAACATGCCGCCTTTCTCGGCCCCCTGGACCAGGATGCTGACGGTGAATTCGTTGCCGTCGAAGTGCCAGGCGAACTCGTGGCCCGGGTCCATCACGCTGTAGGGGTTGCGCCCCAGCGGGTCGGCCCAGCGGTAGATCGGCGCCACGCCGAGGCAGTCGGAGACGAAGCGCAGCACCTCGTCGGAGTCATAGGCCGCGCGCAGGTCCGAGTCGGCCTCGAGGATGTCGGAGTTGATGAAGCCGTTGGTGCGCTTGTTGAAGATGCGCTTGGGATGATCCTCGGGCAGCGACGGATCGTCCTTGGTCATGTAGGGGTTGTTGGCGTTCTCGGACCAGTAGGTCTGCGGCTTCAGACGCTCGGCCTCGGCGAGCATGCGGGCGATCGACTCGGGACGGACGAAACCGCGCACGCAGCAGCAACCCACGGCATCGAGTTCGATACGGCACTGTTCGATCAACGCCAGTGTCAGCGGGTTCTCCGGCTGGTGGATTGGGTAGCGATCGAGGTCGATGATCGCATCCAGCGCTGGGCTGAAGACGGGTTCGGCGAGGGCTTGAGCGGCTTGAGGCATTGCGATGTCTCCGGACGAAAACGTTTTGGGTTGCGGCGCGCTTGGCGCATGGCCGGATCATCTGCAAAACGCTTATATTAGAAAAACGATTTTATTTGCTGCTCCCCATTCAAGAAATCGATTCAATCAGAGAAAAGCCTTGAATATCAATCACATGAAAGCATTTCTGGAAGTCGCCAACAGCGGCGGCTTTCAGCTGGCCGCCGATCGCTTGCACATCACCCAGTCGACGGTGAGCGCGCGCATCAAGGTGCTGGAGACGCAGCTGGGCCGTCAGCTGTTCGTGCGCAAGCGCGAGGGCTGCGAGTTGACCGTGGCGGGGCGGCATTTCCACCGCTTCGCCCATGCGGCGGTGCGGGCCTGGGAGCAGGCCCGTCAGGAGGTGGCGCTGCCCGAGGAACTCAATGCGGTGGTGACCCTGGGCGTGCAGATGAATCACTGGGAGCGGATCGCCCCGGCCTGGGTCGAGACCATGCAGACGCGTGCGGCGAATGTCGGCACGCGGGTGGTGGCCGATTATTCGGAGAATCTCCTGGCCGACCTCAGCGACGGCCTGATCGACCTGGCGATGACCTATATCCCGCGTCAGCAGCCCGGGCTGGCCTGCGAACTGCTGATGGAGGATACCCTGGTGCTGGTCTCGACCACGGCGCGCAAGGTGACCAAGCACTGGCAGCCGGATTACGTGTTCGTCGACTGGGGCGCCGAGTTCCGCGCGGCGCACAGCCTTGCCTATCCGGAAACCCGGGCACCGCGCCTGTCGGTAGGGTTGAGCATGATCGGTCTGGACTACATCCTGAAACATGGTGGTTCGGGCTACTTCTCCGAGCGCACGGTGGAGCCATTGCTCGAGGCCGGCCGGCTGCATTTGATCGAGAAGGCACCAACCTTCCAAAGACCGGTCTATCTGCTGCATCCCAAGGAGCCCATCGATGCCGAACTGCTGGACCTGGCCAAAGGTGCGCTGAAGGACGTGGTGGCCATCGACATGCGCCATGAGCAAATGCCGTGAGGCAGCTCCATGGGGCCAGTCGCCGGCACAAGCGCTCAGTGCCGGCGAATGCCAGTTGAATTTAAGAAATCGATGGATAGCCGGAATTATATTTGTTTGCTTGGTGCGAGAGCGGTGGTGATCATGCGGGCCGATGTGCAACCCATTGGCTGATTGGAGGCCCCATGACTACAGCACCTGCGTCCGTTACAGAGCGCGCCACCCGGTCGCTTGCCGACATCATCGATCTGCAGCGCTACCCGATTCACCAGCCGGAAAACCCCAAAACCCAAGCCCTGATTGCCCAGTGCCGGGCGCAACTGGATGAGACCGGTTGCAGCGTGGTGCCCGACTTCATCCAGCCCGAGGCCGTGGCGCGGATGCGGGCTGAAGCCTACCGCCTGCGTGAGCGGACGTTCTGGTCGAAGCAGAGCCACAACCCCTATATGACCGCGGAGGACCCCTCGCTGCCGGAACATCACCCGAAGCGCTTCTTCGAGCGGCGCACCAGCGGCTTCATCAACTCGGATATCCTCGAGGCCGACTCCGATTTGCGCGCGCTCTACGACTGGGATGCCATGACCCGCTTCGTCGGCGCCTGCGTCGGCGTCTGGCCGATCTACCAATGGGCCGATCCCCTGGCCCGCTGTCCCTACGCGATCATGGAAGACGGGCACTACTTTCCCTGGCACTTCGACGGCAATGAATTCACCATCAGCGTGTCGGTCGAGCAGCCGGAGCAGGGCGGGGAGTTCGAGTACGTGCCGAACATGCGCTCGCTCGAGGATGAGAATTTCGAGGGGGTCAGGCGCGTGCTGGATGGCGACCGCAGTCGCGTGCACAGATTGGTATGGGAGCCGGGCGCGCTGCAGCTGTTCAAAGGGCGCTACTCGCTGCACCGGGTGACCCGGGTAGAAGGCGAGGGCGCGTGGATCACCGCATTGCCGACCTACGTCCTGGACCCTGAAACGGTCAACCGGCCGGAGCGGGCGAAGCAGTTCTATGGATACGCCATGCCCATTCACTATGAGCGAGAGGCCAAGCGGCCTGATCGCTTGACCGACTGACCCGCAGTGGAAGGTCACTCGCCAGCGGCCATGGCCTTGGCGAGTGACCGGGTTGTTAGGCCTACTTCTGGGTTTCCATCTGCCGCAAGCTGCTGATCAGGGCATCGCCCTGACTGGCGTTGTGCTCCTTGGCCAGGCGCTCGGCGGCATCGGCGTCACCTGCCAGTATTGCCTGAACCAGAGCCCCATGGCGTTGGCCGATATTCTTGTAGTCGGAAAATTCGGAATCGCAGGAGGCGATGAACACGCGAATCTGCTGCTCCGTCAGCTTGTAGTGTTCCTGCAGCCGGCCATGTCCCGACAGCGAGACGATCAGCTTGTGCAACTCGAAGTCGGCGTTGGCGATGTCCTTGGGGTCGCCACCTTCGCAGGTCTGGCAGAGGCGTTGATAGGCCTCTTCAAGCTTCTTGGCGCCTTCGGGCTCGATGCGCTCCGCGGCCAGGCGCGCGGCCAGCCCGTCGAGCACTCGGCGCAGATTGTGCAATTCCCAGGCGTCTTGCGCGTTGATGGCGATGACGTGCCAACCGGTGTAGGGCACCTGAGAAACCAGGCCCTCGTTGTGCAGCTTCTGCAGGGCAGCGCGGATGGTGCCACGGGATACGTGAAACTGCTCGGTCAGCTTGGCCTCCGTGAGGCGGGAACCGGCCTCCAGATTGCCCGTAACGATCATCTCGCGAAGAATGTTGGCCGTTTGCACGTCGAAGCTTTGCTTCGAGATCGTACTGCTTCCAGGCATTTTGGTTACTCCAATCACTAAGTACTGTTCAATGCGGGTTCATCCCTGATGCTGCGGCTGATTATCGTACAATTGTTAACAATTGTCATGCCGTGCATCGCAAATGTGCAACCGCATGGTATGCATCGGCGGGCTGTTCTTCGGGCTGGGAACGCGGCGTGAAAGCCGGTGAATAAATGGGCCCGGAGAACCTTCTGGCCCAGGAAACGGGCTCATATCAGCCACACGCAAGCGGCTGGCTCTGCCGGTTAGTGACGCTTGTGAAGGCGTACAGTCCAGAGTTTCATTCCAATCTTGCTGGCGGGTTACGTCGCGCTGGTCAATCTGGAGTGAGCAGGTGGCTTGCTACGAGTCGGGTCAAGAAGCAAGAAAAGGGGAGAGGCTATCCTCAGCCGAGTCGTTGGCCTGGGCAGCGGTAAGCTTCCGCTGAGTCTGATTGCCAAGCGTGTACTGATCGTCGTGCAGTAGAAATCACAGAAAGTGGAAAGCTGCAGGAGTGGCATAACGCCGGATGAGTTCAGTTGCGCTTGCTCGGGGCTGGGCAGGAGCAGGAATCCTGTCTTGAGTGTGCAGGCGTTTCCTGTTCATCGTTCGGGTCAAGAGCAGAACGATGCTGGAAATCATTGAGGGCAAGCAAAACTGATAAGCGGCCCCCGAAACGGACCCCAATCTTCGGATGGGAGACATTGATGGGGTTGGAGGCTGCATGAAATCTGGAGCGGGCGAAGGGAATCGAACCCGTTTCCAAGTCTGTCTGTCGCCGGCATATCTTGGCCAAAACTAGGCATTTTGCGGCATCCCTGTTCGCTCTTCAGGTCAGTGCAGGCCTTCTCTGGTCTATGTTTTCGACATTTTTTCGACACTTTATCGACCCAGAAACTAGGTGCCGTTGCTTGCTAGGTCTATTTTGCTCTGGCCATACGATGGCCTGCGGCCAGCATGCTATAAAGAAGGTGCTACACGTAATACGACCGAGAAAAAGCTTTAAGGAGGAAGTATGTTTCTGAAAAATTTGGCTAGTGCGGTAGTGGTCATGGGGTTGGCGATTGGTGCTCAAGCCGCATTCGCGCAGAGCGTTCATTCCGTCACCTCTGCTAGTGGGACTGAAACAGTTGCTCATGGTGGGGGCTGCCGTAAAAGCTCGCCGCCTGGCCAATGTTGTCATGCTGGCTCCCAACCTTTCCATTGTCACTGACGTTTAGTCTCTGATCGCCCTACTGGGGTAGCTCTGGTGGGGCTCAACCTCTGTTATCAACCTCATCGCCTATGAGAATGGCCTTCCCTGTGTCTCCATCATCACAGGTACTAGTTGGCGCCCAGCTCAGCACCGCTGCCTGCCTACTTAGGTCGATGGAGAGCATTCTCTGCAAACACTCGACCATCAGATTTTTAGCGATAGCGCTAATAGCTTCGCTACTCCAATCGTTTATTTGATAGGTGAATGTCTGGGCCTCCAAATCCTGACCATAGTCATGAAGGAGCAGCATTCCCAAACCCTCTGTGCAGGTCATTAGCTCTTTGGAGCAACGGATCTCAGTGGCTACGGTGGATGGGTGTTTGTAGCCTTCGATGGTGCTCCATGCGCCCCAAATGACCAGCTCTCCGTTATCTTCTGAGAATAATAGTGGGGGGATAGTGAGTTCTTTCTGGAGGGGAGGGGTGTTCGTTAGCCAGATAGCTAACGGAGCGGTGACAACTGCAGAGACAATGGCGGTAGTAAGTAATTTAAGTGTGGTCATGTCGACTCCTTTCGACGGGCGTGACTACAAGCTACATCAGGCAAACGCAAGCCTGTTCTTTTACCCTTCTCTCATCCTTGACCTTGTTCGGGCGTACCAGCGTCTAGTCACTTCCTTTGTGATTGCTATCCCGCGTTTTGACTGGTCAAGTTTCGGTTGGCTTCGTCGTATTCGGGGCTGGTCTGGCCTTTATCCGGCATAACCTCACCAGTCATCAGCCACCAGCGATAGCCCGGGTACAGCGTCCCGAGCTGCTCAATTTCTTCCGCACTAATCCTCGCCTTGCCTCGCTTGATGCTTTGCCACCTCACGTATTCCTTGCTGTTTACCTCAGCAAGGTCTTTGAGGCTCGTCGTCTCAAGCAATTCAAGGGCTCTATCAAGCATTCGGGTACTCATTGTCAAAGACAATCATATGGACTGTTGCCATACGAGCAGGTTTTATGGATGATTTCCATATGGATATATTCCATATCGCTAGCCCAACAAAGACCAACATAGTGCAGGAAAGCCCATGGACTTGGAAGAAAGCAACCTCACTCCGAAAGGCCTGCTCCCGACCCCGCCGGTTCTGCCCTGGCGCGAGTTCGCGGATTGGATTCGCATGGCCGACGACCACAACACCGTATGGGGCTGGATTCGTAACGGCTACATCCCCTCACACAAGGTAGGTAAGCACGTCATGGTCAACGTGGCACTGCTGACCCAGCAACTTTTGGAAAAGGAGTGGTTGGCATGAGCAAAGCCGATGAGAGCCTGGACCTCTGTAGCGTCATCACCTTCGCCGAAATGAGCGGCATATCGGTCGAGGAGGCGATTGGCTGGGTGGATAACGGAACGATCCCCAGCCTCAAGCTGGCTGACTTCCGCATGGTCAATCTGGCGCGCTTGCGTGAAGACCTGCTCAAGGGCAAGACCACCTTCAAAGAGGGGGACTACAGCCATGTCTAGTCAAACGCTCACCCTGGATGCCGCTACGGCTATCGGCTACATCGGCCAGACCGTTCTCGTTGAACTGGTCTGGGACGACGACCCGGAAGCTATCTGGCGTTTCAAGCACATCGTTGGCGTGGTGTTGCCCCTCGAGGGTGTTTACGAGGATGGCTATTTCCTGACTGTTCCCTTCAACGACAGCACCGATTTTCCGACCGAGATCTTCTTCAACACCATCCGAACCATTCGGGCGATGCGGTACCGCGACCGGCAGGGTTCCGGCAACGTACTGGGCCGTATCGCCCGTCCTAACCAGGCTGGGTCAAGGGCCGCGCTCCCGGCTCGTCGGAACAGCTCCACCGTTCCGGCGAACGGAAGCACGGGCGCAGCGCACCCTTGACGCATCACGGCCATGATCAGCCTATCCATGGGAGCAAGGGGCAGCTTTACCGCCCCGCGCTCCCGAGCCCTCGGCGGCAAGAGCGGGATGACAAGGGCAGAGCCCTTGGTGTGCTTCGCCTCTGCCCAGCACCCGTGCCAAGCCCCTGCCTCCCTCGCTGATCGCCCCCGCCTGCTGCACCTGCCGGCCGTGCAGGATGCGCGTCCAGTCCTTCTCGGACTTCTTCTGCTGCTGATTCTCGCCGCGCCCTGGAGTAGCGGGGTAGTCGCCGTGCCACCGGGCAATCAGCAGTCAGCCATCGGGATAGATGAAAGCGTCAGCTGCGGGCGCGGCGGCACAGGTGTGCGCGAGGCACGAGCGCGCAGGTGCGCCGCCCCGCCAGCTGACGTCCCTGTAACACGTCAGATAAATACCAAATGAACAGGCCAGTACTGGTCAATGTTGGAGAACTGAAAAATGAAAGCTAAGGATCAGATTCGGTTAAACCTCGATGGCTTCGAAAGCCCAACCGGCCGCCTGTTCGTTGAGCGCGGCAACGCCAAGATCACCGACCTGTCGAAAGTCCGCCTGCTGCGCTGCGGCGTCGACACGGTGCGTCAGCTGTACCGGGGCATGATCCGCCCGGAAGTGATGGCGCTGTTCGAAACGCCGGGCGTCATGGTCGACTTTGCCGGCCAGCGCTGGCACTCGGGTCGCGTCGGCCGCGATTCGGGCTACCAGTACAAGCTGCAAAACGCCGACCTTGGGCTGATCCTGCTGATCAAGAACTTCAACGCCAAGCTCGACAACATCGGCCCGCACCTGAAGATCGAAGTGTCACCCCACGCGATCGACGCGCTGTCGCCGGAGCGGCTGCAAGAACACCTGGACCACTACGCCGACGCCGTGTTGAGCCACCTGGAAATCAACCAGTGCGCGGTCCATCTGGCGTTGGACCTGCAAGGCTGGACGCCGCCCGCCGATCTGGTCGCCCGGATGCACTGCAAGGCCCGCACGCACCGGGATATCTCGGGAATCAGTGAGGTCAGCTGGGCGACCAAGTCGAGCGTCTACGGGCGCGGCGAAACCTCCATGTTCGGTTCGGCCGGTGGCGTGCAACTGGCCATCTACAACAAGACCGAACAGGCCCGCGCCACGGACAAGCTCGACTACTGGGAAAGCGTCTGGAAGCGGCGCGACAGCTTCGACGCAGACGACCCCAACAACTACGACCCGGAGCAAGATGTGTGGCGGGTGGAGCTGCGCTATCACCACTCGATCATCCAGCAGTTCGCCAGCGGCTCCATTGACGTGCGGACGGGTGAGGCCATCGACACCCGCTCGTTTGCCGCCTTCTCCGGCCATCTGGACGGCCTGTGGCGCTATGGCTTGGGGCAATTCAAGCTGCTGGCTCGCCCTGGTCATTTCGAGGCGATCTGGACCCTGATTCGCGATGACGTGCGGGTCGATCTGCCGGTGGACTCCCTGCTCGATCAGACCGAGTACAAGCGCTACTACAAAACGTCGCGGGGCTTCTCGGGCAAGAACGTGGAGCTGTTCCTGGGAAACTTCGTAAGCCTACTGGCAAGGGAGCAGGTGGGCGCAAAAAAGGCGTTCTCCACCCTAAAACAGTGGGACTGTTGGCCCGTTATACGGGATCACTACGCGGCCAAGGAAAAGACTGAGCGTGACATCTACCGGCACATAAAAGACCTGCTCGAGGAACGACAGGTGAGGTGGGGGCGTGCCGTCTGATGGCGATCCACCAACTGCCAGACGGACGTTGGAAGGTCGATGTAGAGCCCATCAAGGGCAAGCGCTTTCGCAAGACGTTCAAGACCAAGGGGGAAGCCCTGCGGTTCGAGTCGACCTGCCGTAGCAAAATGATCGTCGATGCGGATTGGTCGCCGCGACCTAAAGACAAACGTCGCCTCTCCGAGCTGGTGAAGCTTTGGTACGAGATGCACGGTGTTGCGCTCTCTGATGGACTTCGCAGGTTCGCCATTCTCAAGGCTGCCGCTGAGTTCATGGGTGACCCGATCGCCAGTAAGGTGGATGGCGCTGCGATCGCCACGGTTCGCGCCCGCTGGCTCGCCCTGGGTGTTACAGGTAAGACTGCCAACAATCGGCTCGGCTATCTGAAATCCGTGTACAACGAGCTGCACAAGCTCGACGTGCTCGACTTCCCTTGTCCCTTCACCCGCATCAAGCCCATTCGGTTGCAGGAAAGGCCGTTGGCCTACCTGACCAAGCCGCAGATAGCCGAGTTGCTGGGGGCTCTACGGAATCGCGATACGGCCCCACACACCTACATGGTCGCGGTGATCTGCCTTTCTACTGGGGCGCGATGGGGGGAGGCTCAGGCTTTGACCCCGGAAAGGATCGGCGCGGGGGTTATAACCTTTGCCAACACCAAGTCGAAGCGGGTGAGGGCGGTTCCGGTGGCGCCTGCCCTGGTGGAGTCGATCCAAGCGCATTGGCGCGAGCATGGACCGTTCAGCAACTGTATAGGGGTGTTCCGCAAGGTGCTGCTCGAAACCTCGATCAAACCGCCCAAGGGGCAATCCAGCCACATCCTCCGCCACACCTTCGCGGCTCACTTCATCATGGGCGGTGGGCATATCGTGACGCTGAAAGAGATCCTGGGGCATGCCTCGCTGAGCATGACGATGCGGTACGCACACCTGGCGCCTGAGCATTTGCATGATGCAATCAGATTGGGCCCTCTCGCGGGGAGTGGCCTAATGCCATGATAATGGCGCTTCAAAATTGACCGGTTGAGGGTTTATGGACAAACACAAAAGGCTGTATCAGGAGCTCATCATTGCTGTCGCCTTGGGGAGCATGCCTGCCTTTATTGCTTACTGGTCTGGAGGGGTTGAGTTGCTGGATTCTGTTGTTAAGGCTCAGATGCCACCTGAATCAGTGCTCTGGTATTCGTTCTTCTTGCCGGCACCTTATCTTGTGGCTGTGATTTTTGATCGCTATGTCTGGAAGAGAACAGATTTGATGAGGGCTCGTTCGGCTTTCTGGCGCTCTACTTGGGCAGAGATTGGGACTGCACTTCATTCTTTGTGGCGCGTACTGACTGGGCTTCTCCTGGCTATTCCTGTTCTTTGGGCCAGGTATGAGCCTGAAACGTTTCAGTTCTCGAAGGTGGGATTCTTCATCATCTTGGGGTTGGCACTACTGGCGCAGTGCTGGTTCTTTTCTCTGGGGAGAGGTTTGCTTGAAGGGCGGGCGCATCAGCGCTAGCTGCTTCCTCTTTCCAAGCCTTTCGACACATTTTCGACACCGGAAAGGCTGGAAACGAAAAAGCCCTGTAAAAACAGGGCTTTATCTTTTGGATTCTGGAGCGGGCGAAGGGAATCGAACCCTCGTCATGAGCTTGGGAAGCTCAGGTAATGCCATTATACGACGCCCGCTTTTGCGGGTGACTTTGTACCAGAGTTCGCGGATGAAATGAAGCCCGCACCGAGGGCAATGTGCTGCGCCCCGGTACGACTGCGGCTCGATGTCGTGCTTCATACGGCGACGGCGTGCTGGATTTCGGATTGCGGACGATGGGCCGGTTCGCGCAAGGCGGGGCCTTGCAGGAAGCCCAGCAACACGTCGCGGGTCTGCGTCCAGGCCGTTTTGTGTTCCATGTCGAGAAAGTGCCCGGCATTGTCGACGGTGGCGAACTGGCAGTCGTCGAGGTGCTCGGCGAACAGGCGCACGTCCTGGGGCGAGGTGTACTCGTCGTGTTCGCCATTGACGAACAGCAGGGGGATGTCGATCGCCGCCAGGCACTCCATCTGGCAGTGGTTTTCCAGGTGCACCACCTGATTCACGTGGGCATACATCTGCCGGTATTCGTGTTCGTCCAGGCTGCTGATATGCCGATGATTGAAGCGCTTGAACAGCGAGGGCAGGTGTTTGCCGATGGTGTTGTTGACCAGGTGGCCGAGGCCCACGCCATCCACGGCCTGCAGGCTGATCAGGCCCTTCTGCAGGTAGTCGAGCATGGGCGCGTTGAGCAGCGGCGAGAAGGAGGTGATCACTGCCTTCTCCAGGCGTGCCGGGCGTTGCGACAGGGCCATCATGGCCGGTACGCCGCCCCAGGAGAACGACTGCAGGTAGTCGACTTTGAAGCGCTCGATCAGCTCGAGAAGGATGTAGGCCTCGTCCTCCTTGGTGATCGGCCGGACGTTGCTGTTGTGCGCCTTCGACTGGCCCGCGTAGGGCTGGTCGTAGAGCACCACGTTGAACTGCGGATGCAGGTATTTCAGGGTCTGGGCGAATGCGGCGGTGGTGGCCAGCGAGCCGTTGACCAGGATGATGGTCTTGCGTGCGGTGGGGCTGGCGTAAAACTCGGTGTGAACCTTGAAGTTCCCTTGAACATCGACGACAGCGATAGCTGGCTTCATGGTGCTTCCTCCTGGCGCAAGTAGGCTTGGCAAGCGGCGGGACAGCACCGTTTGCCGGACTAAGTAGGACAGTTAGGAAAGCGCCTGGACGTGACAACGCGATGTCAGGCTGGGGGATTTTATAAGTTATTTATTTTCAATCAGTTAGGGCCGAAATAGAGCATCCGCCCCAGCCTTTTTGCAGGGCTGGAGAGGCGTCGTGTAACCAGGCAGGAACCCATTTCGCGCAGCGCGCAAACAACCGAAAGAACTATTGGTTGGCCTCGGTGACCAGTTGGTCATCAAGAGACCTTATGGTTCGATTAAACCAGTGGCGTCGTGACGCTTGCAAGCCGCCATGTCACTTCACTGGCTACCGTTCGTCGGCAAGCGCGACGGCCTTGTGACCAATTCAGCGACAGGCGTCAGGCGCTCGCGAAGCTGGCGACTTCTTCGGTCGTCAGGACGCGGTACTGGCCGGGGGCGAGCGCGGGGTCGAGCTGGATCGCCCCCACGCTGAGGCGGTGCAGGCCGATGACCTTGTTCTGGAAGTGGCCGAACATGCGCTTGACCTGGTGGTAGCGCCCTTCGTGCAGGGTCAGGCGGGCCTGGCGTGGTGCGAGAATCTGCAGCTGCGCTGGCAGGGTGACCAGGTCCTCGAACGCGAAGTACAGGCCGCGGGCGAACACCTCGACGCAGGCCGGTTCGATCGGGTCTTCGGTCTCCACCAGGTAGACCTTGGGCTGTTTGCTTTTCGGCAGGGTCACCCGGCGCGACCATTGGCCATCGTTGGTGATCAGCAGCAGGCCGCTGGTGTTGAGGTCGAGACGCCCGGCCAGGTGCAGGTCGTGCTTGTCCGGTTCGTCGAGCAGGTCGAGTACGGTGCGGTGCTCCGGATGGGCGGTGGCGCTGACCACGCCGACCGGCTTGTGCAGCATGAAGTAGCGCGCGCACTTGCCGGCCTGGAGCACTTCGCCGTCGCTCATTTCGACCCGGCTGAACACGCTGACCTCGCTGCGCCCGTCGCGACTGATCCGGCCGTCCAGGCGCACGTTGCCACTGGCGAGCAGGTGACGCGCCGCCTGGCGGTTGAAGCGCGGCAGGTTGCTGAGGAAACGGTCCAGGCGCATGGTCAGTCGGTATCGGTATCGGTATCGGTCGCTGCGTTGGGCGGCAGGCCTTGGGCGCAGCGCGGGCAGAGGCAGGCGCGGTTGCGCTGCGCCGCGGGCAGGCGCTCGAGCACGCTGCGCTCGAGGGGCGCGTCGAAGCACCAGCAATGGGTCACCGGCGTCTGCGAGTCGGCCTGCGCGCATCCATTGCGCTGACCGCAGAGCGGGCAGAGTGTGGTGGGGTTGATCATGTGTGGTCTTCGCACAGGCGGTTGCGGCCGGACTGCTTGGCCCGGTACAGGGCGCGGTCGGCGCGGCCGATCAGCTGATCGAGGGCGTCGCCCGCGTGCAGTTCGGCCAGGCCGATGCTGGTGGTGACCTGCAATTCGCTGCCGGCGTGGCTGAAGCGGTTCTGCTCGGTGTGCAGGCGGATCTTCTCCGCCAGCTGGCGCGCCCGCTCGGGCGTGCTGTCCTTGAGCAGGACGATGAACTCCTCACCGCCCCAGCGGCAGATGATGTCCGACTGGCGCAGGTCGTCCTGCAGCTGGGCGGAGAAACCGCGCAACACCTCGTCGCCGGCCAGGTGGCCGTGGGTGTCGTTGAGCTGTTTGAAGTGGTCGAGATCGAGCAGCAGCGCGCACAGCGGCCCCTGGTTGCGTCGCGCCTCCAGGATCGCCTGATTGGCCAGCAGCTCGAAACCGCGGCGATTGGGCAGTTCGGTCAGCGCGTCGGTGGTGGCCAGGGCGGCGATGCGCGTCTGGTGGCGGCGCAGGACGATGCTGACGAGGCCCAGGACCGCGGCGGTCACCAGCAGGCAGATCAGCAGGTTCAGGTAGAGCGAACGGCGGATGTCGGCGACGGCGCCAGTCTCCTGTTTGTCGACGAACAGGTACCAGTTCAGCTCGGGAATGAAGCGCACGTTGAGGAAGTGCCCGCGATCCTGTTCCTCGTAGCTGTAGTTACCGTCCTGAAGCTGTTGCTGCTGGGCCAGTAGCTCCTTCAATCCGGGTATTTCGCGGAGCGCCTGGCCGCTCCGGGCCCCCTGGGGACCGCCGCTGGCGCCGGTGAGGGCGATACGGCCGCTGGCGTCGACGAAATACACGCTGCGCTCGTAGCGCTGCTGGTAGGCGTCGATCAGCTGAACCACCGCATCCACGGTCAGGCCCACGCCGGTGGCGCCGATGAAGCGCTGCTGGTAGTCGAACACCTGGTAGTTGATGAACACGGTCAGGCGGTCCCGGTTGGCCATGTCGACATCGACGTTGATCTCGTAGGGCGCGGCCATGTCGCGTACCCGGAAGTACCAGGCATCGCGCGGCGTGTTCTCCTGCACCTGCTTGAGCACGCCCTTGGCCTGGTAGTAGGCGCGCGTTTTTTCCGAGACGAAGAAGCTGGTGACCGTGCCGTATTGGCTCTGGACCTCGCGCAGGTAGCGGGTCATCTGCTCGACGTCCTGCTCCCCGGCCATGACCCAGTCGCGCACAAAGGTATCGCGGGCCATCATCGAGGCGATCAGCACGGGACGCACCAGGTCCTTCTGGATCTCGGAGTAGACGTTGTCCGAGGTCAGCGGCAGCTCGGTGTTGACGATGCTGGCGCGAATCGAGTCGAGGGCCGCGTAGTAGCTGACCAGCGAGGTGGCGAGAAAGCCGCTGCCGAGCAAGAGCAGCAAGAGCAGGACCAGGGAGCGGCGGCTGGTTTTCGTGGTGGCGAGGGGCATGCGGCGTTCGCGTTCTGTGCGGCGATGGGTGGCGCCATGCTAGCTTGCCGCGGCCTTGGCGTCATTGCTCGCAGGCTCCAGTTTCCGACATGCGCCCGAACTGTCGCGTCCGCAGCCTGGCGATTGCATGGCTGCGCTCGTGTCCTGCGGTGGATGAAAGCCCACGCGACCCGCCCCGGGTCTGCGCATCCGCCGTTGTGGGCGACGGCACGGTTTCCGGGGTAGGGCATCTGTCGGCCACTCTGCAACACCTTGTCATGGATGCGCCGGCTGCCAACGCGGCACCAGATGGAGACTGCGTTGGTCAGATGCAGTGGGAGCGATCCCAGGTGTCGGCTGCGGTCGGCGAGGTGCCAGAGACCGGAGGAGTCCGCGATGCTTTACAAATACATGCTTGCAGCGGTGCTGGGACTTTCCATGACCGGTTGCGCGGTATATGGCGGCGGTTATGACCATGGCTACCGGGGCCATGACCGTTACTACCCGAGCAACCGCTACCAGGTGCAGCGTTACCCGGTGTACGTAGCGCCGCGCTATTACAGTCATGACGCACGGCATTACGACTCCCACCGGCATGACGACAAGCGCTATGACGGCCGCCGATACGACCAGCGTCGCTATCTGCCGGCGCCTTCGCCGCGCATGCTCCATGATGAGCGGCGCGCCGTTAAGCGCATCGACGGGCGCCGCGACCACCGCTTCGACCGGCGCCGCGCCTATCGTTCCGCCGAACCCCGCCCAGGCTGGCGCGGCCAGCACCTCAAGTTGCAGGAGCGCACCCCGCGCTACCAGGGGCGACACGAGGGGCGACACAAGGGACGGCGCGATGGGCGGCGTCGGCACGGCTATTAGGGGCTGGCCGGTCGATTCACTGAGCGAGTTGCTCGGTGTGCGGCACGGTTGTGCCCTGGTCGCGAGGTCCGGCCCACGCAAGGCTCGATTGACCTTCAGGCCTGATGTCAGCTGATGTGACGCCGCGGCGGATAACGTTGCGACCATACGCACCGCGCCGCGCATCACGGTGCTCATTCGGGCGAATGAGTCGCGCACACCCCGTGGAACCCTGCTCTTCACTCCGCGAATGCAGCCTGGCGGCAAGCTTTGTGCCTCCAAGTGAGCAGGCATGTCCCCGGCATAGTGGGGCGGTGTTGAAATTGATGGCACCTTGATATTAAATGCCGTCGCGTTATCTAATTGACGCTACTCAATAATAATTCAAGCGACTCGCTATTTTATTGACGCCCTAATATTGGCGTTTATTCCTAAGTCGCTGCCTCTATGCATTCGGAATCATCTGCGCATGAGTACCTCAAGCGATATCTCAAGTCTGTTCAAGTTGTTTGGTGGTCATTCTGCTCAGTATCGGGAGTTTTCCGACGAGAAGGCGAGGCGCGCACCTGAGCGGCGCTGGCCCGGCCTAACCTGGGGCGAAAGGGCCGACTCGACCTCGACGCCCAGCAGCGTCGCACCGTGCAGCGCAGCTGTTGGCCAAGACGCGACGGTCTCGTCCTGCTCCGTTGATTGGGCCGCGGAAAGCCTGTCCAGCATGTTGGCCAAGTTGGCGCGGGGCGAGCGCGTCGATCGTGAGTCGGTGCAGGCACAGCGCCAACGTCCGCAGCTCGCGCATCTCAAGGTCGTTGCGGTCATCTCTGCCAAAGGGGGCGTCGGCAAGAGTACGGTTGCCGCGAATCTATGTGTGGCCATGCAGCGCCAGGGTAAGGCGGTCCTGGCAGTGGAACTGGACCCGCAAAACGCCCTGTGCCATCACCTGGGGATCGAGGTCGCGCCCGGGCGCGATGCGCTGTCCGGTGGGATCGCCCTGGGGCAGGACGGCGAGGCAGCCTTGCTCGATGGCTGGCAGACCACGCCTCTGGGCGTTTGCATCCTGCCATACGGTTCAGTCGACGAGGCACGGCGCCGGGCGTTCGAGCGACAGCTGGAAGACGAGCCTGACTGGTTGGCGCGGCGACTGTCCGAAATGCAGCTGGCTGAGGGTTCTGTGGTCGTGCTCGATACGCCGCCCGGTCCTTCCGTCTACCTGCAACAGGCGCTGGCGGTGGCCAACCTGGCGTTGGTGGTCAGCTTGCCTGACGCGGCCTCCTATACCACTCTGCCGAAGATCGACAGCCTTATAAGCACTTATGCGGGCAATCGACCCGAGTTCCTCGGCGCCGCCTATGTGATCAACCAGGTCGAGCGCTCGCGCCGATTGAGCCAAGACATCACGCAGATCATGCAGAGCATCCTGGGGGATCGGGTGATTGGCCTGATTCATCGAGATCCTTCGATCGCCGAGGCATTGGCCTACACCCGTAGTGTGCTCGACTGTGACCCTGGCAGTCAGGGATGCCACGACCTACAGGCTTGTTCCCAGGCTGTGCTCGCCAAACTGGCTGCGACTGAACGGCACGAGCAGCCGGCATGAAGGTAGTCGATGCACGCCGTGCTCGGGCGGGCACGGGCGCTTGGCTTCGCTGTCTGGATTTTCTGGTACTACCGTGCCTGCTTGTCCTGGCCGCCGCCTTGTTCATTCTTGTCATTGCCGTGCCGCTGGCGCTTGAGGAGCAGCTGATCTTTTCGGTCGTCTGCCTGGGCGCAGCGCTGGCGCTGCGCAGGACGGCCACCCGGCTCGCGGTGCTGGCCATGGTGGCGCTATCGGTCATTGCCTCTCTGCGCTACATGTATTGGCGACTCACCTCCTCACTGGGCTTCGAGACTTGGTTGGACATGCTGTTCGGCTACGGTCTGGTGCTGGCCGAGCTCTACGCCCTCACGGTGCTGCTGTTCGGTTACCTGCAGACCGCCTGGCCGCTGCGGCGCAAGCCCTACCCGCTGCCCGCGGACTGCGACGTCTGGCCAACCGTGGACGTGTTCATCCCGACCTACAACGAATCCCTGGAAATTATCAAGCTGACCGTGTTCGCCGCCGCAGGTATCGACTGGCCGAAGGACAAGCTGCGCGTGCATGTGCTCGACGATGGGCGCCGCGAGGAGTTCCGCGAGTTCTGCGAGTCATTCGGCGTCGGTTACATCGTTCGACCGGACAACAACCATGCCAAGGCCGGAAACCTCAATTTCGCCCTGACCCAGACGTCGGCTGATTACATCGCCATCTTCGATGCGGACCATGTGCCGACGCGCTCCTTCCTGCAGATCGGCATGGGCTGGTTCCTCAAGGATCCGAAGCTGGCGATGCTGCAGACGCCGCACTTCTTCTTTTCGCCCGATCCGTTCGAGAAGAACCTCAATACCTTCCGCTCGGTGCCGAACGAGGGCGAGCTGTTCTATGGATTGGTTCAGGACGGTAACGATCTGTGGAATGCCACCTTCTTCTGTGGATCGTGCGCCATCATCAAGCGCGCTCCGCTGGAAGAGATTGGCGGCATCGCCATCGAGACGGTGACCGAGGACGCCCACACCGCCCTGAAACTCAATCGCCGCGGCTACAACACGGCCTACCTGGCGATTCCTCAGGCGGCCGGCCTGGCCACGGAGAGCCTGTCCGGGCATATCGGTCAGCGTATCCGCTGGGCGCGGGGGATGGCGCAGATCTTCCGCACCGACAATCCGCTGCTTGGCAAAGGGCTCAAGCTCGGTCAGCGGCTGTGCTACCTGAACGCCATGCTGCACTTCTTCTACGGCCTGCCGCGCCTGGTGTTCCTCACCGCGCCGCTGGCCTACCTGCTGTTCGAGGCGCAGATCTTCCAGGCGCCGGCCATGCTCATCGTCGCCTATGCCCTGCCGCATATCCTGATCGCCAGCGTGACCAACTCGACCATCCAGGGACGTTTCCGCCATTCCTTCTGGAACGAGGTCTACGAGTCGGTACTGGCCTGGTACATCATGCGCCCGGTGTTGCTGGCCATGGTCAATCCGAAACTGGGCAAGTTCAACGTCACGGCCAAGGGCGGGAGGATCGACCAGAGCTACTTCGACTGGAAGATGGCGCGGCCCTATATCGTGGTGCTGACCCTGAACCTGATCGGACTGCTGGTAGGCGTGGTCAAGCTGGGCTTCGATGCGGATGCCAGCGTGGTGACCTTGCTGATCAACCTGGTCTGGACGCTCTACAACATCATCATCAGTTCAGCCGCCGTGGCGGTGGCCAGTGAGACCCGGCAGATCCGTGCCGAGCCGCGGGTCTTCGCCGCGTTGCCGGCCATGCTGACCCTGGCTGACGGCCAGACCATCGTCTGCCAGACCAAGGACTTCTCCCAGCGTGGCGTGGGGGTCAGCCTGCCTGAAGGCGTGCAGGTGGCGCGCGGCGAGCAGGTGCTGGTGTCGTTGTTCCGCGGCAGCGAGGAAGGCGTTTTCCCCGCCAGCGTGGTGTTCAGCAATGACAGGACGCTGGGTCTGAACTTCGTCGATCTGAGCCTGCAGCAGCAGAGTGAGTTGGCGCGCCTGACCTTCTCGCGGGCCGATACCTGGGCCGTTGCCTGGGGCAACGGCGAGGTCGACACCCCGCTGGCTGCGCTGAGTGAAGTCTCCCGTATCGGCCTGCGCGGCATTGCGCTGCTGTCCAAAGCCACCTTGGCCGAACTGCTCCAGCGCGGCCGCGCCCTGTCCCTATCGCCCAAATCCATTCTGAGGAACTCATGAGTCTCACATGCAACGGAGCGCCACTTGCCTGGCGCAAGCTGGCGGTGCTGGCCTCCATCCTGTGCGTATCGACGGTACAGTATGCGCAGGCCGAAGAGGCCGTGGCCGCAGAAGCGGGCGAGGCGACAACAAGCGAGTTGGTCGAAGCGCCCGTAGTCGATAACGCCAGCGCCTATAGCTACACGCTCAAGCAGCTGGGCGCCCACTACCCGATGAACCTGCGTGGGGTCGAAGGCAGCGATAGCGTCACCTTCGATATCCGCGCCGATCAGGTGGTGACTGGCGCGCGTCTGGCTCTGGACTACACCTACTCGCCGGCATTGCTCAGCGACCTGTCGCAGATCAACCTGCTGGTCAACAACGAAGTGGCGGCCAGCCTGGCCCTGCCCACGGAGACCGCCGGGGTGCCGCAGCAGTCGGTAATCGACATTCCGCCGCACCTGATCACCGAGTTCAATCGCCTCAGCCTGCAGCTGATCGGCCACTACACGATGCAATGCGAGGACCCGCTGCACTCCAGCCTGTGGGCCAAGATCAGCAACGCCAGCCGTCTGGAAATCCAGGTGACGCCGATTGCCCTGCCCGATGACCTGGCCAAGCTGCCGCTGCCCTTCTTCGATCCGCGCGATGCGCGCCTGCTCGAGCTGCCCTTCGTGTTTGCCGTCAGCCCCGACAATCGCACCCTGGAGGCCGCCGGCGCGGTGTCGTCCTGGTTCGGCGCCCTGGCCAGCTACCGCGGGGCGAAGTTCCCGGTCAGCCTCGGCGAACTGCCGGCCGCGGGCAATGCCATCGTCCTGCTCAGCGGCGCCGGCGCCGTGGACGGGCTGACGCTGCCGGAAAACGCCGGGCCAAGCCTGACCCTGGTGAGCAATCCCAATGACCCCTTCGGCAAACTGCTGGTGCTTGCCGGCCGCGACAGCGAGCAGCTCAAGCAGGTGGCCCTGGCCCTGGTGAGCGGCAGCCAGACGCTCTCGGGTTCCAGCGTACAGGTCAATCAGGTCGCGACCCTGCAGCCGCGCAAGCCCTACGATGCGCCGAACTGGCTGCCCAGTGACCGTCCGGTGCAACTCGGCGAGCTGATCGAAGCCCGGCAGCTCAATGTCGCCGGTTACGATCCAGGTACCATCAAGGTCGCCATGCGCCTGCCGCCGGACCTGTTCAACTGGCGCCAGCCGGGCGTGCCGCTGCACCTCAAGTACCGCTATACGCCGCAGCCGGTGTCGACCAATTCCTCGCTGCTGGTGAGCATCAGCGACAAGTTCCTCAAGTCGCTGCCGCTGCCGTCGATCGAACGTCTGCAGGCCGATGAGTCGCTGCTGGCCGCTCTGCAGCAGGACGACAGCCTGGTCCAGGAGACCGAGCTGCTGCTGCCGCTGGACAGCATGCCGCTGCAGTCCTCGCTGCAGTTGCGCTTCATGTACGACTACATCAAGCAGGGCGAATGCCGCGACATCATCATCGACAACATGCGCGGGGTGATCGAGCCGGATTCGACCCTCGACCTCAGCGCCTACGAGCACTTCATCGCCATGCCCAACCTGGGCGTATTCCAGAGCAGCGGCTTCCCCTTCACCCGCCTGGCCGACCTCTCGGAAACCGCCGTGGTCATGCCGGAGGCCGCCGGGGCGGCGGAGTATTCGGCCTACCTGACCGTGCTCGGGCGCTTCGGCGAGTCCACCGGCCATCCGGCCACCGCGCTGACCGTGGCCCAGGCGGAGGATGAGGAGGCTCTCAAGGACAGGGACCTGCTGGTGTTTGCCGCGGGCGCGAACCAGCCACTGTTGCAGCACTGGGCCAGCCATCTGCCGGCCGATATCGATGGCCAGCAGCAGCGCTTCGAGCTGTCCGACCTGGTCTATCGGGCGCGCAACTGGATCAGCGCCGATGCCCAGGCCAACCTGCGCCAGACCCGCAGCAGCCTGGCGGTCAGCGGTGCCAGCGCCAGCGGTTACCTGACCGGTTTCGAGTCGCCACTGGCCAGCGGGCGCAGCGTGGTGGTGATTGCCGCCAGCAATCCGGACAAGCTCGCCGATGTCACCGCCGCGTTGATCGGTGGGGAAGACTACGAGCAGTCGATCCAGGGCAGTCTGGCGGTGGTCAATGGCAAGCGCATCGCCTCGCTGCTGGCCGACGAGCAGTATTACGTCGGTGAGCTCGGCTGGTTCCGCTATCTGCAATGGCTGCTGGCCCATCACCTGGGCTGGATGTTGCTGCTGACTGCCCTGAGCGTCGGCCTGACCAGCGTACTGGCGTTCTTCAGCCTGCGTGCCCGGGCACGCGCCCGGCTGAAGGATTGAGGCAGCCCATGGTGCAGCATGTCCTGAGGCTATGCGCCGGCCTGCTGGCGCTCCTGGCTGGCGCTACGGCGCAGGCCAGTTGTGCCGTCGAATGGCCACACTGGCAGCGTTTCGCCGAGCGCTGGATCCAGCCGGACGGTCGGGTGCTGGAGTCCAGCCTGGAGAAGAACCACAGCTCCTCGGAAGGACAGTCCTATGCACTGTTCTTCGCGCTGGTGGCCAACGATCAGCAGCGATTTGCCAACATTTGGCGCTGGAGTCGGGAAAACCTCGCCGGCAACGACCCGCAGAACAACCTGCCGGCCTGGCTCTGGGGCCAGGGCAAGGATGGCCGCTGGCAGGTTCAGGATGTCAACTCGGCCTCCGATGCCGACCTGTGGTTCGCCTATGCGCTGCTCGAGGCTGACCGGTTGTGGGACAAGCCGGACTATCGGGCCGATGCATTGAGCCTGCTGGCCCAGGTCAAGCAGCGCGAAGTCACCGAATTGCCGGGTCTGGGCACGGTGTTGCTGCCCGGCCCGATCGGCTTCTCCCATATCGGTCATCTCTGGCGGATCAATCCCAGTTACCAGCCGCTGCCGCTGATGCGCCGACTGGCGGCGGTGGATCCCGAAGGCCCCTGGGCTGCCATTGCGGAGCAGAGCGTCGGCTTGCTGCGCCAGGCCGGCGAGCACGGCTTTGCCGCCGACTGGATCGGCTATCGCGCGGTTTCCGACAGCGCCGGGCTGTTCACCAGCGATCCGATGAAAGGCGATGTCGGCAGTTACGACGCGATCCGCGTCTACCTCTGGGCCGGCATGACCCACAGCGCCGACCCGCTCGCCGCCAAGGTGCTCGACAGCCTGGGCGGCATGGCTCGGGCCACGGCCTCCAGCGGTCTGCCGCCGGAGAAGGTGAATGTGCGTACCGGTGAGGTCGAAGGCGACTCGCCCAGCGGTTTCTCCGCTGCGCTGGTGCCCTATTTCCAGGCCAAGCAGCAGCCCTGGCTGGCAGACCTGCAGTACCAGCGCGCCAGGGATGCGCTGGAGCGGTGGCACGCCGGCAGCGGCGCAGCGCCTTTCTACTACGACTACATGCTCAGCCTGTTCGGCCTCGGCTGGGCCGACCAGTTCTACCGTTTCGCGGCCGATGGTCGTTTGCAACCGCTTTGGGAGTCTTCATGTTCCGCTACCGCCCGCTGACCCTGGCGCTGTTGGCCGCCCTGGCCCACGGCGGCGTCCAGGCCGAGCCTGGGGACGCTCGCAGCCTGCTGATCGAACAGGGGCATTTCTGGCAGGCCCAGGACAAGCCCAAGCGCGCCGCCGAGGCCTGGAACAAGCTGCTGCTGCTAGACGCCAGCCAGCCGGAAGCCCTCTATGGGCTTGGGCTGATCGAGGTGCAGGCCGGCAGGCCGGACTCGGCCGCCGAGTACCTGCAACGCCTGCAGGCCCTGACGCCGTTGCCGCGCCAGGCGCTGCTGCTCGAGCAGGATATTCGTCTGCTCGACTCGGCTAACCAGCAGCTGCTGGACGAGGCCCGCCTGCTGGTCGAGACCGACCAGCGCGCCGAGGCTGTCGAGGTCTATCGCCGCGCCCTCGGCGGCAAACCCGCCCAGGGCCAGATCGGCCTGGAGTTCTACAACAACCTCGGCTTCGTCGATCGGCACTGGGCCGAGGCGCGCAGCGGCCTGGAGCGCCTGCAGCGCGAATACCCGGACGATGCCTACACCGCGCTGTTCCTCGCCAAGCACCTGGCGCGCAATCAGGGCGCGCGCGAGGAGGGCATTCGCGCCCTGGCCAAGCTGGCCGAGCGCGCGGATATCGGTGGCGACGCCGACGAGACCTGGCGCCTGGCACTGACCTGGATCGGCCCGCCGAAACCGGCTCAGCAACCGCTGTTCGAACAGTTCCTGCGCAGCCATCCGGACGACGCGGAGATTCGCGCCCTGCTGAGCAAGGGGCGTAGCCAGGGCAGTGGCGGCGGCGTCGCCTGGCGGCGCGATCCGCAGCTCGAGCGTGGCCTGAAGGCGCTCGAAAAAGGCGACCTGACGCTGGCCGAGCGCGAGCTGGCGGCTTTCCTGAAAGGCCATCCGAATGATGCCGATGCCCTGGGCGGCCTGGGCCTGCTGCGCCAGCGTCAGGAGCGTTTCGATGACGCCGAGCTGCTGCTGAGCAAGGCGCTCAAGCAGGGCGGCGGGCGCGCCTGGCAGCGCGCGCTGGACGATGTGCGCTACTGGTCGTTGCTGCAGCAGGCGCGCGACAGCCTGGCGCGTGACAGGACCGGCGACGCCCGCCAGCAGCTGGAGCAGGCGCGCCGTCTCAAACCCAAGGACGGCGAGGCGTTGCTGGCCCTGTCCGACTTGCAGGCCCGGCAGGGTGAGCTGGCCGCGGCGGAGGCGGGCTATCGCCAGGCGCTGGCGCTGGGCGCGCAGAAGGCCCGGGCGCTGCGTGGCCTGGCCCAGGTGCTGGGCGGGCAGGGCAAGCCGGACGAGGCCCTGCGCCTGCTCGAAGGCCTACCCGAGGCTGAGCGCGAGAAGCTCGGCGGGCTCGCCCAGTTGCGCGCCGAGCAGGCCCTGCAACGGGCCCGGGCGGCCGAGCAGCGCGGCGACGTCCAGGGCATGCGCCAGGCGCTGGAGTCGGCCCTGCGCGACGATCCGGACAACGCCTGGGCGCGTTTCGCCCTGGCTCGCCTGTATGTCGATCTGGGCGCCGTGGATGAGGCGCGCAGCCTGATGGACGGCTTGCTGGCGGCGCAGCCGAACGATCGTGATGCGCTCTATACCAGTGCCCTGCTGTCCATTGAGCTGGGCGAGTGGAACAAGGCCCAGGCCATGCTTGCCCGCATTCCCTACGACTCGCGCAACGCCGACATCAATCGCCTGGTGGCCGAGGTGGATTTCAACCTGCAGTTGCAGCAGATCGACGAGATCAGCCGCAGCGGCCGCAAAGCCGAGGCGCGGGCCTTCCTCGGCCGCATCGAAGCGCAGGCCGAAGGCAAGCCGGCGCGCCTGTCCGCACTGGCAGCGGCCTATGCCGACGCGGACGATCCGCAGCGGGCCATCGCGATCAAGCGTGACCTGTTGCAGCGCAGCCCGCGTCCCGACCTGTCGTTGACCCTCAGCTACGCCAGCGTGCTGCTGGAGGCCGAGCACGACGTGGAAGTGGCGGGCATCCTGCGCGACCTGCAGGGCCGCGGCATGACCGCGGCGCAGCGCCAGCAGTACGACGACCTGCTGTTCTACTACCGGGTGCGCCAGGCCGAGCAACTGCGCCAGCGCGGCGAGCTGGCCGCCGCCTATGACACCTTGGCGCCGGCGCTGGTCCAGCGTCCCCAGGACCGCCTGGCCGTGTCCGCCCTGGCGCGCATGTACGGCGCCAACGGCGACACCGCCAAGGCGCTGGAACTGCTCAAGCCGCTGGTCAAGCGTCACCCCGACGATGCCAACCTGCAGGTCGGCGCCGCCGACATGGCGGCGCAGCAGGCCGAGAACGGCTACGCCGAGGCAGCGCTGGAGCAGGCGCTGAAGTTGGCCCCCAACGATGTCGACATCCTCACCACGGCCGCGCGCGTCTACCGCTACCTGGGGCGTACCGGCACGGCCGCCAAGCTGCTCGCCAGGGTGGTGGCCCAGGAGAAGCGCGAACAGACGCCGATCTATGCCGCCAGCGCCAAGCCGGCCGCTGCCCCGGCCAACCCCTTCGCCGGAATCGGCTCGACGGCCGTGGCGCCAGGGGCTGTTCCCGCACCGCTGCCAAGCCTGTCCCTCGCGCCGGCGCAGGCCGGCGGCACGATTCCGGCGCCGCTCGAGCGCCCGGCCGGCGACTCGGGCTACCGCACCGCGGCCCTGCCGGCCGGCGCTTATGCCGCTGCCGGGGCCCCGGCCAATCCCTTCGCGGTCTCAAGCGAAGCCGCCGAGTACGATCCGCGCGCCGGCATGAGCGAGGCGGCGCGCGCCCTCGATGACATCCTCCAGCAGCGCAGCCCCTACCTGGTGCAAGGGCTGAGCGTGCGCAGCAATGACAGCGAGTCCGGCCTGAGCAAGCTGACCGATATCCAGGCGCCGTTCGAGGCCAGTATCCCGCTCGGCGACAACCGTCTGGCCGTGCGCGTCACCCCGGTGTCGTTGAATGCCGGCAGCATCGGCGAGGCGGCCCGCGATCGCTTCGGCGGTGGACCGGCGGCGACGCTGGCCAACCCGGGCATGTCGCCGGGCACGCAGCACGACGCGGGCGTCGGCCTGGCGCTGGCGTTCGAGAACCCGGGCCAGGGCCTCAAAGCAGACCTCGGCACCACGCCCCAAGGCTTCCTCTACAGCACCGCCGTCGGTGGCGTCAGCCTGGAGCGCGCCTTCGCCGGCACCCCGGAGCTGCACTGGAGCGCCGGCCTGTCGCGGCGCGCCGTCACCGACAGTCTGTTGTCCTTTGCCGGAGCCGAAGACCAGCGTACCGGGCAGAAATGGGGGGGCGTCACCGCCAATGGCGGGCGGGCGCAGCTGAGCTACGACAACCGTGAGGTGGGCGCCTACCTCTACGGCGGGATACACCGGCTCATGGGCAACAATGTCGCGGACAACGACCGCGGGGAAGTGGGCGCAGGCGTCTACTGGTACCTGGAGAACGACGAGGACGGCCAGGCCACCATCGGCCTGGACCTGCTGGGCATCGGCTACCAGGACAACCAGGCTCACTTCACGTACGGCCACGGAGGCTACTTCAGCCCGCAGAGTTTCTTCGCCGTGGGCGTGCCGGTGACCTGGGCCCGTCGCTACGACCGCCTGAGCTTCCAGCTCAAGGGCTCCGTGGGCGTGCAGGCGATCGAGCAGGACGACGCCGATTTCCACCCCGCCGATGCCGCTCTGCAGGCCGCCGCCAGCAGTGCCTCCGGCGGCGCGGCGGTGTACCAGGGCAGCAGCAGCACCGGTATCGGCTACAACCTGGCCGGCGCCGCCGAGTACCGCCTGGGCAGCAACTTCTTCGTCGGCGGCCAGGTGGGCGTCGACAACGCCCAGGATTATCGCCAGTGGCACGGCGGTCTGTACCTGCGCTACATGTTCGAGGACATGACCGGCCCGCTGGCGCTGCCGGTTTCTCCCTACCAATCTCCTTACGCTAACTGAAGGTTCTCGATGGCTTCTTCATTGCTTGCCGGCCTGTCCATTCTGATCATCGGCGACAGCCACATGGCGACCCCCTACTACCTGATCGGCGGTCTGCATGACGAGCTGCTGCGCAAGGGGGCCAACGTCCACTCCATCGGCATCTGCGGCGCCAACGCCGGCGACTGGCTCAAGGCCACCCCCGGCGGTGCCTGCGGCGCCGCCGAGCGGCGGGGCAAGGAGGCGGCCGTGGTCCTGCGCGGCAAGGCCACCACCACGCCGATCAAGGCGCTGATCGCCAAGGACAAGCCGGACCTGGTGCTGATCGTCATGGGCGACACCATGGCCGGCTACGACAAGCCGACCTTCCCCAAGGCCTGGGTCTGGCAGCAGACCTCCAGCCTGACCAAGGCGATCGCCGAGACCGGCACCCAGTGTGCCTGGGTCGGCCCGAACTGGGGCACCGAGGGCGGCAAGTACGGCAAGACCTACGCCAAGGCGAAGCAGATGTCCGTGTTCCTTTCCAGCAACGTGGCGCCCTGCGAGTACATCGATTCGCTGCAGTTCGCCAAGCCCGGCCAGTGGGCGACCACCGACGGCCAGCACCTGACTGCACAGGGCTACCAGCAGTGGGGGAGCGCCATCAGCGGCGCGCTGGAGGACGTACGCAAGGACGCCGGCCGGTAAGGCGAGCCTCCATCCCTTTTTTTGCAATGATCTAGTCGAGGAGTTCTTCGATGTCTTCATCCGTACTGGCAGGCCTGACCCTTCTGGTGCTCGGCGAGAGCCACATGAGCCTGCAGAACCACCTGACCGAGCCGCTCAATGCGGCGCTCGTCGCCAAGGGCGCCAAGGTCCACTCCATCGGAGCCTGTGGCGCCAGCGCCGCCGACTGGCTGACCACCAAGAAGGTCGACTGCGGCGCCGTGCAGGACAATACCGGCAAGCTGCTGCTCAAGGGCAGCGGCGCCAGCACCACGCCGATCAAGCAGCTGATCGCGCAGAGCAAGCCGGACGTGGTGGTGCTGGTGATCGGCGATACCATGGCCTCCTACGACAAGCCGGCGTTTCCCAAGGCCTGGGCCTGGCAGAGCGTGACCGGCCTGACCAAGGCGATCAGCGAAACCGGCACCCGCTGCGTGTGGGTCGGCCCGGCCTGGGGCAAGGTCGGTGGCATGTACAAGAAGAACGATGCGCGCACCCAGTTGATGTCCAAGTTCCTGGCCGCCAACGTCGCCCCGTGCAGCTACATCGATTCCCTGAACCTGTCCAAGCCGGGCCAGTGGGTCACCACCGATGGCCAGCACTTCACCGTGGCCGGCTACAAGGCCTGGGGCAACGCGATTGCCGATGCCATGAGCAAGCTGCCGGCCGACAAGCTCAAGGGAGCCAAGTGATGATGCGCGCCCTTCGATCGCTGGCCGGCCTGGGCTGCGCCCTGGGCCTGGGAGTCGCCCAGGCCGCCGAGATTCCGCTCTATCCCACCGGCCCCAGCGAGGATGCCGCGTTCCTGCGCTTCGTCAATGCGGGTGAGCAGGCCCTGCAACTGACCGCCAAGGGTTCCGGCGCCAGCCTGCGCCTGGAGGGTGAGCAGCGGGCCTCGGATTTCCTCACGGTGCCGGCTGGCAAGCCGGTGCAAGGCTCGCTGAGCCTGGGCGAGCAGCGGCACGCGCTGGACGTCAGTGTGGCCCCGGGCGAGTTCGCCAGCGTGGTGGCGCTGGCCCAGGCCGGCCAGCCCTTGCAGGTGCTGACCGTGCGCGAGCAGCCGGATGATTTCAATGCGCTGAAGGCCTCCTTGGGCTTCTACAGCCTGGATGCCAGCTGCTTGGATGCCGGCCTGCAAGTGGCCGGGCGCAATGTCGAGATCTTCAAGGCCGTGGCCACTGGCAGCCTGCAGCGGCGCTCGATCAATCCGCTCAACCTGACCGTGCAGTTGCGCTGCGGCGGCGCGGCGGCCGGCGAACCCCTGGCGTTGGGGGACCTGGCAGCCGGTCAACGCTATACCCTGTTTCTGCTGCCATCGGCGCAAGGTCCTCGTCTGTTCCCGGCCCTCGACAACCTGGCGAACTGACGCATAGGCCATGGTCTTCACTTCACTCGAGTTCCTCACGCTCTTCCTGCCCCTTGTCCTGCTGATCTATGTGCTGGCGCGCCCGCAGTGGCGCAACGGCGTGTTGTTGCTGGGCAGCTGGGCGTTCTTCGGCTGGCTCAGCCCTATGTTCATGCTGCTGCACACGGTGCTGACAGTGATCACCTGGGTAGGGGGCTTGCTGATCGCTCGGGCGCCGCTCGAGTCGAAGGGGCGGGTGCGCTGGTTGGCTGGCTTGATCGTGCTCAACCTGCTGGTGCTGTGCTGGTACAAGTACGCCAACATTCTCGCCGCCACCCTCAGCGAGCTGCTGCTGTCCATGGGCGCGTTGCCGCTGGAGTGGCAGAAGGTGGCCTTGCCAGCGGGACTGTCGTTCATCGTGCTGCAGGCGATTTCCTATCTGGTCGATGTGCATCGCGGGACGGTCAAGGTCGAGCGCAGTTTCATCGACTACGCCACCTACCTGCTGATGTTCGGCCAGTCCATCGCCGGGCCGATCATTCGCTACAGCTGGGTCAGCGAAGAGCTGTCCCATCGTGGCCTGAGCCGGCGCAATTTCAGCCTGGGCGCGCGGCGCTTCATGATCGGCATGAGCATGAAGGTGCTGGTGGCCGACAGCCTGTCGCCGCTCGTGGATGTGGCGTTCGCCCTGGAGCAGCCGAGCTTCGTCGATGCCTGGATCGGTTGCCTGGCCTATTCGCTGCAGCTGTTCTTCGACTTCGCCGGCTACAGCGCCATGGCCATCGGAATCGGCCTGATGATCGGCTTTCACTTTCCGGAGAACTTCAACCGGCCCTATCTGGCGCACAGCATCCAGGACTTCTGGCGGCGCTGGCACCTGTCGCTGTCCAGCTGGCTGCGCGATTACCTGTACATCCCCCTGGGCGGCAACCGCGGCAGCCGATGGCTGATCTACCGCAACCTGTTCCTGACCATGGCGATCGCCGGCCTGTGGCACGGCGGCGACAGCTGGAACTTCCTGCTGTGGGGCGCCGCCCACGGTGTCGCCCTGTGCGTGGCGCGGATCTGGAGCGGTGCCGGCTGGTTCGCCATGCCCCGGGCCCTGTCCCATGTGCTGACCCTGCTGTTCGTCGCGCTGGCCTGGACCCTGTTCCGCGCTCCGGACTTCGCCACGGCGTTGAACATGTACGCCGGCCAGTTCGGCTTCAATGCCCTGGGCCTGGGCGATCCCCTGGCGGCGACCTTGCGCCCGGTCCACGGCATCGCCGCCGCGCTGGGTGTGTTCTGCGTGATCGCGCCGATCTACCAGCAGCGCTGCGAGGCGCGACTGGGGGACAACCCGCTGTTCAACCTGCTGGGCTCGCTGTGGCCGGTGCTGGGCTTTCTGCTGGCGTTCGCCCTGATCGCCAGCCGTGAGACCGTGCCCTTCCTGTACTTCCAGTTCTAAAGGCCTGGTGACATGACTGACAACCGTGATTCATCTGCCGAAGACCGGGCCGCGAAGCGCAGCTCCCTGGCCGGTCTGGTCATGCTGTGGTTCCTGCTGACTGGCCTGGCCTGTGCCTTGTGGGCCATGCTCGTGAGCGACCGGGTGGCGCTGAAACCTGCCGCAACCCTCAGCTGGCAGCAGGTCTTCGAGGGGGAGGTGACCCAGCGCATTGCCCGGGAGCTGGCCAAGGTGCCGTTCGCCGAGCATGCCGCCGATCTGGAGCGGGCAGCCAGCTGGCTGCTGCTCGGCGATACCGGCAGCCGCGTGCGCCAGGGCTGCCCCGGCTGGCTGTTTCTCGGCGATGAGCTGAAGGTGCACGCACAGGCTGCCGTAGATGCCCAGGCAAGGGCGCAGAAGGTCATCCGGTTGCAGGCGCAGCTCGCCGACCGCGGCATCGAACTGCTGCTGGTCGTGGTGCCGGACAAGAGCCGTATCGCCTCCGACCAGCTATGCCAGCTCGAGCGCGCCGGGCAACTGACCGGGCGCGTGCAGCGCTGGCGCGACGCGGTGCAGGCGGCGGGGGTTCAGGTACTGGATCTGACGCCGGTGTTGCAGCCCCTGGGCAGCGCCGTCTTCCTGCGTACCGATACCCACTGGAGCGAACTCGGCGCCGATGCCGCCGCGCAAGCGGTGAGCCGGCGTATCGCCGAGCTCGGGGTCGAGGCAACGCCGCGCAAGCAGTACACCACTGAGATGGCCGAGCCCCAGGCGCGGCCCGGGGACCTGGTGCGCCTGGCCGGCCTGGACTGGTTGCCTGCGCAGCTGCAACCCGCCGTTGAGATGGTCAGCACAACCCGCCTGCGGGAAGTGCCGGCGGCGGGGGCGGCTGAGGCACTGGCCGAGGAGGATCTCTTCGGCGACAGCCAGTTGCCGAACATCGCGGTGATCGGCACCTCGTTCTCGCGCAACTCGAACTTCATTGCCTTTCTCGAACGGGCCCTGGGCAGCAGCGTCGGCAACTTCGCCAAGGACGGTGGCGAGTTTTCCGGGGCGGCGAAGGACTACTTCGACAGCCCGGCCTTCAAGCAGACGCCGCCCCGCCTGCTGGTCTGGGAAATCCCCGAGCGCGACCTGCAGTCCCCCTACCGCGACGAACGCCTGCTCGACGCCAGGTAGCGCGTCCAGGCGCCCACAGAAGAAGGCCAGCGCCGAATTGGCGGTCTGGCCTTCCTGCCGGTCGCTTTGGTGGACTACTCGACGAACAGCTGCTGCACCACCGAGAAATCCCGCTGGCCCTTGCCCTGTTTGAGCAGCAGGCGATAGATCTGCAGGGCCAGGGCGCCCATCGGCGTGCTGCTGCCGGTCACCTGGGCCGCTTCCTGGGCCAGGCCGAGGTCCTTGGCCATCAGTTCGGCCATGAAGCCGCCGGAGTATCCCTTCGACGCCGGGGCGTTCTCCATCACCCCGGGCCAGGGGTTGTACTTCTCCAGGGTCCAGTTGCCGCCCGAGCTCTGGCGCATGATCTCGGCCAGCACGGCCGGGTCCAGGCCGTTGGCCACGCCCAGGGCCATGGCTTCGGCGGTGGCGATCATCTGCACCGCCAGCACCTGGTTGTTGCACACCTTGGCCACCTGGCCGGCGCCGTCCGGGCCGGCGTGGAAGATGTTCTTGCCCATGGCCTGGAAGATCGGCTGGGCCTTCTCCAGCACCGCCGCCTCGCCGCCGATCATGAAGGTCAGGGTGCCGGCCGCGGCGCCGGCGGTGCCGCCGGAGACCGGCGCATCGAGCATCTGCAGGCCGCGTTCGGCGGCCGCCTTGTGCACCTTGCGCGCCGACTCCGGGGCGATGGTCGAGCACTCCAGCACCAGGGTGCCGGGCTTGAGCTGGGCGAGCAGCCCGCCGTCGCCCAGGTACAGGCCTTCGACGTGACGGCTGGCCGGCAGCATGCTCACCACCACCGCCATGCCCTGCGCCGCATCGGCGGCGCTGCCGGCAGCCTGGGCACCTTCCTTGACCAGTTCCGCGATGGCGGCGGGGACCAGGTCGAAGACCTTGAGGCCGAAGCCGGCCTTGAGCAGGTTGCGGGCCATGGGCAGGCCCATGTGGCCAAGGCCGATAAAGGCGATCTGGGTCATTGTCGTGCTCCTTGTCGGGTGCGCCCGGCGCACCTTGCCGTCGATTGGTGGTGGGCGCGGCCTGGGCGGCCCCGCCCACCCTATGGGTGTGCCGTCACAGATCGGCGAGGGGGTGGGGGCCTTCCCAGGTCTCGCTGAAGTGGGCCTCGATCACCTCCTCGGCGATGCACGCGACATCCGGCCAGTGCCAGTGTGGCGTCTGGTCCTTGTCGATCAGCCGGGCGCGCACGCCCTCGGGAAAGTCCGGGTGGCGGCAGCAGTTCAGGCTCATGGCGTATTCCATCTGGAACACCTGCTCCAGGGACATGCGCTTGGCCCGGGCGATCTGCTGCCAGACCAGGTGAGCGGTGAGTGGGCAGCCCTGGGCCAGGGTCTTGGCGGCGCGGGCCAGCAGCAGGTCGCTGTCGCCCTGCAGGGCCGTCAGCGCGTGCCAGGCGGCGGGCAGGTCGGGCTGGTCGAGCAACTGGTCGATGCGCTCGCGGCGCGGCAGCCACTGGGCCTCCGGCAGCTCGGCACGGGCCTCGTGCTCGAGGGCCTTGAGCAGGCTGTGCAGCTGCAGCTGCGGTTGTTCCTGCCAGTTGATCTGGATCAGCCCGTCGATCAGCGCATCCTGCTGGTTGTCGAGCAGGAAGCGGTCGGCCAGGTCCAGGTCGAGGGCGTCGCGGGCGTTGATGCCGCTGGCGGTGAGACCGAGGAACAGGCCGAGCTTGCCGGGCAGGCGGGCGAGGAACCAGCTGCCGCCGACGTCCGGGTACAGGCCGATGTTGATCTCCGGCATGCCCAGGCGACTCGAGGGGGTGACGATGCGCAGGCCGGCGCCCTGCATCAGGCCCATGCCGCCGCCCAGCACATGGCCGTGGGCCCAGCAGATCAGCGGCTTGGGGTAGCGGTGGATGCGGTGGTCGAGGCGATATTCGTCGGCGAAGAAGCGCCGCGCCAGGGGCGGTACCTCGCCCGGGTGGGCGCGGCACTGTTGCACCAGCTGGACCACGTCGCCGCCGGCACAGAAGGCCCTCGCGCCGTTACCGCGCAGCAGCACGCAGGTGATCCTGGGGTCCTCGGCCCAGGCCGCGAGCTGGGCGTCCAGCGCCTCGATCATCGGCAGGGTCAGGGCGTTGAGGCTCTTTTCCGCATCCAGGCTGGCGATGCCGATCTGGCAGCCGTGCAGGCTGTTGTGTAGCTCGAAACTCACGTTCATGGTCGCTCTCGTCGGGCGGCTGCCCGGCCCAGGGTTACTTGTTGCGCCACTGCGGGTCGCGTTTCTCCAGGAAGGCGTTGACCCCTTCGCGGGTGTCGTCGGCGTCGAACAGGTCGACGAAGCGCTCGCGCTCCTCCGGCAGCCACTGGTTCGGGTTGCGTTCCCGGGCGCCCTGGATCAGCGGCTTGATGGTGCGCACCGCCACCGGGCTCTGCCGCGCCACCTTGGCCGCCAGCAGCAGGGCGTGGTTGCGCGCCTCGCCGCTGTCGACCAGCTGTTCGACCAGGCCGATGCGCAGCGCGGTCTCGGCGTCGATGCGTTCGCCGCAGAGGATCATGCGTTTGGCCCAGCCCTCGCCGACCAGCCAGGGCAGGGCCTGGGTGCCGCCGGCACAGGGCAGCAGGCCCACCGTGGCTTCCGGCAGGGCCATCTGCGCCTGGCGCTCGGCGATGCGCAGGTCGCAGGCCAGGGCGCACTCCAGGCCACCGCCCATGGCGTAGCCGTTGATCGCGGCGATCGACACGCCGCGGAAGTCGCGCAGCGCCTCGAAGGCCTCGCCGAAGCGCCGGGCCATCTCGCGGGCGCGGGCCTTGTCGCCGTCGGCGAACAGGTTGAGGTCGGCGCCGGCGCTGAAGAACTTGCTGCCCTGGCCGGTGACCACCAGGGCATAGATGTCATTGTCGCGGTTGAGGTGTTCGATCAGCTGCTTCAGGCCGATCAGCGAGTCGCGGTCCCAGGTGTTGGCCGGCGGATGGTTGATGGTGATCAGCGCGGTGTGGCCGTGCTTCTCCACGGTGATCTTGTGGGTCAGATCGAACAGGCCTGGGTTATAAGGTTCTACGGCGGTGCTCATGGGCGTCCTCATCATGGTTCGCGGCGCTCGCCAGCCGGGCGAGCGGCGTCAGTTACAGCAGGCGATCGAGCATGCCGCCCTGCTCGAGCAGGCGGCGGGCGATGATCACCCGCATGATCTCGTTGGTCCCCTCGAGTATCTGGTGCACGCGACTGTCGCGCACCCAGCGCTCCAGCGGGTAGTCGTTCAGGTAACCATAGCCGCCGTGCAGTTGCAGGGCGTCGTTGCACAGGTTGAAGCAGTGGTCGGTGGTGAAGCGCTTGGCCATGGCGCAATAGAGGCTGGCCTCGCTGTGCCGGTGGTCCAGCTTGTGCGCGGCCAGGCGCACCATCTGCCGGCTGGCGGTCAGCTCGGTGAGCATGTCGGCCAGCTTGAACTGCAGGGCCTGGAACTCGCTGAGTGGCTTGCCGAACTGCTTGCGCTCCTCGACATAGCGCAGCGACTGCTCCAGTGCCGCCTGGGCCGCGCCCAGGGAGCAGCTGGCGATATTCAGGCGGCCGCCGTCCAGGCCCTTCATGGCATAGACGAAACCCTGGCCCTCGGGGCCGATGCGGTTGCCGAGGGGAATGCGCACGCCCTCGAAGCTGATGGTGCGGGTCGGCTGGGCGCACCAGCCCATCTTCAGCTCGTTGCGCCCGTACTTGATGCCCTCGGCGTCGGCCGGCACCAGGAAGCAGGAGATGCCCTTGGCACCTTCCTCGCCGGTGCGGGCCATGACGATCAGCACATCGGTGCTGCCAGCGCCGGAGATGAAGCATTTGCTGCCGTCCAGCACATAGTGCTCGCCCTCGCGGCGTGCGCGGGTGCGCAGGCGGGCGGCGTCGGAGCCGGCGTCCGGTTCGGTCAGGCAGTAGGAGGCGAGCAGCTCGCCGCTGATCAGCCGTGGCAGCCAGTGGGCCTTGAGGGCGGTGTCGGCGAAGCTGGCGAGCATCCAGATGGCCATGTTGTGAATGGTCATGTAGGCCGTGGTGGCCACGCAGCCGGCCGCCAGCTGCTCGAAGATCAGCGCGGCGGACAGCCTCGAGAGGCCGAGGCCGCCGTCCTCTTCGTTCAGGTATAGGGCCAGGTAGCCCTGCTCGCCGGCGCGCTTGATCACCTCGACCGGGAAGTGGTGGTCGCGGTCCCAGTCGCCGGCATGGGGCGCCAGCTCCTGCGCCGCGAAGGCGCGGGCGCTGTCGACCAGCAGGCGTTGTTCATCGCTGAGTTCGAAGTCCATTGGCAGTCCTTGTGAGATTCGCTGTCGCCAACGCTGGAGCCAGGCCGATGGAGGTCGGCCTGGCAGCCATCATTTCAGGTGGATGGTCATGTTCGGCGCCGTGACGGGTGACTCGTCGAACCAGCGGGTGGTGACCGTCTTGGTCTCGGTGTAGAAACGCACGCCCTGTTTGCCGTAGGCGTGCAGGTCGCCGTAGAACGAGCCCTTCCAGCCGGTGAAGGAGAAGAAGGGCAGCGGCACCGGCACCGGCACGTTGATGCCGACCTGACCGACTTCCACCGCGTGCTGATAGTGCCGCGCGGCGCCGCCGGAGCGGGTGAAGATCGAGGTGCCGTTGCCGTAGGGGCTGGCGTTGACCAGGGCGATGGCCTCATCCAGGGTGTCGACCTCCATGCACACCAGCACCGGGCCGAAGATCTCCTCGCGATACAGGCCCATCTTGGTCGTGACCCCGCGGAACAGCGTGGGGCCCAGCCAGTTGCCGTTCGGGTAGCCGTCCACGCTGCACTGCGAACCGTCGAGCAGGCACTCGGCACCCTCGGCCTTGCCCTCGGCGATCAAGCGCTGCACCCGTTGCTTGGCCTGCTGGCTGATCAGCGGCCCGAAGGCGGCGTGGGGGTCGGTCCAGGGGCCGGGACGCAGTTCGGCCATTTGCGCGCGCAACGCGTCGATCCACTGCTTCGACTCGCCGACGAACACCGCCACGCTGATCGCCATGCAGCGCTGGCCGGCGGCGCCGCAGCTGGAGCCGACCAGGTTGCTGAGCACCTGATCCTTGTTGGCGTCCGGCAGGATCACCATGTGATTCTTCGCCCCGGCGAAGGCCTGCACGCGTTTGAGGTGGGCGGTGCCGGTGCGGTAGATATGCTGGCCGACCGGCACCGAGCCGACGAAGGAGATGGCGCGGATGTCCGGGTGGGTGAGCAGGCTGTCGACCACCTCGCGGCCGCCGTGCAGCACCTGCAGCACGCCCTGGGGGGCGCCGGCCTCGATGAACAGCTCGGCCAGGCGGTTGGGAGTCAGCGGGTCCTGTTCCGAGGGCTTGAGGATGAAGGTGTTGCCGGCGGCGATGGCCAGGGGAAACATCCACAGCGGAATCATCGCCGGAAAGTTGAACGGGGTGATCCCGGTGCACACGCCCAGGGGCTGGATCCAGCTGGCGGTGTCGATATCGCGGGCCACGTTCTCGGCGGTCTCGCCCATCATCAGGCTGGCGATGTTGGCCGCCTGCTCGACCACCTCGATGCCGCGCCAGACGTCACCCTTGGCGTCGGCCAGGGTCTTGCCGGTTTCCCCGGCGAGGATCTCGGCCAGCTCGTCGTGGTGTTCCTTGAGCAGGTGCTGGTAGCGCAGCATCAGGCGGGCGCGCTCCGGTACCGGCACCTCGCGCCAGCTCTGGAAGGCCGTCTTGGCGCTGGCCACGGCGGCCTCGATCTCCTCGGCCGTGGCCTTGGGCGCCAGGGCCAGCACTTCCTGGGTCGCCGGGTCGGTGACTTCGATGAATTCGCGGCTGCGACTCTCGCGCCATTCGCCTTCGATCAACTGCGGAATTGCCTTGGCCATTGCTCTCTCCACGGGGACCTCGGATTGGGTCCGGTTGTTGTTTTCCTATTGTTATAGCCGCCTCGAAGCGCCTTGTGGATTGACGATCTTGGCCTGGGGATGGACGATCTTGGGATTGGACGGGCTGGGCAGGCCAGGTTCTGGCAGCCCGGCATGCTGGTTTCGGGGCTCACAGGTGAGTAGCAGGGGCGCACGACATGGCGATGGATAAAACTACCCGGATTCGACAGGTCGATACCTCGAACTGGCCGCTGCCGGCCAATGGCGTGCGCTTCATCACGCCGCCGCGCCTGCGTCGCCTGCTGGCCCGCCACCCCCTGGCCCAGGGCTGCTACCCCCTGGCCCTGGGCTTCTACCCGGAGGCCCAGGGCCATCGCATGAACCGCCCGGCGCCGATCGATCATCTGCTGATCTATTGCCGCGCCGGACAGGGGTGGCTGGAGACCGCGGATGGACGAATGGCGGTCGGCGGCGGCGATCTGCTGCTGCTGCCCAAGGGCCAGGCCCACGCCTATGGCGCCGATGCCGGCAAACCCTGGACCCTGTACTTCGTGCACTTCGACGGTGATCTGGCGACGGACTTCCTCCGTCCCCTGGGCAAGGGACCGCTGTGGCACATCGGTGTGCAGCCACGGCTGCTGGCCGAGTTCGATGCGTTGCTGGGGCTGCGCAAGCAGGGTCTGAGCCTGCCGCATTTCATCTACGCCGCCCACCAGCTGCAGGCGCTGCTGGCCTCTCTGGCGGTGCTGCCGGCGCGGGCCAAGCTCAAGTCCGGGCGGGTGCTGGACGTCGACGCGGTGCAGGCGGTGATGCGCGCGCACCTGCACGGCTCGCTCAACCTCGACGAGCTGGCCGCCCAGTTCAAGCTGTCGCGCTTCCATTTCGCCAAGACCTACCGGGCGCTGACCGGTCATGCGCCGATCCAGGACTTCATCCAGCTGAAGATGGCCCATGCCTGCCGCCTGCTCGATGAAGGCACCCAGGGCATCCGCCAGGTCGCCGAACAGCTGGGCTACGAGGACGTCTATTACTTCTCCCGGCTGTTTCGCAAGGTGGTCGGCATGGCGCCCAGCCACTACCGGGCGTTGCACCAGGGCTAGTGACCGGTCCGCTGGCGCAATCCGTGGGCCCGTTGTCCTGGCGCCCATGGCCCGCCGGCCGCAGCATGGCAGCCGACGTGACACCCGGGAGCCGACCATGCACGATCATCCATTCGAGGCACTTGCCGCGCGTGTCCGCCAGCGCCCTCTGGCAGTCGCCATCTTGCTGTTCCCCGAGGTCGAGGTGCTCGACTTCGCCGGGCCGTTCGAGGTGTTCTCGGTGGCTTCGCGCGTGGCGCTGCGCGGCGCGCTGCCGACGCACCCGGCGTTCACCGTGCAGACCGTGGCCGCAACGCCCGCCCTGGTCGCCGCCAGACACGGGCTGCAGGTCCTGCCTGCGGCGAGCTTCGCCGACGCGGCACCCTGCGATGTGCTGATAGTGCCCGGCGGCGTGGTGACCCAGCCGCTGGGCGATGACGCCACCCTGGCCTGGGTCGCCGAGACCGCCGGACGCGCCAGCCTGACCGCCTCGGTCTGCACCGGGGCGTTCATTCTGGCCCGGGCCGGCCTGCTCGGCGGCGGGCCGGTGACCACCCATTGGGAAGACGTCGCCGACCTGCGCGCGGGATATCCGCGGCTCGAGGTGGTCGAAGGCGTGCCCTTCGTCGAGCGCGGATCGATCTTCACCTCGGCCGGCATTTCGGCGGGGATCGGCATGAGCCTGCACCTGGTCGGACGCATACTGGGCGCCGAGCTCGCGCGCGCCACGGCCCGGCAGATGCAGTACGACTGGGTCGAAACCGCGGTCTGAGGGCGCCCGGCCTGGCGCTTGACTTGCGCCAGGGCCTTCACTAGCGTGCCGGCTCCGTTTGTTCGCGAGCCCAGGAATCAGGCATGACCACGGTCGACAACATCAAGCTCGAAGCCGGCTGGAAACAGGCCCTGCGCGAGGAGTTCGACAAACCCTACATGAAGGCGTTGGCCGACTTCCTGCGCCAGGAGAAGGCCGCCGGCAAGGAGATCTACCCGCCGGGTCCGCTGATCTTCAACGCCCTCAACTCGACGCCGCTGGAGCGGGTCAAGGTGGTGGTCATCGGCCAGGACCCCTACCACGGTCCGGGCCAGGCCCATGGCCTGTGCTTCTCGGTGCAGCCCGGGGTGCCGACGCCGCCGTCCTTGTTGAACATCTACAAGGAGCTCAAGCGCGACCTGAACATCGACATCGCCAGCCACGGCTGCCTGCAGCACTGGGCCGAGCAGGGCGTGCTGCTGCTCAACACCTCGCTGACGGTCGAGCGCGGCGTCGCCGGCTCCCATGCCGGCAAGGGCTGGCAGAAATTCACCGACCGGGTGATCGAGGTGGTCAGCGGCCAGTGCCCGCGCCTGGTGTTCCTGCTGTGGGGCGCCCACGCCCAGAGCAAGGAGCGGCTGATCGATCCCACCAAACACCTGATCCTGCGCTCGCCGCACCCCTCGCCACTGTCCGCCCACCGCGGCTTCATCGGCAACGGCCACTTCGGTCGCACCAACAAGTTCCTCGAGCAGAATGGCCTGACCCCGGTGGACTGGCGCCTGCCGGCACTCTAGGCGCAACTCAGGCCTGGGCGGGCGGCAGCGGGCAGAGGTGCTTGGCCAGATCCCGGGCGAACTGGCGCAGACGTTGGCTCAGGCGCTGCCTCTGACGCGGCTCGGCGCTGGCCAGTAGCCGGCTGAACAACGCTGCCGTCGCCCGTCGGGCATGTGGATAGGCCTGGCGGTACTCGGCGTCCTGGAAGCTTTCGCGGGCCTGCAGCAGGCGCGTCATGCGCGCCGCAAAAACGTCGCTGTCGCGCTCCTGCAGGGCGGCCAGGAGCGCGGCCTGCCAGCGCAGGCGGTTGCGTAGCCACAGGCGATTCTGCTCGCCCAGGGCCTGGGCCCAGTGGCTCAGGTGGCGCCGTTGCGTGGCATTGAGGCGGCCGAACCAGGGCTCCAGGCGCTGCTCCATGCGCTCGGCGCGTTCGCTGATCTGGACCGCCAGCGGCGGCTCGAGATACGCCTGGCGATCGTCGTGGTAGTCCTCCTGCAGCGTCGCCTGCAATTCGGCCACCTGCTCTGCGCTGAGACTCTGCAACAGGGCGACGGCGGTCGGGGTGATCTGCACGGCGATGCGTTGCAGCGCCGCATCGGCTTGCGCCAGGTGCTCGGCCAACTGCGCGGTGCTGACCTGCGGCTGCTCGACCAGTTCGCGGCTGCGCTGCAGCCAGGCCAGGTTGCGTGGCAGTTCACGGCTGCAGTGCCAGTCCAGATGAGCCTGCAGGCGTGGCCCGAGCCAGGCGCGCTGCTGGCTGTCGAGGTTGAGGTAGTGATCCAGGCGCCAGGGCAGCAGCCAGTCGAGGTTGCGGTAGATCAGGTCGATCCGGCTGCAGGCGCTCAGCAGCAGCCCCACGGCGAGCAAAAGGGCCAGGCGTTTCGAAGAGATTCGCCAGTGCAGGATCATTGGCACCGCCTCGACGGCGAAGGAAGCAGGTTGCCGAATAGTAAAGGCCAGTTCCGCGCAGGGCGGGACATGACGGCAAAAAAGAGCCCGCACGAGGCGGGCTAAAGCGTGGTCGTCGAAGGGGTGACGGGCCTGAGGCGTTGCCACAGGCGGAACAGCGGCTCGGCCAGGAACATCACCAGAAACAGCCGTAGCACCTGCAGCGCGGTGACCAGCGCCACCGACAGCTGCAGCGCTTCGGCCGTCAGGCACAGTTCGGTGATGCCGCCGGGCATCATGCCGAGCATCAGCGAGGTGGCGTCCTGGCCGGCCAGCCAGCCAAGGGCTTCGGCCAGCAGCACGGCGCTGGCCATGGCGAGCAGGCTGAACAGCAGGATGCGGGCGAGAAAGCCCGGCGCGCTGCGAAAGAAACTGCGGTCGAAATGACAACCCAGGGCGCAGCCGATCAGCCATTGGCCGACCTGGCCGAGACCCGGCGGCAGGCCCAGCTCGAGGTCGAAGGACACGCTGGCCAGGGCGCACAGCGTCAGCGGGCCGAGCATCCAGGGGTTGGGCTGCCTGAGCTTTTTCCACAGCAGTGCCAGCAACAGGCCGCCCGGCAGCAGCACGCCCAGCCAGGTCCAGTCCGCCGGGGCGGGGGCGGGCGCCTGGGCGGGCGCCAGGCTCCAGGTGAACAGGGCCGGCACCAGTAGCACCACCAGCAGCATACGCAGGCTGTGGGCGGCGGCGACCCGGGCGATCTGGGCATTGTGGCGCTGGGCCAGGTTGACCATCTCGCTGGCGCCGCCGGGCATGCTGGCGAAGAACGCGGTGGCGCGGTCGACGCCGGCGCGGCGCAGCAGGGTGACGCCGATCAGGCTGAGCAGCAGGGTGGCGCAGGCACCGGCCAGGATCAGGCCGAAGTGGCCAAGCAGCTGGCCCATCACCTCGTCGGTGAAGTGCAGGCCGATGCCGCTGGCCACCAGCCACTGGCCGGCTTGCCGGCCGCCCGGCAGCTCGCCGATCAGCCAGCCCCCGCAGCGAGCGGCGATCACCGCCAGCAGCGAGCCGATGATCCACGGCAGCGGCCAGCCCAGCAGGCTGGCCAGGTAGCCGCCGGCCAGGCCGACCAGGGGCGTCGCCCACCAGTGGCGCCAGCCTGGCCGGCCGATCAGCGCATCAGGCATTGGCCAGGCGCGCGCGGGTGCGTCCGCGCATCCAGCGCAGGCCCGGCATGGCGAGCATCAGCGCGGCCAGGCCCCACAGGCACAGGGTGATCGGGCTGGACCAGAGGATGCTCAGCTCGCCGGCGGAGATCGACAGGGCGCGGCGCAGGTTGTCCTCCATCAGCTCGCCGAGGACGAAGCCGAGGATCACCGCCGACAGCGGGAAGTCCAGTTTGCGCAGGAGATAGCCGAACACGCCCAGGCCGATCATCAGCAGCAGGTCGAAGGTGGTGCTGTGCACCGCGTAGACGCCGACCATGCTGATCACCGTGATGGCCGGTACCAGAATCCAGTTGGGCACGCTGAGCATGCGCGAGAACAGGCCGATCAGCGGGATGTTCATCACCAGCAGGATGACGTTGCCGATGAACAGCGAGGCGATCAGGCCCCAGACCACGTCCGGCTGTTGCTCGAACAGCATCGGCCCCGGGGTGATGTTGTACAGCGCCAACGCGCCGATCATCACCGCGGTGGTGCCCGAACCCGGTACGCCGAGGGTCAGCATGGGGATCAGCGAGCCGCAGGCCGAGGCGTTGTTGGCCGCTTCCGGGGCGGCCAGGCCGCGCAGGTCGCCTTCGCCGAACTTGCCTGAACTGCCAGCCAGGCGCTTCTCGGTCATGTAGGTCATGGCGCTGGCGATGGTCGCGCCGGCACCGGGCAGGGTGCCGATGACGAAGCCGGCCAGGGCGCTGCGGACCATGGTCCCGAAGGTGCTGCAGAACTCCTTGAAGTTGAACAGCAGCCGACCGCTGGCCTTCACCGCCTGCTGGCCAGCGTGGGTGTTTTCCAGCATCACCAGGATCTCGCTGACGCTGAAGAAACCGATCACCACGATGATGAACTGGATGCCGTCGGACAGGCTGACGCTGCCGAAGGTGAAGCGGTACACCCCGGTGGTCGAATCGACCCCCACGGTGGCCAGGGCCAGGCCGATCAGCGCGGCCATCAGGGTCTTGACCGGCTTGTCGCCGACCATGCCGCCGAGGCAGGCGATGGCGAAGACCATCAGCACGAAGTACTCGGCGGGGCCGAACGCCACTGCCCACTTGGCCAGCAGCGGGGCGAACAGGACCACGCCGCAGGTGGCAATCATGCTGCCGACGAAGGAGCTGACCGCCGACAGCGACAGGGCGATGCCGGCCTTGCCCTGGCGTGCCAGGGGATAGCCGTCGAGGGTGGTCATCACCGCTGCGGCGTCACCCGGCACGTTGAGCAGGATGGCGGAAATGCGGCCGCCGTACTCGCAGCCCAGGTAGACCGCCGCCAGCAGGATCAGCGCGGTTTCCGGCGGCAGGCCGAAGGCGAAGGCCAGGGGCAGCAGCAGGGCCACGCCGTTGATCGGGCCGAGGCCCGGCAGCAGGCCGACCACGGTGCCGACGAAGGCGCCGAACAGCGCGACCAGCAGGTTGTCCGGGCGCGTCGCGACGTCGAACCCCTGGCTCAAGAAATGCAACGTTTCCATCTCAGCTCTCCACGAAGGCTTTGAACAGGCCGAGCGGCAGCGGCACGTCCAGTACGAGGTCGAACAGGCCGAAAAGCAGGCTGCCCATCAGTGCGCCACTGACGACGCAGGGCAGCAGCCGGCCGGTGAACAGCAGGCCCATGGCGAAGGTGGCCAGGGCGGTGCTGAGGACAAAGCCCAGGGGCTCGAACAACAGGGCATAGACCACGAGCGCCAGCACACAGAGCGCTGCGCGTTTTACGCTGGGCAGATGCAGCTGTTGTTCCAGCAGACCCGGCTTGATCAGCAGCCACAGCGAGCCTGCGCCCATCAGCCCCAGCAGCAGCAAAGGGAAGGCGCGCGGGCCGACCGGGTCGTAGGCGAAAGGTGCCTGGAAGCTCCAGGCGCGGACCGCGAGCCCGGCGCAAATCAGCAGCCAGACCGCGGAAAACAGGCGGACGTACATGGGTAAATACCTAGTCGAGCTCAGGAAGTACTCGGAACCGCAAGCTGGGGCGAGCCGCTGCCCAACCCAGCCTGTGGTGATGCGGAGCTGTTACTGCGTCAGGCCAAACTCGCCGGCCAGTGTCTTGTATTCCCCAACTTGCTTGAGGACGAAGGCATTCAGCTCGTCGCCGGTCATGCTCAGCGGCTGCAGGTCGCGCTGCTCGCGCAGGGTGGCGAAGTCCTCGCGGGCCAGCATGCTGTCGAACTGCTGCTTCCACCAGCCGTACTGCTCGTCGCTGACCTCTGGGCCGACATAGAAGCCGCGGATCACCGGCCAGCTGATGTCGAAGCCCTGCTCCTTGGCGGTTGGGATCTCGGCCAGCTTGCCTGGCAGGCGCTCGTCGGACAGCACCGCGAGGATGCGCACCTTGTTTGCCGCCAGTTGCGGGGTGACCTCGCCCAGGCCGCTGCTGGTGACCTGCACATGGCCGCCGAGCATGGCGGTGAGGGTCTCGCCGCCGCCTTCGAAGGCCACGTAGCGCAGGTTCTTCGGATCGATGCCGGCGGCGCGGGCGATCAGCGCGGTCTGCATCCAGTCCTGGCCACCGATGGTGGCGCCGGCACCGAAGACGATGCTCGCGGGGTCCTTCTTCAGTGCGTCGACCAGGTCGTTGAGGGTCTGGTAGGGCGAGTCGGCGCGCACGGTGATGGCGCCGTAGTCGGTGCCGACCGCGGCCAGCCAGCGCACCGCGTTCTCGTCGTAACGGCCGAACTTGCCCTGGGCCAGGTTGAGCAGGGAGCCGCTGGAGAAGGCAACTATGGTGCCCGGGTCATCGGCGCGCTGGGCGACCACCGCGTTGTAGGCCACCGCGCCGACACCGCCGGGCATGTAGGTGACGCGCATCGGCGCCTTGAGCAGGCCGCTGTCCTTGAGGCCGCTCTGGGCCAGCTTGCAGGTCAGGTCGAAGCCGCCGCCGGGCTTGGCCGGGGCGATGCACTCGGGGCGCTTGGGCTCGGCGGCCAGCAGCTGGCTGGAGAAGGCCAGGCAGGCGGTGGCCAGGGCGAGTTTGCTGAAGACAGTTTTCATGGGGGTTACCTCTCGATTGTTATTGTGGATTACAGGATCGGCAGCGTGTAGCCGACGACCACTCGGTATTCGTCCGAGTCGCGGGCGAAGTCGGAGCGGAAGTTCGCATTGCGCAGGCGTACGTAGAGGTTCTTGGCCGGGCCGCTCTGCACCACGTACTTGAACTCGAGGTTGTGCTCGTGCTCGCTGCCACGCTCGTCGCTGCCGATAATTCGCGCGTCACTGCCCTTGATATAGCGAGCAACGAAGTTCAGCCCGGGCAGGCCGAGGGCGGCGAAGTTGTAGTCGTAGCGGGCTGACCAGGATTTTTCGTCGGGGTTGGCGTAGTCGTTGGCGGAGTCGTTGACCAGGTAGGGGTCGCTGCCGTCGATGTAGGCGTAGCCGGTGTCGCCGCTCATGGCCTGGTAGGCCAGGCTGAGCTTGTGCCCGCTGTGGGCGTAGCTGAACACGCCGTTCAGCGCGCGGTTGTCGATCCTGCCGGCTTTGGCCAGGCCGGAATCGTCGCTGAGCATCAGGCGCAGGTCGGCGCCCAGGGTGCCGCCGCCCAGGGGGTAGCTGGCCAACAGGTTGAAGAAGTTCTGCCGGTAGATGTCGTCCAGCTCGGCATGGAAGTAGCGACCCTTGAGGAGCGGGTTGAACTGGTAGTCGAGGCCGGCCAGATTCAGGTGGTCGGCCGTCACGCCACCGGGGAAGCGCTTGTTCCTGTTGTTGAGCACCAGCTCCTCGGAGTTGCTCGAGGCGCGGTCGATCACCTTGTCCAGGCGTCCGCCGGTGAAGGTCAGGCCCTCCAGTTCGGCGGAAGTCAGCAGGCCGCCCTCGAATACCTGGGGCAGCAGGCGGCTGTCGCTGGCCTTGACCACCGGTAGGTCGGGCACGTGGGAGCCGTAGCGCAACTCGGTGGCGGAAACCTTGACCTTGGCGGTCAGGCCCAGGCGGCTGAACTCGTCCGGGGCTCCGCCGCCTTCCTGCGTCGGCAGCAGGCCGGTGCCGGTGCGGCCGCCGCCCGAGTCGAACTTGAGCCCGAGCAGGCCCATGGCGTCGAGGCCGAAGCCGGCGCTGCCCTCGGTGTAGCCGGACTTGATGCCGAGGATGAAGCCCTGGCCCCATTCCTCGCGCTTGTTCTGCCCGTCACCCTCGCGGAAGTCGCGGTTCAGGTAGATATTGGTGGTGGACAGGCTGGCGCTGCTGTCATCGATAAAGGCGGCGTGTGCAGCAGGGGCGAGCAGCGCCGTGCTGATGGCCAGGCTGAGCAGGTGAGCAGGCGACAATGCCTGGCGTGATGCGATGGGCATCCGGTGGTCTCCACTATTATTTTTGTATCGCCTGCACACCACTGTGCAGGCCGTTTGGGCAGGTGGATCGAGCCACCTGGGATGGATGCTAGGGCTGCAAGCTTTCGCCAAGCTTTCAGGTTCGAAAGTTCCCGTCAGTTTTGCGGCTAAACGACTTTGGGGCCTTCACAGGCGTGTGGGGGGCGGTACACTCCCGCCCTCTGATGGCGCAGGCGTGGGCCGAACTGGGGCGGGAGGTGGCGATGCGAATTCTGCTGGTCGAAGACCATCCACAACTGGCCGCCAGCGTTGCCCAGGCGCTGAAAGGGGCCGGCTGGACGGTGGATCTGCTGTGCGACGGGGTGGCCGCCGATCTGGCCCTGGCCAGTGAGGACTATGCCCTGGCGATTCTCGACATCGGCCTGCCACGCCTGGATGGTTTCGAGGTGCTGGCGCGCTTGCGCGATCGTGGCCAGACCCTGCCGGTACTGATGCTGACCGCCCGTGGCGAGGTTCGCGACCGGGTTCGCGGGCTCAACCTTGGGGCCGACGACTACCTGGCCAAGCCGTTCGAACTGACCGAGCTGGAGGCGCGGGTCAAGGCCCTGCTGCGCCGCAGCAGGCTCGGTGGCGAACAGCAGCAGCGCTGCGGCGAGTTGCTCTACGACCTCGGCACCCGGCGCTTCAGCCTGCGCGGCGAGCCGCTGAGCCTGACCTCCCGCGAACAGGCGGTGCTGGAGGCGATGATCGCCCGGCCAGGGCGGGTGATGAGCAAGGAGCAGCTGGCCGCCCAGGTGTTCGGCCTGGACGAGGAGGCCAGCAGCGACGCCATCGAGATCTATGTGCACCGACTGCGCAAGAAGCTCGAGGGCAGCGGCGTGCGCATCGTCACCTTCCGCGGTCTGGGCTATTTGCTGGAGGCAGTCGGTGACTGAGGGCGGGAGGCCGGCGGTGGAGAAGTCGGCCAGTCTGCGCGGGCGCCTGCTGCGTCGCCTGGCCCTGTTGCTGACCCTGATCCTGCTGCTCAGCAGCCTGAGCGCCTACTGGAGCGCCCGGCGCGCGGCCGACACCGCCTACGACCGCACCCTGCTGGCCTCGGCGCGGGCGATCGCCGACGGCCTGTATGCCGAGGCGGGGCGGCTCAAGGCCAATGTGCCCTACGTCGCCCTGGACACCTTCGCCTACGACAGCGCCGGGCGCATCTACTACCAGGTGCTGGATCTGAATGGCGCCCTGGTTTCCGGCTATGAAGATCTACCGGCGCCGCCGCCCGGCACCCGGCGCACCGACGACTACCCGGCCCTGGCCTACTTCTACGATGCCGAGTTCCGTGACCAGGGCGTGCGGGTGGTCAGCCTGCTGCAGCCGGTCAGCGAGCCCCAGGTCAGCGGCATCGCCGAGATTCGCGTGGCCGAAACCCTGGGGGCTCGCGAACGCCTGGCCCGGGAGCTGCTGTTCGGCACCCTGTGGCGCCTGGGTGCCTTGTCGCTCAGTGCCTTGCTGCTGGTGTGGCTGGCGGTGACCGCCGCGCTGCGGCCGCTGGAGAGTCTGCGGCGGGCGGTGGCCGGGCGCAGCAGCGATGACCTGCGGCCGCTGCCGGATGACGGCCTGCCGCGCGAGCTTCGCCCCCTGGTGAGTGCCCTGAATCAGTTCAACGAACGCCTGCTCGGGCTGTTCGAGCGCCAGTCGCAGTTCATCGCCGACGCCGCCCACGAGCTGCGTACGCCGCTGGCGGCCCTCAAGGCGCGGCTCGAGCTGGGCCTGCGCGCGCAGCAATCAGACGATTGGCGCAGCACCCTGGAACAGGCGGCGCAGCACACCGAGCGCCTGACCCAGTTGGCCAACCAGCTGCTGTCGCTGGCGCGTATCGAGAGCGGCGCCCGGGCGATCGCCGAGGGCGGCGCCCAGCGCCTCGATCTCAGTCAGTTGGCCCGTGAACTGGGGCTGGCCCTGGCGCCCCTGGCGCATGCGCGGGGCATCGCCCTGGCCCTGGAGGCCGAGCAGCCGGTGTGGCTGCATGGCGAGCCGAGCCTGTTGAGCGAGCTGCTGTGCAATCTGCTGGACAACGCCCTGGCTCATACGCCGGCCGGTGGCAATGTCGTGCTGCGAGTACTGGCGCCGGCGTTGCTGGAGGTGCAGGACGACGGTCCGGGCATCCCTGAAGAGGAGCGCGACAAGGTGTTCCAGCGGTTCTACCGGCGCGGTGCCCAAGGCAGCGGCGCCGGCCTGGGGCTGGCCATAGTCGGCGAGATCTGCCGCGCCCACCGCGCCTCGATCAGCCTGCATGCGGCAAAGCCGCAAGGGCTGTTGGTGCGGGTGGCGTTCCCTGCCCAGGAGCCTTGAACGGGCCCTCCGGCGCGGCCGGGGCGTTCGGTTGGTCCTGGCCGCGGCGCGGTGCTGCCGCAGAATCAGCCCTGCAGCATGCTCATGGCCGCGTCCATTGCCGCCGAGAGGTCTTCGTCTTCCTGCATGTCGACAGTCGGGTCGAGGCCGAGCTTGGCGAACGCCGGGATCTTGCTCCAGTCCAGCTGGGTGAAGGGATGCTCGCTGCCCAGGTAGCTCTGCAGGGTGGCGACCTGGACGATGTCGACGTAGTCGGCCTTGGCGCTGTCGCGGCTGAAGTTCAGGTGCTGGCTGGGGACCATGGCGATCTGCTCGGGGAATTCCCAGGTGCGCAGGATCTTGTCGCCGATGATCGGGTGAATCTTCTCGATCACATGGTTGAGGCTGATCGAGTCGGCCAGCAGTTCGCTGTGGTCCTCGGCGTAGGTGAGGATCGGCAGCACGCCGATCTGGTGCACCAGGCCGGCGAGGGTCGCCTGGTCCGGCATCAGGCGGGTGTAGTGGCGGCACAGGACGTGGCAGATGCCGGCGATCTCGGTGCTCTTGTTCCACACCTCGCGCATCTTGCGGTCGACCACATCGCTGGTGGCCTGGAACATCTGCTCCATCGCCAGGCCGGTGGCCAGGTTGCTGGTGTAGTTGATGCCCAGGCGGCCCACCGCCATCTGCAGGTCGGTGATTTCCTTGTTGGTGCGCAGCAGCGGGCTGTTGACCACCTTGATGATGCGCGCGGTCAGGGCCGCATCGTTGCCGATCACCTTGCTCAGCTGGGGAATGCCGATGTTCGGGTCTTCCGCGGCCTCGCGCACGCGCAGCGCGACTTCCGGCAGGGTGGGCAGGACCAGGGCGTCGTTGTCGATGGCCTGGAGCAGTTCTTCTTGGACTTTTTCGGCAAGCTTGCTCATGCGCAGTTCTCTTCGGAGTCGGGCAGCGAGGAAGGGTTTAGCGCTGGATTTCGCGATCGGCATCCAGGCCGTAAGGTAGATCGAGCAGCGTCAGCGGCCGGCCCTCGGGGGCGCCGAGGCGGATGCGTCCGTCGTTCACGGCGTCCTCCTGCAGCACGGCGAGCAGCTCGACGCCGCTGTCGCTGCGGGCCGCCAGCACCACTTCGCCCACGCCGGAATTGTGCACCGGCGAGAATAGCTCGACCGATGGCTCTGGCAGACCGTCGTCCGCCAGGGCCAGGCGATACAGGCGACGCTTGAGTTTGCCCAGGTACTGCATGCGCGCGACGATTTCCTGGCCGGTATAACAGCCTTTCTTGAAACTGACCGCGCCCAGGGCCTGCAGATTGAGCATCTGTGGGATGAACAGCTCGCGGGTGGCGCCCAGTACCTGGGCAACGCCGGCGCGCACTTGCGCCAGCATCCAGGCGTTCAGCGGCGCCTCGCTGAGCTGCGCGGCCAGGCGCGCGCGCAGGGTCTCGGCTTCGCTGGCCGGTGCCCAGAGCTCGCTGCGACCGTCGCTCAGGCGCAGGGCCAGCAGGTCGTTGGCGCGGGCCACGCTGTCGGCTTCCTGGGCCAGGTCCAGGCCCAGGCTGACCAGTACGCCGTCGCCGCCGCTGAGGCCGAAACGCACCCAGGCATCGCGCTCATCGCCGAGCTTGGACTTGGAAAACGCCGCATATTTCTGCAGGTCGGCCAGCTGCGGCTCGATCAGTTCGTTGGCCATGGCCAGCAGGAAGCCGTCCGCCACGCTGACGATGCGGAAGCTCGACAGCATGCGGCCCTTGGGTGTGCAGCGGGCGCCCAGGCTGCAACGGCTCTCGCTCAGGTAGTTGAGGTTGCAGGTCAGCTGGCCCTGGAGGAACTTGCTGGCGTCGGCACCGCGAACGGCAAGGATGCCTTCGTGGCTGAGGGTGCAGAAAAATGCGGTTTCGGCCATGGGGAACTGGGGATCGCTGGGTAAGAGTCAGGGGCGACATCATAGAGCGCCACCGGGGGCTTGTCAGCGGTTGCGCGCAGCGCCTGCCCATCGACGGGCGGACGGTCGTCCGTCGAGGTCAACAGCCCGCGCTTTCATCGTTATACTGCCGGGCTGACTCAACGCCGGGCAATCTCAAGGAATCTGCTAATGGTCGACTCGACTGAACTCAATCGCCTGTTCTGGCATAGCCGTCGCGGCATGCTGGAGCTGGACGTGCTGCTGGTACCGTTCGTCAAGGAGGTCTATGCGACCCTCGACGCCGAGGATCGGGCGCGTTACCGCAAGCTGCTCGAGTGCGAGGATCAGGACATGTTCGGCTGGTTCATGCAGCGCGGCGAGCCGGAAGATGCCGATCTCAAGCGCATGGTTCGCATGATTCTGGACCGTGTCCAGCCCAAGTGAAGGCTTCGAGTGTCGCTGGCGGCCGTCGCGGCAACTGTTGCTGTGCTACGGGCTGATCCAGGCGCTGGCGCTGCTTGCCCTGCTGCTGGTCGAGTTGCCGCCCTGGGGCTACGGGCTGGTCGTTGGGCTGTGCCTGGCCCACGCGCTCTGGGTGCTGCCGCGGCATATCCTGCTGAGTGCGCCCGAGGCGTTCCGCGCCCTGCGCTGTGACGCCGAGGGCTGGCAACTGTGGAGTGAGGCGAAGGGCTGGCAGGCGATCCAGCTGCGTCCCGACAGCCTGGCTTTGCCGCTGATCGTGGTGCTGCGTTTTCGCCTGGCGGGCGAGTGGCGGGTGCGTGGTTTGTGCATTCCGCGCGACGCGCTGGCGCACCACCTGCACCGGCGTCTGCGCGTGCGGCTGAAATTCAGTCGGCGTAGGTGGGCGGCGCCAGAATAGTGTCCTCGGCCACCGGCAGCTGCTCGGGGTAATCCAGGGTGTAGTGCAGCCCTCGCGACTCCTTGCGCGCCATCGCCGAGCGGATCATCAACTCAGCCACCTGGGCCAGGTTGCGCAGCTCGATCAGGTCGCGGCTCACCTTGTAGTTGCTGTAGAACTCGTCGATCTCGTCGAGCAGCAGGCGCACCCGGTGCTGGGCGCGTTGCAGGCGCTTGTTGGTGCGCACGATGCCGACGTAGTCCCACATGAAGCGCCGCAGCTCGTCCCAGTTGTGCGCGATGATCACGTCCTCGTCGGAGTCGGTCACCTGGCTGGCGTCCCAGCACGGCAGGTCCGCCGGCATGGGCACCTGGTCCAGCGCTTGGGTGATATGGCTGGTGGCGGCGCGGGCGTAGACGAAACACTCCAGCAGCGAGTTGCTGGCCATGCGGTTGGCGCCGTGCAGGCCGGTGAAACTGGTCTCGCCGATGGCGTACAGGCCTGGGACGTCGGTCTGGCCGTTGCGGTCGACCACCACGCCGCCGCAGGTGTAGTGCGCCGCCGGTACCACGGGGATCGGTTCGCGGGTGATGTCGATGCCGAAACCCAGGCAGCGCTCGTAGACAGTCGGGAAGTGCGACTTGATGAAGTCCGCCGGCTTGTGACTGATGTCCAGGTACACGCAGTCCGCGCCCAGGCGCTTCATTTCATGGTCGATGGCGCGGGCGACGATGTCGCGTGGAGCCAGTTCGCCGCGCTGATCGAAGCGCTGCATGAAGCGTTGGCCGTCGGGCAGTTTGAGCAGGGCGCCTTCGCCGCGCAGGGCTTCGGTCACCAGGAAACTCTTGGCCTGGGGGTGGTACAGGCAGGTGGGGTGGAACTGGTTGAACTCCAGGTTGCCGACTCGGCAGCCGGCGCGCCAGGCCATGGCGATGCCGTCGCCGCAGGCGCCGTCCGGGTTGCTGGTGTAGAGGTAGACCTTGGCCGCGCCGCCGGTGGCAAGCACGACGAAGCGCGCACTGAAGGTATCGACGTGGCCGCTGTTGCGGTTGAGCACGTAGGCGCCGAGGCAGCGCTGGCCGTCAAGCTCCAGCTTGCGCTCGGTGATCAGGTCGACCGCCACGCACTGCTCCAGCAGCTCGATGTTTGGCCGCTGTCGGGCCTGATCCAGCAGGGTGTTGAAGATCGCCGCGCCTGTGGCGTCGGCGGCGTGGATGATGCGCCTGTGGCTGTGGCCGCCTTCACGGGTCAGGTGGAATTCGAACCCCCGCTCTTCGCCAGCGCTCTGCTCATCGCGGGTGAAGGGCACGCCCTGGTCGATCAGCCACTGGATCGCGTCGCGGCTGTGCTCCACGGTGAAGCGCACGGCGTCTTCGCGGCACAGGCCGGCGCCGGCATTGAGGGTGTCTTCGACGTGGGATTCGACCGTGTCACTGTCGTCCAGTACCGCCGCCACACCGCCCTGGGCCCAGTAGGTGGAACCGTTGGCCAGGCTGCCCTTGCTCAGCACGGCGATGCGCAGGTGCTGGGGAAGGGTCAGGGCAAGGGTCAGGCCGGCTGCGCCGCTGCCGATGACTAGAACGTCGTGCTGGTACTGTTGGCTCATGGGCAAATTCCGCGAAAAAGCGCCCCTAGTATATAGAGGGGGTGGTCGGCACAATAGCGCGCTTATGACGGGCTATGGTGCTCGGGAACTTTCTTAGTGTCTCGGGTTCCATAAACGGTCGCCCCAGGTGGGTCGTGTCCATGACGGCGTGGTGGAGCACATCTCAGCGATGGGTTCGCCGACGGAGCGAGCGGGTGGCCTAAGATTATTTGCGCGGCAGGGAGCAGCTCTCTGCCGCGTTATTCCGTGCGACGCGTAAAGCGGTTTGCCGGAAGCTTGTTTGAGGGGGAGAACTTTTGCGCGACGCCCGAGTCTATGTTGGCAAGCCGAATCACCGGCAGGCGCTGCACTCCTTCGAGCTCTACGAGGAGTGTTCATGCTAGCCCAGGAAGAGGATCAGCAGCTGGTCGAGCGCGTTCAGCGCGGCGACAAGCGGGCATTTGATCTGTTGGTGCTGAAGTATCAGCACAAGATTCTCGGGTTGATCGTGCGTTTCGTGCACGACAGCCATGAGGCCCAGGATGTGGCGCAGGAAGCTTTCGTCAAGGCCTACCGGGCATTAGGGAATTTCCGTGGCGAGAGTGCTTTTTATACCTGGCTGTATCGGATCGCCATCAATACGGCGAAAAACCATCTGGTGTCGCGGGGACGGCGACCACCGGACAGTGATGTAAGTGCTGAGGATGCGGAGTTCTACGAAGGCGACCATGCCCTGAAGGATATCGAGTCGCCAGAGCGCGCCCTGCTGAGGGATGAGATCGAAGCCACGGTGCATCGCAGCATCCAGCAGTTGCCAGAAGATTTGCGTACGGCCCTAACCTTGCGTGAATTCGATGGTCTCAGTTACGAGGACATTGCCAGCGTCATGCAGTGTCCGGTGGGCACCGTGCGTTCGCGAATCTTTCGAGCGCGCGAGGCCATAGACAAGTCCCTGCAACCCTTGTTGCAGGACACCTAAGACAGCGGCGACAGCCAAGAGAGGAACCGCCATGAGTCGAGAAGCCCTGCAGGAATCGCTGTCCGCGGTGATGGATAACGAAGCGGACGAATTGGAACTGCGGCGTGTGCTCAGTGCGAGCAACGACGACGAGCTGCGCGCGACCTGGTCGCGTTATCAGATCGCCCGCGCCGTCATGCACAAGGAGTTGCTGGAGCCGAAGCTGGATATCGCGGCGGCGGTGTCCGCGGCGCTTGCCGATGAGACGCTGCCGGTGGCCAGCAAGGTGGTGCGCGGTCCCTGGCGTTCGATCGGTCGTCTGGCTGTAGCGGCCTCGGTGACTGTCGCCGTGCTGGCAGGCGTGCGCCTGTACAACCAGGATGAAGTCACTGGCGCGCAGTTGGCGCAGCAGCAGGCCGCTCAGCCGGCGCTGGCCAGTCCCCAGGCACAGGGCCCGGCAATGCTCGCGGGCTACAGTGCCGCAGCGGAACTGCCTGTGGCGCAGGCGGCTGTCGAGGCTGAGTCGGGCTGGCATGAGCAGCGCCTGCCGGCTTATCTGCGTCAGCATGCCCAGCAGGCCGCCATGAGTGGCGGCGAAAGCGCATTGCCTTATGCGCGCGCGGCTAGCCTGGAAAGCCGTTAAGGAGACGCATGCGCTTTATTCCCCTCTCGTTGTTGCTCTGCGGCAGCTGCTGGGCGTTTTCCGTCTCCGCTGCCGACAGCGCGCAAGACTGGCTGCAGCGCCTGGGCGAGGCTGAGCGCAGCCAGAGCTTTCAGGGTACGTTTGTTTACGAGCGAAACGGCAGCTTCTCCACCCACAGCATCTGGCATAGGGTCGAGCAGGATGGCGCCGTGCGCGAGCGGTTGTTGCAGCTGGATGGTCCGGCCCAGGAAGTGTTGCGGGTCAATGGGCGCGCCGAATGCGTAAGCGGTGCGCTGGCCGACCAGGTCGCCGGAAATCAGGCCTGGCCTGCCCGTGAGCTGGATGTCGAGCAGTTGCAGCAGTGGTATGAGTTGCGCCTCGCGGGGGAGTCCCGAGTGGCCGACCGTGCGGCGGTGGTGCTGCTCTTGGTGCCGCGTGACCAGCATCGTTATGGGGTTGAGCTCCATCTTGATCGCGACAGCGGTCTACCGCTGAAGACGCTGTTGCTGAACGATAAGGGGCAGTTGCTCGAGCGCTTCCAGTTCACGCGCCTGGATACCGCGTCACCGCCCGCCGATGATTCGCTGCAACCGAGCGCTGATTGTCAGTCGGTGCGCCTGGCCGAGGCGAAGGCGCCTGCCGCCGGTGCCTGGCGAGCGGACTGGTTGCCGCCTGGTTTTACCTTGAGCAGTGCCAGTCAACGCCGTAGCCCGGTCTCGGATGAGGCGGTTTCCTGTTTGGTATATGACGATGGCGTGGCCCGCTTCAGCGTGTTCCTGGAGCCGCTGCATGGCGCTGCCGTCGGGGATGCGCGCAGTCAGCTTGGTCCGACGGTTGCGGTTTCCCGGCGAATGGCCACCGACGATGGCGACATGATGGTCACGGTGGTCGGTGAGATCCCGCTGGGAACGGCCGAGCGGGTCGCCCTGTCGATGCGTGCCAGCGAAGCGCAGGTCGCACCATGATCGAGGAGCAGGGGCGGGTCGTCGCCGTCGAGGCGGGGGCGGTGTGGGTCGAGACCCTGCGCAAGAGCACTTGCTCCAGTTGCTCGGTGAGTGCCGGTTGCGGCCAGGGCGTGCTCGATCGCCTCGGTGTGGGCGGCCGCCGCGGCCATGCGCGCGCGCTGTCCGATCTGTCGCTGAGCGTCGGCGACGAGGTGGTGATCGGTGTGCGGGAAGACCTCCTGGTGCGAGCTTCCCTGTTGGTGTACCTGATGCCTCTGCTAGGGTTGTTCGCGGCGGCATTGCTCGCCGGGGCAATGTCGCTGAGTGAGCCCTATGTGGTGCTCTGCGCGGGCGGCGGGATGCTGCTGTCCTGGCTCGGGGTGCGTTGGCGCAGCGCGCGTATTGCCGGAGATCCGGCTTTGCAGCCAGTGGTCTTGCGTGCCCTCATAGCGAATGCTGCGCCTGCGCTGTGAATCTTGTTGTTTCTTGTGGATGGGGAGCTGTATGTCGATGCCTAGGCTGAAACTGTGTTTTTCCGCGTTGCTGGCGGTGGTGCTGTTGGGCCAGACGATCGCCGCGCATGCGGAGTTGCCGGATTTTACCGAATTGGTCGAGGATGCTTCACCGGCGGTGGTGAACATCAGTACCCGGCAGAAGATCCCGGAGCGGGTCGCCAGCGGTGGCGGGCAACTGCCGATCCCCGATCTCGAGGGGTTGCCGCCGATGTTTCGGGAGTTTTTCGAGCGCAATATCCCACAGGTGCCGCGCTCACCCGGCGGTGGTCGTCAGCGCGAGGCGCAGTCGCTGGGCTCGGGCTTTATCATTTCCGCCGACGGTTACGTGCTGACCAACAATCACGTGATTGCCGATGCCGACGAGATCCTGGTGCGCCTGTCGGACCGCAGCGAGCTGGAAGCCAAGCTGGTGGGTACCGATCCGCGCAGCGACGTGGCCTTGCTCAAGATTGACGGTAAAAATCTGCCCACGGTCAAGCTGGGCAAGTCCGAGGAGTTGAAGGTCGGCGAGTGGGTGTTGGCGATTGGTTCGCCGTTCGGTTTCGATCACTCGGTAACGGCTGGCATCGTCAGTGCCAAGGGCCGCAGCCTGCCGAACGAAAGCTACGTGCCTTTCATCCAGACCGATGTGGCGATCAATCCGGGTAACTCCGGTGGCCCGCTGTTCAATCTGGATGGCGAAGTGGTCGGCATCAACTCGCAGATTTTCACCCGCTCCGGAGGCTTCATGGGCCTGTCCTTCGCCATTCCGATGAGCGTGGCCCTGGACGTGGCCGAGCAGCTCAAGGCAGACGGCAAGGTCAGTCGCGGTTGGCTCGGCGTGGTGATTCAGGAAGTGAACAAGGACCTGGCCGAGTCCTTCGGCCTGGACAAGCCGGCTGGCGCGCTGGTCGCCCAGGTGCTGGACAACGGGCCGGCCGCCAAGGGCGGCCTGCAGGTTGGCGATGTGATCCTCAGCCTGAACGACAAGCCGATCATCATGTCCGCCGATCTGCCCCATCTGGTCGGCGCTCTGAAGCCGGGCAGCACGGCCGAATTGGATGTGGTCCGTGAAGGCTCGCGCAAGAAACTCCAGCTCACCATTGGCGCCCTGCCGGAAGAGGGCGAGATGCTGGCCGGCGATACGGCGCCGGGCGGCGAGCGCAGCAGCAATCGCCTCGGGGTCAAGGTGGTCGAGTTGAGCGCTGAGCAGCGTAAGAGTCTCGATCTTCAGGGTGGTGTGGTCATCACCGAGGTACTGGAGGGGCCCGCGGCGATGATTGGTTTGCGGGCTGGCGATGTGATCACTCACCTGAACAACCAGGCGATCGATTCGGCCAAGACCTTCACCCAGGTGGCGCAATCCTTGCCGAAGAATCGTTCGGTATCGATGCGTGTGCTGCGCCAGGGGCGCGCCAGCTTCATCACCTTCAAGCTGGCGGAGTAAATCCGCCGATCCGCAAAAGGGCGACTGCGGTCGCCCTTTTTCATGCCTGCCGGTCGGCGCCCGGGCGTGACGTGCGCGGCGTCGATCGGGTACACTTCCCGGCTATTTTCGGCGGGCAGTCGCCTGCGGCCTTTTCGAGTGTTGTTCTGTGAGTGACCTGAGTCATATCCGCAATTTCTCCATCATCGCCCATATCGATCATGGCAAGTCCACCTTGGCTGACCGCTTCATCCAGATGTGCGGCGGCCTGAGCGAGCGTGAAATGGAGGCCCAGGTGCTGGACTCCATGGACCTGGAGCGCGAGCGCGGCATCACCATCAAGGCGCACAGCGTGACCCTGCACTACAAGGCGCGGGACGGGAAGACCTACCAGCTGAACTTCATCGACACCCCCGGCCACGTCGACTTCACCTATGAGGTCAGTCGTTCCCTGGCCGCCTGTGAAGGTGCGATCCTGGTGGTGGATGCCGGCCAGGGTGTCGAAGCCCAATCCGTGGCCAATTGTTACACCGCCATTGAGCAGGGCCTGGAGGTCATGCCGGTGCTGAACAAGATGGATCTGCCCCAGGCCGACCCGGACAAGGTCAAGGATGAGATCGAACACATCATCGGCATCGACGCCACCGACGCCGTGCCCTGCAGCGCCAAGAGCGGCATGGGCGTAGACGAGGTGCTGGAGCGCTTGGTGCAGGTCATTCCGGCACCCACAGGCGACATAGAGGCGCCGTTGCAGGCATTGATCATCGACTCCTGGTTCGACAACTACCTGGGCGTGGTCTCCCTGGTGCGGGTGCGCCACGGCCGTATCAAGAAGGGCGACAAGGTGCTGGTCAAGTCCACCGGCAAGATCCACCAGGTCGACAGTGTCGGTGTGTTCACCCCGAAACACACTGCCACCGCCGACCTCAAGGCCGGCGAGGTGGGCTTCATCATCGCCGGCATCAAGGACATTCATGGCGCACCGGTAGGCGATACCCTGACCCTGGCCGCCACCCCCGATGTGGAAATGCTGCCGGGCTTCAAGCGGGTCAAGCCGCAGGTCTATGCCGGTCTGTTTCCCGTCAGTTCGGACGACTTCGAGGACTTCCGCGAGGCCCTGCAGAAGCTGACCCTCAACGACGCGGCCCTGCAGTATGAGCCGGAAAGCTCGGATGCCCTGGGCTTCGGCTTCCGCATCGGTTTCCTCGGCATGCTGCACATGGAGATCATTCAGGAGCGCCTGGAGCGCGAGTACGACCTGGACCTGATCACCACGGCGCCAACCGTGGTGTTCGAGGTGGTGATGAAGAACGGCGATACGATCTACGTCGACAACCCGTCAAAGCTGCCGGATCAGGCCTCGGTCGAGGACATGCGCGAGCCGATCGTGCGGGCCAATATCCTGGTGCCTCAGGAGCATCTGGGCAACGTCATCACCCTGTGCATCGAGAAGCGCGGGGTGCAGCGCGACATGCAGTTCCTCAGCAGTCAGGTGCAGGTGTCCTATGACTTGCCGATGAACGAGGTGGTCCTCGACTTCTTCGATCGGCTGAAATCTGTCAGCCGTGGCTACGCGTCCCTGGACTACAGCTTCGACCGTTTCGAGTCGGCCAACCTGGTCAAGCTGGATGTGCTGATCAATGGCGAGAAGGTCGATGCCCTGGCCCTGATCGTCCATCGGGACAAGGCCCACTACAAGGGCCGTGCGTTGACCGAGAAAATGAAGGAGCTGATCCCGCGGCAGATGTTCGACGTGGCGATTCAGGCGGCGATAGGCGGACAGATTGTCGCGCGGACCACCGTCAAGGCGCTGCGCAAGAACGTACTGGCTAAATGCTACGGTGGCGACGTGAGCCGCAAGCGCAAGCTGCTGGAGAAGCAGAAGGCCGGTAAGAAAAGGATGAAGCAGGTGGGCAGCGTGGAAATCCCCCAGGAAGCCTTCCTCGCCGTGCTGAAAGTGGATAGTTAAGGGCCTATGTCGATCAATTTTCCGCTGTTGCTGGTCATTGCCGTTGCGGTCTGCGGTGCCCTGGCTCTCTTCGACCTGGTGTTTCTGGCGCCCCGTCGCCGCGCGGCCATCGATCAGTACCAGGGCCAGGTCGACCAGCCCGACGAGGCGGTGGTCGAGCGCCTGAACAAGGAACCGCTGCTGGTCGAGTACGGCAAGTCGTTCTTTCCGGTGCTGGCGATCGTGCTGGTGTTGCGCTCGTTTCTGGTGGAACCGTTCCAGATTCCGTCCGGTTCGATGAAGCCGACGCTGGAAGTGGGCGACTTCATCCTGGTCAACAAGTTTGCCTACGGCATTCGCCTGCCGGTGCTGGATACCAAGATCATCGAGGTCGACGACCCCCAGCGCGGCGATGTCATGGTCTTCCGCTATCCCAGCGACCCGAACATCAATTACATCAAGCGTGTGGTCGGCCTGGCCGGCGACCATATCCGCTACAGCAGCGACAAGCGCCTGTTCGTCAATGGCAAGCCGGTGGCGGAGCAGTTGCTCGGCGAGGAGTCAGGCAGCCTCGGCAGCGTGGCGCTCTATCAGGAGCGTCTGGGCGAGATGGAGCATCTGATCCGCAAGGAGATGCACCGTTATCGCGTCGAGCCGGGACGGGAGTGGGTGGTGCCCGAGGGGCACTACTTCATGATGGGCGACAATCGCGACAACTCGAACGACAGTCGCTACTGGAACGACCCGAACATCCCCAAGCCATTGCTGGGTATGGTGCCGGACCGGAATATAGTGGGTAAGGCCTTCGCCGTGTGGATGAGCTGGCCGGATCCAAAGTTGCGCAATCTGCCGAACTTCTCCCGGGTCGGCCTGATCCATTGACGGCTTGTTTTTTGCGGCGCTGCTCAATGCAGCGCTTTCAGCTACGTATAAACTTGTCCAAGAGTCTGCGGGGCTCTTTCACTATCTCTAGAACCTTGGGGTCAAACATGACATTTGCGCGTTCGCAAAAGGGCTTGTCGGTACTCAGCTTGCTGTTCGTGTTGGCGGTTGTGGCATTTCTCGCCAGCGCGGTGTTCAAGATGCTGCCGCACTACCTCGACTACATGTCCATGGAAAAGATCATCACCTCGGTGGGCACCGATCAAAGCCTGGATATCAAGACTGTGAGCGATTTCTATGGGCACGTCGGTAGAGGCATGGAAGTCAACAGCATTCGCGATGTGAGTCTGAAAGACATACTCAAGGTCAAGGTCGAGAACAACGAGTTCATTGCCCACCTGCAATACGAGAAGCGCGAGCCGTTGATCCAGAATCTCGATCTGGTGGCGCGCTTCGACAAAGAATACCGCGTGCGCATGCCGTGAGTGCTTCGTTAGACCGTCTGGAGCGTCAGCTCGGCTACAGCTTCAAGGACCGGGACCTGATGGTCCTGGCACTCACCCACCGCAGTTTTGCCGGGCGCAACAATGAGCGCCTGGAGTTTCTCGGCGATGCCATCCTCAACTTCGTCGCCGGCGAGGCGCTGTTCGAGCGTTTTCCCCAGGCCCGGGAAGGCCAGCTGTCTCGGCTACGCGCGCGGCTGGTGAAGGGCGAGACCCTGGCCGTGCTGGCCCGTGGCTTCGATCTGGGCGAGTACCTGCGCCTCGGTTCCGGTGAGCTGAAGAGCGGCGGTTTCCGCCGCGAGTCCATCCTCGCCGATGCCCTGGAAGCGCTGATCGGGGCCATCTATCTGGATGCCGGCATGGACGCGGCCCGCGAGCGGGTGCTGGCCTGGCTGACCAGTGAGCTGGACGGTCTGACCCTGGTCGACACCAACAAGGACCCGAAGACCCGGCTGCAGGAGTTTCTGCAGTCACGTGCCTGTGAACTGCCCCGCTACGAGGTGGTGGATGTGCAGGGCGAGCCGCACTGCCGGACATTCGTGGTCGAGTGTCAGGTCACCCTATTGAACGAAAAGACCCTGGGGCAGGGGGCCAGTCGGCGTATCGCCGAACAGGTCGCCGCGGCAGCCGCCCTGATCGCCCTGGGTGTGGAGAATGGCAATGACTGATGCACCCGTAACACGCTGTGGCTATGTCGCCATCGTCGGCCGGCCCAACGTGGGCAAGTCGACGCTGCTCAACCACATCCTCGGCCAGAAGTTGGCCATCACCTCGCGCAAGCCGCAAACCACCCGGCACAACATGCTCGGCATCAAGACCGAGGGTGAGGTACAGGCCATCTACGTCGACACACCGGGTCTGCACAAGAACAGCGAGAAAGCCCTCAATCGCTACATGAACAAGAACGCTTCGGCGGCGTTGAAGGACGTCGACGTGGTGATCTTCGTGGTCGACCGCACCCGCTGGACCGACGAGGATCAGATGGTCCTGGAGCGCGTGCAGTACGTCCAGGGTCCGGTGATCCTGGCGGTCAACAAGACCGACCGCATCGAGGAAAAAGCCGAGCTGATGCCCCATCTGGAGTGGTTGGCGCAGCAACTGCCGAACGCGGAGATCGTGCCGATCTCGGCGCAGCATGGACATAATCTGGATACCCTGGAGAAGCTGGTGGGCGAGCGCCTGCCCGAGGGTGTGCACTTCTTCCCGGAAGACCAGGTGACCGACCGCTCCAGCCGTTTTTTCGCCGCCGAGCTGGTGCGCGAGAAGATCATGCGCCAGCTCGGCGCCGAGCTGCCCTACCAGATCACCGTGGAGATCGAGGAGTTCAAGCGCGAAGGGCGCATCCTGCATATCCATGCGCTGATACTGGTCGAGCGCGATGGCCAGAAGAAGATCATCATCGGCGACAAGGGTGAGCGCATCAAGCGTATCGGCCAGGAGGCGCGCAAGGACATGGAGGTGATGTTCGACTCCAAGGTCATGCTCAACCTCTGGGTCAAGGTCAAAGGCGGCTGGTCGGACGACGAGCGCGCCCTGCGCTCGCTGGGTTACGACGACATCTGAGCCGTCTCCGGGCGCGTCCTCGCGCCCGCCACTGCGAGTAGCCCACGGTCATGCTTGCACTCAGTCAACCCGCCTTCGTCCTGCACAGCCGTGCCTACCGCGAGACCAGCGCGTTGGTCGACTTTCTCACGCCCCAGGGCCGTCTGCGTGCGGTGCTGCGCGGGGCGCGGGGCAAGGCCGGTACCCTTGCTCGGCCATTCGTACCGCTGGAAGCCGAGTTTCGCGGCCGCGGCGAGCTGAAGAACGTGGCTCGCCTGGAGGCCGGCGGCATCCCCAACCTGCTGAGCGGTGAGGCGCTGTTCAGTGGCCTGTACCTCAATGAGCTGCTGATCCGTCTGCTGCCGGCGGAAGATCCGCATCCGGCGGTGTTCGAGCATTATGCCCTCACGTTGCAGGCCCTGGCCCAGGGCCGTGCCCTGGAGCCACTGCTGCGCGCCTTCGAGTGGCGTTTGCTCGATGAACTCGGCTATGGTTTCGCCCTGGATACGGATCGGCATGGCCAGGCTGTCGTCGCTGGCGGGCTCTATCGCCTGCAGATCGACGCCGGGCTGGAGCCGGTCGGGCAGTTGCAGCCCGGGGTATTCCAGGGCGCCGACCTGCTCGCCATGGCCCAGGCCGACTGGAGCGCGGCAGGCGCCCTGGCTGCCGCCAAGCGCCTGATGCGCCAGGCCCTGGCGCCACACTTAGGCGGCCGGCCACTGGTCAGCCGCGAGTTATTCATGACACTCAAGGAGCCACCGCGTGACTGATGCCAATCGAATTCTGCTAGGCGTGAACATCGACCATGTGGCGACCCTGCGCCAGGCCCGTGGCACCCGCTACCCGGACCCGGTGAAGGCCGCCCTGGACGCCGAGGAGGCCGGCGCCGACGGCATCACCGTGCACCTGCGCGAGGACCGTCGGCACATCCAGGAGCGCGACGTGCGGGTGCTCAAGGAAGTGCTGCAGACGCGCATGAACTTCGAGATGGGCGTTACCGAGGAGATGCTCGCATTCGCCGAGAGCATCCGCCCCGAACATGTCTGCCTGGTGCCGGAAACCCGCCAGGAGCTGACCACCGAGGGCGGCCTCGATGTGGCCGGGCAGGAGGCGCGGATTCGCGCTGCGGTGGAGCGCCTGAGCAATATCGGTTGCGAGGTGTCGCTGTTCATCGACCCAGAGGAGCGGCAGATCGAAGCCTCCAAGCGGGTCGGCGCGCCGGCCATCGAGTTGCACACCGGCCGCTATGCCGACGCCACGACCCCGGTCGAGGCGGCCAAGGAGCTGGCGCGGATTCGCGACGGCGTGGCCTGCGGCCTGGCCCATGGCCTGATCGTCAACGCCGGTCATGGCCTGCACTACCACAACGTCGAGCCGGTGGCGGCGATCGCCGGGATCAACGAGCTGAACATCGGTCACGCGCTGGTAGCCCATGCGCTGTTCGTCGGCTTCAAGCAGGCAGTGGCGGAGATGAAGCAGTTGATCGTCGCGGCGGCCAATCGCCGCTGATTCAAATGCCTGGTGGAAACGCTGCGGGGTTTCCACCCTACAGGGGATGCGCGCTGCACGCCTGTAGGGTGGACGGCCGAAGCCATACACCCGCCTCCGTGTTAAGGCTTGCGCGCCACCAATACCGCGCGGGTCGGCGCCGGCAGGCCCTCGACCGTGCGGCCGTGGTCGGCCGGATCAAGGAACTCCGGCAGCGACTGGAAGCGCATCCATTCGGTGGCGCGCTGTTCGTCCACCGAGGTCATGCTGACATCGACGCAGCGCACCTCGTCGAAGCCGGCGCGGCGCAGCCACAGTTCCAGGGCCGGCACCGAGGGCAGGAACCAGACGTTGCGCATCTGCGCGTAACGGTCTTCGGGTACCAGCACCTGCTGGGCGTCGCCTTCCACCACCAGGGTCTCCAGCACCAGTTCGCCGCCCTTGACCAGGCAGTCCTTGAGATCGAGCAGGTGGTCGATCGGCGAGCGCCGGTGATACAGCACCCCCATGGAGAACACCGTGTCGAAGCCCTGCAGCCTGGCGGGCAGCTCCTCGAAGGCCAGCGGCAGGTGCCAGGCCGGAAGGTCGGGCAGGTAGTGCTTCATCGCCAGGAACTGGCAGAGGAACAGCCAGTTGGGGTCGATGCCCACCACGCTGTCGGCGCCGGCGCCGAGCATGCGCCACATGTAGTAGCCGTTGCCGCAGCCGACATCCAGCACGCGCTTGCCGGCGAGGTCGAGGTAGGGGGCGACGCGCTGCCACTTCCAGTCCGAGCGCCATTCGCTGTCGACCTGCACGCCGAACAGCTCGAAGGGTCCCTTGCGCCAGGGGATCAGCCCTTGCAGGGCATTCTTCAGGGCGGCCCGGGAACGCTCGTCGCAAGGCCCGTCGAAGCTGAAGCGCTGCAGCAGTTCCTGGTGCTCCACCCTCAGGGCGGGCAGGGCTTCGACGGCGCCGTACCAGCGCTGCAGGTCGCCATGGCCGATCGCCAGTTTGGCATCGATCTGCCCCGGCAGGCCGGCCGACCAGTCTTGCAGCGGGGTGCCCGCCAGTTTTTGCTGCAGGGCGTCGAGGTCGAGGCGGCTGATCATGGCAGGGCGATCATCGAGGCGAAGTTCAGGCACTGGAACCAGGGCACCACGCGACTGAACCCGGCGGCCAGCAGGCGCTCGCGGTGCTGCTCGAGGCTGTCGGGGAGCATGACCTTTTCGATGGCGCTGCGTTTCTGGGCGATTTCCAGCTCGCTGTAGCCGTTGGCACGTTTGAAGCCGATATGCAGGTCACCCAGCAGCTCGTGTTGTTGCTCATCCTCGAAGCGCAGCTTCTCGGAGAGGATCAGCGCGCCACCGGGCAGCAGGGCCTGGCGGATGCGGCCGAGCAAGGCCAGGCGCTGTTCAGGCTGGATGAACTGCAGGGTGAAGTTCAGGGCGACCAGCGAGGCCGGCTGGAACTCCAGGGCCAGGATGTCGGCCTCGATCACCTCCACCGGCAGTAGCTCCTGGAACATGGCGTCCTGGGCATGCAGGTACTCGCGGCAGCGCTCGGCCATGGCGCTGGAATTGTCCACCGCGACCACCCGGCAATCGGCGATCTGCACGTGGCGGCGCAGGGCCTGGGTCACCGCGCCGAGGGAGGCGCCCAGGTCGTACAGCACGCTGTGGGGCTGGGCGAACTGGCCAGCCAGCACGCCGATGTTCTCGACTATGGTCGGATAACCCGGCACCGAGCGCTTGATCATGTCAGGGAACACCCTTACCACATCCTCGTTGAAGACGAAGTCCGGCACCTGGGCCAGGGGTTGGGCGAAGAGACGGTCGGGGGGCTGGCGCACGGTGATTCCAAGGCAGGAGGGACGGGCGGCATTTTACCCAAGACCGGGGTCATGACCAAAGCCTGGGTAACGGCGCAGAGAAGAAGGTCGAGCGCGTTCATTGTTATTAGACGCTGACCGATAAGACTTTAGTCCTATATGCGTTAAGACCAATGGTCATATCTGGCCGGGAAATTGGTCTAGGCTGGTTGCGTTAAGGGCTCAGGCCCCTGCAACACTTCCACCAAGGAAAGGCGCACGCGATCCCTTCTTCCTGCTACAGGGCGATGATTTCGCCTGCGCCAAGGTTCGCCGTAATAGAACAAGATCATCTCTATCAGGAGGGTCAAACGGTGAAACACTTAGGCACCCCCTTATTGGCTATCAGCCTGCTCGCCGCCGGCAGCGTCTCCACGCTGGCCGCCGAACCCACCGAACCAGCGGCCGGACCTCCGGCGGGACGGCTGCTGGCGACCCAGTGTTTTCAGTGCCATGGCACCAATGGTGAGTCGCAAAGCGAGATCGGCAGCATCGATGACCAAGGTGCAGACGATCTCCTCGAAGAGCTGTTGGAGATGAAAGCGTCGGACGAAGTCACCGTGATGAACCAGCAAGCGAAGGCCTACAGCGACGAAGAGCTGCGCCTGATCGCCGACTATCTGGGGCGCACGGGGGGCGATCGCGACGACGACTAAGCCAACCCCGCACTGGAGGACAAGTCATGAATAACTTGAACCGTCGTAGATTCATACAGGTCTGCGGGGTTGGGGTCGCACTCGCCGCGTTGCCTTATTCCCTGCAAGCTGCCACGGGCGCTCGAGTCGTTGTGCTCGGAGGCGGTTTCGCCGGCGCCACGGCCGCCAAGTACCTTCGTCTGTTCGGCCATGACCTAAACGTGACCCTGGTCGATCCGGCGGCGGCCCACGTGTCCTGTGTCGGCAGCAATCTGGTGCTGACCGGCGAAAGCGCGTTGGCAGAGCTGACCAATCCGTTGAGCGTCTTGCGCGATCGCTATGGCGTGGAACTGCTGGCCGATAGCGCCGTACGGGTCGACCCGTCGACCAATACAGTCCACCTGGCCAGCGGCGCGAGCCTGGAGTACGAGCATGTGATTCTGGCCCCGGGCATCGATTTCGATGCTGTGCAGGGGCACGACTTCCAGGCCATGCCCCACGCCTGGATTGCCGGCGAGCAGACGCTGCTGTTGCGCGATCAGTTGCTGGCCATGCCGGCAGGTGGCACTTTCGTCATCGCCATTCCCAATACGCCGTTCCGCGCCCATACCGCGCCCTATGAGCGGGCCACGGTGGTGGCCGACTTCTTCCGGCGCGAACGCCCAGGCTCGAAGATTCTCATCCTCGACGCCAATCCAGGTATCGCCGGCATGCGGCGCACCTTCACGACGGCGTTCGAGGGGGTCTACCGGGATATCGTCGAGTACGTGCCGAACGTTACGGTGAACGCCGCAGACGCGCTGAACATGCGCTTGGATATCAGCCGCGATGGCCTGGCGGACTCGGTCACGGCCGAGGTGATCAACCTGATTCCGGCGCAGAAGGCCGGAAAACTGGCGTTCGACAGCGGGCTGGTGCCCGATGGCAGCCGGTTCGCCCCGGTCAATCCGCTGAACTACGCCAGTACCCTGGTGCCCGCGGCGAATGTACATGTGCTGGGAGACTCGCAGTCCACCGGCCAGGCCAAGTCCGGGCACATGGCCAACGCCCAGGCCAAGGTGTGCGTGGATGCGATCCTGCGTGATCTGGCCGGCCTGGAACCGGACCCGGCGCCCAAGACCACCGCGGCAGCGTTCCCACCCATCACCCGCAAGACTGCGAGCTGGACCACGGTGACCTACTCCTTCGATCCGGTGACCATGACTATGGTGTCAACCTCGTCGGCCGAGGCGCCAGAGCCGACTGACGATGTGCGCGAGGAAGAAGGGCCGGGCTGGCTGCGGAACCTGCAGCGCGACAGTTTCGCCTAGTCGCGAGGCCGAGGCGGGGCCGGTTTGAGCGCCGATCCCGCCTCGCCAGAACCAGCTCATTTCAGGAACTGGTCGGACAGAAATTCGCCGGCTCCCTGCAAGGGGCCCAGCGGATTACGCCTGACTTCCAGGTGGCGGATATTCGGCTCGCCGTTGCTGACCTTGTGCACCAGTTTGTCGTCGACCATCACGAACACCGCGCGGAAGGTCCAGCCTTGATGCTCGCGCCGTTTGCGGAAGTTGAACGCGTCGGCCCAGAAGTTGCCGACCCGCTGGGTATCGGTCTTGTTGAACTCGAAGGCATAACCAATGCAGCGGTCCTTGGCCTCCAGGCACTCCAGCAGACCTTCGGGGAGGTACTCGATGGGAATGTTCGGCTGCACGAACATCAATCGCACATCGATGAACGAGAGCATCTTGCCGTTGCCCTCGGCCAGCGGATCGAAACCCAGTGAGAACAGCTCCGAGCGACTGGTTCGCCCGGGTAGCGCCTGCGCATAGCGTATTTCCGCATCCAGGTAATCGTCGAACGGCGATTGTGCTTCGACGCGTTCGCTAGGTAACAGGCTGCTGCAACCGCTCAGATAGATCAGGCTCACGATCACTACAACTTCACGCCAGTCGACTCTCATGTCGTCTTCCCCCAGAAGTTAGATCCGTTCTATTCCCTATAGTCGATCCGGGCGCACTTCGCCCCTTTTTCTCATGCGCGGACGCGGCGGGCCGCTAGGTGCGCCTGCCGGCTTCTGGGAGGATGGGGTTGCTGCTCAACACCTCTAAAGCGGGGGGTTGAGGAGGGGCTTGAGTGGTGCCGTAAGCGAACGCCTGTGCGCCGCCCGTCGAGAAAAAATCCGACGAAAACTCACTCGACCCGAATCGGGCAATCGAAGGTTTTCGCCGGCGCAACCTCGACTTCCCAGGGACGTTGGTAGGTCAGCAGCAGGTGACCTTCACCCGGCTGCTTGGCGTTGAACAGCCAGGTCGACTGTCCGGCGCTGCCGACCAGGCCGGCATCCTCCGGGTTGCTGTAGACCTCCGGTCCCAGGCTGCTGAGCACGCGCTCGGCGCCGTCGCGAATCACCCAACGGAACCCCGTGGTCGGGTTGCTCGGCAGGATCAGCACCAGCTGTTGGCCGCTGTGCAGTTGCAGCGGGCACTGGTTCTGTTTCTGCACGGTGAGGCTACTCGGTTTATGGGCGCAGGCCGTCAGCAGGGCCAGGCCGATCGGCAACAGCAGGCGATGGGCGTTGAGCATGGCGGGACTCCGGAAGGGCGGAAAACGCCTGTCAGCATAGCCGCTGAGCGGTCGCTGGCGGAACCTGCAGCGGGCCGAAGCTTCAGCGCCGGCCCGCTGCGAGGCGTCTATTCAGTCGAACAGCACCTTGGTCACGTCGGCGAAGCGCTTGGCGAAGTGCACGGTCATCCCTTCCTTGAGGTAGTCGGGCAGCTCCTCGTAGGAGCCGCGGTTGGCGTCGGGCAGGATCAGCTCGAAGAGCTTCTGCCGGCGGGCGGCTATCACCTTCTCGCGCACGCCGCCGATCGCCAGCACCTGACCGGTGAGGGTCAGCTCGCCGGTCATCGCCACGCCTGTCTTCGGCGCCTGGTTGCGCGCCAGCGACAGCAAGGCGCTGGCCATGGTCACGCCGGCGCTCGGGCCGTCCTTGGGGGTGGCGCCCTCCGGCACATGCAGGTGGACGAAGGCCTCGTCGAAGAAGCCTGGCTGGCCGCCGAACTTCTTCAGCTGCGCGCTGATGTAGCTGTGGGCGATCTCCGCCGATTCCTTCATCACCGCGCCGAGCTGGCCGGTGAGCTTGAAGCCGCGGCCGAGGGTATGGATGCGCGTCGCCTCGATCGGCAAGGTCGCACCGCCCATGCTGGTCCAGGCCAGGCCGGTGATCACGCCGACGCCGGACAGCAGCTGTTCGCTGCGGAACACCGGCATGCCCAGGTAGCCCTCCAGGTCCTTGGCGCCGATCTTCACCTTGCTGCCGGGGTCGTCGAGCAACTTGACCACCGCCTTGCGTACCAGCTTGCCGAGCTGCTTTTCCAGTTGGCGTACCCCCGCCTCGCGGGCGTAGCCCTCGATCAGCGCCCTGAGCGCGGCGTCGCTGATGCTCAGGTGCTTCTTCGCCACCCCGGCCTTGGCCAATTGCTTGGGCCACAGGTGGCGCTTGGCGATGGCCAGCTTCTCCTCGGTGATGTAGCCGGACAGGCGGATCACCTCCATGCGGTCGAGCAACGGGCCGGGAATGGAATCCAGGGTGTTGGCGGTGCAGACGAACAGCACCTTGGACAGGTCCAGGCGCAGGTCCAGGTAGTGGTCGAGGAACTCGACGTTCTGCTCCGGATCGAGGGTCTCCAGCAGGGCCGAGGCCGGGTCGCCCTGAAAACTGGCGCCGAGCTTGTCGATCTCGTCGAGCATGATCACCGGGTTCATCACCTCGACTTCCTTCAGCGCCTGCACCAGCTTGCCGGGCAGGGCGCCGATGTAAGTGCGGCGATGGCCCTTGATCTCCGCCTCGTCGCGCATGCCGCCGACGCTGAAGCGGTAGAAGGGCCGACCGAGGGACTCGGCGATGGATTTGCCGATGCTGGTCTTGCCGACGCCCGGCGGGCCGACGAGCAGCACGATGCTGCCGGCGATCTCGCCCTTGAAGGCGCCGACCGCGAGAAACTCGGTGATCCGCGCCTTGATGTCGTCCATGCCGGCGTGATGGGCATCGAGCACCTGGCGGGCGTGCTTGAGGTCCAGCTTGTCCTTGCCGTAGACGCCCCAGGGCAGGGCGGTAGCCCAGTCCAGGTAGTTGCGCGTCACCGCGTATTCCGGCGAGCCGGTTTCGAGGATCGACAGCTTGTTCAGTTCCTCGTCGATGCGCTTGCGCGCCTGCTCGGGCAGGGTCTTGCCCTCCAGGCGCTGCTGGAACTGCTCGAGGTCGGCGCTGCGGTCGTCCTTGCTCAGGCCCAGCTCCTGCTGAATGATCTTCAGCTGTTCCTTGAGGAAGAACTCGCGCTGGCGCTCGCCGATCTTGCGATTGACCTCCGCCGACAGTTCCTTCTGCAGGCGGCCAACTTCGACCTCCTTGCGCAGCAGCGGCAGCACCTTCTCCATGCGCTTGAGCATGGGTACGGTGTCCAGCACTTCCTGCAGCTCGGCGCCCGGGGCGCTGGTCAGGGCCGCGGCGAAGTCGGTCAGGGGCGAAGGGTCGTTGGGGCTGAAGCGGTTCAGGTAGTTCTTCAGCTCTTCGCTGTACAGCGGGTTGAGCGGCAACAGCTCCTTGATCGCGTTGATCAGGGCCATGCCGTAGGCCTTCACCTCGTCGCGCGGGTCGAGCGGGCTCTTCGGGTACTCGACTTCCGCCAGGTAGGGCGGCTTGCGGCTGAGCCAGCCGCGGATGCGCACCCGGGTCAGGCCCTGGGCGACGAACTGCAGCTTGCCGCCTTCCTCCGCGGCGTGGTGCACACGCACCAGGGTGCCGTGCTCCGGCAGGTTGTCGGGGTCGAAGGCGCTGGCCTCGCCGGGCGGGCTGTCCAGGTAGAACAGCGCCAGGCACTTGTGCGCCGTGTTCGACACCCGCTCCAGGGTCTTGCCCCAGGGCTGCGGATTGACGATCACCGGCAGTATCTGCGCCGGGAACAGCGGGCGGTTGTGGATCGGGATCACGTACAGCTTGTCGGGCAGCTGCTGGTCGGGCAGCGCCAGGCTGTGGCCGGGTTGAGCGGCCGGTTCGGCGACGACTTCGATATCTTCGGGTTCGTTCATGCTGCACCTGCTGTTGCACGTTGAATGCAACATGGGGCGGAGCGCGGGTTTTTTCAATCGGCACGTGGCCAGTTGCAGTTGCCGGGGCAGAGCTGCCGACCAGCGCGCTCCCGGGTGCTTAGGTCGCGGAGGTCGAACCGGGCACCGGCAGGCCTTGCCAGCGCTGCTCGATCAGCGGCGTCAGCAGGGCGAAGCAGTCGAGTGGCGTCATCCGCGGTTGTGCGGCCTCGATCAGGTCCTGCTGCAGACGCCGCAGCAGGCCGGGCATCGGTTCGTATGGGTGCGTGATGGCAAGCCGCCGACAGAGCTCGCGCAGCTGTGCCTGCAGGCCTGCGGGGCAGCGTTCGTAGTTGGCCGCGCGAACGGCCAGGCCGCGCAGGCGGGCGAGATCCTCGAGTGCCCGGCAGGACTGGCCGAGGCCTTGCAGCTGCGGATCGTGGCGCAGGTTCAGGCGCACCTCGAGCTGCTCGATGACCGTCAGCAGTGCCTCGATTACCTGGCAGTGGGCGGCAAAGTCGGCGGGCTTGCGGCGCAGTTGCGGCCACTGCTGCTGCAGGGCTGGCAACTGCAGGCTGGGTCCCGGCCAGTTCAGCCAGAGCTGGTCGAGCTGGCGGGCCAGGGCCCGGCGTTGGCAGCTGCTGGCCAGGTCCTGCTGGGCGCCGAGACCGCGGTGTTTCTGCAGGGCCCGCAGCAGCGCCAGGCTGCGCTGCAGGGTGGCGCTTTCCAGCTCGGCCAGGGTCTGCCGGTGGCGGCGCTTGGCACGCCCCGTCAGCCATTGGCCGAGGAAAGTCAGCGTGAGCGCCAGGGCTAGGATGATCTGCGGTTCCATGGGCGACCTCGAAGCGGCGTAGTGGGCCTGAGGTGGTGCCTGGAGCAACTTCCCTGCCAGATGCCGTGCAACCGCTCTGGCACAAGCGTCGGCGTGCTGCATGAGAGAACTGAGCGCACCAAGCCTGTGCGTTCCATGGGCACCCCGGTTGTTTTGCTGCAAATCAGTGCGGCGGCCAGTAGCCAGTGGCCTGCGGTCGGCGTGGGCAGACGGCGAGCCTCGCAACTGGGTAGAATTGCGGGTTTAACATCGCGGATTGCCGTCGCAATGCTCAAAGCTCGCCTGATCTGCCTGGATGACCAAGCCCACGAGCACACCCACGACCACCATCAGTTGGTGCTGTCGCTGTCCGGGCGTGCCGAGTTCGAGGTCAACGGTCGAGGCGGCGAGGTGTGCCGGATGCGCGCCTGCCTGGTGCCGGGCGATGCCGATCATCAGTTTGCCGGGGTCGGCGACAACCGCATGCTGATCCTCGACCTGGACGAGCAGGACACCCCCAGCGAAGACCTGGAGCTGCTCACCCACCTGTTCGAGACGCCGCGTTACCCGCAGCTGGACGCCGACTTCCAGAACCTGCTGAGCTACGCGGGAGCCGAACTGGAGCGCTACGGCAGCGACCCGATGCTGGCCCGTGCCCTGGGCGGCGTGCTGCTGCGCGCGCTGCACCTGCGCCTGTTCGGCGAGCGGCAGGGGCGCGGCCAGGGCTCGCTCGACCTGGAGCGCCTGGACGCCTATATCGACGCGCACCTGGTGCGCCGCATCAGCGTCGCCGAACTGGCCCAGGTGGCCTGCCTGAGCCCCAGCCATTTTCATGCCCAGTTCAAGGACAGTGTCGGCCTGACACCCCATCAGTACCTGCTCAAGACTCGCCTGGACCGTGCCGCGCGCCTGCTGCGCGAGAGTCCGCTGCCGCTGATCCGCATCGCCGAGGAGTGTGGCTTCTCCAGCCAGAGCGCCTTGACTACGGCCATGCGGCGCTACCTCGGACTGACGCCCAAGCGCCTGCGCGCCAGCGAGTAGCGGCCAGCCCTCGGCCTGCACCGCCCCCGGCGACCTCATGCCGGAGCGTCGCGGTCCGCCTCGCCTTCAGGTAATTTTGCCGGATTGCCAATCGCATGGAGCAACACCGAGATGCCATACGTCAATATCCAGATCACCAAGGGTGCGAGCCGCGAGCAGAAGGCTCAGCTGGTCAAGGAGGTGACCGAGTCCCTGGTCAGGGTGCTCGGCAAGAAGCCGGAGCATACCCACGTGGTGATTCAGGAGATTCTCGAGGAAGACTGGGGTTTTTCCGGAATGCTTACCGATGAGTGGAAGCGCCAGCAGGCAGACTGAGGGGCGAGTTGCCAGCCGGTGCTGATCGCCGGCGCGGCAGCGACCGTTACGGGGGAGCGTGTCCGGTGCAAGGCTGCTACCTCTGGGGGGCAAGTCCTGGCTGATGGATCGCTTTACCAGAGCCTGCGGCCACTGTCCTCCGTCGTTCGGCCCGTTGCGTCAACTGTGCTGTGCGATATCCTTGACAAGGCACAGGGAACAGACCGTAGCCCGTGCTGCTCTATAGTTGAAACACTCACCTCCGCCGATCGGGTCGTGGTCGCGTCCGCCTGACGACGGTCTTTCAACAGAGAGGTAGGTCCCATGAGCACCCTGCAATGCGTCCATCGTGACCACACCATAGTCGCAGATGTCGTCGAGCATCCCGGCATCCCCACTCCCTGGGCCGGTGGCTGTCATATCACCACGCCGGACGGGCGTACCACCAAGCGCCTGACCCTGCCGGTGGACAGCCTCTATCTCGCCGAGCTGGAAAGCGCCCAGCGTGCCTCGATCGCCCACGGCAAGTGGCTGGTCGACCAGGCCCTGGACCATGGCAAGCCGTTGTTCCACTAGATAGGGACCTGAGCCGCCGCGCCCTGGCCGAGGCGAGCAGTCGCTCATGCTCGAAGGGTGATGCCCTCGGCTGGCGGGCGCGGCCCGCTATCCTTGCAGTAAGAGGGGCGCCGAGCGGAGGTCGAGCCATGAGCCACAAGCATCAGAGCCTGCTGTACTCGATCTTTCAGGATCCGCTGCGCAGCAATATCCACTGGCGGGAGGTCGAATCGCTGCTGCATCACCTCGAGGCCACAATCGAGCCGATTCTGGGCGCGCGTTTCCGGGTGACCCTCAATGGCTACGAGTTCATCCTGCACCACCCGCACAAAGGCAACGAGTGCAGCAAACAGGAGATCAAGCACCTGCGCGAGTGCCTGAGCAACGCCGGCATGACCCCCTCGGGCTACGACCAGAAGTTCGGCCGCGCCGCAGGGCCGGAGTAAGGCCCCGCGATGGCGCGCTGGCTGATGCTGATCGGGGTGGCGATGTTGCTGCTCGGCGCGGCCCTGCATTTCGCGCCCTGGCTGCTGCACTGGTTCGGACGCCTGCCGGGTGATATCCGCATCGAGTCCGAGCGCGGCCGCGTGTTCATACCCCTGACCTCGATGCTGCTCGTCAGCCTGGTGTTGACCCTGCTGATCAATCTGCTCAGGCGCTGAGCGCGCAGCGCTGCCGGCTCGACACGGACGTGCAGCCGCTACTGATCCTGCCAATCCAGGTCGCAACAGAACACCCGCAGTAGGCCGCCGACATGAACGGTCTGCGACAGGGTGATGCACATGCGGGAATCCGCTATTGACAGGTAGGGTCGGCTGACCTGGACGACCCCCGGCTGTTTCAGGGCCCGGTAGTGGTAGTGCTTGTGCGACCAGTTGGCATGGTCGCCGCACAGCAGCGGGGCGAATTGCAGATTCAGCCGCTGCTGGGAATGCAGGGGATAGACGCTGGGCGACACCTGGTGACCCGCCTCATCGAGCAGATAGCAGCGGACCGTGCGCGAATCGCTGAACAGCAGCGCGCTGCTTTGGGCGAACTGCTGGCGGGCGGTGAAGTCGGCCAGGGCCTGCTGGAACAGGCCTTCGATACCGCGCGAGTAGTGCTGCTGGTCGGCGCGGCGTTTGACACTTTGCCACTGCCGGCCGCGTCGCAGCCTGGCGAAGGTCTGGGCGACCCCGGGCGGGTCGACGATGCACGGCTGCGGCTTGGCGAAATGGAAGCCTTGAAGCATGTCGGCGTTGGCCGCGATGGCCAGCAGGGCCTCGTGTTCGCTCTCCACGCCCTCGACTACCACCAGGCAGCCGGCCTCGTGGAGCAGGCTGACGATGCCGTTGAGAATGCGTTCGACGCGACCGGAGCTGCTCGCATCCTGAATCAGGCGACGGTCGATCTTGACGATGTCCGGCTCCAGATCCCAGATCCGGTCGAAATTGGAGTGGCCGGCGCCGAAGTCGTCGATGGCGATCAGGCAACCCAGCTCCCGGAAGTGGCGGATGAACTGCTTCAGTTGCGCCTGATCACGGACTTCGCTTTCGATGATCTCGATGACCAGCCGATGGGCGGGGATGCCGGTCGCGTGCAGCAGGTTTCGGGTGAAGCCGATGTCCGGGCGCTCGCTGACCAGGTATTGCGAGTTCAGGTTGAGGAACAGCCAGGCGTGACCGCTGGCCTGGCGCGCGAAGTTGTGCATGTGCAGCGTGCGGCAGGTGCGGTCCAGCTCCAGGCATTCCCGGCCGTTTCTCGGCATGGCCAGCAGCGCCGCCGGTGACTCCGGGCGACCGTCGTCGTACTGGGCTCGCACCAACCCTTCGTAACCGACCGCGCGCCCGTGGGCGATGCTGAAAATCGGCTGGAAGTGGCTGCCCAGCGACAAATCGCGATAGCGGGTGTAGTGCACCGGTTCGGCTGACGGATCAGGCAGAGCTATGCGGGGGGCTACATTGTCGAGCTCTGGCAAGGGGGAGGCGGCATTGTGCATCTGGCTTCCCCTAGCGCTGCGGCTGCAGTTGCTGCAGTGCGGTATCCACCAGGGCCAGCAGCTCGTCGATGGCCTGGGTGGCGTGCTGAAAATAGGCCTTTGCGGCGATTGCCGGCTGCGCCTGGCCGAGCAACTCCTGTTCGATGCAGCGCAGGAAGTCGTCGATCACCCGTTGCCGATGAGGCAGGTGGAACAGGTCGCCCTGCGGTTGTTCGCCGGTATGGCGCTGCAGGGTCGCGAAGGCTGTGCCGGCCAGCAGCTGAATCTTCTGGTAGAGAAAGCGCAGGCGCACGCGCTGCTCGGCGCTGCTCCTGCCGGCGGCCGCGATACCGGTGCCCAGGGCGCGCGCCTGGCCCGCCCATTCCGCCGCCTGAACCACCTCGCGCCAGATGCAGGGTAGGTAGTTTAGGGCGGCGCGGCCCTCGCTCAGGTCGACTTCGCTGGCCACATCTTCCATCAGGTAGATGCTGTTGCGGATGATCAGGTGGTGCTGGGTCAGGTTGTTCGCCGGGGTGCCGATGCGTCCTTCGCGCAGGCGCGACCAGTGATCGATCAGGCTGCTCCAGGCGTCCTGGTGGCTGCCTCCGAGCTGCTGTGCCTCGCGGATATGCTGGTCCAGTTGCTGCCGCGTATCGGTAAGGTCCTTGTCCATGCTGGCATCGCCACAGAGCAGACCATTGCTCAGGCCTCGGTGGCGCTGAAAACCGGCGATCAGCACGCGTAGAAGGGCCAGCTGGCGGATGTTCAGCTGAATCTGCATCTGCTTGTTCCGCTGCGTTCGCCGGTGCAGGACGTAGAAGGCCAGGGTCAGAGCGGCGGCGCCGGCGCCCAGGTAGAGCCCGAGTGGGTAGAAGTCGTCCATGCCGATTACCCCGTCAGGTGAGCCAGATGGTGGGCGATGGCGCGGGCCTGGTCGGCGGCCCGCAGGTTTTCGGCGTTGCCCTGGCGGACGTGGTCGGCCAGTTCGGCGATCTCCGCCACGGCCTTGCCCTGCTGCTCGGTGCTGACGGCCACCTGATCGACCTGCTCGGTCAGTTGCCGGGTGCATTGCTGCGCCCGATCGAGCAGGCTGCGCACCGCCTCGGAACTGTTGGCACTGCGCTGCGCCAGCTCGCTGAGCCCCGCCACCTGCACGGTGGCGCCCTGTATGTGCTGTTGCACCGACTCGATGTTGCGGCTGATCTCCGCCGCCGACTCCTGGCTGTGCTGCGCCAGGCGGCGCACTTCATCGGCGACCACGGCAAAGCCACGGCCGCTCTCGCCGGCCCGGGCGGCCTCGATGGCCGCGTTCAGGGCGAGCAGGTTGGTTTGCGCAGCGATGCCGCGGATGGTCCCGGACATTTCGTTGATGGTGTGCGAGTTGCTGTTCAGTTGCTGGATCAGCTCGTTGGTGGCCTGAGCCTGCCGGGTCATATCGGCGACCTGAGACACCAGTTCGGTGAGTCGGGCGATGCCGTCGCTCAGCTGTTCGCTGGTCACCAGGCTGGTCTGTCGCGACTCGTCGGCCAGGGCCGCGACCTGGACGATGCTCACATTCAGTTGCTCGACGGCGGCGGCGGCCAAGCTGGCCGAATCGCTCTGGCCCTCGGCGTTGCGGGTCACCAGCACGGCGCTGTGCTCGAGCTCCTGGGAGGAGTGGGAGATCTCATCCAGACGCTGCTGCAGCAGCTGCTGTTGGCGCTGCTCGCGATGCAGCCACTGCTGCAGGCTACGGCTGATCGGCTGGAGCAACGGCCACTCAAGTGAGCCGGGGGCGTCCTGGCTGGCGTCGTCGCAATAGCGTTGCAGCTGCAGCACCTCCTGCCACAGCAGCCACAGGCTGGAGATGCCCAAGTAGGCCAGCAGGACCCAGGCCAGCGCTGCGGGCTGGGTGGGCAGCAGCGCTGCGGCACCTGCTGCCAGGGTGATGCAGGCCAGGGTGCGCAGCATGCCGGCAATGCCCAGTACTCCGAGCAGCAATAAGGCGGGATAGGTAAGCCATTTCATGGGTCTGGTTCTCCAGCTGGTGCCGAAAAAAAACGCCTGAAGCCCCGCGAAACAGCCGCAGTGGGTTCAGGCGCCTTTGCCTTGCAGGGGCGAGCCCTGCCGAAGTGATCGTTCGTAGTGGCAGCAATGCAGAAAGAGTGCCATGGGGACGAGGCATTGGCCGCAGGAGTGGGCAGGGTTCTGGAACGCGGTCGAGCTTCTGTTCGAGGCGGCTTCAGCCGAGGTAATCGCTCACCAGAATGGTGCGCTGAGCGCTCTCCCGGCACGCCTTTCGCCCATTATCTGGCCGGCGTCGTGGGGGCAGCTGCCGGCTGTAGCGCCTCGATGCGCAGTCTATGACGCGCTCGCCCGGCATAGGCGGCTCTGGCGCGGGCATCCGCGGCGTCTCATCGTCGCCTGTCGGCAAACGCGCGTTGGTGATTAGCTCCTGGGCTCGGAGCTTTCTGCAAAAAATACCGAGTTTTCAGCAAGAAGCTGTCATGGCTCTGCCACTAAATTCCGCAATCCACTCGCGCCGTGCGTGCCTGCGTCCCCATGTGGTCGTGCCACAGGGACCGTGCTCAGCCGGTAGCCGCGGTTTTTAACAACAGTCTCCATAAGAGGATGGGCGTGATGTTCAAAGCCAGTCACGTCTTGCAGGACGAGTTCCAGAACCGGATCTCTGCCGCCAAGGCCGCCGATTTTTTTCCTGTCATCAGCGCCAACTACAGCGTTGACGAGGCAGCCTATCTCACCGAGCTGCTGCAGCTCGCCGACCCCGGTGATGCCGGCATCGAGGCCATACGCCGCAGTGCCCGCACCCTGATCGAAGACGTGCGCAGCCGCGACAATGCCGTCGATACCCTCGACGCCCTGCTGCGCCAGTACAGCCTCGACACCCAGGAAGGGCTGATGCTCATGTGCCTGGCCGAGGCGCTGCTGCGCGTGCCGGACGCCGCCACCGCCGATGCGCTGATCCGCGACAAGCTCAACGCCGCCGAGTGGGAACGCCACCTGGGCCAGAGCGACAGCGTGCTGGTCAACTTCGCCGCCTGGGGCCTGGTGATGACCGGCAAGGTTGTCGATCCGGAGGCCGCCGACGGCCGCCCGAAGAGCATCCTCGGCAAACTGATCCAGCGCTCCGGCGAGCCTGTGATTCGCGCGGCGATGAACCAGGCCATGAAACTCATGGGCAAGCAGTTCGTGCTCGGCCGCACCATCGCCGAGGCGCTGAAGAACGGCCGCCCGGAACGCGAGAAGGGCTACACCTATTCCTTCGACATGCTCGGCGAGGCGGCGCTTACACAAGCTGACGCCGAGAAGTACATGGCCGACTACCGCAAGGCCATCGAGACCGTCGGCGCCGAGCCCCAGGTCGGCCCCGGCCCCAAGCCGTCCGTGTCGATCAAGCTGTCCGCCCTGCACCCGCGCTATGAAGTGGCGCAGCGCGAGCGCGTGCTCACCGAGCTGTTCGCCAATGTCCGCGAGCTGGCGATCCTGGCTCGCGAGCTGGGCGTGGGCATCTCGGTGGACGCCGAGGAGGCCGATCGCCTGGAGCTGTCGCTGGAGCTGTACGAGAAGCTGATGCGCGACCCGGCCATCAAGGGCTGGGGCGAGTTCGGCCTGGTGGTGCAGGCCTATTCCAAGCGCTGCCTGCCGGTGCTGGTGTGGCTGACCCTGCTCGGCAAGGAACTCGGCGCCAAGATGCCGCTGCGCCTGGTCAAGGGCGCCTACTGGGACAGCGAGATCAAGCAGTGCCACGTCCAGGGCCTGGATGGCTTCCCGGTGTTCACCCGCAAGGAGGCCACCGACACCTCCTACCTGGCCTGTGCGCGCTTTTTGCTGTCGGACTTCACCCGAGGGGTGATCTACCCGCAGTTCGCCAGCCACAACGCCCACACCGTCAGCTCCATTCTGTCGATGGCCGCCGAGCACCAGCAGCCCCGCGAGTTCGAGTTCCAGCGCCTGCATGGCATGGGCGACGCGCTCTACGACACCGTGCTGGAGAAGCATGGCAGGACCGTGCGCATCTACGCCCCGGTCGGCGCCCACAAGGACCTGCTGCCCTACCTGGTGCGGCGCCTGCTGGAAAACGGCGCGAACTCCTCGTTCGTCCACCAGCTGGTCGACCCGAGCACCCCGGTCGAGTCCCTTCTCGATCACCCGGTGACGCAACTTCGCAAGTTCAAGTCGCTCAGTAATGAGAAAATTCCACTTCCGCCCGCGCTGTTCGGCGCCGCGCGGAAAAACTCCCAAGGCATCAACATGAATATTCAGCACTCCTGGGCCGAACTCGAGTCCGTCTACCAGCCGCACCTCGACCGTCAATGGCAAGCCGCTCCGGTGATCAACGGGCAGAAGCTGGCCGGCACCGCCCAGGAAGTCCGCTGCCCCTACGAGCTGAGCCGTGTGGTCGGCAGCGCCCAGTTCGCCAGCGCCGCCCACGCCGCCCAGGCCCTGGACGTGCTGCAGGCCGCCTGGCCGCGTTGGAATGCCACCGCCATCGATGCCCGTGCGAGCATTTTCGAGCGCCTGGCCGATCAGCTGGAAGCCAACCGTGGCGAGTTGATGGCCCTGTGCACCCTGGAAGCCGGCAAGAGCCTGCAGGACGGCATCGACGAAGTGCGCGAGGCCGTGGACTTCTGCCGTTACTACGCCCAGCAGGCTCGCCTGCGCCTGGGTCGTGAAGAGCTGCAGGGGCCGACCGGCGAGCGTAACGAGCTGTTCCATGAAGGCCGCGGCATCTTCGTCTGCGTCAGCCCCTGGAACTTCCCCCTGGCCATCTACCTGGGCCAGATCGTTGCCGCCCTGGTGGCGGGCAACTGCGTGCTGGCCAAGCCGGCCGAGCAGACCAGCCTGATCGCCGCCCGCGCCCTGGAACTGATGTTCGAAGCCGGCCTGCCGCAGGATGTGATCGCCTTCCTGCCGGGCGACGGCGCCACCCTCGGTGGCGTGTTCTGCCGCGATGCCCGCGTCGCCGGCGTCTGCTTCACCGGCTCGACCGACACCGCGCGCATTATCAACCGCCAGCTGGCCGAGAAGGCAGGCCCGATCGCCGCCCTGATCGCCGAGACCGGCGGCCAGAACGCCATGATCGTCGACTCCACCGCGCTGCCCGAGCAGGTGGTCAAGGATGCCGTGCAGTCGGCCTTCACCAGCGCCGGCCAGCGCTGCTCGGCGCTGCGCGTGATGTACGTGCAGGCCGATATCGCCGAGCGGGTGATCGAGCTGCTCAAGGGCGCCATGGCCGAACTCAAGGTCGGCCCGACCCACCAGCGCGTCAGCGACGTCGGTCCGGTCATCGACGCCGAAGCCAAGGCCGGCCTGGAGGCCCACATCGCCCAGCTCAAGGGCGAGGGCAAGCTGATTGCCGAAGCCACGCTGCCGGCCGGTCTGGACGGCCATTTCGTCGCCCCGGTGGCCTTCGAGATCGGCGGCATCGCCGAGCTGAAGAAGGAAAACTTCGGCCCCATCCTGCACATCGTCCGCTACCAGGCGGCCGACCTGGACAAGGTGGTGGCCGCCATCAACGGCACCGGCTACGGCCTGACCCTCGGCGTGCACAGCCGCAACGAGGAAACCGCTCAGCGCATCGAGTCCCTGGCGCGGGTCGGCAACCTCTACATCAATCGCAACCAGATTGGTGCGGTGGTCGGTGTGCAGCCGTTCGGTGGCTGTGGCCTGTCCGGCACCGGGCCCAAGGCCGGTGGTCCGAGCTACCTGCTGCGCTTCGTCAACGAGCGCACCACCTCGGTGAACACCACGGCAGTAGGCGGCAACGCCTCGCTGCTGTCGCTCGGCGACGAGGTCTGACCGGATAACACAGGGGGGCGCCCAGAAGGCGCCTTCCGGCCCTGGCCGGGTCGCCCACAGGTGGCCCGGTCAGCGGTTCCCAGGCAGTGACTGCAGACCGCGGTCGCTAAAAACCAGTGTCACGGCACGAGCCGTGCTAACACGAGAACAACAAGATGAACGAGCAAAACGTTTTTGTTGTAGGGGTGACCTTCGTGGTCTACCTGATGCTGATGCTGTGGTTGGGCCTGGTGGCCTACAAGCGCACCAGCAACCTGTCCGACTATATCCTCGGCGGCCGCTCCATCGGCCCGGGAACCGCGGCGCTGTCCGCCGGCGCCTCCGACATGAGCGGCTGGCTGCTGCTGGGCCTGCCGGGTTACGCCCTGGTGGCCGGCTTCGAGGCCAGCTGGATCGCCATCGGCCTGCTGGCCGGCACCTGGCTGAACTGGCTGTTCGTCGCCCGTCGCCTGCGTGTCTACTCGCACGCGGCGAATGACTCGGTGACCATGCCGGCCTACTTCGAAAACCGTTTCAACGATAAATCCCGCGCCCTGCGCGTGATCTCGGCGGTGATCATCCTGACCTTCTTCCTGTTCTACACCAGCTCCGGTCTGGTGGCGGCAGGCAAGCTGTTCGAAACCGTGTTCGGCTTCAACTACCAGATCGCCGTCGTGGTCGGTGCCCTGGCGGTGGTCTCCTACACCCTGTTCGGTGGCTTCCTCGCCGTGGCCTGGACCGACGTGGTGCAGGGCCTGCTGATGGCCGCCGCCCTGGTCATGGTGCCGGTGTTCGCCCTGAATGCCGTGGGTGGCATCGACGCCGCCCATGCCGCGATCCTGGCCAAGAACCCGGAGATGCTGACCTTCTTCAACGACACCAAGGGTGAGCCCCTGGGCTGGATCGCCATCCTCTCCCTGCTGGGCTGGGGCCTGGGCTATTTCGGTCAGCCGCACATCCTGGCGCGCTTCAAGGCCATCTCCGACGAGAAGGACATGCCCACCGCGCGCCGCATCGCCGTTAGCTGGACCGCCCTGACCCTGTTCGCCGCCCTGGCCATCGGCTGGGTGGCCGTGGGCTATCTGGAAACCGACCTGGCCGACGCCGAGACCGTGTTCATGGTCCTGGTCAACAGCCTGTTCCACCCGGTGGTCGCCGGCATCCTGATGGCCGCCGTGCTGGCCGCGGTGATGTCCACCGCCGACTCGCAGCTGCTGGTGAGCTCATCGGCCCTGGCCGAAGACTTCTACAAGGCGCTGCTGAAGAAGAACGCCAGCGACGTGGAACTGGTCTGGGTCGGCCGTGGCGCCGTGGTGCTGATCGCCATCATCGCCCTGATCCTGGCGCTGAACCCGGATACCACCGTACTGGGCCTGGTGTCCTACGCCTGGGCCGGCTTCGGTGCGGCCTTCGGCCCGGCCATCCTGCTGTCGCTGTACTGGAAGCGCATGAACCGCAATGGCGCCCTGGCCGGCATCATCCTCGGTGGCGTCACCGTGGTGGTGTGGAAGCAGCTGTCCGGCGGCATCTTCGACCTGTACGAGATCATCCCCGGCTTCATCCTGGCGACCGTCGGCATCGTCGTCGTCAGCCTGCTGAGCGAGGCACCGGAGTCGTCCCTGCAGGCGCAGTTCGACAAGGTCGACGGCCAGCTGGCCTGATGAGTTTCATCCCTGCCTGCAGCCGGTCGTCTGCAGGCAGGGCGCCCGAGCGCGGATTGCGCTGCTGATGCCTGGCTCGGGCCCCACGACGACCCGATAGTGCTTCGCCGGTCCACACCCTCGGGTGTCGGGCCGGTTTTTTTTTGCGAATTTTTCGGCCGTCAGTTGCGGGAGCCGGGTGGCCGCAGTGGACGCCGAAAAAACGCCGGGCGAATCCTTCTCGCGGCGAGCAATTCGGCGGCCCGCAGCTAAGCTCTTGGGTATCCCATGGCGGATCGTCAGGCGGCTCTCAGGCGCCTGCAGGAGTCGACAGCTGTGAGCGTCCAATTTCCGGGCGTTGGCCAACCCGCCCCCTGGTTCACCTGCCGCAGTCCACTGCGCGAGCGCTATGTCTTCGACACGACCGCCGGGCGCTATATCGTCCTGTGCTTCTTCGGTTCGGCCGCCGAGCCGCTGAGCGCCCAGGTGTTGCAACTGCTGGCCGCCGAGCGCCGGCGTTTCGATGACGACAACCTGTGCTTCTTCGGCGTCTCGGTCGATCCCGAGGACGAGCGCCAGCAGCGCCTCACCTGCCGGCTGCCGGGGGTGCGCTTCTTCTGGGACTTCGAGCGGGCGGTCAGCACCCTGTACGGCGCGCAGCAGGCCGACGGCCAGTACCGCCGGGTCAGCTACGTGCTCGACCCGCTGCTGCGGGTGCTCGCCGTGCTGCCCTTCGCCAGCGACGCCCAGGGCCATGTGCGCGAGCTGCTGGCAGTGCTCGATCGCCTGCCGGCCGTCGGTGCGGCCTGTCCGGCGCGGATGCAGGCCCCGGTGCTGGTGCTGCCGCGGGTGTTCGAACCCAAGTTGTGCCAGGCGCTGATCGACCACTACCAGGCCCAGGGCGGCGAGCCTTCGGGCTTCATGCAGGATCAGAATGGCAAGACCGTGCTGGTGCTCGGCCAGGACCACAAGAGCCGGCGCGACTGCCTGGTGGCGGACGAGGCGCTGCGCCAGGCCTGCCAGTGGCGCATCCAAGAGCGGCTGGTGCCCGAGATCCACAAGGCCTTTCAGTTCCAGGTCACGCGCATGGAGCGCTACCTGATCGGCTGCTACGACGCCGGCGAGCAGGGGCACTTTCGACCGCACCGCGACAACACCACCAAGGGCACGGCCCACCGACGCTTCGCCGTGTCGCTGTTCCTCAACACCGGCGAGTACGAGGGCGGCCAGTTGCGTTTTCCCGAGTTCGGTCCGGCCCTGTACTCGGCGCCGACCGGCGGCGCGGTGGTGTTCTCCTGCTCGCTGCTGCACGAGGCCACCCAGGTCACCCAGGGCCGGCGCTACATGTTTCTGCCGTTCCTGTACGACGAGCAGGCGCGGCGCATTCGCGAGGCGAATCAGGGGTTTCTTGAACCCGGGCCAGATGTGGGCTCAGTGGCCAGCGAGGCGGGGTAGGCCCGCTTGCGTTCGGCTGCTGCGCCTGATTTGGCCGGGTGCGCCAGCCTTTGCGCAAACTCACCAGTTTCTTCATCCATAAAGAGCAGAGCCATCGCCCCGGGCAGCGATGCCGCCAATGGCGTGCGCTCGCGCATTCGCCTGGCCGCCTGCAACGGTCGGCGCGAGCTATGCGCCAGGTCGTTTCCGGGAAAGGCCTGGTGCGGCTGGTCGAGCAACATGACGCTGACTTCGCTCACCGCTGCCAGTCCAGCCCTGTTTTCGCGCCGCGTGGGGGCGAACGTCATCGAAGCGTGGTGGGCGCTAAGGAGTAGGGCGGCATGGGTACGTATTTGGTTCTACAGCTTACGCGGACCCTGCGCCGGCCGCTTCAGGGGGCGCGTCTATGCTCGGCGTGACCAAGGCCTTCGGCGCCCTGTACCTGGCCAGCGTGTTGATGCACCTGGGCTCGACCCTGCTGATGACCTACCTGGCCCTGCGTCTCACCGCCTCCGGTGTCGCCGAGTTCTGGGGTGGCGCGCTGATGGCGGCCAACTCCCTGGGTCTGGTGCTCGGCAGCAAGGTCGGCCAGCTGCTGATCGATCGGGTCGGCCATATCCGTACCTATGTCGCCTGCGCCGGGCTGATCTCGGCGGCCGTGCTCGGTCACGAGTTCAGCAGCTCGTTGCCGTTCTGGCTGCTGCTGCGCTTCGTCGTCGGCCTGGCGATGATGAGCCAGCTGATGGTCCTGGAGAGCTGGCTCAACGATCGCGCCCGCAGCGATCAGCGCGGCACCGTGCTGGGGTTGTACATGCTCGCCGTGTATGTGGGCATGGTGTTCGGCCAGCTGGCCCTGAGCTGGAAGGGCGATCTGGGCATCCACGCGCTGCTCGGCGTGGCGGTGGCCTTCTCCCTTTGCCTGGTGCCGGTGGCCCTGACCCGCAGCATGCACCCGGCCGCGCAGCAGCCGACGCCCATCGACTTGCGCCTGTTCCTGCGCCGGGTGCCGCAGTCGTTGATCACCATCTTCGTGTCGGGGATGATCAACGGCGCCTTCTTCGGCCTGGCGGCGATCTTCGCCAGCCAGCAGGGCCTGGACACCGCCGAAGTCGGCCAGTTCATGGCCCTGATGATCGGCGCCGGGCTGCTCGCCCAGTTGCCCATGGGCTGGCTGTCCGACCGCCTGCCGCGGGCCAGTCTGATCCGCGCGCTGGCGCTGCTGCTGGTCCTGGCGTTCCTGCCCTTGGGCTTCTACCAAGGTCTTTCCTTTTCCGCCTTGCTGCTGTTCGGCGGTCTTATCGGTTTTCTGCAGTTTTGCTTGTATCCGCTCGGCGTGGCCCTGGCCAACGATAACGTCGAGCCCGAATTGCGGGTCTCCCTGGCCGGACTGCTGCTGGTGACCTTCGGCATCGGCGCCAGTATCGGCCCGCTGCTGGCCGGTGCGTTGATGGAGCGGTTCGGCGCCTCCAGTCTGTATTTCTTCTCCTCCGCCTGCGCGGCGCTGCTGGCCGTGGCGGTCAGTCAGCGCCGGGTCAGCGGGGTGAACCTGCAGGCCGATGCGCCCTTGCATCACCAGGCCACGCCGGCGGGCCTGGCCAGTGCCACCCTGCCGGCGGCCGTCGAGCCGGCCGACGTGGCCGCGCCAGCCGCCGGTGCCACTGGCCCTGGCGAGCAGCCAGCAGGTTGAACGCTTTGCCCGTAACTGTGCCTGCCTTAATCGAGTGGAAGCTTGCCCATGTTCGACAACAAGAATAAGTACCTGGCCGATGAGGCCGCCGCCCAGCCCCTGCGCAACCCGGTCAGCGCCGAGACTCACCTGGCCGCCCGTGGCTACCGCTTGCAGCGGGTGCGCCAGCAACTGCTGAAGCAGGATTGCGCGGCCATCCTGCTGTACGACCCGGTGAATATCCGCTACGCCACCGACACCTCGAACATGCAGGTGTGGACCCTGCACAACTTCGCCCGCTATGCCCTGGTGTTCGCCGAGGGGCCGGTGGTGCTGTTCGAGTTCCACAACTGCGAGCACCTGCACGAGGGCAACGAGCTGCTCGACGAGATCCGCCCAGCGATCAACTGGAGCTACTTCGGCGCCGGCTCGCGCATCGGCGAGAAGGCCGTGGTCTGGGCCGAGGATATCCGCGCGGTGCTGCGTCAGCATGCCGGCGACAAGGCGCGCCTGGCGGTGGACAAGGCCGATCTGGAGGGCCTCGACCTGCTGCGCGAGCACGGCCTGACCCTGGTCGAGGGCCACAGCCTGATGGAGGAGGCGCGCAAGATCAAATCCGCTGATGAGCTGGAGCTGATGCGCTGGACCATCGCCGTGTGCGAGCGTGGCATCCAGCGCATGCACGACGAGCTGCGCCCCGGCATGACCGAGAACCAGCTCTGGGCCTGGCTGCACTACGAGAACGTCCGCCACGGCGGCGAGTGGATCGAGACCCGCCTGCTGGCCTCGGGGCCGCGCACCAACCCCTGGATGCAGGAGTCCAGCGAGCGGGTGATGGGCGAAGGCGAGATCCTCTGCTTCGACACCGACCTGATTGGCCCCTACGGCTACTGCGCCGACATCTCCCGGGCCTGGACGGTCGGCCACGTGCCGCCCAGCGCCGAGCAGCGCAAGCTCTACCGCCTGGCCCATGAGCAGGTGCAGCACAACATGAGCCTGTTGCGTCCGGGCCTCAGCCACCGCGAGTTCGTCGAGCGCTCCTGGGACATCCCCGCCGCCTACCAGCACAACCGCTACTGCTGCGTGGTGCATGGCGTCGGCCTGGCCGACGAGTACCCGGCCCTGGCGCACAAGGGGGCCGACTGGTCGAGCAGCGGCTATGACGGTGTGTTCGAGGAGAACATGGTGCTCTGCGTGGAGAGCTACATCGGCGAACAGGGCGGCGCCGAGGGCATCAAGCTGGAGCAGCAGGTGCTGATCACCCGCGATGGCTGCCAGGCGCTGTCGCGCTTCCCCTGGCAACAAGACTGGTTGTGAGGCAGGCGTTTGCGCTCGCGACGCGAGGGCCGGTTCGGACGCTGAAGCGCGCTATCGCGGGCACGACAGGTCTTCAGTCGAGAAAGGCTGACCTGTGACAATCATGGCGTTAATGGATCTATACACGGCGCAGATAGAACGGTCGTGGGTGTATCGCGACCCTATAGTCAGCCGCGCACTTCCGCGGTTGGCTTCGTCCTGAAGTTCGTGCTCATTAGTTGCCCTGACGGCATTTTCAGCTCGACTGTTGATTAATTGAGTCGTCGTTTTCTGCCGTCTGCGAAAAATAACAAGCTTGCTTCCTGACCGGGGGTTAGTTGCCCGTTACAGAGATTTTTTGTGCCTTGCTTGCGCTGTTTTGCGCTTGCCAGACTGTCAGCCTGGTTTTGAGCAGTTTTGGCCGAAGGCTCATCGAGCAGGGCGCGAAGAGTCGGCTTGGATGCCTGAACAACTGGTTTTGCGTTGAGGGTTGATGAAGGGAGGTCATCACTTTTTGGCGTAAGAATCATTTGTAAAAAACATGCTCCCGACTGTTTCCTGGGTTGCCAGGAAGTTGCGTGGAGCGGTGCTGCAAAGTTTCCAGTTGGCTCTTCCCGAGCCGGCCTGACATCAAGACATATCAAACTATAACAATGGAGAACTTGATATGAGCAGTCCTAGCGGTATAACTCGCGGCGTCGATGCCCGGATTACCCTCGTTTCGATCGCAATAATCATGGCATTCGTCCTTTACTGCGCGGTAATGGGCGAGAAGGCCGGCACATTCTTCAGCGAGCTGTCCACCAGCATCCTGATGAACTTCAAGTGGTTCTACCTGGCGACCGCCTCGGGCGTGTTGGTCTACCTGCTGTATTTGATGGTCAGCCGCTTCGGCAACATCACCCTGGGCAAGGATGGCGAGAAACCCGAGTTCAGCACCCTATCCTGGCTGTCCATGCTGTTCAGCGCCGGCATGGGTATCGGCCTGCTGTTCTGGTCGGTGGCCGAGCCGATGTGGCACTACGCCGGCAATCCGTTCAGCGCCACCGGCCTCAGCGCCGAATCGGCCGAGACGGCGATGCGCGTGACCTACTTCCACTGGGGCATGCACGCCTGGGCCCTGTACCTGATGCCGGCCCTGTGCCTGGCCTATTTCTCCTTCCGCAAGGGCAAGCCGCTGTCGGTCCGCGCCTGCCTGGTGCCGCTGTTCGGCGAAAAGCGCATGGACGGCTGGCTGGGTGCGATCTTCGATATCATCATCGTGGTCATCACTGCCTTCGGTATCGCCACTTCCTTCGGCCTGGGCGTCGAGCAACTGGCCACCGGGATCAACACCCTGACCGGCATCGAGATGGGCATCGGCATGAAGATGGCCCTGATTCTGGTGATCTCCCTGGTCGCCATCATGTCGGTGGTCTCCGGCGTTGAGCGCGGCATCAAGCTGCTGTCGCTGTGGAACATGGGCCTGTCGCTGCTCATTCTGGCCGCGGTCATGGCCTTCGGCCCGACCCGCTACATCCTCAACACCATCCTCGAAGGCACCTCCGGCTACGCCCAGAGCGTGATCGGCATGAGCCTGTGGAGCGACGCGCAGAACGATGCCGGCTGGCAGAACTGGTGGACCGCGTTCTACTGGGCCTGGTGGCTGACCTGGGTGCCTTTCGTCGGCACCTTCATCGCCCGCATCTCCCGTGGCCGCACCATCCGCCAGCTGGTGATGGGTTCGCTGATCATCCCGGTGCTGTTCAGCTTCGTCTGGATCGGCAGCTTCGGTGGCGCAGCCCTGAACTACGAGCGTGCCGAGCGCCTTGCCCACGAAGAGCAGGTGCAGAGCCAGAGCCTGACCGGTGACGCGGCCAAGTTCGAAGGCGGCGCCATCCTGGCCGCGACCAAGGCCGATGCGACCAAGTCGCTGTTCAGCCTGTTCGACAAGATCGAAGAGTCCTCGGGCGTGAGCATCGCCGGTCTGCTGGGCGCCCTGGCCTCGCTGCTGATCGTCACCTACTTCGTCACCTCGGCCGACTCCGGCACCCTGGTGATCAGTACCCTGGCGGCGCGCGGCGATATCCACCCGCCGACCTGGAGCCGTGTGGCCTGGGGCGTCATGATCGGCGCCATCGCAGCCGGACTGCTGTGGGCGGGCGGCTTGAAGAGCCTGCAGACCGCGGTGATCTGCGCGGCCCTGCCGGTCGGCGTGATCCTGCTGCTGATGGCCATGTCGCTGCATCGCATTCTGCTGACCGAGCCGGTTCAGAGCCTGCAGCTGCGCCCGGCCGACGACCTCGAGCCTTCGGCTAACTAACGCCAACAGCGCGCTGTACAGAAAAGCCCGTCACCTGTTGAAGGTGACGGGCTTTTTGGTTTCCGGGGCTGGTGCGATCAGCGGGCAGCGCTGGGCTTCGATCCGCCCGCTGCCTGGCCGAGCCAGGCGAAGAATGCCTTGACCGGTGGATGGCGCTCGCGCCCCGGCACGCACAATGCGCTGTAGCTGGCCCCGGGGATGCTGATCTCCGCTCGGTAGGGCTGCAGCAGGCCGTTGGCCAGGCTCTGCGAGACCAGGATGGAGCTGGCCAGCACCAGGCCCTGGCCGGCGATGGCCGCCTGCAGCGCGTAGTGCTCATCATCGTAGGCGCGGATCGTCGCCGCGTTCTCCAGCCAGTTCTCGCCGGCCTGCGCGCACCAGGCATGCCAGCCCTGGGCGTAGAGTTCGGAGTTGTGCCAGTGCACGCTGATCAGCGGCGGCGTCTGGTGCCTGGCCTGCGCCACCTGGGTCGGAGAGCCGTAGACGGCGAAACACTCGTCGAACAGCTGGATGCCGTGGAGACCTGGGCTGGGTTGGTGGCCATAGCGGATGGCCAGGTCGATGCTGGCATCCTGATGCAGGTCGATGACCGCGCAGTTGGTATCCAGGCGAAGCGTGATATGGGGATGAGCCGCGTAGAAGTGACCGAGCCGGGGCACCAGCCAGAGGGCGGCGAAGGCCGGCGTTGTGGAGATCGTCAGGTGTCCAGCGCTGCGCAGCGGACGCAGGCTGTCGAGGCTCTGCGTCACATCCAGCAGCGCGCCATGCAGGCTACGGAACAAGCGTTCGCCGCCGTCGGTCAGGCGCACCTGGCGTGGCAGGCGCTCGAACAGCGGCACGCCGAGCCAGGTTTCCAGCGCGCGGATCTGGTGTGAAACCGCGGTGGGCGTCACGGCCAGTTCCGCGGCGGCGACCTTGAAGCTCCCCTGGCGGGCGGCCGATTCGAAGGCGCGCAGGGCGTTGAGGGGCAGGGATGCGAACATCTTGGCTCCATGGATGAACTCAGTTCATCCCATATGACTAACTCTCATTTGTTCGAGCGCCTCTGTATCAATAGTTTTGTTCCGTAACAGAGGGCCTTAGTGGCCATCTGATTCTAGCTCGGGAGAGTATCGACAGATGAACAGAATTCTTGCAGTGCACGGCAGTCCACGGGGTGAGCGCTCCCATAGTCGGCGCCTGACGGAGGGGTTTATCGAGGCGTGTCTGGCTGCTCGTCCGCGAGCCGTGCTGACCCGGCGCGAGGTGGGCCGAGCCTCGATTCCCCATGTTGGTGAGCCCTTCGTGGCAGCCGCCTTCTACCCACAACCTGAATCGCGCCCGCCGTTCATGCAGGCGGATCTGGCCTTGAGCGATGTGTTGGTGGATGAGCTGCTGGCCCATGACCTGCTGGTGATCTCGGCCCCCATGTACAACTTCAGCATCCCCAGCGGGCTCAAAGCCTGGCTCGACCAGATCGTGCGCCTGGGGCGCACCTTCGCGGTCAACCAGGACAATGGCGTCGCGCACTACGAGCCGCTGGTGCGGGGCAAGCAGGCGGTGATCATCACCAGTCGAGGTGGCCACGGCTTCGGCCCCGGTGGCCCCAATGCCGCGCTCAATCACGCCGACAGCCTGTTGTGCACCGCGCTCGGCTTCATCGGCATCGAGGACGTCAGGGTGGTGGCGGCGGAAGGCGAGGAGTCGGACCGCCAGGTCTTCCAGGCGTCCTGTGCGGCAGCCGAGCGGGAGCTGGTCAAGCTGGCCGCGAACGTCTGAGCGCCTGACCCTCAAACTGCAGCACTGGCTGACCCGGGGGCCGGGGACGCTGGGGTCCCCGGCATTCCAGCAGAGCGCCTTACTTGGGTTGGGCGACCGTGCGCAGGTAGGGCTTGAGCGTCTTGAAGCCGTCCGGGTACTTGCGCTGGGCTTCCTCGTCGGACACCGAGGTGGGGATGATCACGTCCTCGCCGGGCTTCCAGTTCACCGGGGTGGCCACCGTGTGCTTGGCGTTGAGTTGCAGCGAGTCGAGCAGGCGCAACACCTCGTCGAAGTTGCGCCCGGCGCTCATGGGGTAGACCAGCATGGCCTTGACCTTCTTGTCCGGGCCGATGATGAACACCGAGCGTACGGTGGCGTTGTCCACCGCAGTGCGCGCGCCACCGCTGGCGTTGGGGTGCAGCATGTCGTAGAGCTTGGCCACCTTGAGGTCTTCATCGCCGATCATCGGGTAGTTGACGGCGTGGCCCTGGGTTTCCTGAATGTCGGCGGCCCAGGCCTTGTGGTTGCTCACCGGGTCGACGCTGAGGCCGAGGATCTTGGTGTTGCGCTTGTCGAACTCCGGCTTGAGCTTGGCCATGTAGCCCAGCTCGGTGGTGCACACCGGGGTGAAGTCCTTGGGGTGGGAGAACAGAATGGCCCAGCTGTCGCCGATCCACTCGTGGAAATGCAGGGGGCCTTCGGTGCTGGATGCGGTGAAGTCCGGTGCTTCGTCACCAATGCGAATTGTCATGCTCAACCTCCTTGCGGGTTATGGGGCGGTCGCCGTTGCGACGACTGTTACGGGCGAACCCGCACTCCTGTGCTGGGCGGCAGCCAGCAGTATAGTCCCCGCCGCAGGCGCCGCTGCCTGGCGACCAACCGGGGTCGGGGGCGTTCGGCGGACCATGGCTTTCCCCGGGCGCGGCACTCGGCTAAGGTGCCGGCGATCCTACTCACAGTCCCCAACAGATCAGGCCCCCATGACCACAACTCCGAACAATCCGCTGCATGGTGTCACCCTGGAAGCCATCCTGACCGACCTGGTGGCGAAGCTGGGTTGGGACGGCCTGGCCAAGCGCATCGATATCCGCTGCTTCAAGAGCGATCCGAGCATCAAGTCGAGCCTGACCTTCCTGCGTCGCACGCCTTGGGCGCGGGAGAAGGTCGAGGCTTTGTACCTGCAGCTGCGCAAGGGCTGAGCCGCTCGGCCGGGGCCGCGGGCTAGCGCCAGCTGGCCTGGACCGGCGTCAGCGGGGCCTGGCACTGGGTGCTGGTGCCCGGCACCAGGTAGGGCGCGAGGATCGACGCCATGCCCTTGAGCACCTGCACCGGCAGGGCCGAGGTGAAGGTGAAGTTCTCCGCGGCGCGCCCCGGCACGAAGGCGGTGAGGGTGCCGTAGTGGCGTGGACCCAGGTAGAAGACGAAGGTGGCGGTGCGGTTCAGCGCCCGCGAGCTGAGCACCTGGCCGCCGCGGCTGACGGTTTCGACGCGGTTGTCGCCGGTGCCGGTCTTGCCGCCGAGGGTCAGCTGACGACCGTCGGGCAGGCTGAAGCTGCCCTGCAGACGCCGGGCCGTACCGCCCTCGACCACCTGGGAAAGGGCCTCGCGCAGGGCCGCGGCGACCTCCGAGGGCATCACCCGCTTGCCCTGCAGCTGGGCGCGGCCGACCCGCGACTCGTAGGGCGTGTCGACGGCGAAGTTCAGGCTGGCGATGCGCTGGGGCGGCTGGCGGATGCCGTCATTGAGGATGATGCCCATCAGTTCGGCCAGGGCCGCCGGACGATCGCCGGAGCTGCCGATGGCGCTGGCCAGGGACGGCACCAGGTACTCGAAGGGGTAGCCGTGCTTCTGCCAGCGCCGGTGGATGTCGAGGAAGGCCTCGACCTCCAGCATGATGCGGATGCGGCTGTCGCGGGCGCTCTTGTGGCGGCTGCGGAACAGCCAGCCGTAGACTTCCTGGCGCTGGTCGCGGCTGGCCAGCACGGCGTCGTTGAAGGTCGCTTGCGGCTGCTCCAGCAGGTAGCCGAGCAGCCAGAGTTCCAGCGGGTGGACGCGGGCGATGTAGCCCTGGTCGGGCAGGCTGTAGGCGCCGGGGCCGTAGTTCAGGTAGAGCTCGGCGATGCGCTTGTCGGTCAGCTTTTCGTCAGGCAGGTGGCTGCGCAGGAAGGCGCTGAACGTATCCTGGTCGGCTTGCGGCATCAGGTAGCGGTGCACCGCCGCAAGGCGCGCCGGAGTGTGGCGCAGGCCGCTGAGGAAGGTTTCCAGGCGCTGCTGGGCCGCCTGTCCGCGGTATTTGCGCCAGAAGCGCAGGAGGAAGGTCTTGCCCTCGCGGTCGGCGAAGCGGCTGAGGTAGAACTGCCGCCGCGGGTCCTTGTCGTCCTTGAGCAGCTCGGCGCTGCTGCCCGGCGCCTGGTAGGTGCTGTAGCGCACCAGATCGCGCATCAGGCGGATGAACGGCAGGTTGATCGACTCGCGCAGGGCTTCGATCAGGGTCGGGATGCGTCTGTTGTCCTCTTTGCGGAAGTTGGCGAAGGTGTGCAGGCCGCCGCCGGTGAAGAAGCGCTCATAGGGGCTGGCCGAATACTTGCGCTGCAGCGCCGCGTCGAGCATGGCCGGCAGGCCGGCGTCCGGGGTGCGGCTCAGGTAGTCGATGGCCCAGTGGGTCAGGTAGTCATGCTCGGCCACCTCCACGGCACGCAGCTGCTTGGCGTCCTTGCCGGCATAGCGCTGGTGCAGCTCGGCGATGATCTCCAGGTAGGTGGCAATCACCCGCAGCTTGGCGGTGGAGCCGAGCTCCAGCTTGCTGCCCTCGTTGATGTCGAAGGGTTGGTCGGTGCTGTCGGTCTGCACCCGCACCTGGCTGCCGCTGGGCGTGCGTTCGAACAGGGTGAAGCTGTAGCGCACCTCGGTGGTCTTCTCGGCCGACAGCAGGCGCTCGCCGAACAGGCCGATCTGCTCGGCGAACTCCGGGTCGGCGAGGCGCTTCAGGTAGGCGCTGGCCGCCTGCTGCAACTCGTCGTTGAGCGTGCTGCTGGCCTGCAGATCGAGGCGGTCGAGGTCATACAGCGGCATGTTGAGCAGGCCGGAGAGACGCGCACGGGCCACCGTGATGCCCTTGTTGCCATCGACCGTCTGCAGGTTCGGCTGCAGCTCCCAGTTGCGGTAGCGCAGCGTCTGGGCCAGGGCCGCATCACGCAGGGACTGGTTGATCAGCCCGCCGCCTGCCAGCAGGCGGATGTGGCTGTCGATCAGTGCCCCCAGCGCGTGCCGGCCCTGGGCCAGGAAGTAGGAGGGGCGGCGCTGGGCGATCATCAGCGCCAGCACCTGGCGCAGGGCCAGGCCCCGCTCGGCGTTGCTGGCCTCGGGCGAACGCGCCGGATCGAGCAGGCGGTTGACCTCGGCGAAGTCGGCGCCGTACCAGATGCGCAGGCCGTCGGCCAGGCCGTGGACCTCGCCGTGCCCCGGAGCCGCGGACAGCGGCACGCTGTTGAGGTAGTCACGCACGATGTTCTCCCGTGCCTGCTGGGTCAGCGGACCGCCCTGGTAGGCGCGCACACTGGCGGACACCATCTGGCGCAGCTTCTCGCCGGCCGAATGGGTCATTCCGTAGGGCGAGTGACGGTACTTCTCCAGCTGGGTCGCCAGGGTGCTGCCGCCGGCGGACTGGTCCTGCACGTCCAGCACCTTGCCGAGCTGGGACCAGGCGGCCATGGCGAAGCGCGGCCAGTCCACCGCCGGGTTGGCCAGCGGTTGCTCCTCGTCGAGCAGGTGACGGTTCTCGATGAACAGCAGGCTGCCCACCACCAGGGGTGGAATGGCGCCGAAGCTCGGGTAGCGCTGCTGCGGGTAGCGGAACTGGTAGAAGGGCGTGCCGCGGCAGTCGCTGATGCTCAGGCCGGTCTGGCTCTTTTCCGGGAACGGGGGGAAGAAGCCGCGCTGGCTGTAATCCATCAGCGCCGGGGAGAAGCGCGCCTGCGCGAGAACGGCGAAGTCGCGCTGTTGCAGGCGCTCGAGCATCAGCGGCAGGTAGGCGTAGCCCTGACGTTTGTCGAAGGGGCCGTCCTGCGGGTAGACGATTGCAGGGCTCGGTCCAGGCTGCACCTGATAACTCAGGGTCGCTGCGTAACGACTGAGGTAGCGCGCCTGAAAATACGCGGTGTGCAGCTCGAAGCTGGCCAGCGCGGCAGCGCAGAGCAGCACCAGCACCAGCACCAGCCAGAAGGCCATGCGCAGCATGCGTCTAGGCCCGGACGGCTTCAGGTAAACCGCCGGTTGACTGCTCGACGGTTGCGCCGCTTGCGGTAGATCGGATTGCCATAGTGCGCCCATGATTGGCCTGGCCCGGATCGGTCCCCCCGAGGGTTTAGACAAGCTTAGTCGCTGCCTGGTCGGTCATTGTCCGGTGCTGGCGGCACGGATGAAAAATAAACAGGGGCCGGCGCCGCGCGGGCGGTTAGGCGCGTAGGGCTATTGGCAGCGGAGCAGATCATCGCGCACCATAACTGGCTGCTGGCGCAGCTGATCCAGCCGCAGCGACCGGTACGGGTGCTGGCGGCGGCAGAGGTGGTTTTCGCCGGTCGAGCGGCCGGCCACAGGCAGCAGGGGGAGGTGCGGTGAGGACAGTGAATCTGGCGGGTAAGCAGGTGCCGGTCATCGGCCAGGGCACCTGGCACATGGGGGAGCAGCCTGGCGCGCGGCGCCGAGAGGTGGCCGCCTTGCAGCAGGGCATCGAGCTCGGTCTGCGGCTGATCGATACGGCCGAAATGTACGGCGAAGGCGGGGCCGAGAAAGTGGTCGGCGAGGCCATCGCCGGACGCCGCGAGCAGGTGTTCCTGGTCAGCAAGGTCTATCCGCACAACGCCAGCCGCCAGGGTGCAATCGCGGCCTGCGAGCGCAGCCTCAAGCGGCTCCATACCGAGACGATCGATCTGTATCTCCTGCACTGGCGTGGTCAGTATCCTTTGGCGGAAACCGTCGAGGCCTTCACTCGGTTGCGCGAGCAGGGCAAGATCGGTGGCTGGGGCGTGTCCAACTTCGACCTGGACGACCTGCAGGCGCTGGCCGAGCCGGGCTGCGCGACCAATCAGGTGCTGTACAACCCCGAGGCGCGCGGCATCGAGTTCGACCTGCTGCCCTGGCAGCAGGCGCAGGGCATGCCGCTGATGGCCTACTGTCCCCTCGGCCAGGGAGGCGCGTTGCTGCAGCATCCGGCCCTGCGCGGTATTGCCGAGCGGCACGGCGTGACCCCGGCCCAGGTGGCCCTGGCCTGGGCGTTGCGTCAGCCGGGCCTGATCGTCATTCCCAAGGCGGTCGATCCCGAGCATGTGCGCCTCAACGCCGAGGCCGCCGTCCTGCGCCTGTCGGCCGAGGATCTGGCGCAGCTAGATGCTGCCTATCCGCCGCCGCGGCGCAAGGCTTACTTGCAGATGGTCTGAGTGATCGGGATCGAACGGAGGATAGGATGATGAAAAGTTGGCTGCTGTTTGCCTGTGTGTTGTTGAGCGGTTGCGCCGGCTACCGCTACGGAGAGGTCAGCCGCGCCTATGTGGGTGAGCCGCCGGCGGCCACGACCATCGTGCGCGGCACCCAGAACTGGCTGGAGGTGCCAGGGGCGCGGCTTCGTGTGGAGCTGGGCAACGAAACCCAGCACAGCGAGCACCAGGTGATCCTGTTTATCGTGCCGGTCATGTACGACCCCATCGACAAGCCGCTGTACCGGGCCGGGCAGGGAACCCAGCTGTTGCTGGAGATCAGCCCCCAGGCGGGCGAAGCGAGCTTTCATCCGGAGCAGGCGCTGTTGACGATCGACGGGCGCGATTATCGGCCTACCGCGGTGCAGCAGATAGTGGCTTTCGACCCCGGCCGGTATCCCCTTGCCGGGGCGCGCGATGCCGAAGAGCGGTCGCCGGCGGGCCTCGACTATCCGATGGGCAGCCCCGGGCGCCATTACCAGTTCTGGCTGCGCTTCGACGCGCCCATGCCGGCGCCGACCCAGGCCATCCGCCTGGACCTGTCCCGCGCCGTGCGCGTACCGGGGCAGCCGCCGCTGCCGCCGATCCGCTTTCGCGCGGTGCCCTGGAAGCAGGGCTATACCTGAGAACTAGAGGGCCGGTTGATAAAGCCCCGGGAGCCAGAAATGACGGGCTTCTCAGCGGTGTGGAGTTGGTGCAGGATATCCATTTTCCCAACTCCGGGCCGGCTGGCATGATTCTCAACGACGATCAGGTGCGCTTTATCGAAAGTGGCGTGGCGATCAGCGCCGCCTCGCGCGACGTGCGTCGGGTGCCCTCGGTGTGCAAGGTGTCCGGCTGCCGGGTGGCGGCCGACCGGCGCCAGGTCACCATCCTGGTCGACGCCGCGCAGGCCGGCCAGCTGCTGCAGGACGTCGCCTTCAGCCAGGCGCTGGCGGTGGTGTTCTGTTTGCCCAGCAGTCACCGCACCCTGCAGCTCAAGGGCAGCGATGCCCGACAGGTCGCCCTGGCGGCCGGCGACGCCGAGCTGGCCGAGCGTCACCGCGGGGCCTTCGCCGAAGATCTGCTGCCCCTGGGCTATGCGCTGCCGTTTGCTCTCGCCACCCATGGCTTCCAGCCCGAGCGCCTGTGCGCGCTGAGCTTCAGCCTCGATGCGCTGTTCGAGCAGACCCCCGGCCCCAACGCCGGCATGCGCCTGGAGTCTGAGCCATGAACGGCGGAGCGAGTCTGGACGCCATCCGGCCCTGCCTGGAGGGCGCGGTGCCGGCGTCGATTGCCACCTGCGACGCCGCCGGCACGCCGAACGTGACCCTGGTGTCCCAGGTGCACTATGTGGATGCCGATCATGTCGCGCTGTCCTTCCAGTTCTTCAACAAGACCCGCGAGAACATCCTGGCCAACCCCCAGGCCACGGTGTTTCTCCTGCACCCGCAGACCAGCGCCCGCTACCGCCTGGCGCTGCTCTACCGGCGCACCGAGACCGAAGGGCCGCTGTTCGAGAGCATGAAGGCCAAGCTGGCCGGCATCGCCTCGCACACCGGCATGAGCGGCGTATTTCACCTGCGCGGCGCGGATGTCTACCAGGTGCTGGATATCGAGCACGTCGAGGGCGAGGAGGTGCCCCCGGCCCAGTGTGCGCCCTGTCATATCGCTCGCTTGAGTCAGTTGAGCCTGCGCCTGGCCGGCTGTAGCGACCTCGCCGGCTTGCTGGAACAGTGTCTGGATGGCCTGGCGAACATTCTCGAGATGCCCCAGGCCATGGTGCTGCTGCTCGATAGCCAGGGGCAGAAGCTCTACACGGTGGCCAGCCATGGCTATCAGCAGTCCGGCGTGGGCTCGGAATTTCCCGTCGGACGAGGGATCATCGGGGTGGCGGCGCAGTTCCGCACGCCGATTCGCATCGCCCATATGGCGTCCGAATACGCCTACAGCCGCGCCATTCACGAGCACTTGGCAGAAGCGGGGCTGGGCGACCGGCTGGAAACCGAGATTGCCTTTCCCGGCCTGGTCGAACCGCACAGCCAGTTGTCGGTGCCGATCCTGGCGGCCGGCCGCCTGCTCGGCGTGCTGCACGTGGAGCATGCCGAACCGCACCGCTTCGGCTACGACGAGGAGGACTGCCTGATGAGCCTGGCCAGTCTGCTCGGCGCCGCGATCCTGGCGCTGCAGCAGGCGGCTGACTGCTCGCTGGAGGAGGGCGAAGGTGCACCGCCCCCCGCGCCGCCGCTGGGCGCGCCGTTGGCGGTGCGCTACTACCCGGCCAATAGCAGTGTGTTCCTCGGCGAGGACTACCTGATCAAGGGGGTGGCCGGCGCCATCTTCTGGCGCCTGCTGACCCTGCACCTCCAGGAGCAGCGCAGCGAGTTCAGCAATCGCGAGCTGCGCATGGACCCGGCGCTTAAGTTGCCGGAGCTCGACGACAATCTCGAGGCCCGGCTGATCCTGCTGCAGCGCCGGCTGGCCGAGCGCAGCCGCGATATCGTCCTGGAGAAGTGCGGTCGCGGGCGCCTGCGCCTGCTGCTCAAGCGCCCGGTGCTGCTGCAGGAGATCGGCGGCCGCTAGACGGCGCTCAGGCGCGTCGCCAGAGCACGTTGCCGGCGAACAGCAGCACCGCCAGGAGCATCACCACCGCGGAGCTGCCGAGCACCGGGCCGGCCTGCGGCATGCCGAGGATCACCAGGGCCAGGGACAGCATCATCACCGGCAGGACCAGGTTGTGCAGCCAGAACTGCACGCTGGCCAGGCGGCTGGCGGCTGCCTTGGGAAAGTAGTGGTAGATCACGCCGACCAGGGCCAGGGTGACCCAGCCGAGCAGGTTCATGTGCGCGTGCACGGCCATCAGGCGGTGGTCGCCGCTCAGGCCCATGAACACGCCCAGGCCGACGGCCAGGCAGAAATAGACGATGGCGACATAGATCCAGCGACGGGACAGGGGACTCATTGCATTATTCCTCGTTAGGCTTGGTGAAAGGCGGCTGGTCGGCTCAGGCCGACAGGTCCGCCGGCTCGACCGCCCGGGCCAGGCCCAGTGCGGCATTGAGATGGGCTTGGTGTTTTGGCGACAGCTGCCCGCGCAGCGTCTCAAGGGTGGCGGAGACCATTGCGGCGGGCGCCTTGGCCCTCAGCTCGAGCAGAAAGCTGGCGCGCTCGTTTGGCGTCAGCGCCGGCAGCATCCAGTACAGAACTCGGCGCATTTCCTCCGGGGGCACCGAGGCGACGATGCGCTGCTCCAGGGCGATCAGTTCGGCATCGCTGTGGGTCTCCCACAGCAGGCGGTTGTTGTCCCGCTCCTCCTGCTCCATATGCTCGAGGTTTTCCGCGACGAAACGGGCGACGCGGCGATAGAGCCGGTGGGTGATATCGCCCCGGCGCAGGGCCGGCAGGTGGGTGACCTGTTCGGCCAGGTTGCTCAACTCGTCCATTTCCTGGCGATGCAGGCGGTGCGCGGCCGAGCTGTAGCGGGTCGCGCCGGGGCGGCGCTGCTCCAGGGCGGGGTGCACCAGCGCGTCCTCGTGGTCGATGTGCGAGCGGCAGAAGGCCAGCAAGTCCTGCAATTCGGCGAGCACCGCGCGGGCCTCGCCGCAGTCCTCCCAGTCGCAGCGGCCAAGGGCGCCGAGGGTGTGCAGCAGGTGGGCACGCAGGCCCTTGTGAATGAGCGCGTAGATATCGAATCGCGGGGTGGGGGACAACATCGACCGGTTCCTCGGTAGGGGCTTGAGGTGGTCCATGCTAGGGCGCGGCGAATCGGCGAATTGCGAAATAACCCCTAGGCAATCCCTAAATATTTCCTAAGCGGTGCTGCATAGGTTGAAGCCCGTGCGACTGCCGTCGCGCACTTTCCGCTGGCACGGCCCAGACCGTGCTCGCCTGCCGCAGGGCCGCGTGTTGTTCAGGGGGATGTCTGGGGCGAGGTGTGCCAGGCCCTGGCGGCCAATTGGTCGTAGGTGCCGATGAGCATGTTGGCGGCGTACTTCGGTATTGGTCAGCACCGTGCCGAGCACGGCGATGCCGAATCAGCCGCCGCCCGACCCGTTGGCCTGGCGGCATGCCGGCGCAGGGCCCCTTCCGGTTTCGAACAGCGCCGGCCATTGAGGACCAGGAGGAACGGTGCCAACCCAGGGCGTCTTGGGTGCGGGCACCCGGGCTCTGCGGGTTCGCAGCGCTTCTTCAGCGGACGGGGCTCGAAACTGAAACAGCCTCGAGGCCCGCGGGCCATAGCAGCGCCGATTGTCAGCCCTCTATTCCAGGCGGCCATTCGCCGTGCTGGGGCAGGTCATCGGTGATGTCGTGCCAGACGGCCTTGGAGTTGACGAAGATGTGCTCCAGGGGCCGTGCGCCCGGGTCGCCGTCGACACTGCCGAGCACGACTTCGGCAACCCGGCCGGCATGGCTGCTGGCCAGTGACGAGCCGCATTTTCTGCAGAAGCAGCGATGTTTGCCCGGTGACGACTCGTATTGCGCGATGTGCTCCTGTCCGGCCGTCCAGCGGAACTGCTCGGGGTCGATGAGGCCCCAGCCCACATAGGCGGCGCCGTTGGCTTTTCGGCAATTGCCGCAATGACAGTTGCCGGCGAGGGCGAAGCCGGCGGCAATCTCGTATCGAACGCTGCCGCACAGGCAGCTGCCACGTATGGCCATGGCGTGTTCCTCCGTCAAGGTTGAGCTACGGGGCTGTCAGTAGAAGATCGACGGCAGGTAGGCACCGGCCGGTTCGTTGTACAGGCCGATGGTCATCAGGGTCATCGGCTGGACCACGCGCAGGCCGTGCTCCAGGCACCAGCGAAACAGCTCGGCGTTGCGCGTCGGCACATGGAAGCCCGGCCCCGGATACTCGCTCGCCGCGGCGATCAGCGCCTTCACCGCGTCATTGGTTTCGCCCACCGTGTGGCCGAAGAAGGCGATGATGGTGGTGTAGCCGACGATCCGACCGTCGCGCTCCACCACCCTGGCGGTGCCCTGGGTGATCGCATCGAGCAGCTCGCCGCCGCGATCGTGTCCGTGCACCTGGAGGCAGAGCCGGTTGCAACTCGGCAGGTCCTCGATCGTGGCGGACCGCACCTCATGGCCAGGCAAGCGTACTTTCGGCGGCGTACCCTGCAGCGTCGACAGGGGCTCGCGCGCGACGAAACCGAGCTTGGTGTACAGCGACAGCGAGCGGTTGTGATAGGCCGCCTGCAGCAGCCGAACGCTGGGCAGGCGCTTGTCGGCAACCCGCTCGAGCACGGCCTCCATCAGGCGCCGGCCGACGGCCTGATTCTGGATGCCCGGGTCGACCGTGACCGGGCCGATGCCGGCAATGCTGTTGCGTTCGTCCAGGAAGTTGCTGCCGGCGATGCGCCCGGCCGATTCGGCGACGACCGAATAGAAACCGGGATGGCCCAGCAGGCCTGAGCACAGCTGCTCGGCGGCCTCGACTGACGGGAAGTCGGGCGGAAAATTGTGCTGAGCGGAAATGGCGCCGAAGGCGTCGTAGCAGATTCGACCGCATGCGGTGGCATCGTCCGCGGTGCCAGGGCGAAGCCTGACCTCCATCTCGAAGAACTCTGGGTTTGCCGCCATTTTGGACCTTCCTCTGTGGGCGTTGAGGAGGTCCATGCTAGGGGCCGGCGATTGGGCGGATTACGAAATAAGCCCTAGGCAATCCCTAAAATTTCCCTAAGCGGCAGGTAGGGCGGGGCGCTCAACGCGCCACGCTGACCCCTTCCAGGTTGGCGAAGGAGGTGTCCTTGGCGGTCAGCAGGAAGTCGCGCATAAAGGGCGCGTCGAGCATGTCGGTGCGGATGCCGGCGTACAGGGTGGCGAACAGGCCCTTGTCGCCCAGGCGCTTGGCCGTCACGTAGCCGCGCGAGCTGTACTCGTGCAGCGCCCAGTTGGGCAGGCCGCAGACGCCGCGGCCGCTGGCCACCAGCTGCATCATCATCACTGTCAGCTCCGAGGTGCGCACCTGGGCCGGCTCGACATCGGCCGGTTCGAGGAAGCGGGTGAAGATGTCCAGGCGGTCGCGCTCCACCGGGTAGGTGATCAGCGTCTCGCCGGCCAGGTCCTCGGGCTGGATGCAGGACTTGTTCGCCAGCGGGTGCTGGTTGGCCACCGCGAGCATGGCCTCGTAGGTGAACAGCGGCACGTAGGTGATGCCGGCCAGCTCCAGCGGGTCGGAGGTCACCACCAGGTCCAGATCGCCTCTGGCCAGGGCCGGCAGCGGGGCGAAGGAGAAGCCCGAGGCCAGGTCCAGCTCGACCTCCGGCCAGGCGTCGCGGAACTGGTCGATGGTCGGCATCAGCCACTGGAAGCAGCTGTGGCACTCGATCGCCATGTGCAGCCTCCCCGCGGTGCCGCCGGCCAGACGCGCCAGGTCGCGCTCGGCGCCGCGCAGCAGCGGCAGCACCGCGTCGCACAGTTGCAGCAGGCGCAGGCCGGCGCTGGTAAAGCGCACCGGCTTGGTCTTGCGCACGAACAACTGCATGCCCAGACGCTCTTCCAGCTCCTTGAACTGGTGCGACAGTGCCGACTGCGTCAGGTGCAGGCGCTCGGCGGCGTCCACCAGGCTGTCGCTCTCGCGCAGGGCATGCAGGGTCTTCAGGTGGCGCAGTTCGAGCATGGCGGTCTCGGCGTAGGGGGATGGGAAGAATGTCACCCTACATGAATGAAACTATAGATCAAGACGAATAGGTTGAGTTTGTCTCACGATGCAGGGCTGCCGACAATGCGCATCATCATTTTGTGCATATGGAGCGTTTCGACATGGCCCTGTCCCATTCCCTGGGTTTTCCGCGCATCGGCCGCGACCGTGAACTGAAGAAGGCCCTGGAGGCCCACTGGAAAGGCGAGCTGGACGAGGCCGGCCTGCGCGCCGTCGGCCGTGAACTGCGCGCCGCCCATTGGCAGCTGCAGAAGGACGCCGGCCTCGACCTGTTGCCGGTCGGCGACTTTGCCTGGTACGACCAGGTGCTGAGCCACTCGTTGATGCTCGGGGTGATCCCGCCGCGCTTCCGTCCGCAGTCGGGCACCCCGACCCTGCAGACCCTGTTCGCCATGGCCCGCGGCGCCAGCGGCAATGGGTGCTGTGGCGGCGGCCATGCCCAGGAACTGACCAAGTGGTTCGACACCAACTACCACTACCTGGTCCCGGAGTTCAGCGCCGACCAGCGCTTCCAGCTCAGCTGGGCGCAACTGTTCGAGGAGGTGGAGGAGGCCCACGCCCTGGGGCACAAGGTCAAGCCGGTGATCATCGGACCGCTGACCTACCTGTGGCTGGGCAAGGCCAAGGGCCAGGCGTTCGACAAGCTCGAGCTGCTTGAGCAGCTGCTGCCGGTCTACGGCGAAATCCTCGGGCGCCTGGCGGCCCTGGGGGTGGAGTGGGTGCAGATCGACGAACCGATCCTCGGCCTGGACCTGCCCCAGGACTGGAAGAACGCCTTCGAACGCGCCTACCACCTGCTCCAGCACGCGCCGCTGAAGAAACTGGTGGCCTGCTATTTCGGCGGCCTGGAGGACAACCTCGGCCTGGCCGTCGGCCTGCCGGTGGACGGCCTGCACGTCGACCTGGTGCGCGCCCCCGAGCAGCTGCCGCTGCTGGTCGACCGCCTGCCGGCCTACAAGGTGCTGTCGTTGGGCGTGGTCAACGGCCGCAACGTCTGGCGCTGCGACCTGGACCGCGCCCTGATCCAGTTGCGCCAGGCCGAGGAGCGTTTCGCCGACAACCTCTGGGTCGCGCCGTCCTGCTCGCTGCTGCACAGCCCGGTCGACCTCGCCCGGGAAGAGCAGCTGGACGCCGAACTCAAGGACTGGCTGGCCTTCGCCGTGCAGAAGTGCGCCGAGGTCGCCACCCTGGCCGGTGCCCTGAAGCAGCCGCATGAGGCCGAGGTGCAGACAGCCCTGGCCGCGAGCCGGGCCGCGCAGGCCAATCGTGCCGCCTCCTCGCGCATCCACAATCCCGCGGTACGGGCGCGCCTGGACGCGATCACGGCGGCCGACAGCCAGCGCATATCGCCCTTCGCCGAGCGCATCGAGCGCCAGCGTGCGCGCCTGCAGCTGCCGGTCCTGCCGACCACCACCATCGGCTCCTTCCCGCAGACCGCGGCGATCCGCCTGGCGCGCCAGGCCTTCAAGCAGGGCAAACTGTCGGCGGCGGCCTACACCGAGGCCATGCACAGCGAGATTCGCCACGCCGTACAGGTGCAGGAAAACCTTGGCCTGGACGTGCTGGTACATGGCGAGGCCGAGCGCAACGACATGGTCGAGTACTTCGCCGAGCAGCTCGACGGCTATGCCTTCACCCGCTTCGGCTGGGTGCAGAGCTACGGCTCGCGCTGCGTCAAACCGGCGCTGATCGTCGGCGACCTGAGCCGGCCGCGGCCGATGACGGTGGACTGGACCCACTACGCCCAGGGCCTCACCGACAAGGTGATGAAGGGCATGCTGACCGGGCCGGTGACCATGCTGATGTGGTCCTTCCCGCGCGAGGATATCTCCCGCGAGCAGCAGGCGCGCCAGCTGGCCCTGGCCATTCGCGACGAGGTACAGGACCTGGAAGCGGCCGGAATCAAGATCGTGCAGATCGACGAGGCGGCGTTCCGCGAGGGCCTGCCGCTGCGCCGGGCGAATTGGGACCACTATCTGGACTGGGCCACCGAGGCCTTCCGCCTGTGCGCCTCGGGCGTGCGCGACGAGACGCAGATCCACACCCACATGTGCTACAGCGAGTTCAACGACGTGATCGGCGCCATCGCCGCCATGGACGCCGACGTCATCACCATCGAGACCTCGCGTTCGGACATGGAGCTGCTCGAGGCCTTCGAGTCCTTCGCCTACCCCAACGACATCGGTCCGGGGGTCTACGACATCCACTCGCCGCGGGTGCCGGAGGTGGTGCAGATGACCGAGTTGCTGCGCAAGGCCGCGCGGCGCATTCCGCTCGAGCGCCTGTGGGTCAACCCGGACTGCGGCCTGAAGACCCGCGCCTGGCCCGAGACCGAGGCGGCGTTGGTCAACCTGGTCGCCGCGGCCCGCCAGCTGCGGGCGGAGCTGGCCTGATCGTCAGCGCTGCGCCCCTCTCAGGTTGAGAGGGGCGCAGCGGGCATCTCCACCGCTCGGCAATATTCATCAAACTGTCATGGGTTTGTGGCAGCGCCCTCGAATGAAATTCACCAAACTGGCGCCTCAATGGGGTTCTGCGTTCTGGTGTTGCTGATGCGTGCGTTATTTCTGTTCGTCGCACTGCTATGGGGTTTGTCGTCGCTTGCAGCCGAGCGCTGTGGTACCTGGGTGCCGACCGAGAAGGTCCGCCTGGGCGCGGTGCATCTGGCCTACCAGAGCATCGGCCGGCCGGGCGACCCGGCGCTGCTGCTGGTCATGGGGCTTGGCGGTCAGATGATCCACTGGCCGGATGAGGTGGTGACGCGCCTGTGCGCCCAGGGTTTTCGGGTGATCCGTTTCGACAACCGTGACGTCGGCCTGAGCAGCTGGGCACGGACTCCGCCGGCGGCCAACCTGGCCTACCAGGCGCTGCGCCATCGCCTGGGCCTGTCGGTCTCGGCGCCTTACAGCCTGCGCGACATGGCCGGTGACGCCCTGGCGCTGATGAATGCCTTGGGCGTGCGGCAGTTTCATGTGCTCGGTGCCAGCATGGGCGGGATGATTGCCCAGCACCTGGCCGGCCTGGCCCCGGACCGCGTGCAGAGCCTGACCCTGATCATGACCAGCTCCGGCGCCCAGGGGCTGCCGGAGCCCAGCGACGAGCTGCTGGCGTTGCTGGCCCGGCGCGAGGCGCCCAGTCGAGCGGTGGCGCTGCAGCAGCAGGCCGACCTGCTCGCCGCCCTCGGCAGTCCGGCGATCGATGACGACCGCGCGCAGCTTCTGCAGCAGGCCGAGATCGCCTACGAGCGCGCCTTCAACCCTGAGGGTGTGCAGCGCCAGCTGCTGGCGATTCTCGCCGAGCCGAGCCGGGTCGAACTGCTCAGGCGGCTGCATGTACCGACTCTGGTGGTGCACGGCACGGCCGATCCGCTGCTGCCGGCGATGCATGGGGTGCATGTCGCGGCGCATATCCAGGGCAGCGAACTCAAGCTGATCCCGGGGCTGGCCCACCGTTTTCAGGACGCCTTCAAGGAGCCCTTGCTGGCGGCGGTCCTGCCCCATTTGCGCGCCCATCGCCAGGGCGGGCAGTGGGCGCAGCTCTAACCGGTGGAGCCTGGGGGCGACCTTGCGAGCAGAGTGGCGACTCGAGCCGCAGGCATAAAAAACTCCGTGTCTCGACTGATCGGCAGGGCGAAGGGATTTCGATTCAGGTTCAGGCGGCGTGGGCGTCCTCCGGGCCTTTGGGCGCTCGAATCGCCAGGTAGTCCTCGAGGCGACGCTGCTGCGCCGCATCCATGAACAACCCCAGTTTGCTGCGGCGCCAGAGGATGTCGCCGGCGTTGACCGCCCACTCCTGCTGGCACAGATAGTCCACTTCGCGGGTGTGCAGGCCGGCGCCGAGCTCTTCGCCCAGGTCGTTCTGCTGTTGCACGCCGTCGAGCAGCGTCCAGCTGCGGCTGCCGTAGGTGCTGGCCCAGCGTCGCGCGGTAGCGCTCGGCAGCCAGCCGTGGCGGGCACACAGGGCGTCGACCAGGGCGCTACGGCTCTCCAGCTGTTCGGCCCCAGGCAAGGGGCTGTCTGCGGTCCAGCTCGGGCCCATCGTGGGGAGGTGCGGGGCGAGCTGAGCCAGGGCGGATTCGGCCAGCTTGCGGTAGGTGGTCAGCTTGCCGCCGAACACCGACAGCAGCGGCGCCTCGCCCGCCTGGGCGGACAGCGACAGGGTGTAGTCGCGGGTGATGGCCGAGGGCTCGTCGGACTCGTCGTCGCACAGCGGCCGCACCCCGGCGTAGGTGTGCAGGATGTCGTCGCGGCGCAGCTGGCGCTTGAAATGCGCGTTGACCACCTGCAGCAGGTAGTCGGTCTCCTCCTCGCTGATCTTCACGTCCGCCGGATCGCCCTGGTACTCGCGGTCGGTGGTGCCGATCAGGGTAAAGCGTTCCAGGTAGGGGATGGCGAAGACGATGCGGCGATCCTCGTTCTGCAGGATATAGGCCTGCTCGCCGTCGAACAGGCGCGGCACCACGATATGGCTGCCCTGTATCAGGCGGATGCCGTAGGGCGACGGCTGCTGCAGGTCGTCCCGAATGAACTGCGCGACCCAGGGGCCGGCGGCATTGACCAGGGCGCGGGCACGGATGGAAAAGAGGCTGCCGTCGGCCCGCTCCAGATGGATGTGCCACAGGCCCTTGCTGCGCCGCGCACTGACGCAACGGGTGCGGGTGTGCACGTGGGCGCCTTTCTCGCGGGCGGCCATGGCATTGAGCACCACCAGGCGCGCGTCGTCGACCCAGCAGTCGGAGTACTCGAAGCCGCGGGAGATCTCTGCCTTGAGCGGGCTGTCGCCGCCAAAGCGCAGGCCGCGGGAGGCTGGCAACTGTTCGCGCTTGCCGAGGTGGTCGTAGAGGAACAGGCCGGCGCGGATCATCCAGGCCGGGCGCAGGTGCGGGCGGTGCGGCAGGATGAAGCGCATGGGCTTGACGATATGCGGTGCCTTGCTCAGCAGCACCTCGCGTTCGGCCAGTGCTTCGCGCACCAGGCGGAACTCGTAGTGCTCCAGGTAGCGCAAGCCCCCGTGGATCAGCTTGCTGCTGGCCGAAGAGGTGTGCTGGGCCAGGTCGTCCTTTTCACAGAGGAAGACCGACAGGCCGCGGCCCGCGGCATCGGCGGCAATGCCGACCCCGTTGATGCCGCCTCCGACCACGGCCAGGTCGTAGACTTCGGCGAGGGGGGCGTGGTGGTTGGAGCGAGTAGGCATGGCGGCACCGGATAGTCGAATTCGAATGCGATAATGTTCACTTCCGAAAATATACTAGTCGAATACGCATGCAATCGCCAACCCCGTGCGCGAATTCGCGCCGAGCGGTGCTGGAGATCGGGTTGTTGGCTGGGCTGGTGGTGCGCCGTCAGACCAGTTCGAGCTGGACCTGGTGTTCGGCCAGCAGGCGGCAGATCGCGGCAGACGGGGCCGCGTCGGTGAACACGCGATCAACCAGGGTGATCGAGCCCAGGCGCACCACGGCATTGCGCCCGAACTTGCTCGAGTCGGCGGCCAGGAACACCTGCCGGGCATTGTCGATGATCGACTGCGAGACCCGCACTTCCTGGTAGTCGAAGTCGAGCAGGCTGCCGTCCTCGTCGATGCCGCTGATGCCGACCAGAGCGAAATCGACCTTGAACTGCTGGATGAAATCCACCGTGCTCTGGCCGACCACGCCGCCATCGCCGCGCACCGTGCCGCCCGCCACCAGCACCTCGAAGTCCGCCCGGGCGCTGAGTTGGGCGGCCACGTGCAGGTTGTTGGTGATCACCTTCAAGCCCTTGCGCTTGAGCAATTCGCGGGCGATCGCCTCGGTGGTGGTGCCGATACTGATGAACAGCGAGGCGTGGTCCGGGATATGCACGGCGATGGCTTCGGCGATGCGCTGCTTCTCCTCGCGCATCTGCCCGGCGCGCATGGCGTAGGCGGTGTTCTGGGTGCTCGAGGCCTCGCAGGCGGCGCCGCCGTGGGTGCGGCGCAGCAGGCCCTGTTCAGCGAGCAGGTTGATGTCGCGGCGGATGGTCTGCGGGGTGACGGTGAAGGCCTGGGCCAGCTCGTCGATGCTGACGTAGCCGCGCTCGCGGGCGAGGTTGAGGATGTCGTGTTGGCGGGGGGCCAGGGTCATAAGTCTGTCCTTGTGTTGCGCGGCATTATAGGCTGCCGTTGGCCGTTTTTTCGGCTAAGGTACGCGAACCTCGTCGGAGCATTTTCACATTCGAACATGACGCCTGCCATCGACCTGTTGAAAAAAGCCAAGGCTGAGCACCGGGTGCACAGCTACGAACATGACCCCAAGGCCGCGTCCTATGGCCTGGAAGCGGCGGAAAAACTCGACCTGGAGCCGGTGCGGGTGTTCAAGACCTTGCTGGCCGCCAGCGAGAAGGGTGAGCTGCTGGTGGCGGTGGTGCCGGTCGCCGGCAGCCTCGACCTGAAGGCCCTGGCCCAGGCCGCCGGCGTCAAGAAGGCCGATATGGCCGAGCCCCAGGCGGCGCAGCGCGCCACCGGCTACCTGCTCGGGGGCATCAGTCCACTGGGCCAGAAGAAGCGCCTGCGCACCTTCATCGACGAATCGGCGCTGGGCTTTGCCAGCATCTTCGTCAGCGCCGGACGGCGCGGCCTGGAGGTCGAGCTGGCCGCCGCGGTGCTGGCCGAGCACACCCAGGCGCGTTTCGCCGCCATCGGGCGCGGCTAGGGTGCAGGTACCGTCGCCGGCAGTGTAGCCTGCTGGGCAGTGCATCTCGATGTACGAGCCAAAACCCATAACAACAAGGAGTTGCGCGTGTCTCAGTATCTGCTAGCCATCGATCAGGGAACCACCAGCAGCCGTGCCATCGTGTTCGATCGCGAAGGTCGGGCACACGCCCGTGCGCAGCAGGAGTTCCAGCAGTTCTTTCCGCAGGATGGCTGGGTCGAGCACGACGGTGAGCAGATCTGGCGCAGCACCCTGGAGGTCTGCCGGCAGGCCCTGCAAGAGGGCGGCTTGAGCGCCGACGAGATCGCCGCGATCGGCATCACCAACCAGCGCGAGACCACCCTGGTGTGGGACGCGGTGAGCGGCGAGCCGATCTACCGTGCCATCGTCTGGCAGGACAGGCGCACCGCCGACTATTGCGCCGAACTGAAGGTCGCCGGCCACGAGGCTATGGTCAGCGCCAAGACCGGACTGCTGATCGACCCGTATTTTTCCGGCACCAAGCTGCGCTGGATTCTCGACAACGTCGAGGGTGCGCGTGAGCGGGCCGAGCGCGGCGAGCTGCGTTTCGGCACCGTCGACAGCTTCCTGTTGTGGCGCCTGACCGGCGGCAAGTCGCACAAGACCGATGCCAGTAATGCCTCGCGTACCCTGATGTTCAATATCCACACCCAGCAGTGGGACCAGGAGCTGCTCGAGCTGCTGGATATTCCCGCCAGCATGCTGCCGGAGGTACTGGACTGCGCAGCGGAGTTCGGCACCTGCCAGGCCGACCTGCTCGGCGCGCCGATCCCGGTGCTGGGCATGGCCGGCGACCAGCAGGCGGCGCTTATTGGCCAGGCCTGCTTTCAGCCCGGCATGGTCAAGAGTACCTACGGTACCGGCTGTTTCATGATCCAGAACACCGGCAGCACCCCGGTCAGCTCGCAAAACCGCCTGCTGACCACGGTTGGTTACCGCCTCGGCGGCCAGGTGACCTATGCCGTGGAAGGCAGCATCTTCGTCGCCGGCGCGGCGGTGCAGTGGCTGCGTGACGGCATCAAGCTGATCAGTCACGCCAGCGACTGCGAAGCCCTGGCCGAGCAGACCGGCGAAGCCTGTGGCGTCTACCTGGTGCCGGCCTTCACCGGACTGGGCGCGCCCTATTGGGATCCCAAGGCGCGTGGCGCAATCTTCGGCCTGACCCGCGATACCGGGATCAAGGAAATCGTCACCGCCGGCCTGCAGTCGGTGTGCTACCAGACCCGCGACCTGCTCGAGGCCATGCGTCAGGATGGCGCCGCGGCGCCCAGCGCGCTGCGGGTGGACGGCGGCATGGTGGTCAACAACTGGTTGATGCAGTTCCTCGCCGATATCCTCGGCGTGCCGGTGGAGCGTCCCGAGGTCACCGAGACCACCGCCCTGGGCGTGGCTTATCTGGCCGGGCTGCAGGCGGGCATCTTCCGCGACCTCGAGGACATCGCCACGCACTGGCAGCGTCAGCAGCGCTTCCAGCCGCACATGCTCGACGAGACCCGTGCCAAGCTCTATCGCGGTTGGTTGAACGCGGTGCAGCGCGTGCGCAGCGAGGCCTGATCGCCGTTGGACCTGGAGACTGACACCATCGCCTTGCGAGTAGGCCTCTGATGCTCGCCAGCTTCCGCGAGCGTTTTTCGATGTTGGCCGCTGTGCTGGCGCTGGGGGTGCTTGTTGGCAGCCCGGATGCTCGGGCCGAGACGCTGGTCATTGCCGGTGATCCCTGGTGCCCGGTGAACTGCGAGGCGGATTCGCAGCGGCCGGGCATCTTCGTCGAGCTGGCGCGGGACATCTTTGGCGAGGCGGGCATCCAGGTGGAGTACCGCGTGGTCAACTGGGCGCGGGCCCTGCATGACGCGCGCAAGGGGCGGATCGATGCGGTCATCGGCGCCGCTCGCAATGACGCGCCGGACTTCCTCTTCACCGTTACGCCGGTCAGTCATTCACGCATGTGTTTCTTTACCCGGTCGAACAGCCGCTGGCGCTTCACTGCGGTGAGCGATCTGGGCGGCCAGCGCCTGGGCGCGGTCAAGGACTACAGTTACGGCAGCGTGCTGGATGCCTATTTGCTGAGCCATGCCGAGGACCCGACCCGGGTGCAGCTGGCCCACGGTGACCGGGCGTTCGCCTTGAATGTCGACAAGCTGCTCAACCAGCGTATTGACGTCGTTATGGCCAATGCCTGGGTGATGGAGAACTGGCTGCGTGAGCAGGGCCTTGGCGGCCAGTTGCGCAACGTCGGTTGCCGCACGCCGGATCTGCCCATCTATCTGGCGTTCTCACCAGCTCTGGCGAGCAGCCCGGCCCATGTCGAATTGTTCGAGGCGGGCCTGCGGCGCTACCGGGCCGACGGCCGCCTGCAGCGCCTGCTGCAGCGCTACGGGGTCAGCGAGCCCTGATCCGCGGTGCGAATGGGAGGCCGCGGTCAGTCGAACGGGCCGGCCGCCCGCGGCGCTGATCAATCGCTCATCCATCGCGCCGAGTCGCCGCGCCTGAGTGCTGCTCTATCGGCCGCGGAGGCGCAACTGTAGCGCCGGCTCCGCCGTCAGCTGTGCTGGTCAGCGCCGCGTGCCTCAGGGCATGCTGGTTCGATCATCCAGCAGGAGTCTGCCATGTACCTCGAGTTTCACCAGATCGACGCCTTCAGCGACCGTCCGTTCGCCGGCAACCCCGCCATGGTCTATCGCCTGGACAGCTGGCTGGCCGATAGCCTGATGCAGCAGATCGCCGCCGAGCACAACCAGGCGGAAACCGCGTTCCTGGTGAAGGAGGGTAGTGCCTGGCATATCCGCTGGTTCACCCCAACCACCGAGATTCCGCTGTGCGGCCACGCCACCCTGGCCAGCGCCAAGGTGCTGTTCGAACTGTATGACGAGCCCGGCGAGGCCATCGACTTCACCTGCCAATCCGGTGCCCTGCGGGTGACCCGCGAGGGTGAGCGACTGGTGCTGGACTTCCCGACCGCCGAGACCGTCGAGGTGCCGGTCAGTGCGGCGTTGGAGCAGGCGTTGGGGCTGGCAGTACAGACCGCCTGGCAAGGCAATGAGCTGATGGTGGTGGTCGAGTCGGAGCAGGCGGTGCGCGCCTGTCAGCCGGATCTGCTGGCCCTGGCCAAGCTGCCGGGTTTGGGGGTGATCGTCACCGCGCCCGGGGAGCGTCATGACTTCGTGTCCCGCTATTTCGCCCCGGGGATCGGCATCGACGAAGACCCGGTGACCGGCTCGACCCATTGCTGCCTGATTCCCTACTGGGCCAGCCGTTTGGGCAAGCAGGAGCTGAGCGCCTACCAGTGCTCGAAGCGCGGCGGCGAGCTGCATTGTCGTTTGCAGGGCGAGCGAGTGAAGATCGCCGGCGAGGCGGTGCTGGTTGCCAGTGGCCGGCTCTACCTGAGCGAGGCGTAAGGTTGCCGGGGCGCGCTGCTGCGCCCCGCTAGGTGACTCAGTTGGCGCTGCTGTAGCGGCGCACCCCGGACTCGGTGAGGTCCAGGTGGGCGGCGATGCTGCCGAGTGCGGGGAAGGCCACCAGGTGATCGGCGGCGACGCGAATCCCCACTTCCTCCCCGGGCAGGTGGTCGGCGTGGCTGGGAAAGATCGACTCCAGCTGGCTGCCGGTCGCCAGTTGCAGGCGATACAGGGTGGCGGCGCCGAGGAAGGTCTTGCCGACGATCAGCGCCTTCTGGTCGCTGTCCGGCGCGTAGACAATGTCGTCCGGGCGCAGCAGCACGTCCACCGCGCTGCCCACCGGCCAGGTGTAGGCGCGGTTGCCACGGATCAGACCAAGCTCGGTTTGCACCGCATCCGGGCTGATCAACTGGCCGCGAATAAAGTAGCCCTGGCCGATGAAGCTGGCGACGAAGGGCGTCAGCGGCTCGTGGTAGAGGTTGAAGGGGGTGTCCCACTGCTCCAGCTTGCCTTCCTTGAAGACGCCGACGTGGTCGCTGACGGCGAAGGCTTCTTCCTGGTCGTGGGTGACCAGGATGGCGCTGGTGCCGCGGGCCTTGAGGATGTCGCGGACCTCATGGCTCAGGCGTCGGCGCAGCTCGCCATCGAGGTTGGAGAAGGGCTCGTCGAGCAATAGCAGCAGCGGCTCCGGCGCCAGCGCGCGGGCGAGGGCCACGCGCTGCTGCTGACCACCGGACAGCTCGTGGGGGTAGCGCTTGCCCAGGTGGCTGAGCTTGACCAGCTCCAGCAGCTCACCGACGACCTGCTCGCAGTTGGCCTGCTTGCGGATGCCGAAGCCGATGTTCTCGGCGACGGTCAGGTGCGGAAACAGCGCGTAGTCCTGGAACACCATGCCGATGCGGCGTTTCTCCGGTGCCAGGGTGAAGCCGGCGCGGGAAATAACCTGGTCTTCCAGCTGGATCTCGCCTTCGACCACCGGCTCGAAGCCTGCGATAGCGCGCAGGGTGGTGGTCTTGCCGCAGCCGGAAGGGCCAAGCAGGCAACCGATGTCACCGGCGTTCAGGTGCAGATTGAGGTCCTGCACGACGCGGTGCTCATGGTAGCCACAGCTCAGGTCGCGCAGGTTCAGCAGCAGGGAGTGGCTCATGCCTGGCGAGAGGACGCTTCGACGAGGAACTCGAGCAGCGCCTTTTGCGCATGCAGGCGGTTCTCCGCCTGGTCCCACGGCACGGCGCGGGGGTCGTCGAGCAGGTCCTCGCTGATCTCCTCGCCGCGGTGCGCCGGCAGGCAATGCAGGAACAGCACGTCCTCGGCGGCGGCATCGAGCAGCGCACGGTCGACCTGGTAGGGCTTGAACAGCTTGTGGCGCTCGGCGATCTCGTCTTCCTGGCCCATGGACGCCCACACATCGGTGCTCACCAGGTGGGCGCCCGCCACGGCTTCGCGCGGGTCGCGCAGCACCTTGACGCGGTCGCCGGCGCGGGCGAGGAATTCCGGGTTGGGCTCATAGCCTTGCGGGCAGGCGACACGCAGCTGGAAGTCGAACTGCATCGCGGCTTCGATGTAGGAGTTGCACATGTTGTTGCCGTCGCCGATCCAGGCGGCGGTCTTGCCGGCGATGCTGCCGCGATGCTCCTGGTAGGTCTGCATGTCGGCCAGTAGCTGGCAGGGGTGCAGGTCGTCGGACAGGCCGTTGATCACCGGTACCCGCGAATTGGCCGCGAACTCCACCAGCTTGCTGTGGGCGAAGGTGCGGATCATCACCGCGTCGAGCATGCGCGACATGACCCGGGCGGCGTCGGCCACCGGCTCGCCGCGGCCGAGCTGGGTGTCGCGCGGCGAGAGGAAGATCGCCTGGCCGCCGAGCTGGATCATGCCGGCCTCGAAGGACAGCCGGGTACGGGTCGAGGCTTTCTCGAAGATCATGCCCAGTACGCGATTCTTCAGCGGCTCGAACAGTACGCCGCGGTTGCGCAAGTCCTTCAGCTCCATGCCGCGGCGGATCAGGCTCACCAGCTCTTGCGGTGTGCAGTCCATCAGCGAGAGAAAGTGTCTTGCGCTCATCGTTAACTACCTTTTTTACAACAGCGCAGGTTCGGTTTATCGAGGAAAAGGGCTGAACCTGCGGCTGGGAGCCGCACAGTGCGACGAAACGGGGAAGGCGCGATCTTATAAGGAAATGACGAGGCGGTGCAATTCGCTCGCGCGGCCAGGCAAGTTGGCGTCGCACCGGGTCATCACGGCAGTGCGGCGCCTGCAATGCCCATGACGAGCGCCTTGCCCGACTCAGGTCCAGTTGGCTGCGGCGGGGAGCGTGTGGCCGCCGCTGTCCGCTGCAGGCGGCCGGGTAGTGTGCGCGTCACGAATCGGCTGGCATTATGCCGGCCGATTCATGACGCGAACCCTGCTGGTGCCGCCTCCCGGCTGCGGCCATAGTCTGCCCTTGCGACCCGACCGGTCGTCTCGAACAAGAATATGAGGCCAGGCCATGAGCAAGACCCTCCACCACCGTGCGTGCCATCTGTGCGAGGCCATTTGTGGCCTGACCATCGAGACCCAGACCGAGCCTGACGGGGCCACGCGGATCCTGTCGATCAAGGGCGATGCCCAGGACAGCTTCAGTCGCGGCCATATCTGCCCCAAGGCGGTGGCGCTGCAGGATATCCAGAACGATCCCGAGCGCCTGCGCCAACCCATGCACCGGGTCGGGAGCGAGTGGCAGCCGATTGCCTGGGACGAGGCCTTCGCCCTGGTCGCCGAGCGCCTCGGCGACATCCAGGCGCGGTGCGGCAAGAACGCGGTGGCGGTGTATCAGGGCAATCCGAGCGTGCACAACTACGGGTTGATGACCCACAGCAACTACTTTCTCGGACTGTTGAAGACCCGCAACCGCTTTTCCGCCACCTCGGTCGACCAGTTGCCCCATCACCTGACCAGCCACCTGATGTACGGCCACGGCTTGCTGATACCGGTGCCCGACATCGATCACACCGACTTCATGCTGATCCTCGGCGGCAATCCGCTGGCTTCGAACGGCAGCATCATGACCGTGCCGGACGTGGAGAAGCGCCTCAGAGCCATCCAGGCCCGCGGCGGCAAGCTGGTGGTGGTCGATCCGCGGCGCAGCGAGACCGCGGCGATCGCCGACCAGCACCTGTTCGTGCGCCCCGGCCAGGACGCGGCGCTGCTGCTGGCCCTGCTCAATACCCTGTTCGAGGAGAACCTCGCCCGTGGCAGCCATCTGCCGGTCGAGGGGCTGGAGGCGGTGCGCCGTGCCATTGTCGGCTTCACCGCCGAGGCCATGGGACCGCGTTGCGGCATTTCGGCGGCGACCATTCGCCAGCTGGCGCGGGATTTCGCCGCCGCCGACAAGGCCGTGTGCTACGGGCGCATGGGCGTCTCGACCCAGGCCTTCGGCACCCTCTGCCAGTGGCTGGTGCAACTGATCAACCTGGTCACCGGCAACCTCGACCGCGAAGGGGGTGTGCTGTGCACCGAGCCGGCTGTTGACCTGGTCGCGACGACGTCGGGCGGGCACTTCAACCTCTGGCAAAGCCGGGTGTCGGGGCTGCCGGAATACGGCGGTGAACTGCCGGTCTCGGCCCTGGCCGAGGAAATGCTCACGGAAGGCGAGGGCCAGGTGCGTGCCCTGGTCACGGTGGCCGGTAACCCGGTGCTGTCGACACCCAACGGGCGCCAGCTGGAGCAGGCCCTGGAAGGCCTCGAGTTCATGCTCAGCATCGACTTCTACATCAACGAGACGACCCGTTACGCCGACCTGATCCTGCCGCCCACCGCGCCGCTGGAGCACGACCATTACGACAGCACCTTCAACCTGTTCGCCGTGCGCAATGTCACCCGCTTCAACCAGGCGGTGCTGGCCAAGCCGGCGGGCGCGCTGCACGACTGGGAGATCTTCGTCGGCCTGGCCGAAGCCTTTGCGGCGAAGAGCGGCGTGCCGTTGAAGCCGACCGTGGCGCCGGAGCGGATGATCGACATGGGCCTGCGGGCCGGGCCCTATGGCGACCAGTCTGCGCACAAGCTGTCGCTCGCCGCGCTGCGCGATCATCCCCATGGCCTGGACCTCGGCGCCCTCAAGCCGAATCTTGCCGCGCGCCTGAACACCTCGACGCAACAGGTGCAGGCCGCACCAGAGGTGCTGCTGGCGGACCTGCGGCGCTTCGCCGAACACCCGGTCGCAGACGGCGACGGCCTATTGCTGATCGGCCGTCGCCATGTACGCAGCAACAACTCCTGGATGCACAATTACCACCGCCTGGTGAAGGGCAAGCCACGTCACCAGCTGCTGATGCACCCGGACGACCTGGCTCGCCGAGGACTGGCGGATGGCCAGCGGGTGTGCGTGCGTTCGCGGGTCGGCGCTATCGAGGTGGAGGTGGCGGCCAGCGAGGAGATGATGGAAGGGGTGGTCAGTCTGCCCCATGGTTGGGGACACGCCCGCCCGGGGGTGCAGATGAGCATCGCCAGCGCTCAGCCGGGGGCCAGCGCCAACGACCTGACCGATGAGCGCGTGCTCGATGCGCTGTCCGGCAATGCGGCGCTGAATGGCGTGGTGGTCGCGGTCAGCGCCGCCTGATCGGGCGGTACGCATAGCTGCGAGCGGTCCGTCCAAACGGGGTCAGGCAAGGCCGAGCATTGCGCTCGGCTTTTCGCTACAATGCCGCCACCGTGTCGACCCGTGAGTCGCAAAGTTAAGCCCTGAGGTGCCCCCATGGATATCATCGAAACCATCAAAGAGCAGATCGCCAACAACACCGTTCTGCTGTACATGAAAGGCTCGCCGAACGCGCCGCAGTGCGGTTTTTCCTCCCGCGCCGCGCAGGTGGTCATGGCCTGTGGCGAGAAGTTCGCCTATGTCGACATCCTGCAGAATCCGGAGATTCGCGCCAACCTGCCGAAGTACGCCAACTGGCCGACCTTCCCGCAGCTGTGGGTCGGTGGTGAGCTGGTTGGCGGCAGCGACATCATGGCCGAGATGTTCGAGAAGGGCGAACTGCAGACCCTGATCAAGAACGCGGTGCAGAAAACCGACGCGTAATTCGGCTTTTCAGCAGAGAACCCCGCCGCGGCGGGGTTTTTTGTGCCCGGGTTTTGCCCGGCGCCAACAAAAAACGGGAGCCTGGGCTCCCGTTTCGTGTTCTGGGCTGGACCCTATTCGTCCATCTGCGATTGCAGGTAGTTTTCCATGCCGATCTTCTCGATCAGGCTGAGCTGGGTCTCCAGCCAGTCGATATGGTCTTCCTCCGAGCAGAGGATCTCTTCGAGCAGTTCGCGGGTGCAGTAATCACCGATGCTCTCGCAGTAGGCGATGGCCGCCTTCAGGTCGATGTGTGCCTTGTGCTCGATCTTCAGGTCACACTCGAGCATTTCCTTGGTGTGCTCGCCGATCATGATCTTGCCGTAGTCCTGCAGGTTCGGCAGGCCTTCGAGAAAGAGGATGCGCTTGATCAGCTTGTCCGCATGCTTCATCTCGTCGATGGACTCGTGATACTCGTGCTCGCCGAGCTTCTTCAGGCCCCAGTCCTCGTACATGCGCGCGTGCAGGAAGTACTGGTTGATCGCGACCAGCTCATTGCCGAGGATCTTGTTCAGGTGCTGGATGACCTTCTTGTCGCCTTTCATGTCCGGGTCTGCCTTGCGGGGAAGTTGATACCCAAGTCTGGGCCGCGCTATAACGGCTGTCAAACCTAAGTATTTGAAATTTATATATAAAAACAAACCTGAATACGAATGTTTTTGCTCTGCATCCGGCGCCTAAGTAATTGAATTACAGGCATAAAAAAACCGGACTCAGGGTCCGGTTCTTCTGCGGCGATTCGATCAGGCGGCAGCGAAGCTGGCCGGGTAGGCCAGCGCGGCCTGGCTGCTCTGCATTTCGCTCAGGGTTTCACGTACCACCTGCTTGGCCACGCAGGCGCATTTGCCGCACTGGCTGGCCACACCCAGGGTGGCGCGGACATCGCGGTAGCTGCAGCAGCCGTCGTAGATGGCTTCGCGGATCTGGCGGTCGGTGACACCTTCGCAGAGGCAGACATACATAGTTTGGGGTCCGTCACATGGCAGTGATTCGATACCTATGGATACTAATGTTAATGAGAATGCGTGTCAAACAGACTGGTTGGCTGTTTTTTCCTGAAGCTGACGAGCGGTCTGCTGGCCGGCGCCCTGCAGTTCGGCGAGGGGCATGGCGAAGTCTGGCCGGCCAATTGGAAGCAGGGCGCCAGCGGCATGACCGCCTCGCCAGAAGGGGCATTACCTGACCCAGCATGCCGGCCACCTGCGAGGCGTGCCGGCTCCACAAAGAAACCGGCCTAGGCCGGTTTCTTTTAGAGCTCCCTTGGGGATCAGTCGTCGAACTCCATCCAGCCGCCCATTTCCTTCCAGCGGTTGACGATGCCGCAGAACAGCTCGGCGGTCTTCTCGGTGTCGTAGCGCGCCGAGTGCGCCTCGCGGCCGTCGAACTCGATGCCGGCGGCCTGACAGGCCTTGGCCAGCACGGTCTGGCCATAGGCGAGGCCGGCCAGGGTGGCGGTGTCGAAGCTGGAGAAGGGGTGGAAGGGGTTGCGCTTGAGGCCGGTGCGGGTCACCGCGGCATTGAGAAAGCCCAGGTCGAAGCTGCTGTTGTGACCGACCAGGATCGCCCGCTTGCAGCCGTTGGCCTTCAGCGATTTGCGCAGACCGCGGAAGATCTCGTTGAGCGCATGTTCCTCGCTGACCGCCATGCGCAGGGGGTGATCCAGCTTGATCCCGGTGAATTCCAGGGCCGCCTGCTCGATGTTGGCGCCCTCGAAGGGCTCGACGCGAAAGAAGTGGGTGTGGTCGGGGTAGAGAAAGCCCTGCTCGTCCATGCCGATGGTGGTGGCGGCGATCTCCAGCAGGGCGTCGGTGGCACAGTTGAAGCCACCGGTCTCGACATCCACCACCACCGGCAGGTAACCGCGAAAGCGCGCCGCCATGGGGTGGCGTGAAGCGGATGGAGTGCTGCCGTCGAGCTCGTCTTCGTACAGGTCTTCGCTCACGCCTGATCCTCCAGCACACGCCAGCGCAGTTTCTCGCCGGCCCGCAGGGGGATGACGGTCTGCTCGCCGAACGGCAGGCTGGCCGGGACGTCCCACTCCTGGCGCACCAGGGTGATGGTCTCGCTGTTGCGCGGCAGCCCGTAGAAGTCCGGGCCATGCTGGCTGGCGAAGCCTTGCAGCTTGTCCAGCGCGTTGCGCTGCTCGAAGGCCTCGGCATACAGCTCGATGGCGGCAAAGGCGGTGTAGCAGCCGGCGCAGCCGCAGGCGGCTTCCTTGGCATGCTTGGCGTGGGGCGCCGAATCGGTGCCGAGGAAGAACTTGCTGTTGCCGCTGGTGGCGGCGTCGAGCAGGGCTTCCTGGTGCACGTTGCGCTTGAGGATCGGCAGGCAATAGAAGTGCGGGCGGATGCCGCCGACCAGCATGTGGTTGCGGTTGTAGAGCAGATGGTGGGCGGTGATGGTGGCGCCGACGTTGCTCGAGGCGGCCTCGACGAACTGCACCGCATCGCGGGTGGTGATGTGTTCGAACACCACCTTCAGGCTGGGAAAGCGTTCGACCACCCGGGTCAGGTGTTCGTCGATGAAGGCCTTCTCGCGGTCGAACACGTCGATCTCGCTGCGCGTCACCTCGCCGTGGACCAGCAGCGGCAGGCCGACCTCGGCCATGGCCTCGAGCGCCGGGAAAATCTTGTCGATGCTGGTCACGCCGGAGTCGGAGTTGGTGGTGGCGCCGGCCGGGTAGAGCTTGGCCGCGTGCACGAAGCCGGAAGCCTTGGCCGTGCGCACGTCGGAGGCCGAGGTCAGGTCGGTGAGGTAGAGCACCATCAGCGGTTCGAAGCCACTGCCGGCCGGGCGCGCAGCGAGGATGCGCTGGCGATAGCCCTCGGCTTCGAGGGTGTTGCGCACCGGTGGCACCAAGTTCGGCATGATGATGGCACGGGCGAAGGTGCGCGCTACGTCGGCCACTGTATGCGGCAACACGGCACCGTCGCGCAGGTGGATGTGCCAGTCGTCGGGGCGCAGCAGGGTGAGGCGGTCGGTCATGGGGGGGCTTCCGGGCGGGCAAAACGTGGCTGGAATGCTACCGGAAAAGCCCCCGCAGAGCACGCCGGGCAGATGGCAGGGCGCCGCGGCGCGGACTGTCGGCGCTTAAGTTTTGCCGCAGAGCACCGATACCCCGAGGGAATGCCGTTATTCCCCGTGGAGCCCGCCGTGCGCCAGTCCTACATAAGCCTGTTCAGTCTGTTCGGTACGCTCGTCGGCGTGCTCGCCAGCCTGCCGCTGGCGCCGCCTGTCGCAGCCATTAGCTTCCAGACCCGCCTGGAGAAGGTCGAATGGCAGGTCGAGGGCGACCAGTTCGAGTGCCGGCTGTCGCAGCCGATCACCGATTTCGGCGCCGGCGAGTTCGTGCGCCGCGCTGGCGAGCAGGCAATCTTCCGTCTGCATGCGCGCGAGCGCTGGCTCGGCGCCGGCTCGGCCACCTTGCTGGCCGCGGCGGCGCCCTGGCAGCCGGGGCGCGGCGATATCCATCTGGGGTCGGTCAGCGTCGCCGCAGGCGAGGTGCCCTTCAACAGCTCCCAGGAGCAGGCCGGGCGCCTGCTCACCGGCTTGCTAGAAGGCCGCAGCCCGCTGGTGCGTCACCGCACCGTGCAGGGCGGCGAGCGGCTGGAGGTGCGCCTGCTGCCGGCCAGGTTCCAGAAGGCCTACAGCGACTACCTGGGCTGTACCGCCAAGCTGCTGCCGGTGAATTTCGAGCAGGTACGCCAGACCCAGGTCGGCTTTCCGGGCGGCGGCGTCGACCTGGAGCCGTTGGCCCAGGCCAAGCTCGACATTATCCTGACCTTTCTCAAGGCCGACCCCAGCGTCAATCGCATCCAGATCGACGGTCACGCCGACAACAGCGGCAACCGCTTGAGCAATCGCGACCTGTCGCGCCGCCGTGCCCTGGCTGTGATGGAGTACTTCAAAGCCAACGGCGTGCCGGCGGAGCAGATCACCCTGCGTTTTCATGGCGAACGCTATCCCATGGTGCCGAACACCAGCGAGGCCAACCGGTCGAAGAATCGTCGGGTCAGTATTCGCCTGGATCGGGTGGCGGAGGCGCCCGCCGAAGCACCGGCGTCCGAGGCTCCGGCAGCGTCCCCGGCCGCCGCGTCCTGAGCGCTGAATCGGGTGTCGCCCGGTTGCAAGAAGCTGTCGCTTCATCGTCACAAGCTGTCGCGCCCCTGTAAATTGGCCGCCAGGGTCAGTAGAATCACGGGTTTTCGTACAACCCCGTGGAGTTGATGGCATGGCCGACGTAAACAAGGTAGTCCTGGCGTATTCCGGTGGCCTGGACACTTCGGTGATCCTCAAGTGGCTGCAAGATACCTATAACTGCGAAGTGGTGACCTTCACCGCGGACCTCGGCCAGGGGGAAGAAGTCGAGCCGGCGCGCGCCAAGGCCCAGGCCATGGGCGTCAAGGAAATCTACATCGACGACCTGCGTGAAGAGTTCGTGCGTGACTTCGTCTACCCGATGTTCCGCGCCAACACCGTCTATGAAGGCGAGTACCTGCTGGGCACCTCCATCGCCCGCCCGCTGATCGCCAAGCGCCTGATCGAAATCGCCAACGAAACCGGTGCCGATGCCATCTCCCATGGCGCCACCGGCAAGGGTAACGACCAGGTGCGTTTCGAGCTGGGCGCCTACGCGCTCAAGCCGGGCGTCAAGGTCATCGCCCCCTGGCGCGAGTGGGACCTGATGTCCCGCGAGAAGCTGATGGACTATGCGGCGAAGCACGAGATCCCGATCGAGCGTCATGGCAAGAAGAAGTCGCCGTACTCCATGGATGCCAACCTGCTGCACATCTCCTATGAAGGCGGCGTGCTGGAAGACACCTGGACCGAGCACGAAGAGGACATGTGGCGTTGGACCAAATCGCCGGAAGCGGCGCCGGATACCCCGACCTACATCGAGCTGACCTACCGCGCCGGCGACATCGTCGCCATCGATGGCAAGGACTTGAGCCCGGCCACCGTGCTGGCCGAACTGAACCGCATCGGCGGCGAGAACGGCATCGGCCGGCTGGACATCGTCGAGAACCGCTTCGTCGGCATGAAGTCGCGTGGCTGCTACGAGACCCCCGGCGGCACCATCATGCTCAGGGCTCACCGTGCCATCGAGTCGATCACTCTCGACCGCGAAGTGGCCCACCTGAAAGACGAGCTGATGCCCAAGTACGCCAGCCTGATCTATAACGGCTTCTGGTGGAGCCCGGAGCGCGTCATGCTGCAGCAGATGATCGACGCGTCCCAGGCCAGCGTGAACGGCGTAGTGCGCCTGAAGCTGTACAAGGGCAACGTTGTGGTGGTTGGACGCAAGTCCGACGATTCGCTGTTCGACGCCAACATCGCCACCTTCGAGGATGATGCCGGCGCCTACAATCAGCAGGATGCGGCGGGCTTCATCAAGCTCAATGCGCTGCGCATGCGTATCGCCGCCAACAAAGGGCGTACGCTGTTGTAAAGGCGGGTGCGCCAAGGCCCGTGTTGGCCTGACGTCAAACAACCCCGGCCTGTGCCGGGGTTGTGCTTTCTACGCCGCCACAAGCGGCACGGAATGAGGAGAATCTCGATGAGACTGCTGCACACCATGCTGCGTGTCGGCGACCTGGACAAGTCCATCGCCTTCTATACCGAAGTGCTGGGCATGACCCTGTTGCGGCGCAAGGACTACCCGGACGGCCAGTTCACCCTGGCCTTCATCGGCTATGGCGATGAAGCGCACAACAGCGTGATCGAGCTGACCCAGAACTGGGGCGTGGACAGCTACGAGCTGGGCACTGGCTATGGCCACATCGCCCTGGAGGTGGAGGATGTCTACAAGGCCTGCGAGGACATCCGCGCCCGCGGTGGCAAGATCGCCCGCGAGCCGGGGCCGATGAAGCACGGCAGCAGCATCCTGGCCTTCGTCGAGGACCCGGATGGCTACAGGATCGAGTTGCTGTCACCGTCGCGCAGCGATTGAGGCAACGGCGCGTCAGGAATGTAAAAAGCCCCGCATCGCGGGGCTTTTTCGTGTTCGGTGTCTGGCCTGGCCACTACAGGTCGAAATCGTATTCGGCCAGTTGTTTATGCAGGCGTCGCTCCTCGAGGAAATTGTCGATGATGCGCCGTTTGGTCAGGTTGGTCTTGGCGACCTCAACGGGGGCTTCGGCATCGTCCGAATCTTCTGCGACGAAATCGTCGTCGAGCTCGAGGTCTTCTTTGGCAGTGCTCATGGGCTTTCACTCCAGCTTGGCTACGGGGGGCCATTTGCGCACCTTATAGCGGCAAAACCGGGGCGGGTAAAAAAGATTTTTTCAATCAGCAGGTGTGATTTTTCACTGAAAGCTCAATCGTCGGACGTCTTGTGCTTGTATTCGCACAGATCCTCGATGCGGCAACTGCCGCAGCGCGGCTTGCGTGCCTGGCAGACGTAGCGCCCGTGCAGGATGAGCCAGTGGTGGGCGTCCAGCAGAAATTCCTTGGGCACGAACTTCAGCAGCTTCTTTTCCACCTCCAGCACGGTCTTGCCGGGGGCGATGCCGGTGCGGTTGCTGACGCGGAAAATATGCGTATCCACGGCCATGGCCAGCTGGCGGAAGGCGGTGTTGAGCACCACGTTGGCGGTCTTGCGGCCGACCCCCGGCAGGGCTTCCAGGGCCTCGCGGCTCTCCGGCACCTGGCCGCCGTGCTGCTCGACGAGAATCCGGCAGGTCTCGATGACGTTCTTCGCCTTGCTGTTGTACAGGCCGATGGTCTTGATGTACTGGGAGAGCCCCTCGACGCCCAGGGCATGGATGGCCTCCGGGGTGTTGGCCAGCGGAAACAGCTTGGCGGTGGCCTTGTTGACCCCGACGTCGGTGGCCTGGGCCGAGAGGATCACTGCGATCAGCAGCTCGAAAGGTGTGCTGTAGGCCAGTTCGGTCTCGGGCTCCGGGTTGTCTTCATGCAGCCTGCGGAAGATCTCGTAGCGCTTGGCCGCGTTCACTCGATCACTCCGGTGACCCGAACGCGCCGACTCTGTGCCGGGGCCTGGGGCTGGCGCGCCTTGGCCCGTTCGGCCAGCACCTGATCGATACGATTCTTGCCGGCAATCAGCAGGCCGAGGACGATAAAGGCGCCGGGCGGCAGGATGGCCAGCAGGAAGCCTGGATAATCGGGCATGACGGTCACCTGCCAGTCGGCGGCCAGCGGCCCGAACAGCAGGTGCATGTTGGCGAACAGGGCGCCGGTGCCGAACAGCTCGCGCAGGGCGCCGATCATCACCAGCACCACACCGAAGCCCAGGCCCATCATCAGGCCGTCGTAGGCGGCGCGAGCCGGGTCATTCTTCGCTGCGAAGCCGTCGGCGCGACCGAGGATCACGCAGTTGGTGGTGATCAGCGGGATGAAGATGCCGAGGATCTGGTACAGCTCATAGGTGTAGGCCTGCATCAGCAGCTCGATGCAGGTGGTCAGGGCGGCGATGATCATCACGAAGGCGGGCAGGCGCACGGCGGTATTGACCACCCCGCGCACCAGCGATACGGCGGTGTTGGAGCAAACCAGCACCATGGCGCTGGCCAGGGCCAGGCCGAGGGCGTTGACCGTTGAGTTGCTGACCCCGAGCAGTGGGCAGAGGCCGAGCAATTGCACCAGGGCCGGGTTGTTCTTCCACAGGCCGTTGAGGGTGATCTCGCGATAGCTAACCATGGGGCTTCACCTGGGCTGCGAACAGCTCCTGCTTGTGCGCGTCGAAGTACTGTAGGGCCAGGTGCACGGCCTTGACCACGGCGCGCGGGGTGACGGTGGCGCCGGCGAACTGGTCGAACTGGCCACGGTCCTTGCGCACCGCCCAGCCCTCCTCATCGGGATCGCCCAGGGACTTGCCATTGAAACCGAGAATCCACGGGCTCTTGCTCAGCTCGACCTTGTCGCCGAGGCCCGGGGTCTCCTTGTGGCTGAGGACCCTTACACCGGCCAGGCGGCCGTCGGCGCGGACGCCGACCAGCAACTGGATCACCCCGCTGTAGCCGTCCGGCGCCGTGGCGCGGAGGATCACCGCGCTGGGCTGGCCGTCCTTGAGGGCGATATAGGCTGGCCGAGGCCCCTTGCTGCCGAGCAGTTCCGGGTCGTGCACCTTGACCGTGTCATCCAGCAGGTCATTGTCGTAGCTGCCCGCCGGGAGTATCTCGGCGAGGGCGCGTACCTGGGCCTCGCGCTCGGACGCGGCGATGCGACTGGCGGTGCTTTGTTGAACCACTGCCACCAGGCCAACCGTGGCCACGGCGAACAGGCCGAGCACCAGGCTGTTCTTCAGCATCGAGCGACTGATCTCCGGTAGCACGGCTTATTCTCCCATCTTGAAGCCGCGGGTCGGCTTGCGGTGGCCGTAGGTGCGCGGCCGTGTGTAGTAGTCGATGGTCGGCGCCGCCAGGTTCATCAGCAGCACGGCGAAGGCCACCCCGTCCGGGTAGCCGCCCCAGGCGCGGATGACGTAGACCAGGATGCCGACGCCGGCCCCGAAGATCAGCCGGCCGAGGTTGCTGGTGGCGCCGGACACCGGATCGGTGACGATGAAGAAGGCGCCGAGCATGGTCGCTCCGCTGAGCAGGTGGAACAGCGGCGAGCCATGGGAGTCGGAGCCGCTGCCATTCCAGAACAGCAGGCTCATCAGCGCCAGGGCCGCGAGCATGCCCACTGGCGCGTGCCAGGTGAACAGGCGCTTGTGCAGCAGGTACAGGCCGCCGGCGAGGAAGGCCAGGTTGACCGCCTCGACCGCCGCGCCGCCGAAGCGGCCGAATGCCGGGTGCTGGGCCCACAGCTCGTCGACGGTCAGGCTCTGGTTGATCTTCAGCACATCCAGGGCGGTGGCCTGGGTCCAGCCGTCGGGCAGGGCGGCGATGCCGAACACGTGCAGCAGGCCGTCGACCGGGCCGACCCGCTGCGGCGCTGGCCAGCTGGTCATCTCGCTCGGGAAGGAAATCAGCACCACCACGTAGCCGAGCATGGCCGGGTTGAACGGGTTCTGGCCGAGCCCGCCGTAGAGCTGTTTGCCGAAGACGATGGCGAAGCCCGTGGCGATCAGGGTCAGCCACCAGGGCGAATAGGGGGGCAGGGCCAGGGCCAGCAGCACCGCGGTGACCAGGGCGCTGTAGTCCTTGAGAAAGAAGCCCAGCGGGCGCCCCCTCAGGGCCAGGATCGCCGCCTCGAAGCCCAGGGCGCAGGCGCTGGCCCAGAGCAGGTTGATCAGCGTGCCGGCGCCGAACAGCCAGGTCAGTGCCAGTACGCCTGGCACGCAGGCCAGCAGCACCTGCAGCATCACCTGCTGGGTGCGGTTGGCGCCCTTGGCGTGGGGCGAAGTGATGCGGGGCAGGGCCATTGGCGCTCCGGTGTCAGGTACGGTTTAGGGTGGCCCGATCGCTGGCGATCGGACCATCGGCCGGGCACGGAGACCGGCGGTTAGGGCAGTCAGGCTGCCGTCGGTTTCTTGCGCCATTGGCTCATCCACCCGGCGACTCGGTGTGTTGTTGCAGCTTGGCCTCGGCTTCGGCCAGGCGCTGACGGGCCGCCTCCAACGCCTCGGCGCTGGCGCCGTCCTCGCGTTCCAGCTTGCGCAGGTCGGCGCGGGCGAAGGCCACTTCGGTCTTCAGTGCGCGGGTGGCCTCGTCGACCGGCCGTTTTTCACTGCGTACCAGTTCGGGAGCCGGCTTGCCGGAGGCCGCTTCGGCGTCGTGCAGGGCCTGTTCGGCTGCGGCGACGGCCGCGCGTAGGAGCTCCAGTGCGCCGTCGATCGCCGCGGCTTTCTCGGCCTTCTTCAACTCGGCGCGCTTCATCGCCAACTCGACCTTGGCCTTCTTCAGCGGATCGACCTCCGGCGCCTTAGACGGCTTGGCCGGGGCTGGCGCGGCGGGAACCTGATCCTGCAGACCGGCCAGTAGCTTCTCGGCTTCCTCGAGTTGCTGGCGCAGGCGCGCCAGTTCGGCCTGCTGGTCGTCGTCCGGGGCTTCGAGTTTCTCCAGCTTGCGCAGCTGGGCGCGGAGCATGGCGGCGTCGATCTTGGCTTTCTTCAGGGCGCCGTCGTCCACGGCCTTGGCCGGTGTGGCGGGGGCCTGTTCCTGCAGGCTGCTGAGCAGCTTCTCGGCTTCCTCGAGTTGCTGGCGCAGGCGCGCCAGTTCGGCCTGCTGGTCGTCGTCCGGCGCCTCGAGTTTCTCCAGCTTGCGCAGCTGGGCGCGGAGCATGGCGGCGTCGATCTTGGCCTTTTTCAGGGCGCCGTCGTCCACGGCCTTGGCCGGTGCGGCCGGGGCCTGGTTCTGCATGCTTTCCAGCAGCTTCTCGGCTTCCTCGAGCTGCTGGCGCAGACGCGCCAGTTCGGCCTGCTGGTCGTCGTCCGGCGCCTCGAGTTTCTCCAGCTTGCGCAGCTGGGCGCGGAGCATGGCGGAGTCGATCTTGGCCTTCTTCAGCGCCGCGTCGTCCACGGTCGGGGCGACCGGGGCGGCGCTTGCCATTTCGGCTTCCAGGGCCTTCTGCGCGGCCTCGGCGGCGGCGCGCAGGTCCTTGACCTGGGCCTGCAGTTCCGGAGTGTCGTGGGCGGCCAGTTGCTTCTCGGCCTTCTTCAGGGCGACCTGGGCCATGCTGGCCTCGATCTTCAGCTTCTTCTGCGCATCGCTCAGGCTGCTGACCTTGGCGGCCGGCGCGCCGGCCACGGCGTCTTCCTCGAGCAGGCCGGCGGATGTCTCGGCCTGGATCGCCTTGGCCCGGGCGGCGCGCTCGGCGCGGGCCTGGCGTTCGGCTTCCTTCTGCTCTTCGGCGCGGCGCAGGCGTTCCTGGCGCAGCTCGAAGCGCTGCTTGGAGTGTTCGGCCTTGATCTGCTTCTGTTCCAGCTCGCGGATCTCGCCCTTGGCGGCGCGGTAGTACTGCACCAGCGGGATGTTCGAAGGGCAGACATAGGCGCAGGCGCCACATTCGATGCAGTCGAACAGGTTGTGTTCCTTGAGCTGCTCGTGTTCCTGGCCGAGGGCGAAGAAGTGCAGCTGTTGCGGCAGCAGGGTGGCCGGGCAGGCTTCGGCGCACTCGCCGCAGCGGATGCAGGGCAGCGCCGGCGGTGGCGGCGGCAGCTCGGCGTGGCTGGCCGCCAGCAGGCAGTTGGTGGTCTTGATCAGCGGCACGTCGAGGTTGGGCAGGGTGAAGCCCATCATCGGCCCGCCCATGACCAGGCGGTGCAGCTTGTCCGCTTGCAGGCCGGCGAACGCCAGCAACTCGCCGACCGGGGTGCCGAGCAGCGCTTCGACGTTCATCGGCCGGGCCAGGGCCTCGCCGGTGAGGGTGGTGATGCGGCTGATCAGCGGCTTGCCGAGCACCACGGCGTCATGCACGGCCACGGCGCTGCCGACGTTCTGGCAGAGCATGCCGATATCCGCGGGCAGACCGCCGCTGGGCACTTCCACGCCGGTGAGAATCTGGATCAGCTGCTTCTCGCCGCCGGACGGGTACTTGGTCGGGAACACCCGCACGCTGAAGGGGCGTTCGCCCACGGCGGCCTGCACCGCGGCGATCGCCTCGGGCTTGTTGTCCTCGATGCCGATCAGCACCTGCTCGGGCTGGATCAGGTGGGCGAGTATCTCGATGCCGCTGACCAGCTCGGCAGCCTTCTCGCGCATCAGCAGGTCATCGGCGGTGATGTAGGGCTCGCACTCGGTGCCGTTGATGATCAGGGTGTGGATCTTCTGCGTCGGCCGCGCGGCGAGCTTCACCGCCGTGGGGAAACCGGCGCCGCCCAGGCCGCTGATACCGGCCTGGCGGATCTTCTCCAGCAGGGCGTCCGGCGCCAGCTGACGATAGTCCGGACAGGGCTCGAGGTCGCACCACTGCTCCTGGCCGTCGCTGTCGATGACGATGGCCGGGGTCAGCATGCCGGACACATGGGGGTAGGGCTGCGGGCCGATGAAACTGACGATGCCGGAAGTCGGCGCATGCAGCGGGGCGCTGACGAAGCCGCTGGCTTCGGCGATCTTCTGGCCCTTGAATACGGCCTCGCCGACTATCACCAGGGGCTCGGCCGCCGCGCCGATGTGTTGGTTGAGCGGCAGCACCAGTCGCTTGGGCAGCGGAGCGTTCTGCACGGCGCAGTGGTTGGACAGCTCCTTGCGCTCGGGCGGGTGGATGCCGCCGTGGATGTCCCAGGTCTGCATCGAAGTCATGCCGCGTGCCCCCGGTCAGTGGCGATCAGCTGGCCGGGCGGCAGGGGCAGTTGCCACTTCCAGCTCTGCAGCGTGCCGCCGACTTCGATCATGTCGATGCAGTCGACCGGGCAGGGCTCGACGCACAGGTCGCAGCCGGTGCATTCGGAGACGATCACCGTGTGCATCTGCTTGGCCGCGCCGACGATCGCGTCCACCGGGCAGGCCTGGATGCACTTGGTGCAGCCGATGCACTCGGCCTCGCGGATGTAGGCGACCATCTGCGGCTTCTCGCCCTCCACCGCGTCCAGCGGCTCGGCCTCGACATCCAGCAGATCGGCCAGCGCCTGGATGGTCGCCTCGCCGCCGGGCGGGCACTTGTTGATCTTGTCGCCGCCGGCGATCGCCTCGGCGTAGGGCTTGCAGCCCGGGTACCCGCACTGGCCGCACTGGGTCTGCGGCAGCAGGGCGTTGATCTGCTCGGCGATCGGGTTGCCCTCGACGCGAAAGCGCACCGCCGCATAGCCGAGGATGGCGCCGCACACCAGGCACAGGCCGAGCAGGGCGAGCACCGCACTGATCACCAGACTCATAGCTTGATCAACCCGGTGAAGCCCATGAACGCCAGGGACATCAGGCCGGCGGTAACCATGCCGATGGCCGCGCCCTGAAAGGCCTTGGGCACGTCGGCGATGGCGATGCGTTCGCGCATGGCGGCGAACAGCACCAGTACCAGGGAGAAGCCCAGGCCGGCGGCGAAGCCGTTGGCGGTGGCGCTGATGAAGGTGAACTCGGCCTTGTTGGCGTTGAGCAGGGCCACACCGAGGACGATGCAGTTGGTGGTGATCAGCGGCAGGAAGATGCCCAGCACGCGGTACAGCAGCGGGCTGGTCTTGTTCACCACCATCTCGGTGAACTGCACGGTCACGGCGATCACCAGGATGAAACTGATGGTGCGCAGAAACTCCAGGTCCAGGGGCTTGAGCACGTACTGCTGGACCAGGTAGCTGCACATCGCCGCCAGGGTCAGGACGAAGGTGGTGGCCAGGGACAGGCCGATGGCCGTCTCGATCTTCTTCGACACGCCCATGAACGGACACAGGCCGAGGAACTGCACCAACACGAAGTTGTTGACCAGGATGGCGCTTACCATGATCAGGGCGAGTTCGGTCATTGCGGGTACCGTTGTGGACAGGCAAAGGCCGTGGGTAAAGGGCGCCTATTATCGGGAAGGCGCCCGGTGCAGACAAGCCGGCATTGGCCGGCGTGTTGCCGCGTCATAACAGCGCAGTGCTGTTCCGGGCGGCCAGGGGCCCGGCGTCACCGCTCTGCCAGCGGGGGTTACTTGACCCGCTGGCCGGGCCTGGCGCCGCTGTCCGGGCTGAGCAGGTAGATCTCCTCGCCGCCGGGGCCGGCGGCCAGCACCATGCCCTCGGAGACGCCGAACTTCATCTTGCGCGCCGCCAGGTTGGCCACGTACAGGGTCAGGCGGCCTTCAAGCGCGCTCGGGTCCGGGTAGGCGCTCTTGATGCCGGAAAACACGTTGCGCTTGGCATCGCCGATGTCCAGGGACAGGCGCAGCAGCTTGTCGGCGCCCTCGACGAACTCGGCCTTCTCGATCAAGGCGATGCGCAGATCCACGGCGGCGAAGGTGTCGAAGGCGATCTCGGCGGCCAGGGGCTCCTTGCTCAGTTCGCCGTTGCCCGGCGCTGCGGCGATGGTTTCGCTGGCCGCGAGGTCTTCCTTGGAGGCTTCGATCATGGCGTCGATCTTCGCCGGCTCGATACGGGTCAGCAGGGCGCTGAACGGGTTCAGCTGATGGTCGGCCAGCAGGTACTGGTGGTCGTCCCAGGTCAGTGGCGCGACGTTGAGGAACGCCTCGGCGTCGGCGGCCAGCTTCGGCAGCACCGGCTTGAGGAAGATCACCAGCTGGCGGAACAGGTTGATGCCCGCGGCGCAGATGGCCTGGACCTCGGCCTGCTTGCCGTCCTGCTTGTTCAGCGACCAGGGTGCCTTGTCGGCGATCCAGGCGTTGGCGCGATCGGCCAGGGCCATGATCTCGCGCATGGCGCGGGCGAAGTCGCGGGCCTCGTAGGCCTCGGCGATCGACGGCGTGGCCGCGCTGAAGGCGCTGGTCAGCTCGGGTGCGGCATTGCCGGCCACCAGCAGGCCGCCGTTGCCCTTGTGGATGAAGCCGGCGCAGCGGCTGGCGATGTTCACCACCTTGCCGACCAGGTCCGAGTTGACCTTCTGCACGAAGTCCTCGAGGTTGAGGTCGAGATCGTCGACGCCGCGGCCCAGCTTGGCTGCGTAGTAGTAGCGCAGGTACTCGGGGTTGAGATGGTCCAGGTAGGTGCGCGCCTTGATAAAGGTGCCGCGGGACTTGGACATCTTCTGGCCGTTGACGGTCAGGTAGCCGTGCACGTTGATCGCGCTGGGCGTGCGCAGGCCGGCGCCTTCGAGCATGGCCGGCCAGAACAGGGCGTGGAAGTTGACGATGTCCTTGCCGATGAAGTGGTACAGCTCAGCCGTCGAGTCCTTGTTCCAGAAGGCGTCGAAGTCCAGTTCCGGTCTGCGCGCGCAGAGATTCTTGAAGCTGGCCATATAGCCGATCGGCGCGTCCAGCCAGACGTAGAAGTACTTGCCCGGCTCGTCGGGGATCTCGAAGCCGAAGTAGGGCGCGTCGCGGCTGATGTCCCACTCCTGCAGGCCGGCGTCCAGCCATTCGGCGATCTTGTTGGCCACGGCATCCTGCAGGGTGCCGCTGCGGGTCCACTGCTGGAGCATGGCCTGGAAGTCCGGCAGCTTGAAGAAGAAGTGCTTGGAGTCGCGCAGCTCCGGCACCGCACCGGAGATCGCCGAGCGCGGGTTCTTCAGCTCGGTCGGCTCGTAGGTGGCACCGCACTTCTCGCAGTTGTCGCCGTACTGGTCCTCGGCCGCGCATTTCGGGCAGCTGCCCTTGATGAAGCGGTCGGCGAGGAACATGCCCTTTTCCGGGTCGAAGTACTGGGTCACCGAGCGGGTGGCGATATGCCCGGCATCGCGCAGCTTCAGGTAGATGGCCGACGACAGCTCGCGGTTCTCGTCCGAATGGGTCGAGTGGTAGTTGTCGAACTCGACCAGGAAGTCGGCGAAGTCGGCAGTATGCTCGGCCTGCACCTCGGCGATCAGTTGCTCGGCGCTGATGCCCTGCTTCTCGGCGCGCAGCATGATGGCCGAGCCATGGGCGTCGTCGGCGCAAACATAGATGCACTGGTTGCCGCGCAGTTTCTGGAAGCGCACCCACATGTCGGTCTGGATGTACTCGAGCATATGGCCGAGGTGGATCGAACCGTTGGCATAGGGCAGGGCGCTGGTGACGAGAATCTGGCGGGCTTCGGGCATGGGGATCGGCTGCACTGGTAAAACGAAGGAAGTCGGCAACTATATAGGCGCTGCGGTTTTTTTTCACCCGTGTGCTGCTTCGGGCGACGCCCGCGAAGCGTCTTCGTCATGGTCGACGACGACGCGCAGCGGGCGTTCCTGCTGTGGTATGCATGCGCCGCGGGCGTCGCTCGGTTAGGATAGCCGTCTGTTTTGCTCGGTCTTTTTTGGAGTTGCCATGAGCCTCGTCACCCGTCAGGCGGTGGAAACCGCACTGCGTCAATACACCGATCCCCACCTCAATCAGGACCCGGTCAGCGCCGGTTGTCTGCGCGAAGTCGACATCCAGGGCGGCAAGGTGCGCGTGCGCCTCGAACTGGGCTACGCCGCCGGACTGTTCAAGAGCGGCTGGGCGCAGACGCTGCAGATGGCCCTCGAGGGGCTCGAAGGCGTCGACTCGGCCGAGGTTCAGGTCGACTGCCGGATCGAGGCGCACAAGGGGCAGGAGCAGGTGCCGGCCCTGGCCAACGTGAAGAACATCATCGCCGTGGCCTCGGGCAAGGGTGGTGTGGGCAAGTCGACCACCGCCGCCAACCTGGCCCTGGCCCTGGCTCGCGAAGGCGCGCGGGTCGGCATTCTCGATGCGGATATCTACGGGCCGAGCCAGGGCATCATGTTCGGCATCGCCGAGGGCACCCGCCCCGCGGTTCGCGAGCAGAAGTGGTTCGTGCCGCTCGAAGCCCACGGCGTGCAGGTCATGTCCATGGCGTTTCTTACCGACGAGAACACCCCGGTGGTGTGGCGCGGGCCGATGGTCTCCGGCGCGCTGATCCAACTGATCACTCAGACCGCCTGGGACAATCTGGATTATCTGGTGGTGGACATGCCGCCGGGCACTGGCGACATCCAGCTGACCCTGGCGCAGAAGGTGCCGGTCGCCGGTGCCGTGATCGTCACCACCCCGCAGGATCTGGCGCTGCTGGATGCCAAGAAGGGCGTGGAGATGTTCCGCAAGGTGCATATCCCGGTGCTGGGCGTGGTGGAGAACATGGCGGTGCATATTTGTTCGAACTGCGGCCATGCCGAGCACCTGTTCGGCGAGGGCGGCGGCGAGAAGCTGGCGGTGCAGTTCGGCGTCGACCTGCTGGCCTCGATGCCGCTGTCGATGGCCATCCGTCAGCAGTCCGACGGCGGCAAGCCGACCACCATCGCCGATCCGGAGAGCCAGATCGCCATGCTCTACCAGGCCACGGCACGTACCGTGGGTGCGCGCATCGCTCAGGGCGGGCAGGTGGTCATGCCGACCATCCAGGTCAGCGACGACTGAGTTTTCGCCAGGCACAAAAAAGCCCCGCCGAAGCGGGGCTTTTTTTAAGTCAGTGCAGGTTAGATAACCTGAACTTCCTCAGCTTGCATGCCTTTCTGACCACGAGTGGCCACGAAGGAGACCTGCTGGCCTTCTTTCAGGCTCTTGAAGCCATCGCTCTGGATAGCTTTGAAGTGTACGAACAGGTCGTCACCGGATTGCGGGGTGATGAAGCCGTAGCCTTTTTCATCGTTGAACCACTTAACGGTGCCAGTCTGACGATTGGACATGTGATATCTCCTAACAAAAGTAATAGCAGCCCTGGAAAAGCCCAGGCCGGGACTGAGTGCAACGAGTACTAGGAGTCGGACGATGTTTGGATCGAAATCTAGGCATCAAGTAGCGATTCGCGGTGACACATGCAGCACAGTGGGGTCACCATACCTGCTTTTCTCGTCGAGCGCGAATGCTCTGTGCGCCTTTTCACTAATTAATGGCTGCTGGCGACGAACGTAGCGCTCCCCTGGCACCGGTCGACAGCCTTTGAACCCAGTCGCCGGCCCCGGTAAGATGCGCTCACTTTTTCACCATCAGCCCATTCAGGACGCCCGCCATGAGCATCAAATCGGACAAGTGGATTCGCCGCATGGCCCAAGAGCACGGCATGATCGAGCCCTTCGTCGAGCGCCAGGTGCGCAACGAAGGCGATGCGCGCCTGATCTCCTATGGGGTTTCCAGCTACGGCTACGACGTGCGCTGCGCGGATGAATTCAAGGTGTTCACCAACATCAACTCGGCCACGGTCGACCCGAAGAACTTCGATGAGAAGAGCTTCGTCGATGTGAAGAGCGATGTGTGCATCATCCCGCCGAACTCCTTCGCTCTGGCCCGTACCGTCGAGTACTTCCGTATCCCGCGCAACGTGCTGACCATCTGCCTGGGCAAGAGCACCTACGCGCGCTGCGGCATCATCGTCAACGTCACCCCGTTGGAACCGGAGTGGGAAGGCCACGTCACCCTGGAGTTCTCCAACACCACCACGCTGCCGGCGAAGATCTACGCCAACGAAGGCGTGGCGCAGATGCTGTTCCTCGAGTCCGATGAGGCCTGTGAAGTGTCCTACAAGGACCGCGGTGGCAAGTATCAGGGCCAGCAGGGCGTGACTTTACCCAAGGCCTGAAAGCGCCTTTCCCATCAGTTTAGAAGTAGCCGGGCCTATGCCCGGCTTTTTCATGAGCAATCGCTTCTTGCGCCGAACTCGTCGATACCCCACCACGGCCCGGGCCGGCAAGGGCTGGGTTCCGGTCGAATGCATAGTCTGCTCAACCCCATCATTAAAAGCCGACTATACCTAGTGGGTGCCCTGCGCATGCTTGGATCAGGTAGCAAGGCTCGCCTGGTCGCAGCGAAAAAGAAGAGTGAGCAACGCCTGAGCACAGATACGAATTACAGTTGTATTCGGGGGATCTTGCTGGGATGCCGAAGAAATCGCGCTGGAGCTGGAGGCAAGAACGCTTGGGGCTGGCCGCTGCTGGAGCTGCCGTTGTGGCCACGGCTCTGGTGCTGGTGCTGCTGGTTCAGCATTTACTTCAGCAGGAAAGGCAACAGGTTCGTGAGCAGGGGTTGAGCCTGATCCGGACCTTGTCCGCAATGCCTGCCGACAAGCTGATACCCGAATCCGCTCGCTGGGGCGTGCTGACGGCGATCCACCACAGCCTGAAGAACAGTCATTTCGCCTACATTTCCCTGAATGCCGCCGATGGCCAGGTGCTTGCTGAAGAAGCAGCACCTGGGGTCGCCCCGGAGCGGGTCAAGGTGAGCTCGGAGCCCGCTTCCTGGCACGGTCGGCGGGACGTGACCCTGGTCGACGATAGTCGCCCGATGACCGAGTTCTATGCGCCCGTTCTGGCACAAGGGGAGTTTAAGGCATTGATCCGGATTGCCTTTTTCACGCCCCAGATCAGTACCTTGTTTCCGCGACTGCCGTTCTTTGCCGCATTGGCCGCGCTGATCCTGCTTCCGGCGGGGATATTGCTGATGCTGATTCGGCGTCAGCTGGCGCCGCTGTCCCAGTTGAACTGCCAGATGGAGTTGCTGCTCAACCGCGAAACGGTCGACAGCCAACCACTGGCCATGGAGGCTAGCGGCGAGCTGCTGGTGTTTGCGCAGAACTTCAATCGCTATGTCGGCCAGATGCAACAGCAGCTGGATGAGCAGGAAAAGGCCCAGCAGCAGCTAGTGCTCGGCAGCCAGATGAGCAATTTCAGGCACGCGCGCGTTCAGAGCATTCTGCACAGCATTCCCGAGGCCCTGCTGGTGCTGGATCAGGCCGGGCGCATCAGTTTTAGCAACGATAAGGTGCAGGGCTGTTTTGAGCTCGATGCGCCGGTAATGGAGGGCCAGACGCTGCGTGAGTGGTGTCCGTATCAGGAGGTCATCACCTTTCTGAGCCCAGCGCACGCGCGTTACGCTTCCGGCATCCCGCCCAGTTCGCTGGTGTTCAAGGTCAGCGACAGTGCGACCCGGACAATGGAACTCAGCCGTTTTCCGCTGGTGTCGCCCTGCGACAAGGAAACTATCTTTGGCACTCTGGTGGTGGGGCGCGACGTTTCCGAATTGTGGATGGCCAAGCACGACCGCAGCGAGTTCATTGCCCAAGTGGCCCATGAGCTGAAGGCACCGTTGAACGCACTATCGCTCTACAGCGAGGCCATGCTGGGCGAGGAGGGGCAGTCGGCAGATTTTCGCATTGAGGCCTGCAACGTCATTAATGATGAAGTGCTGCGGCTGTCGCAGTTGATCAATAACCTGTTGAACCTGAGCAAGCTGGAAGGCGGCGGCCTCAAAGCCGAGCGTCAGCGGGTCCGTCTGCACGACTTGCTGGAAGACACCTTCCAACAAGTCGCCAGTGCCAGCCCGGGCCAGTCGCAGCTGCAGTTCGAGCTGGATATCCCCCAGGAGCTGAGCGCCTTGTCCGCCGACAAGGAGCTGCTGCGCATCGCCATCAGCAACTTGCTGAGCAACGCGGTCAAGTACAACCGGCCCGGCGGTCGGGTCAAGCTCAGTGCCGAGGAGACGGAGACGGCCATCAGCATCTCGGTCGAGGACACTGGGCTGGGCATCAGCGAAGCTGACCAGGCGCGCATCTTCGATAAGTTCTTTCGCTCATCCAGCTCGGCGGTGCAGCAGCGCAGCGGGCACGGCCTGGGCCTCTCAGTGGTCAAGGAAATCGTCGCCCTGCACCACGGCGTGCTTGAGCAGCAAAGCCAGCTTGGTCAGGGGACGAGGTTCACTCTCTTGTTTCTGAAGTCGACCGGGGTGGTAAAGGAGATGGTCTCGTGAGCGCGCAGATACTGCTGGTCGATGATGAGCCCCATGTCCTTCGACTGATGCGCCTCAAGCTGGAAGGTGCCGGCTACCGGGTGGATACGGCGGGCAATGGCAAGGAAGGGCTGCAGAAGCTCCAGCAGCAGCTGCCGGATGTGCTGATTACCGACATTCAGATGCCGGAAATGAATGGCGAACAGCTCTGTCAGGCCATAACTGAACACTGGCCCGATCGGCGCTTCCTGATTGTGTTGTTGACCTCAAGGACCGAAGTTGAGCACAGACGCTGGTCTTCGGGCATCGATAAGCTGTGGTTTATCGAAAAGCCGGTGAGCATGCGCAGACTGCTTGATCGACTCGACGACTATATCCAGGTAACCCCGAGGCAGGTATGAACAGTTCGATCAAGCTGATCGATTTTTCCCGCTATGACCGCTACGTCCGCGCGCAACTATCCGAGTTGCAGGCGTGGGTCCTGTCGGACGATGACGGCAGGCTGATCTACGCCACCTGCGCGGAGGAAAACGCCCAAGCCTTGATCTGCCAGGCCAGCATTCAGGATTGCGCCGGCGAAATCGTGATCAGCGCGCCCAATAACGCATTTCTCGGACGGCTTCACTATTGGCTCGAGCACCACAGCGACGTTTCCAGGGCCGTGATGCAGATGGTTGCGGACTGCATCAGTAAAGAGCTGGCATTGCAGTGTGAGCTGGATGCCATGGCGGGGGAGCTGACCGAGCGCTACGAAGAGCTGCATCTGATCTACGACACGGAGGACCAGTCTGCCAGTTACCAAGAGTGTCAGCAGGCGCTGGACCAGCTCGTGGGCAACTGCCTTGGTTACCTGGAGGTGGACAGGGCCCTGCTTTGGTTGCCGGCGCAGAAGATCACGGTGCTGCACGACAAGCCGGATCTGCCATTCGAGCATTCACTGTCCATCGAGGGCACAGTCAAGCAGGCGATTTTACGCGCGGTTAAGCGGGATGAAGGCGCTGTCGTGATCAATCAGCTGGCCGAGCGGTCAGATCTGGGCCTGGACGAGAGACTCCCCTGCAAGCTACTGGCCGTGCCGGTGTCCGGCAGCAATGGCGCCTGCATCGGCGTGCTGGCGCTGCTCAATGGACTGGTGAAACGGGATTTCAGCAACAGCGACCGCAGTCTCATAGAAGCCATGGCGCGCAAGGTCAGCAAGCTGGTGCATGGCAGTTACGATGAACTGACCGGGCTGCTCAAGCGCAAGGGCTTCGAGTATTACCTGCGCCAGGCCATGGGCGGAACCCGCTATCAAGGGCTGAGCCACTCTGTGCTGTGTATCAATCTGGACAAGTTCAGCGTGGTCAATGACACCCTGGGGGTAGAGGTGGGCGACCAGCTGCTGAAGGCAGTCACCGAGGTCTTTCAGCAGGAGATTCGCGACAGCGACACCTTGTCGCGGTTGGAAGGCGACAGCTTCGGCCTGTTGCTCACCAGTTGCCCCCTGGACCATGCGAATACCATTGCTGAGCGCATCCTGGGTGCGGTGCGACAGTTGCAGGTGGGGCAGTCGGACGCCGCACTGCAGGTGACCGCTCGAATCGGTTTGGGCTCGTTGGATGCCGACGCCCGCGGGGTCGAACAGCTGATGTCGGGCCTTGATGTTGCGCTCAAGGTGGCCAAGGAGCAGGGGGGGGATCGGGTTCGCCGCTCAGGGCCCGGGGATCTGGAGATGCAAAACTGGGCCAAGGCCATGCGATGGGTCGCCCGTATTCAGGGCGCGGTGCGCGACGACCGGTTCGAGTTGCTGCTCCAGCCCATCGTGGCCTTGCACGCGGATCTGGAAGGGGCGGCTCACGGCGAGTTCCTGCTGCGCTACCGGGGCAGCGATGGCGCCCTGGTGTCGCCCCAGCACTTTATGCCGTCAGCCGAGTACTACCACCTGATGCCCAGCGTCGACCGCTGGGTGGTTAAGCGCGCATTGGCACAGATCGCGGATTTCCGCATGCCGGGGTGCTGGTCGATCAACCTGTCCGGGCAGACGCTGGCCGATGAGGGATTCGATAAAGAACTGATTCAAATGATCCGCGACAGCGGCGTCAGTCCGGATCGGCTGTGCTTCGAGGTGACGGAGACATCGGCCATTGGCAACCTGCTGCTGGCGCAGAAGCTGATCGCCAAGCTCCGCCAGATGGGCTGTCAGTTCGCTCTGGACGACTTCGGCACCGGCCTGTCCTCGTTCACCTATCTTCGGGAACTGGAGGTGGACTTCGTCAAGATAGACGGTTCCTTTGTGCGGCATATCGCCGAGGATCCCGTCGCCTTCACCATCGTCAAGGCCATTCATGACGTGGCCAAGCGCATGGGGCTCAAGACAATCGCCGAATGTGTCGAGAATGACAGCATCAGGGCAGGTCTGTGCCAGATTGGCGTCGATTACGCCCAGGGCTACTACTTCGGTCGCCCCGAATCCATTGGTGACAGGCCTAGTTGAGTCGAGGACAGGGATTATGGACAGCAGCATCGCCGCTTCAGGCCTTCCCGGCGCCACACGTCTGAGCGACTCGAAAGGGGAGGGGGCGGAGGCGAGTCTTGCCCATGTGTTGCACGCGAAAATCGGTGTCATCGCCTACCTGACGCCGCTCGGCTCGCTGCAGGCGGGCGAAGCTCGGGAGGCGCTGCGCCAGTGCTCCAGCGCCCGCTGCGAGCAAGGCGAGTGCCAGCAGGTGATCGATCTGTCCAGGGGCGCCACCCTGAGCAGCGCGGTGCTGGAGCTGTTGCTGGATATCCAGGAGCAACTGGGTCCCCGGGGTGGCAGCCTGCGCATCGCCAATGCCAGCGACGTGGCAGGAGAAGTGCTGCAGTTCACCGGTGTCTGCGAGCTGGTGGAGTTGACCGAGGCCGGTCCGCGCTGGGTTCAGTGCAAGTCATCCGAAGCGGCCTCGGGCCTGCCTCGGCTCGGCGACATACTGCTGCAGCGTGGCCAACTCAGCGAACAGCAACTGGCCGAAGTCATCGAATTGCAGCAGCGGCTGGGCAAGCGCATGGGGCAGATCGTTACCGAACGTGGTTGGGTTTCGGAAACCCACCTGCTCGAGGCATTGAGCCTGCAGATGGGCTTGCATTTCATCAACCTTCGCCCGGGCCTGTTTGATCCGATGAGTGCGCAACTGGTCGATGCCGCCACCTGCGAGCGCCTGGGCGTGGTGCCGCTGTTCAAGCTGCGCAGCGAGTTGCTGGTGGCCACCGCTGATCCTCAGGACATGCCGGCGCTCGACGAGCTGGAGGAGCTGACCGGTCTACACATCAAGTCAGTCCTGGCCTGCCGCGAAGCGATCGAGAGGGTGATCGGCCTGGCCCGTGCCGACAGCCAGTTGAGCGACCTGCAGCTGATTGGCGAGGCGGAGCAGGACTTGGAGGTGATGCAGTCGCCGCTGCCGGAGGACTATGCCCAGATCGACGAAATGGCCCAGGGCAGCCCGGTGGTCAACATGGTCAACGCCATCATCCAGAGGGCGGTGTGTGACGGCGTCAGCGATATCCACATCGAGCCCGGCCGTGGTCATGCCAAGGTGCGCTACCGCATCGACGGCGTGCTCTACCAGGTACTCGCGCCGCGCATGGAGTTGATCCCGGCGATGGTTTCGCGGCTCAAGGTCATGGCCAACCTGGACATCGCCGAACGGCGGCTGCCGCAGGATGGTCGCATCCAGGTGCAGACCAAGGGCAAGGCGGTGGACCTGCGCTTCAGCTCGCTGCCGGGGCTCTACGGCGAGAAGGTGGTGCTGCGGATCCTGGACAAGAACCAGGCCCTGCTCGACGTCAACAAGCTGGGCATGGACGAGCGCAACCTGCAGGCCTACAAGCGTCTGTTGTCGCGCAGTTACGGCCTGATCCTGGTGACCGGCCCGACGGGTAGCGGCAAGACCACCAGTCTCTATGCGGCGATCAACGAGCTCAACAGCATCGAGAAGAACATCGTCACCATCGAAGACCCGGTCGAGTACCAGATCGACGTGGTCAACCAGAACGAGGTCAGGGAGCGCATCGGCCTGACCTTCGCCAAGCTGCTCAAGCATGTGCTGCGTCAGGATCCGGATATCGTCCTGGTGGGCGAGATCCGTGACCGGGAAACCGCCGAGATCGCGGTGCAGGCGGCCCTGACTGGCCACCTGGTGCTCTCGACCCTGCACACCAACAACAGTTGCGGCGCAATTACCCGGATGATCGACATGGGCATAGAGCCTTACCTGCTGGCTTCGGCTTTGGTCGGGGTGGTGGCCCAGCGCCTGGTACGGCGCATTTGCAGCCACTGCAAGAGCCAGTATCTGGCGCCGGTGGAACTCTGCAGCCATTACGGTTGGCCGCAGGACGGCACGGTGAAGCTGGCCCGCGGGCGCGGTTGCGAGAAGTGCTACGACTCGGGCTACCGCTCGCGCCTGGGCATTCACGAAATCTTGCCGGCCACCAGCGAACTGCAGCAGCTGATTATCAAGAACCCCAGTCTCGAGAGCCTGCAACAGTACATGCGTGAGCAGCAGATCGCCTCGCTGTTCGAGGATGGCTTGGCGCGGGTCAGGGAGCAGTTGACATCGGTCGAGGAGATCGCCCGAGTGGTCAACAGCTAGGCCAACGCACAGGAGTCAGGCAATGCCGCTAACGGTTGATACCGCACAGAAGGCCGCGCGTGCCCCGGCCAGCCCGCTGGCGGGCTTCGGTAAGCTGCTGCAGCCAAAGGCTGGCGCCCAGGAGCGCATTTTCTTTACCGAGCAGCTGGCGCTGCTGCTGGAAACCGGCACCAGCATGCATGTGGCGCTCAACACCATGGAGCAGCATGTCAGCAATCCGATGATGGCCAGTATCCTGCGCGACCTGGCCCGCCAGGTTTCCGAGGGGCGCTCGCTGTCCCAGGCGCTAAGCACCCATCCGGCATTGTTCAGCACGACCTACGTCAACCTGGTCGCCGCCAGCGAGGAGGGCGGTTTCCTGTTGCCCGTGCTGGGCCGCCTGCTCGAACATGACGAAAAGCGCCAGCAGCTCAGGCGAACCCTGATTTCGGCCGCCTCCTATCCGGTCTTCCTGATCCTGTTCTCGCTGGCGGTGGTGGTATTCGTGCTGGTAGCGGTGTTCCCCAAGTTCGAGGCCATGTTCAGCGCCATCAAGGACCAGCTGCCCTGGACCACCCAGGTGCTGATGCTGCTCAGCGACCTGGTGCGCCATCACTGGCCCTGGCTGGCGATCGCCGCCGGCCTGCTCGGCGCTGGGGCCTGGTACTTGGCGGCAACCCCCCGGGGACGGATGCACCTGGATCGGCTCAAGCTCTCGCTGCCGCTGATCAGCCGGGTCTATATTCAGATCTACATGGTCGAGTCGCTGCGGGTGCTGGGGATGTCCCTGGCCAACGGAGTGAGCGTGCGCGACGCCTTGGTCTCGGCCCGGGACGTGGTCAAGAATCAGCTGTTTCAAAACTTCATCTGCCAGCTCGAGGAACAGGTAAAAGAAGGCAAGGGCCTGGCCATGGGCTTTCGCCAATCGCCGCTGATTCCCGTGCTGGTGCAGCAGATGGTGGCCACCGGGGAGGAGACCGGCAATCTGCCCAAGGTGTTGGAGCGCCTGGCTGGTTTCTATGAGCGGGAGCTGAGCAAGCAGCTGGAGATGCTGTCGCGCCTGGCCGAGCCGTTGATGCTGGTGGTGATGGGGGCGGTGGTCGGGCTGCTGGTCAGTTCGCTGATCCTGCCGATCTTCAAACTCTCCCAGGTGGTGCATTGAGCGATTGAAGAGTGCTGGCGTTATGCCGCTCCGGTGACTAGCCTTCTAGAGGTTGAGGCGCCAAGGCGGATCCTACTCAGAACGTACGCGCAAGAATATTCGGCTGGACAGGCGAGTTGAAATAACAACGAAGTCGCGAGGTAAGGAAGATGTGCCGGAAAAATCCCCAAGCTGTGCGTGGTTTTACCCTGGTGGAGTTGCTGATCGTGGTGATCATTCTCGCCGTCTTGGCGGCGATCGTGGTGCCACAGTTCGCGTCCTCCACGGAAGACGCCAAATCCGCCGCGGCCGACAGTTCCCTGGCCAATCTGCGCTCGACCATCGACCTGTACTACCAGCAGCATGGCAAGTATCCGGCCGCGGTGACCGCGGTACCGACCAAGGCGTGCAGTGGAACCGCCGGTACCGGCGCCCTCACTACCGAGGCGGCCTTCCTCGCCCAGCTGACCCTCTACAGCGATGCCGATGGGGGCACCTGCTCGGTGCTCGACGCCACCAACCACAAGTTCGGGCCCTACCTGAAGAAGGCCACCATGCCGGCCGACCCCTTCATGAACGTCTCGACTGTGCAGGTGGTCTCCACCGGTGACCTGAACATGCTCGCCAGCGGTACCACCGGCGGCTGGAAGTACGACACCCTCACGGGCAAGGTCATCATCAACCACACCGATCACGACGACCGCTAAGGCGGTGACCGCCGATGCGCGGCGTTGCAGCCGGCCGAGGGCTGAGCCTGGTCGAACTGCTGGCGGTCGTGGCGATCCTCGGCGGGCTGGCCCTGGTGGCGCTGCCCGGGCTCTCCGCCGGCGACCCTGAGAAGCTCGACCGGGCGGCGGCCGAAGTGGCCGCGGCCATCCGCTTCGCTCGGGCCGAGGCGCAGCGCACCGGCATCGAGCATGGCGTGGAACTCAACCCCGGCACCCAGCAGCTGCGGCTCTACCGGTTGGATACAGGTGGCGGGCCTACAGCGGTCTACGACGTGCGCCATCCGCTCGACAAACGCTTCTACCAGCTGAGCTTCGGCAGCGCCCCTCTGCTGGGCGGCGTGCGCCTGCAGAGCGCGCAATTCCTCTACCAGGGCTCGGCCACGGCCCGTAGCCTGGTCGGCTTTATCGCCGGCGGCCAGCCGAGCCACAACGACGCCGGTACCCAGCGCCTGCTGAGCAGTGGCACGGCAGTGTTGAGCTACCGCGGGCGCCAGCGCACCTTGCTGGTGACGCCGCTGTCCGGCCGGGTGACGGTGCAATGAGGCGCGCGCTGCACGGCAGGCAACGGGGCCTGAGCTATGTCGAGCTGCTGGTGGCCAGCGCCTTGATCGCCGCGACCCTGCTGCCCGCCTTGCAGGCCCTGCAGGGGGGCGCCCAGGGGGCGGCCCAGCATGCCCGCGACAGCCTCGACCGGCAGCTGCTGGTGGCCAAGCTCGAAGCGGTGCTGGCCAGGCCCTTTGCCGAGCTGGCGGCGGCGGCCACCGCTGCAGGCAGCCGCACGGTCGCCAGCAGCCTGTCCGACGCCGTGCCCAGCGGCGATGGCCGGACTCTCAGTCGCCAGGTGTTTCTGGGCTACTACGATGGCGACAACGCCGACGCCGACAACGACCCCTTCAGCGGCACCGACCCGGGGCTGCTCTGGGTGCGGGTCGTGATCGCCGGCAGCCGCCATGAACTCCAGAGCCTGACCCGTCAATGATGCCGCCCATGAGCAAGTCGCTGCGGGCCGGCCGGCGCCCGATCAAGGGTCAGCCGCAGTCGGGCTTCAGCCTGCTCGAGCTGACCCTGACGGTGGCCATCGCGGCGTTGCTGATGGCCGGCCTGTCCGGGGTGGTCGGCACCAGCCTGCGCTTGCAGGCCCAGGCCCAGACGAGCAACGAGCTGACCGGTCAGGCCCGTTTCGCCCTCGAGCGCATGGCCGCCGCGGTACAGGGCTCGCGGCGCCTGCTGCTGCCGCTGGCCGACAGCCCCAAGACCAACTGGCCCGAGCATATCCGCATGCAGAGCGTGCCGGCGCAACCGCCGCAGGGCAGCAGCAGCAAGGCCACCGCGGTGCTGGCGGTGACCCTCGACCCGACCCTGGATCTGGATGCCGATGGCTGGGCCGATGCCAACAACGACAAGGACTACCTCGATTTGAACAAAAACGGCGTGCGCGACCCTGGTGAGCCCGAGCGCATCGACGAGGACCCGAGTCACGACAACAGCAGTGACGGAGCGCCCGGCCTTCGCGGCATCGACGACGACGGCGATGGCCTGGTCGATGAGGGCTCGGACAATACCGACAACGACGAGGACGGCCTGATCAAGGAGGACAAGCTCGACGGCCTCGACAACGATGGTGACGGCAGCGTCGATGAGGATCTGCCCAGTGACCTCAATATGGACCTGAAGGCCGGCGTGGCCGGCGTCGACGACGATTTCGACGGCCTGATCGACGAAAGCCCACCGCCCGACGACGACGAAGACGGCAGGAATGACGAGGACTGGTTCGACCCGGTGGTCTTCTACCTCAACGGCAGCGACCTGATCGAGCGCTGGCCGTCCCTGGTCGACACCAACGGCGACGGCCTGGTGACCGGCGCGGACTTCACCGAGAGCGTGATCGCCAGTTCGGTCAGCCACTTCCGGATCGAACGCGTCGCCTTGAGCAACGGCCGGGCCGTACTGCTGGACCTGACCCTGGAGTTGAGCGGCAGCGGCGGCCAGAAGCGCCGCTTCAACACCCGCCTTCGCCTCGGAGCGCGCTTGTGAAGGGCGCCAGCCGGCCGCGCCGGGGCGGCCAGAAGGGCTACGTGCTGCTGGTGGTCATGGTGACCCTGACCCTGGTCGCCGCCATCGCCCTGCAACTGAGCCGGCAAAGCGGCCTGGAGGCGGCCATGGTGCGCGGCGAGGCGGCCACCACGCAGGTGCGCTATGTCGCCGAGGCCGGCCTCAATCACGGCCTCTGGCGGCTCGACCAGCTCGGCTGCAGCGCCGATCCCAGTCTCGGCGCGACCGCCTTCGGCGGCCACAGCTACAGCGTCAGCGTGACCCCGACCAGCGGCTCGCCGGTGACCCTCAGCGCCAGCGCGGCACTGGCCGGCGGCGCCAGTCTGAGCATCCGCCGCGAGCGCCAGCGCCGTTACGCGCCGCCCGGCAGCCCGCTGGTGCTGCAACCCAATGCGGCCCAGGGCAAGGACACCTTTCTCTACCAGTGGAAGCCGGTCTGGAATTACGGCGGCTCCGGCAACCTGGATGCCGGCGACAATGGCTGGGACAGCACGTGGCGGGCGCTGCTGCAGTTCGACCTCAGCGCCATTCCCGCCAGCGCGCGCATCGTCTCGGCGACCCTGGCCCTCTACCAGAACAACCCATCGATGAGCCCCGGCCGCCTTGGCGTGAGACGGATCAGGACGGCCTGGACCGAAGGTAGCAACAACGGCGCGAGCGGCAGCGGGGCCACCTGGAGCGAAAGCGCCCCCGGTGTGCCCTGGGCCACTGCCGGCGGCGATCTGGACGGCAGTGCCTTCGCCAGTACCCAAATGACCAATACGGTCGGCTGGTTCAGCTGGGATATCGGCAAGCTGGTGGCCGGCTGGGTGGCCGGCGAATACCCCAACCACGGGCTGGCCCTGGTCCACGAGACCCCCTGGGCCGCCGGCCGCTTTTCCAGCAGCGATGCCAGCGACCCGGCGCAGCGGCCCAAGCTGACCGTTACCTATGCCTGCGAGTGCGGCCAGAGCTGCGGCGCGCTCGCCGTGCCGAAGCCCGGTGTGCTGCTGGTGGTGCCCGACCCGGCGGCGCCGGATGCACAGGACAGCGCGCGCAAGGCGCTGATCGAGTCGTTCAACTACAGCGTCCGTCTGATCGACGACGATGCTCCGCACTTCACCTTCGACCAGGCGCTGACGGACGTGAGGGCCATCTACGTGAGCCTGCAAAGCAACAGTGCCGGTCTCGGCACGCGCCTGCGCAACGCCTCCGTGGGCATCGTCAACGAGCACGGCGGCCTGGCGGCCGATCTGGGCCTGTCGGCCAACAGTAACGTGACGGCCGCGCGCAACAGCATCAACGTGCTCGACAACAGCCATTACCTGACATCGCCCTTTGCCATTGCATCGACCATCATCACCCGGTCGAACCAGCCGATGATCATCCTCGGCGGCCAGAAGGCCCCGGGCCTGATCATTCTGGCCGATGCCCTGCCTTCGACCAGCGCGCAGATACTCTCGCTGGTCGACAGCGGCGGCGGCCTCTACGGCGGCGGCACGGCCCCGGCGCGGCGGGTGCAGTTGCCCTGGGGCGCGCCGGGCTTCGACATCAAAGCCCTCGACAGCAACGGTGAGGGCCTGATGCGCCGGGCCGTTGAATGGGCTGCGGGGATGGATACCAAGCTGCCGGCGGGCGGCAGCCAGGTGATGCTGATCGTCGCCAGTGACACCTACATCCGCGAATCCTCGATCAGCAGTTACGGCAGCAGCAGTTCGCTGAGCGTCGGGCGCAGCAACGGGCAGGGGCACAACATGCACAGCCTGCTGCGTTTCGACCTGAGCACGTTGCCGCCCGGTTCGCGGATCAATTCCGCGACCCTGCGCCTGTTTGCCGGCGCCCGCAACGGCGCCGAGCCCTTCAGCATCAAGGCGCACCGCATGACCCAGACCTGGGAAGCTGAGGCGGCCACCTGGACCAACGCCAACGCCGCCACCAACTGGAGCGGCGGCCCTGGCGGCAGCTACGCGCCGACGGCGGTGGCCACGCTGGCGGCGACGGGCACCGGCTGGTACCAGTGGAACCTGGCCCCCTTGGTCCAGGAGTGGGTCGATGGGCTCAGCCCCAACCAGGGCGTGGGGCTGATACACACGGCGGTCTCGTCGAACAACCGCGTCGATTTCCACAGCCTCGAGGGGGCCAGCCGGCCACAACTGGTGATCGAGTACAGTCCGCCCTGATCGGGCACCCTTGCCGTGGGCTCGCCGGACGGGCAAATCTGTTCCACTGGCAGTGACGGTCGGCTCGTTAACTCTGGTATACACTCAGTGCAGAGCCGGTTTAAGCGATAAGCATAAGAATAACTTGAACTTCTGGCGGCCTTCGGCGCCTTCAAGGAGCGATGATGGCAGGGCTAGGGCAGCGCAGGCAGCAGTTTACCGAAGGTCTGAAAACCCTCTGGGCCGATGGCCGCTTCGTCGGCAAGGAACTCAGCGCCTACGCCGAGGCGCGCATGTTCAAGCAGGTGCGCGACGGCATCATGCTGCTGGGACTGGTGGCGCTGATGCTGCTCAGCTGCGGGGCCGCCTTCTACGCTTGGATCGGCCTCGACCAGCCACTTGATCAGCGCTATGTCTACACCTTCTCGGTGCTCGCCCTGCTGGCCCTGAACACCATCGTCTCCTCCCTGGCCGTCAAGCAGACCCGCATTCTCTACCTGCTGGCCATCACCCTGCTGGTGATGAGCGGCTCGGCCTTCGTCCTCCTGGCCCATCAGACCGGTTCGCTCAATGCGGCGCTGCTCTCCAGCGTGGTGCTGCTGTTCATGGTGGTGCCGCTGGTGCCCTGGGGCGTGCGCGAGGCGAGTCTGGTGGTGGTGCTGATCTACCTGGTGTTCACCCTCTCGACCTTTAGCGTATCCGGGCGATTCGAAGAGCAGACCCTGTGGGGGCTGCAGTTTCTGATGATCGGCTCGGCGCTGATCACGTTGATCGTGGTGGCGCGCAACGCCGGGGTGCGTCGGCAGGACATCGAGTCGCACTACCTGCTGGAGCAGTCGCGTCAGGAAATGGAGCTGCTCTCGTTCAAGGATCCTTTGACCGGGGCCTGGAATCGGCGCTTTCTCGAGCATAACTTCGCCCAGCTGCTCGAGGACCTGCGCCGTCGCGGTGAGCCCTGCCACCTGGCGCTGCTGGATCTGGACGACTTCAAGGGGCTCAACGACAGTTGCGGCCACCAGGCCGGTGATCTGGCGCTGCAGCGGCTGGTACGGGTGCTTCAGGAGCAGCTGGACCCCACCGCCTTGGTGATTCGCCTGGGCGGTGACGAGTTCTTGCTGCTGCTGGCGGCGGCCGACCCGCAGGCCCTGCTCGCGGGCTGTGCCGAGGCGCTGCTGCGCGATCCGCTGCTCAGGCGCCAGCCGTCGATGCGGCCGGTGCGCTTCAGCGTCGGCCTGAGCGCGCTGGTCGGCAGCGGCGAGTGCAACCTGGAGCAGGCCTATCGCACCGCCGATCAGGCGCTGTATAGCGCCAAGCGCAACCGAACTGCGCCTGCTGCAGCCCGGCCGCAGCGCCCGTTATCGGGCCCGGGGGCGCTTCTGTGACCGACGCTGCCATGGGACTGGTACTGCCTGAACACAACAAGGCTCGCTACGGGGCCATTGGGCTGGAGTTCGCCCTGGGCAAGCTCAATGTGGCGCAACTGCGCCAGCACCAGGGGGACATGCAGATCCAGGCCTGCGCCTCGGTGCCCTATGGCCAGGATCGTGAGCAGTTGTTGCATTCGGCCCGGGCGCTGAAGCCGCTGCTGACCCAGCTGCTGCGTCAGCACCCGTTCAAGGGGCGGCGCGTGGTCACCACCCTGCCGGCGGCCATGGTGCGTACCCTGTCGCTGAATTATCGGGCGGCGGGCGAGCAGGGCGACGCCGCGGTGATTTTCGAACTGTTGCAGGGACGCCTGAAGGAGAATCTGGACGAACTGGTGATCGACTACATACCGACCCGCCAGGACCCGGAGCGCGCGGATCGCTCCGCGATCGTGGCCATCACCCGGCGTGAGGAGGTGATCGGCTATCTGGAACTGCTGCGCAACGCTGGGCTGGAGGTCGAGGGGCTGGAGATCGGCCAGGTGGCCATTCGCCGCCTGATTACCAGCCTGACCGGAGGCGCCAGCACCGAGCACAATCTGGTGATCAATTTCGCCAGCCGGCGCAGCTACATCACCCTGATATCCGGCCGCCGCCTGCTGTTCGATCACCGCATGGACTTCGGCGAGGAGACGCTGCTGCAGCGCCTGTCCGCGGAGCTGCAAATCGATGCCGAGATGATCAGGGCAATGCTGGCGGATCCTGAGTCGGCGGACGACAGCACGGAGCTGCAGGGCCTGGTCATGGAGGTGCTGCTGCCGGACCTGATGCACCTCGCCGAGGAGATCAATCGAGCATTGCTGTACGCCGCCTCGGAGCTGCACGGCCAGGCTGTCACGCGCGTTTATATGCTCGGCAGCTTGGCGCGTTGGCAGGGACTGCACGGTCAGCTGAGGCGTTTGATCAACATCGAGGTAGTCTTGCCCGATCCGCTATCGGCATTCGCCGATAGTTTCGCCTACAGGGGGCTGCGCCAGGATCTGTGCATCGCCACGGGCCTGGCATTGAGGGGGCTGGGCGTCGATGCATGATTTCGATCTGATACCCCAGGATTATCGCGCCTGGCTGTGGCGCCGGCGTTTTGTCGTGCGCATGGTCTGGCTGCAGTTGCTGCTGGCCGCCTTGGTGGCGGCGGTGAGCCTGGGGCTGGGTTGGCAGAGCCGGCAGATGGAGCAGCGTCTGGAAGCGCTTCAGGCGCAGCGCAACATCAGCGATCTGCAGCGCACCCAGCTGCTCGAATTGGGCAAGGTCCACCAGCAGTTGCAGCAGCAGGCCCGGTTTCTGGAGGGGCTGCGCAGCGGCATCGCCGCCACGGATTTGCTGCAGGCGATCGATCGGGCTTTGGTGGACGAGGGGGTCTGGTTCATGCGCTGGAGTTTCCAGCGTGATGGCAGCCTGGTGGAACAGGCGGCCCCTCAGGCGGGCGACACCGGCTACTTTATTGTCGTCCCGTCGCAGACCTCGCCACAGGACAGTCAGCGCCAGGTGATGCAGTTCCACACGCGGATGAGCGTCAAGGGCCAGGCATTGGACCATGCGACCCTGTCGGCCTTCATCCGCCGCCTGTTGGAGCAGCCGCAAGTGACCGATGCCTACCTCAAACGCACCAGTGTGCGTCAGTACACAGCCTCGCAGGTGGTGGACTTCGACCTGGAAGTAATGGTCAGCAGCAAGGTGGCCGGATGAGTTGGGATCAATGGCTAAAAACGCTCGATAGCCGATCTCTGGTCCTGGCCGTGGGCGGCGCTGCACTGCTGCTGACGGTGGCGCTGGTCAGCCTTTTGCTGGTTCCGCAGGTTAAGAGCTATCTGGCAGTGGGCGACAGCCTGGCGCTGATCGAGCAGACGCCCGGCAGCGGCGAGCAGTTGGATCAGGAACTGGAGAGCCTGCGGCAAGTGGTGGCCCAGCTCGAGCGCCGGCTGCATGGCGATATGGCGCAGCTGCCGGCCAAGCAGCTGCAGAATTACGTGGTCGATGCCCTGCAAACTTTGTCCTGGCGCCATCAAGTGGCGCTGTCCAGCGTTGTCCCGCGCCAGGGCACCACCATCGATCGATATCAGGAGTTGGTGTTCGAGGTCGAACTGAAGGGCAACTATTTCGACTTCTACGCCTGGCTGCAGCAATTGCGCGAAGCGCTTGGCTTCGTGGTGATCTCCCACTTTGATATTCAGCCCTTGTCGACCGAGCCGGGACAGACGCCGTTGTCGATCAAGTTGTCCTTGACCACCTACCGGGAAATTAAATGAGTCGATACTCGCTCGTGCTGTTGGCGATGACGTTTGGCATCCTGGCCGTGGCTGGAGAGTCACGGGCGGAGGTGACAACAGACCCCTTCAGCCGGCCCACGCTGTCCCAGGCTGCATCGCAGGCGGTTTCGCTCGAGGCCGGGGCGGGCCTGGAACTGCGCGGGATTCTGCTGGCCGGAGAACACTCGGTGGTCAATGTGGGCGGGACGATTGTTGCCTTGGGGGAGGCGATCGATGGTTACCTGTTGACGCAGGTTTCTGAAGAAGCGGCGGTGTTTCGCAAGAACAATGAATCGATTCGAATCCGATTAAAAGGCCATGGGGAAGAGTAACGGTGAAGTGCAGAAAGGGGCAGATGGGCGTTTCAGCGATCGCACGACCGTTGGGCTGGATGCTGGCGGGACTGATGCTCCTCCCCGCAGGCTCGGTCCATGCCATGCCGGTGACGCTGAACGTGGAGGCGGTGGAGATCGGCGAGGTCATGAACATGCTTTCGCGCCGCAACCGGATCAATATCCTTTTATCCAAGGAGGTGACCGGGCCGGTATCGGTCAATCTCTATGATGTCGGCGAAGCACAAGCGATCCGCATGATCGCCGGCGCGGCCGGTTTTGTCGTCGAGCAGCGCGACGGCAGCTATTTCATCGTCAGTCGCGAAGACAGCGGCAAATACGATTACAGCAACCTGACGCAACTGCGAACCTTCAAGATCCAGTACTCGGACCCGCTGCTGATTCAGGAGATCCTGCAGAAGCACCTCTCGCAGTACGGCAAGATCACCACCCTGGGCGATCGCAGCCTGCTGGTGGTGGAGGACCAGCCAGTCTTCCTCGAGCGCATCGCCAAGCTGCTCAAGGATATCGATCTCAAGCCCAGGCAGATCCTGATCGAGGCGCAGATCATGGAGGTCACCCTGGGCGACAGCGAGGATTTCGGCATCGACTGGAAGGTGCTGTTCAGCGGTGGCAAGGGCGTGATCGGCACCACCGGGCTGGCGCCCGCGGTGGACGGTCTGTTCATCGACTTCGTCAATAAGGACGTCGATTTCTTTCTTCGGGCCCTGCAGCAGAATGACCGCCTAAGAACCCTGTCGACGCCCAAGATTCTGGCGCTGGAGGGCAAAGAGGCACGCGCCGTGATCGGCGACCGGCAGGGCTTCAAGGTCACCACCACCATCAATCAGGTGACCACCGAGAGCATCGAGTTCCTCGAATCCGGGGTGATCCTCAAGGTCAAGCCAACGGTCGATGACGAGGGCCGAATCCTCATGGATATCCACCCGGAGGTCAGCTCGGGGGCGATCGATCAGCTGGGCATTCCTTCGCAGAAGACCACCGAGGTGTCCACCCAGATGCTGGTCAACGACGGCCAGACGGTGTTCATTGGCGGCTTGATGAAGCAAAACCTGATCGAGGGCCGCAGGGGTGTGCCCTTTCTCAGCAAGATCCCCTTCCTGGGCCGGGCCTTCTCGCAGAACTTCAGCACCAACATCAAAACCGAAACCGTGGTGTTCATCACCCCCTACATCGTCGACGGCAATCAGAGGGTGCTCAGTCGCATGAGCGAAGAGGGCACGGGGACGATCGAGCGACTGCAGCGCACGCCGCCCGAGCCTTTCGACCTGCCCTAAGCCTATTTCCGACGAGCAGTACCGGCTCGCAACGCGGCCCCTGGGGCAGGGTTGGCCGGCGTGCATGAAGGCTGTCCGCCGGCTCCAGGGGAATGCCGACAGTGCCGCAATGGTCCAATCTAGAAAGAATACGGTTTTAGCTGGATTGCGGTTGTCAGTAGGGAGGTGGCAGTGATGGCCAAGTGGATGATTACCTACAGTAAAGACGAGGGGGCCGGGGTGTTGGAGGTCGAGTCGGCGACCAAGCCGAGCATGGAGCAAGCGGTGCAGTGGTTGCTGGAAATGGCCGGACGGGACTTCGAGGCGCAGGAGCCGGATAGCCCTTACGAGATTCAGACGCCCGCGGTGCGCCTGCTGGAGTGTTACGGCATTACCGTGACCAGTATCAGTGAGGAGTGAGCGGCGCGGCACGGGTCGCCGCTGCTGCCCGTGAGCGGCATCGAGGCAAAATCCAGGCAAAAGAAAGGGCGCCAGCAGGCGCCCTAAAACGATGAACTATGGAGTAAGTCTGCAGGTTCAGAGCGGCGGCCCGGGCCATCGGTTCAAAATGACCCGACGAACGGTCGTCATGGTCCGGGCACCAGCAGTAATCGCTTGGTGCCATAGGCCTTATCGAGGTTCTGCGGCTGGAACGGAAAGCTCATGTAGTGCCCCTTGCGCCAGGCCTCGATGCCGTCGGCATAGTGGTCGCTGGCCGGGTTGCCGGATTGTCCCGAGCTGTTCAGGCCGATCAGCGGTTCCTCGCTGCCGAAGTCGACGACGAGGCGCATGGCGGGGATCAGCCAGGTATCGAAGTCTTCGCCCCAGCGGTAGGCCGAAACGTTGAGGGTGCTGTGGTCGCCCCCGGCCGGATAGGGGCCGCGATCCAGGTAGTCCTTGAGCGCGCTGATGCGGGAGCGCTGGCTGGCGCCCATGTATTGCGAGAGCTGAGTGAGGTCGCTGCTCCAGTGGTAGCGATGCAGGGTGCCCCACTGCCAGGTCGCAGGATCGTTGCCGAGTCGAGCCTGGCCGAGGGTCATGGCTGCGGCCAGGCTGCGCGCGAGGATGGCCGGCTTGTCTTCCTTCTGCGGCGTACCGAGGTCGTCCCAGAACGGACTGTCATCGCGGCCGAGCAGGTGGTCGGCCTGGGCCGAGTAGGAGGTGTCGGCCGCCAGCACCAGGGCCTTCCACGTCGCGCTGCCGTCTGGGCCCAGTTCATCGAGGAAGATCTGCCGCGCACTTTCATGGAGGAAGGCGCCGTAGAGCGCGGCGTCGGCCGAGTCGGCGGCGAGCTTGCCGTCGAATGCCAGCAGGCGCTCGAGGGCGGCTTGGGCCTTGGTGCGTTGGTCCTGCGGCAGCGCATCGGTGGCCTGCTTCAGCGACTCGGCCATGCCGGGTGCGGTCAACATGGCCTGGAGTTTGGCGACGAACGGCGAAGTCTGGTCGTACTGCATGGCGATCATGCTGGCGCGGTCGTGCTTGCCGCTGCCGGCCAGTGCGGCGATGCGCTCGGCCCGTTCTGGGTAGTACCAGGAGTTGGACAGCTGCATGCCGTAGCCGCGGTTGATGGTGCGCTGGTTGGCGGTCCCCAGCCAGCCCTGGGGCGGGTCCTGGTCGTAGGGATGGAGGATCGGGTCGGCGAAGCCGTCCCAGTCATAGCTGCCGTCCCAGCCCGGCGATGGCAGCAGGCCGAGGCCGTCGCGGCGGTTGGGAAAGCGCCCGGTGACTTGCCAGCCGATGTGCTGGGCATCGGCGAAGACGATGTTCAGCGGCATGGCGCGGACCTCCCGGGTCGCCTCGAACGCCTGCTCCACCGACTGGGCGCGGGACAGGTCGAAGAGTGCATCCAGGGACTGGTCCGCCTCGAACTGCGCGGTCTGCAGGGCCAGGCCGTAGCCGCTGTTCAGTTGCATTGGCTGCAGGCGGTGTTTGCGCTCGCCCAGCACCGAGTTCAGCAGCGGTCCGTGACGGGTCTCGTAGATGGTCTCGCGGATCGGTCGCTCACCCTTGATGAAGAAGGTTTCCTGGCGCTCCCGGGCGGCCAGCCACTGGCCGTCGGCCTGGTACAGCAGGCGTCCGCCTTCGCGCTTGACCTTCTCCAGGAACAGGTCCTGGTTGTCGCCCATGACCATGGTCATGCCCCAGCCCAGCTTGCCGTTGAAGCCGGCCACCACCGCCGGCACCCCGGCGATCGAGACGCCGGCGGCCTGGAATTTCGGCGAGCGGATCTGCACGAAGTTCCAGGGCGAGGGCAGGGCCAGGGGCAGGTGGGTGTCGTTGGCCAGCAGGCTTCGGCCGCTGCGGCTGTTCTGCGGGGCGATGGCCCAGTTGTTGGAAGCGGCCACGCCCAGCATGTGGGTCTCGGCCAGTTGCCCGGCGGCCTGGCTGACGGCGTCCAGGCCGGCGATCTGTCCGCTCAGGTTCAGGCCCTGGAGCTTGGCGGCCTCCTCGAATGGCAGCGGCTCGTCGGGGTAGGTGGGCAGCAGCCAGGCCAGTTGCTCGCTGCCGACCTTCTGCGCCAGCACCAGGGCGGCCAGTTCCTCCTGCAGGTTGACCGACAGGCCGAAGTTCAGCAGGCAGAACACCAGCACCGAGTCTTCGGGCTTCCAGTAGGCGGGCCGGTAGCCGGATTCCGCCAGGTCCATCGGCAGCTTGTCGCGGTAGCGGAACAGGTAGGCGTTGACGCCGCGGGCGTAGACCTCGAAGAAACGCTGGAGACGCGGTGAGGCGTTGCGATAGAGCAGTTCGGCACTCTTTTTCAGGTTTGCCGCGCGCATGAAGCGGTCGATTTCCAGCACCCCCGGACCGGCCATCTCCGCCAGGCGGCCCTCGGCCATCAGGCGCATGCCGACCATCTGGCTGAGGCGGTCGCTGGCGTGTACATAGCCCAGGGCGAACAGCGCGTCGTGGAAGGTGGTGGTCTCGATCAGCGGCATACCCAGTGCGTTACGCCGCACCACCACGCTCTGCGCCAGGCCCTGGACCCGGACGATGCCCTGGGTTGGCGGCAGGCTGTCGTGATACCGACTGTCGAGAAACGACTGGCAGCCGCTGAGCAGCAGGCTGAAGGCGAGGGCGCTGGTCAGGCACAGCGGGGCCAGTGGACGAAACGCGCGCGGTAGCATGCAGCGGGCTCCTTGCAGGACGCAGGAATGGGATCGATGGTCGGAGTGGGGCGCCGCCCGATAGCCTAGCAACTTGGCGCAAGCAAGCCGCCCGAGGCGATGGCTGGCGCTGGGTGCGGCGTAAGGTAGAGAGCGCCGCAGCGCCTGGCAAGGGGCCGCGCGCGCTGATTGTCAGGCGCGCTTGGGCGCCTGCTGCAGGCCCTCGTCGAGCAGCCAGCGCGCCGCCGCGCGGGCGGCCGCCTTGTGCTGCAGTTCGAGTTCGTTGAAGTGCTTTTCGTGTTGCCGGCGCGCGGCTTTGTCCAGTGCCTTCCAGTCGGCGTGGGTCGGCACGTGGGCGGTGGCGGCGAACAGGTGATGGAACACTTCGCAGCGCGCATCCTGGCTCAGTGTGCTGTCGTAGTTGTCGAGCAGCACCTTGATGCGGATGGCACCTTCGATCAGCGGCAGCTGGCCCTCGAGCAGGCTGCCGGCGAGGATCTGCAGATCGCCGCCCAGGCGCTCACGCCGCTCCAGGGCGGCCTGCGCCAGTTGCCGCTGTTGGCTCCAGACCCGGCGCCACAGATGCAAGGCGTAGGCGGCGAGCGCCAGCACCAGCAGTGCGCCGGCCAGCAGCAGAAGCAGGGTGAGTTCGCTCATGCGCGAATTAGGCGCCGTGGCATTTCTTGAACTTCTTCTGGCTGCCACATGGGCAGGGGTCGTTGCGGCCGACGTCTTTCAGGGCGTTGCGCACCGGTTCCTGGTGACCGTGATTGCAATGCGGGCCGTGCACATGGTCGTGGTCATGATGTGCGTGATCGTGATCGTGGTTGCAGTCGGGGCCGTGGACGTGGGGTTGCTGGTTCATGTGCGGTTACTCCGGGATGAAATCGCCGGGAATTATCTCGCCATTGCGCGACATGTGCACGCTGCGACCGAACAAGAATCCGGTTTTCACCGCGCCATCGAGACGATAGCGGATCGGTTCGTCGGGTTCTTCCAGCAATTTGACGACCTGCCGCACGTGCCGCCACAGGTTGGTACGCACCGGCACGTCGAACACATGATGGCCATTGGCAGGCACGGTGAACCAGGCATCGGACTCGCCTTCGGCCAGTTTCACTTCGTTGAGGTGAACCCGGTAGTCGAGGCCGCGCACCGGCAGACTGACGTTGTTGGGGTTGTCGATGCGAAAGCGCAGGACGAAGCGCTGCTCCAGCAGCTTGGCCTTGACGACGTCGACCTTGAGCAGACGGATATCCGGATTCTTGAATCCACCTGACATCCAGGTGGAGCATCCGCCGAGGCCTGAAAGCAGGCCAAAAAATATCAGTAGGCTAAGAATTCTTATAGTTTTTGCCTGATAGAACATTGGGTACTCCGATGGACGTCACAGTGTAACAAGCAAGTGCTCGGCCGCAACGTGTTGTGAGCGTAAAAAAACCTGCGCCATACTGGACATCGATTAGGACAGGAGTGTGACCATGGCTAGTTACGAGATCGCCTTCGCCGGGCAGCTGGTGCCGGGCGCCCAGTTGGAGTTGGTCAAGGCCAATCTGGCCAGGTTGTTCCAGGCCGACGCGCAGCGTATTGCCCTGCTGTTCTCGGGGCGGCGCATCGTGATCAAGAACAATCTGGATGCGGCGGGCGCGGAGAAATACCGGGCAACCCTTGAGCGCGCCGGCGCCATGGTCGAGGTCACGGCCATGCCCGCCGTGGCCGAAACCGGGGGCGTGGCCGGCGCCGCCGAAACCAGGCCGGCGCAGCCGTCGGCGCGCGTTGTCGAAGCGTCCGCAGCTGGCGCTCCGGGGCGACTGAAGGTCTTGCCGCGGGATGAGTACATGGCGGCCTTCGCCGAGGTGGACGCGCCGGACTTCGGCATCGCCCCTCTGGGTGACGACCTGCAGGACGAAAAGCCCGAGGCGCAGGCGCCCGAGCTCGACCTGGCGCAGTTCAGTCTGGCGCCACCTGGCAGCGACATGGGCCAGGCAGCGGCCGACCCCGCGGCAGCGCCGCCCGATACCTCGCACCTGAAGCTGCAGGAGTGACCTCGCAAGGCCCGCCATAGCGGGCCTTGCTGCATCTGGACGCGGGCTCAGTGCAGCCGGGCGCTCGGCTCAGTGACTGGCCATGGCATCCCGGGCTGTCGAGCACTTGGCTTGCGCCTGGGCCGGAGTCAGGTCGCGGATCGAGGTGTAGAACAGCGTGCAGCTCTGTCGCTGGTCTTCGACCAGCCACTGCTGGGTGCAGCGCTGCAGCGTGGCATTGGCGTCCGCGCCTGGGTTCTGGCCCATGCCGGCCTGCCAGCAGGCAGCCGAGAGGTCCTGGCCCATGACCTTGAGACCTGCCTGGTCGGCCTTTTGCTGGTTGCCGCCGTAGTTGCTCGGGTCGGCGGCGTACCAGATATAGCTGGGGTGGTTGGCACCCAGCACGGCCACCGACTGGCCTGGCGCCGGGATGATCTGGCCCAGGCCGAGCACGCTCAACGGCACGCCGTAGCGCTGCTTCACCCAGTCACGCACCGGGCTGCCGAACGCCACCATGGGCAGGGCGCCTTCGCCATTGCCCGCAGTCAGTTCGCGGACCATGCGTTGCTGATAGTCGCTGAAGTAATCGTAGACACCCTCCAGGCTTGCTCCGGCGCTGGCCGGCGCTGCAATGGGCGCTATGTCGACGATGGTCTGGAAGGCCGCAGTCTCGGCTGCCGGTATGCCGTTGACCGTGAGCAGCTCGGCCCAGCGGTCAGTGGTGCTGGAGCGCAGGTAGTCCTGGGCCTCGGTCAGCGAGTAGTCCGGCGGGAAGTGCAGCAGTTCGACGCTCTTGCGGTTGTCCAGGGCCATGCCCAGGGGCAGGAAGAAGTACCAGTCGTACTGCCACTTGCCGTCACGATTGAGGCGGCTGGCGCCTTCAAAGGCCAGGTCGCCGCTGTCGAGCAGCTGTTGCAGTGGTCTGCCGTAATCGTCGGGCACGCCACTGAAGCGGGCATAGACTCTGTCGCCTCTGCGCTCGACATGAACCTTGGCCGACGCATGGCCATCGCGGCTCAGGCTCTGCTCCAGGTAATGCTGCACGGTTTGCTCCAGGGTCCATGGGCGATAACAGACCACACTGCAGTTGTTGGGGTAGGCGAACAGCCGGCTGACCCGCTCCGTGCTGCCCAGGTCGAGTCGCTCACCTGAAGGGTGGCCGGCGCAGCCGAGCAGCAGGCTGGCGAGGACGAGCAGCAATCCAATTTGCTTGTGCATGGTTTCTCCTTGTCGAGTGTCCGTCGCCCCGATTGTTGCGCCGGAGGTCAGTTGATCAGGCAGGGTCTCTCACGGGTGTCAGTCGATGGCGGCTCAGCCCAGGTAGGCGGCGCAGCACTTCTTGAATTTCTGTCCACTGCCGCAGGGGCAAGGATCATTGCGGCCGGCGTTCAGCCCCACAGTCGGGTCGATGAAGTACCACTGCACGCCGTACTGGACGAAGGCGGAGCGCTCGCGATGGCTGTGTTCGCCGGCCTCATCATGCCAGCGGGCGGTAAAGGTGACGAAGGCATGCTCGGGTTGGCCACCGAGCACTTCGGCGTTTTCGACCTCGAGGCCAAGCCAGGTGCTCTGCTGGCTCCAGGCCCGAATGGCATCGCGATCCAGCCCGGTCCGCTGGACGGGCAGGGTAGTGGCCAGCAGGTAGTCAACGTCGCCCAGCACATAGGCGCTGTAGCGCGAGCGCATCAGACGCTCCGCGCTGGGGGCCGGGGTGCCGGCGTGATAGCGGCCGCAGCACGCGCTCAGCAGGTCGCCGCTGCCGCACGGGCAGCTGGGCGCGGTGTCAGTTGTCGGCATGCATCACCACCAGTACTTGCCAAAATTCTCCGGGTTGGCCCAGAACTTGGCGTTGAGCCAGTCCGGCACCTGTTTATAGTCGAGCAGGTCATAGGTGAACAGGCTGAGGGTCTGCTCGCCGCGCTGGAAGCGCTCGCTGGTCTGCATCGCCAGGGCGAAGAAATCGGTGTCCTGCCAGGCGCAGGCCTGCAGGTCGACCAGCACGGCCAGGCGGTTGGCATTCAGGTTGCGGATACCGCCGAGCAGCTCGAGGCCGGTGCGCTTGGGCAGGTGTTCCAGGCAATCGACGATCAGGGCCAGGTCGAAACGCTGGGCCGCCAGTTCGCTTGGCAAGGCACCTGCGGCGGCGAGGGTGATCTGGCAATCGGCATGGGCGCTGCGGTAGGCCGCCAGCGCCGGCAGCTCGCTCGCGCCCACCACCAGCAGCCGGCTCGGCAGATAGCGTTCCAGTTGTGCGGCCAGGGCCTGCTGCGGGGTGCGGGAAGATACGGATTCGCTCATCGATGACTCCAGGATCAGGCCTGAAAGACTAGCGCGCCGTCGTGCGTTGGCCTAGCGCTGATTGACACTTCAAGGGCATATCGTCTGGCGAATTGTGGAACTGCCGTCTTTACTCCTTAAGTGTCGGTTTTGGGCCGATTTCTACAGGAGACTTGTATATGAGCATTACCAGGAAAGCAGGACCCCTGATTCTGGCGGCCAGCTTGCTGACGGGGTGCGCCGGACTGCAGAAGAGCGACTGGCCTACTTGTGCGGCGGTCGGCGGTGTTGGCGGTGCTGCCTTGGGCGCGATCGAGAGTTCGTCATGGGCGGCTGGTGGCGCTGCGGTAGGTGCCGGCATGGCCGCGGCTTATTGCTGGGTACATGGTGCCGAAGCGGAAAAGATGGTGATGGTCGAAGAGGTCATGGAAGAGCCTGCCATGCCTGAGCCCGTCGAAGTCGTGCGCGTCGAGCTGGATGTGAAGTTCGACTTCGACAAGTCCCGGGTCAAAGAAGAAAGCTATGGCGATATCAAGAACCTGGCGGACTTCATGAAGCAGTACCCGCAGACCTCCACGGTGGTTGAGGGTCACACCGACTCGGTCGGTACGGATGCCTACAACCAGGGGCTGTCGGAGCGCCGCGCCAATGCCGTGCGCGATGTGCTGGTCAATCAATATGGCGTAGAGGGTGGGCGCGTCAATGCAGTCGGCTACGGCGAGTCCCGGCCGGTTGCCGACAACGCCACCAGTGAAGGGCGCGCCATCAACCGTCGGGTAGAGGCCGAAGTCGAGGCTCGTCAGTAACCCCTGCCATCTGGTGATGCACGTGCTGGCCCCGACAGACGGGGACGTCTGTCGGGGCCCGGCTTGTGTAGCCGGGGGGATGGACCTTTACTCCTGTGGTACCGGTAGCAACCGGTTACACAGGAGACTCCTACCATGTCGACTCGCCACGCAAGAGTGGTTTTACCCCTTCTATTGGTCAGCAGTGTTCTTTCGGGTTGCGTCACGACTTCCAGTACGGGAGACGCGCCGCTCAACCAAGGGAACTGGCCCCTGTGCAGCGCGATTGGCGGCTTGGCTGGCGGAGGCCTGGGCGCAATCGAAAGCTCCACCGCAGCCGCCGGAGGCGCCCTGGCCGGTGCCGTGATTGGCGGCCTGATCTGCTATGCCCAAGACGGTGACGAGGATGGCGACGGTGTGTTCGATCGCCGTGATCGCTGCCCGCACACCCCTAGCGGCATGTCAGTTGGGCACAATGGTTGCCCCCTCAAGGTCTACCCCGACAGTCCGGCGGTAGTCGAGGCCGAGCCGCTCGAGGTGGTTCGGGTCGAACTGGACGTGAAGTTCGATTTCGACAAGTCGGTGGTCAAGCCGGACGGTCAGGCCGACATCCGCAGCCTTGCCGACTTCATGAAGCAGTATCCACAGACCAACACCGTGGTTGAGGGGCATACCGATTCCATCGGTACCGACGCCTATAACCAGGGGCTGTCCGAGCGGCGGGCCAATGCGGTGCGTGATGTGCTGGTCAGGCAGCATGGCATCGATATGGGTCGAGTCTCCGCAGTCGGTTACGGCGAGACCCGCCCTGTGGCGGACAACGACAGTGAGGCTGGTCGCGCCATCAATCGCCGGGTCGAGGCAGAGGTCGAGGTGCAGCCCTGATGGCAGCGAAGGCGGCCGGGCTCAACCGGCCGTTTTCACCGCGGCAATCGGCGGACGCCGGCCCTTTGCCATGCTGGTCCCTTCGCCTCAAAGCGGTTAAGGTGCGGCTCGGTTAACGGCTGCGAGGGGCGATCATGAAGGCACTGCTGGGATTGGGAAAGATACTGGCCGCTCTGTTCTGGGGCGCGTTGCTGGCCAACCTGCTCGATCCGTTTGTGCAGCCTTTCGCCTTGCTGCTGAACATTGCCGGGGCCTTTGTCCTGTTCATTCATGCCGGCGAGTTGCTGTTGTTCCAGCAGCGGTTGAAGCAGTGCCCGCGACCGCTGCTGGCGTGCGGGCAGGTCATGCTGTTCGGTATTTTTTACCTGTCGACACTGGCCGAGGTCGAAGAGCAGGCCCCCGAGCCCTTGGCGGCCGAGCAGGCCTAGAGAGGTTGCACCCAGGCTGGTCGCGCCCAGGGGGCGCGTTCAGCCGAGGCGTCCAGGTCAGGGCGAAGTCTAGAAAGGCGGGCGGGCGGCGGCGATGCTCACCAGCAACAGGCCGAGGATCAGGTTGATGCCCACCAGCCGACGAATCCGCCCCAGTACCGCACCACCGCTCGGCCAGTCCTCGGCGGCCACGGCACTGCGCAGTTCCGGCAACTGCAAGGCCTGGACCCGCAGGAACAGGGCGAGCATGGCGATGTACAGGCCCATCATGATGTGTACGTAGCGCGGCGCGGTCTCGAAGCCGGCGAAGCGCAGGTGCAGCATGCCCACGCCGGTGATCGGCAGGATCAGCACGGCGGCCCATACCCAGTGAAAGAAACGGCGGAACACTTCCAGCCATAGCTTCAGGCGTGCCGGGGCTTCCAGCGTGCTGACCGCCGAGGGGCGCAGCACCATCCAGGCGAAGAACATGCCTCCCACCCAGATGAGGGCGGCAAGCAGGTGCAGGGCGTAAGTCGCGGCGTAAGGGGTCATGCAGGTACTCCAGTCGGGCAGGCGGTTCTGCGCTGAATTGATTGGCGCGCTATCATAGCCGCCGATTGCAAACACTGAAAATTTATCCAGCTTTTCCGCGCCCAGGCCATCATGCTCAGTACCGAACTCAAGTCCCAGATCCAGGGCGCCTATTCCCGTTTTCTCGAAGCCAAGGGGCTCAAGCCGCGCTACGGCCAGCGCCTGATGATCGCCGAGATCGCCAAGGTGCTGGGCACCATCAAGGCCGACGATGAAGGCCGGCGTGACGGCGAACCGGCGGTGGTCGCGGTCGAGGCCGGCACCGGCACCGGCAAGACCGTGGCCTACAGCCTGGCGGCGATCCCCACCGCCAAGGCCGCCGGCAAGCGCCTGGTGATTGCCACCGCGACCGTGGCCCTGCAGGAGCAGATCGTGCACAAGGACCTGCCGGACCTGATGCGCAATAGCGGCCTGAGTTTCAGCTTCGCCCTGGCCAAGGGGCGCGGTCGCTACCTGTGCCTGTCCAAGCTGGACCTGCTGCTGCAGGAAGGCCAGGCCCAGAGCGCCACCGCCCAGCTGTTCGAGGAGGAAGGGTTCAGGATCGATGTCGACGAGCAGAGCCAGAAGCTGTTCGGCGCGATGATCGACAAGCTCGCCGGCAACAAGTGGGACGGCGACCGCGACAGCTGGCCCCAGGAGCTGGAGGACGGTACCTGGTCGCGCCTGACCACCGACCACAGCCAGTGCACCAGCCGGCATTGCCCGAACTTCCAGCAGTGCGCCTTCTATAAGGCGCGCGAAGGCATGGGCAAGGTCGATGTGATCGTCACCAACCACGATATGGTCCTGGCCGACCTGGCCCTGGGCGGCGGCGCCGTGCTGCCCGATCCGCGCGAGACCCTCTATGTGTTCGACGAAGGTCATCACCTGCCGGACAAGGCGATCGGTCACTTCGCCCACTTCACCCGCCTGCGCTCGACCGCCGACTGGCTCGAGCAGACGGCCAAGAACCTCACCAAACTGCTGGCCCAGCACCCGCTGCCGGGTGACCTGGGGCGGCTGATCGAGCAGGTGCCGGAGCTGGCGCGGGAGATCAAGATCCAGCAGCAGTTCATGTTCAGCGCCTGCGAGCAGCTGGCCGATTTCAAGCCCGGCGAAGACATGGAGGGCCGCGAGCGGCCGCGCCACCGCTTCGTCGGCGGCCTGGTGCCGGAGCACCTGCAGGAGCTGGGCCTGGAACTGAAGAAGGGCTTCTCCCGGCTCACCGACCTGTTCACCGGGGTCGCCGAGCAGCTCAAGGAGGCCATGGATGGCGAAGCCACCATCGGCATCGCCAGTCACCAGGCCGAGGAGTGGTACCCGCTGTTCGGCAGCCTGCTGGCGCGGGCCAAGGGCAACTGGGAGCTGTGGCTGGCGTTTACCGCCGAAGATCCGGAGGACAGCCCGCCGATGGCGCGCTGGCTGACCCTGGCCGAGAGCGGGGCGCTGTTCGATATCGAGGTCAACGCCAGCCCGATCCTCGCCGCCGAGACCCTGCGGCGCAACCTGTGGAATGTCGCCTATGGCGCCCTGGTGACCTCGGCGACCCTCACAGCTCTCGGCACCTTCGACCGCTACCGGATGCGCGCCGGCCTGCCCAAGGTGGCGGTGACCGCCGTGGTGCCGAGCCCCTTCCATCACGCCGACGCCGGGGTGCTCAAGGTGCCGGACCTGAAGGCCGATCCGCGCGAGGCGCCGGCCCACACCGCGGCGATCATCCGCGAGCTGCCGGGCCTGGTGGCCGGCTCGCGCGGCACCCTGGTGCTGTTCTCCTCGCGCAAGCAGATGCAGGAGGTGTTCGATGGCCTGGAGCGCGACTGGCGCAAGCGGGTGTTCATCCAGGGCAACCTGTCCAAGCAGGAGACCCTGAACAAGCACAAGGCGCGGGTCGATTCCGGCGAGGAGAGCGTGCTGTTCGGCCTTGCCAGTTTCGCCGAGGGGGTCGACCTGCCGGGCGCCTACTGCGAGCACGTGGTGATCGCCAAGATCCCCTTCGCCGTGCCGGACGACCCGGTGGAGGCGGCCCTGGCCGAGTGGATCGAGGCGCGCGGCGGCAACCCCTTCATGGAGATCGCCGTGCCGGATGCCTCGCTGCGCCTGGTGCAGGCCTGCGGCCGCTTGCTGCGCACCGAGGCGGATCGCGGCACCATCACCCTGCTGGACAGGCGCGTGGTGACCCAACGCTACGGCAAGGCAATTCTCAACGCCTTGCCGCCGTTTCGTCGGGAGATCGGCTAGCTAGGCCCGGGTTCGCCGCCGGCTCGGTTCCCAAGTCGGCCATGGGCTGGAACAATGCGCGCCATCTCGTTGATTTCCAAGACCAAGGAGCTTCCTTTGCAGATTCAGGGGTACTTCGACCTCCAGTTCGAGGCCGTCAAGGACGCGTTCGCCGCCTTGTTCGAGGATCGCCAGGAGCGCGGTGCGGCACTCTGCGTGCAGATCGCCGGCGAAACCGTGGTGGACATCTGGGCCGGGGTGGCCGACAAGGACGGCCAGCAGGTCTGGCACAGCGACACCATCCTCAACCTGTTCTCCTGCACCAAGCCCTTCACCGCGGTCACCGCGCTGCAGCTGGTCGGCGAGGGCAAGCTCGAACTGGACGTGCCGGTGGCCCGGTACTGGCCCGAGTTCGCCGCCGCCGGCAAGGAAAAGATCACCCTGCGTCACCTGCTCAGCCACCAGGCCGGTCTGCCGGCGCTGCGCCAGCCGCTGCCGGCCGAAGCCCTGTACGACTGGCAGGCAATGGTCACGGCGCTGGCGGCGGAGCAACCCTGGTGGTCGCCGGGCGAAGGACACGGCTATGCCCCGATCACCTATGGCTGGCTGGTCGGCGAGCTGCTGCGCCGCGTCGAAGGGCGCGGTCCCGGCGAAGCCATAGTGGCGCGCACCGCCAAGCCCCTGGGCCTGGACTTCCATGTCGGTCTGGACGACAGCGAGTTCGAGCGCGTGGCGCATATCGCCCGCGGCAAGGGCAACCTGGGGGACGCCGCGGCCCAGCGCCTGCTCAAGGTCACGATGAGCGAGCCGGCGGCCATGAGCACCCGCGCCTTCACCAATCCGCCCTCGATCATGACCAGCACCAACAAGCCGGAGTGGCGACGCATGCAACAGCCCGCCGCCAACGGTCACGGCAATGCGCGCAGCCTGGCGGGTTTCTACAGCGGCCTGCTCGACGGACGCCTGCTGGAAAGCGAACTGCTCGACGAGCTGACCCGCGAGCACAGCCGTGGCGATGACAGGACCCTGCTGACGCCCACGCGCTTCGGCCTGGGGTGCATGCTCGACCAGGGCGGGGTGGCCAACGCTACCTATGGCATGGGGCCGCGCGCCTTCGGCCATCCGGGGGCGGGGGGCTCGACCGGCTTCGCCGACCCCGAGCGCGATGTCGCCCTGGGCTTCGTCACCAACAATCTAGGACCGTTCGTCTTAATGGACCCCCGTGCGCAAAAACTTGCGCGGGTATTGGCGGATTGTCTGTAGAAGTCTGGCTAAACTCCCGGCATAACCAGGCGGTACTGCCCATAAATACTGGCCTGTGGCCATTTTTCTTTGACCGATTCGTGTGGATTAACCATGTTTGCCAAGAAGAACCTCGCGCTCGTCCTGTGTCTGCTGATGGCCGGTTGTGCCGGCTCGGAAAAGAAACCGCAGGCGCAGCAGGCCGCCATGCCTGCCCCGGAAGTCACCCAGGCCTGGCTGGACGACTACGAGCCCAAGCTGCGCGAGGCCATCAAGGGCAGTCACTTCGAGCTGGAGCGTCGCGAGAGCCTGCTGGTGGTCACCGCGCCGGTGGAGGGCTCCTTCAACCCCGATCGTCCGCATATGCTGCTGCCGGTCACCCTGGGGCCGATCAGTCGTCTGGCCAAGCTGGTGGAGCACGACAAGAGCATGGGCGTGCTGATCCTCGGCCATGCCGATAGCAGTGGTGCGGCGACCCTGAATCGCGAGCTGAGCCATGAACGGGCGCGGGCCTTCACCGCGATTTTCCGTCTCAGCGGGCTGCGTCAGGACCGTTTGCTGGTCAAGGGGCTGGGGGCGGACATGCCGCGCGCCGCCAACGACAGCGTCGAGGGCCGTGCGCTCAACCGCCGCGTGGAGATCCTGCTGACCCCCCGGGTCACCCTGAATGCGCTGATCGCCCACTACAGCCAGCCGGCGGTGATTCCGGCGGTCGCCCAAGCGGTGCCGGGCGCCAAGTCGAGCAAGACCAAGCCGGCCGCCACCGGCAAGGCGGTCGCGAGCAGCAAGCAAGCCAACTAGCACGGACCCCGGTAAGCTAAGGGGATATCCGTTCTAGAGGGCTTTGCCATGACCCAGACCCTGGCCGACATGCGCCGCGACTACACCCGCGACGGCCTCAGCGAGGAGCGCGCGCCGGACGAGCCGTTCGTACTGTTCCAGCAGTGGTTCGCCGATGCGGTGCAGACCGAGCAGCTGCCCGTCGAGCCCAATGTCATGAGCCTGGCGACCGTCGATGCCGATGGCCGTCCGCACTGCCGGGTGGTGCTGCTCAAGGGGCTGGATGACCGTGGCTTCACCTTCTTCAGCAACTACGAGAGCGCCAAGGGGCAGCAGCTGGCGGCCAGTCCGTTCGCGGCGCTGACCTTCTTCTGGCCAGCCTTGGAGCGCCAGGTGCGCATCGAGGGACGGGTCGAGCGGGTCACCCCCCAGGAATCCGATGCCTACTTCCAGGTGCGCCCGCTGGGCAGCCGCCTCGGCGCCTGGGCCTCGCCGCAAAGCCGGGTGATCGCCGATCGTGCCGAGTTGGAGGGTTTGCTGGCGCACGCCGAGCAGCGCTTTCTCGACCAGGCGCCGGAGTGCCCGCCCCATTGGGGGGGCTACCGCCTGCTGCCCGAGCGCATCGAGTTCTGGCAGGGCCGCGCCAGCCGCCTGCACGACCGCCTCAATTACCGTCTGCGGGACGGCGCCTGGCTGCGCGAGCGCCTGGCGCCCTGATGATCGAGGGGCGGCCACGCCCCGCTCGTGCGGTGCGACCCGCGAAGCCCAGCCTTGTAAGGAGCTCCATGAAAATCGTCATAGCCCCGGACTCATTCAAAGAGAGCCTGAGCGCGCCCGAGGTGGCGGCGGCCATCGCTCGCGGTTGGGTCACCGTATTCCCCGAGGCGCAGCTGTGCCTGCGGCCCATGGCCGATGGCGGCGAGGGCACGGTGGATGCGCTGTTGGCCGCCAGCGGCGGGCAGCGCCGCGAGCTGACGGTGCGCGGCCCGCTGGGCGCACCGGTCAAGGCCCATTGGGGCTGGCTCGAGGGCGATACCGCGGTCATCGAAATGGCCGCCGCCAGCGGCCTGCATTGGGTGCCGCGGGAGCAGCGCGATGCCACGGTCACCAGTAGCTATGGCACCGGCGAGCTGATCCGCGCAGCACTGGATGCCGGCGCACGGCGGATCATTCTCGGCCTCGGCGGTAGCGCCACCAATGACGGCGGCGCCGGCTTGCTGCAGGCCCTGGGCGTGCGCTTGCTCGATGCCCACGGACAGGAGCTGGCGCCAGGCGGCGCGGCGTTGGCCGGGCTCGCGCGTCTCGACCTGAGCGGTCTGGACCCGCGCCTGGCCGCGGTGCAGGTGGAGGTCGCCGCGGATGTCGACAACCCCTTGTGCGGCCCCCACGGAGCTTCGGCGATCTTCGGCCCGCAGAAAGGCGCCAGCCCGGAGCAGGTCGCGCTGCTGGACGCCGCGCTCGGGCGGCTAGGCCAGGTGGTGGCCGCGGAGCTTGGCGAGGACTTCAGCACGTTTCCCGGCGTCGGTGCGGCGGGTGGCCTGGGCTTCGCTGCCAAGGCCCTGCTCCGCGCGCGTTTTCGTCCCGGGGTCGAACTGGTTGCCGAGCTGTCCGGCCTGGCCCAGGCACTGGTCGGCGCCGACCTGCTGATCACCGGGGAAGGGCGCCTGGATGCCCAGAGCCTGCATGGCAAGACGCCGGTCGGCGTGGCACGCCTGGCCCGCGCCGCCGGCGTGCCGGTGATCGCCCTGGCGGGCAGCCTAGGCGAGGGCTACCAGCGCATGTATGAGGTCGGTATCGAGGCGGCTTTCAGCCTGGCGCCGGGACCGATCAGCCTGGAGCAGGCCTGCGCCACTGCGGCCGCGGAACTGGAGGCCCGCGCCTGCGATATCGCCCGGGTCTGGCACATGGCGCAACAGCTTGGGGCTTAAGTTCGTTGGCTGTTTTCGGCTATTGTTGCGCCATAGCAGTGACAGCGCCCGGGCGGGCGCGGTCTAATGCATTGAAAGTCATTGGAGGAATCGTTATGCGTAAAACCACTCTGCTTGCCGCCTCGTTTACCGCGATGGCCCTGGCGCTTGGCGGTTGCGCCTCCAGCCTGACCGGCGATACCTACTCCCGTGCCGAGGCGCGCACCGTACAGACCGTGCGCATGGGCACCATCGAATCCCTGCGACCGGTGAAGATCGAAGGCACCAAGACACCGATCGGCGCCGGTGCCGGTGCAGTGGTCGGTGGTGTGGCCGGCAGCGGTGTCGGCGGCGGCCGCGGCAGCGCCGTGGCGGCGGTGGTTGGTGCTGTGGCCGGCGGTCTGCTTGGGGCGGCAGCCGAAGAAGGCCTGACCCGCACCCAGGGCGTGGAAATCACCGTGCGCGAGGACGACGGCACCATGCGTGCCTATGTCCAGGAGGTCGAACCGAACCAGGTCTTTCGCCTGGGCGAGCGGGTGCGCATCCTCAGTGTCAACGGCACCAGTCGCGTTTCCCATTGAGCGGCACCCGAGCCGGATCAGCGCAAGCTGATCCGGCTTTTTCTTGCCCGCTCGCCACGATCATGACGCGCAGCGGGCGTCTGTCGGCCATCCAGCTAGAGTCGATAGGCGGCCGATCGACAGCTTTTGGTAATATTTCTATTCAACACGCTCTACCGATAGTTATGGATAATCGGCAAAATATCGCGCTTCAACAATGACTTAGACCAGGCAGCAGGCATTGCCCTGCAAAAATGAATAAGGGTGGCCGGGTGGGCGCAGACCAGCGTCGCGCCGTCGGACCACTCGCGGGACGCTAACCGCCGGCCATCATGATCTCGGCGGTCTTGCAGAAGGGGTTTTAGTGTATGGCGCTTGCGCTGATTGTCGCCTTGCCGTTCCTCGGGGTGTTGCTGCCCCTGTTCGCCGAGCGATTGGGCCGTTCGGCCTGTGCCGTGGCGACCGGGGTGGCGCCGTTTCTGGCGTTGGTGCTGCTGCTGAGCCAGCGCTCGGCGGTGTTCGCCGGCGAGGTGCTGCGGGTTCGTCTGGAGTGGCTGCCGGAACTGGGCATCAACCTGAGCCTGCGCCTGGACGGCCTGGGCTTTCTGTTCGCCCTGCTGATTCTCGGCATCGGTTTGCTGGTGATCCTCTACGCCCGCTATTACCTGTCCAAGCAGGAGCCGATGGGCCGATTCTTCGCCTTCCTGCTGCTGTTCATGGGCGCCATGCTCGGCATCGTGCTGTCGGAAAACCTGCTGCTGATGCTGATGTTCTGGGAGCTGACCAGCCTGTCGTCGTTCCTGCTGATCGGCTTCTGGAGTTCCCGCACCGACGCCCGCAAGGGCGCGCGCATGGCCCTCGCGGTCACCGGTGGCGGCGGCCTGGCATTGCTCGCCGGCATCCTGCTGATCGGCCACATCGCCGGCAGCTTCGAGCTGTCGCGGGTGCTGGCCGCCGGCTATGCGATTCGCGCCCACGAGCTCTATCCCGTGGCGCTGGTGCTGGTGCTGCTCGGCGTGTTCACCAAGTCGGCGCAGTTCCCCTTCCATTTCTGGCTGCCCCACGCGATGGCGGCGCCGACCCCGGTCTCGGCCTATCTGCATTCGGCGACCATGGTCAAGGCCGGGGTGTTCCTGCTGGCGCGCCTGTACCCCGCGCTGGCCGGCTCGGAGTGGTGGTTCTACCTGGTCAGCCTCACCGGCATGGCGACTTTCGTGGTGGGGGCGGGCATGGCCCTGTTCCAGCACGACCTCAAAGGCCTGCTGGCCTATTCGACCATCAGTCACCTGGGCCTGATCACCTTGCTGTTCGGCCTCGACACCCATCTGGCGGCGGTGGCGGCGGTGTTCCACATCATCAACCACGCCACCTTCAAGGCGTCGCTGTTCATGGCCGCGGGGATCATCGACCACGAGACCGGCAGCCGCGACATGCGCAGGATCAACGGCATGTGGAAGTACATGCCGCACACGGCGATGCTGGCCATGGTGGCGGCTTCGGCCATGGCCGGGGTGCCGCTGCTCAACGGCTTCCTCAGCAAGGAAATGTTCTTCAGCGAAACCCTCAACCTGCACATGCTCGGCAGCTTCGACTGGGTGATCCCGGCGACGGCGACGCTCGGCGGGGTGTTTTCGGTGGCCTACTCGCTGCGTTTCATCCACGACGTGTTCTTCAACGGCGAGCCGGTCAACCTGCCGAAATACCCGCCCCATGAGCCGCCGCGCTACATGAAGGTGCCGGTGGAGGTGCTGGTGTTCCTCTGCCTGCTGGTCGGCATCCTGCCGGCCTACACGGTGGCGCCGCTGCTGGCCGTCGCTGCCACGGCGACCCTGGGGGGCCAACTGCCGGAGTACAGCCTGGCGATCTGGCACGGCTTCAACCTGCCGCTGCTGATGAGCTTCATCGCCCTGTTCGGCGGCATCCTGGTCTACACCTTCCGCCAGCCGCTGTTCCGCTGGTACGCCGGCTTGCCGAGCATGGACGCCAGGTTGTTGTTCGAACGCGCCATCCAGCTGGGCGTGCAGGCCTGCGCCGGCCTCACCGGCCGCCTCGAGAGCGGCTCCCTGCAACGCTACCTGGCGCTGCTGCTGGGCGCCGCGCTGGTGGTGGTGGCCCTGGGCCTGGGGCCGCTGGCGCAGGTCAGCGGTCCGGTGGCCATGAGCCCGATCGACGGCTTCAGCGCCCTGGGCATGGGCATACTGGCCGTGGCCGCGCTGGTCACCGTGATCTTCCATCGCCAGCGCCTGGTGTCGCTGCTGATGCTCAGCGTGGTCGGCCTCATGGTGGCCCTGGCGTTTGCCCGCTACTCGGCGCCGGACCTGGCCCTGACCCAGCTGTCGGTGGAGGTGGTGACCATCGTCCTGCTGATGCTGGCGCTGTTCTTCCTGCCGGCGCAGAGCCACGGCGAGTCGAGCAGCATGCGCGGCCTGCGCGATTTCATCCTGGCGGTGGGCAGCGGGGTGATGGTGGCGATGCTGGTATTCGCCGTGCTGACCCGTCCCTACGACAGCATTGCCGGCTACTTCCTGGCCAACAGCGTGTCCGGCGGCGGTGGCAGCAACGTGGTCAACGTCATCCTGGTGGACTTCCGCGGCTTCGATACCCTCGGCGAGATCACCGTGCTGGCGATCGCCGGGGTCGGCATCTACGCCATGCTCGACGGCCTGCGCCTGATCCAGCCGCGGGTCGACTACGCCGGCCGCAGCTGGGCGCGCGACCGCCACCCGCTGATCCTCGCCACCCTGTCGCGGGTGCTGCTGCCGATGGCCCTGCTGATCTCGGTGTTCATCTTCCTGCGCGGCCACAACCTGCCGGGCGGCGGCTTCATCGCCGGCCTGGTCACCGCGGTGGCGCTGATCCTGCAGTACGTGGCCAACGGCGTGCAGTGGACCCAGTCGCGCCTGCCGCTCAACTACCACCGCATGGCCGGCTCCGGCGTGCTGCTGGCCGGCCTCACCGGCCTCGGCAGCTGGGTGTTCGGCAAGCCGTTCCTGACCTCGGCCTTCGGTCACTGGGGGCTGCCCCTGGTGGGTGAGATCGAACTGGCGACCGCCATGCTGTTCGACCTGGGCGTGTACCTGACGGTAGTCGGCGCGACCCTGCTGATTCTCGCCAACCTGGGCAAGCTGACCCAGGAAAAAGCGGCACAAGAGGTACTCTGAGATGGAAGCACTGTTCGCCGGCACCCTCGGCATCCTCACCGCCAGCGGCGTCTACCTGCTGCTGCGGGCCCGCAGTTTCCCGGTGGTGATGGGCCTGACCCTGATCTCCTATGCGGTCAACCTGTTCCTGTTCGCCATGGGCCGCCTGCAGAGCGGGGCGAGCACAGTGATCGGCAAGGGCAGCGTCTACGTCGACCCGCTGCCCCAGGCCCTGGTGCTCACCGCCATCGTCATCGGCTTCGCCATGACCGCCTTCGTGGTGGTGCTGGCGCTGCGCAGCGTCGGTGAATCGAAGAGCGACCACGTCGATGGCCGGGGGGCCGGTCAATGAATCATGCGTTGATCCTGCCGGTGCTGCTGCCGATGTTCGTCGGCAGCCTGCTGCTGTTCGGCGCGCGCCTGAGCATAACGGCCAAGCGTTCGATGTCCCTGACGTCGGCGACGATCCTGCTGCTGGTGAGTTTCCTGCTGCTTCAGCAGGCCAACCAGGGTGGCTTGCAGGTCTATGCCCTGGGCGCCTGGCAGGCGCCGTTCGGCATCGTGTTGCTGCTCGACCGCCTCAGCGCCCTGTTGCTGATGGTGACCGCGGTGCTGGCGTTCTTTTCGCTGCTCTACGCGGTGCGTGGCGACGACCAGCGCGGGCGCAACTTCCATGCCTTGTTCCAGTTCCAGTTGATGGGCATCAACGGCGCCTTCCTCACCGGCGACCTGTTCAACCTCTTCGTGTTCTTCGAGATCCTGCTGATCGCCTCCTACTCGCTGCTGTTGCACGGCGGCGGCCCGGAGCGGGTGCGCGCCGGCCTGCACTACGTGATCCTCAACCTGGTGGGCTCCTCGTTCTTCCTGATCGCCGTCGGCGTGCTGTACGGCATCACCGGCACCCTGAACATGGCCGACATGGCCCAGCGGGTGGCGGCGGCCAATGCCGACCAGGCGCCGCTGCTGGGCGCCGCCGGCCTGCTGCTGCTGGTGGTGTTCGGCCTCAAGGCGGCGTTCCTGCCGCTGTATTTCTGGCTGCCGCGGGCCTACGCCTCGGCCACCGCGCCGGTGGCGGCGCTGTTCGCGATCATGACCAAGGTCGGCCTGTACTCGATCCTGCGGGTGTATACCCTGATCTTCGGTGACGAGGCCGGCAGCCTGGCCAACATGGCCGAGGCCTGGCTATGGCCCCTGGCGCTGCTGACCATCGCCTGCGGGGTGGTCGGCGCCCTGGCGGCCAGCAGCCTGCACGGCCTGCTGGCCTACCTGGTGATCGTCTCGGTCGGCACCCTGCTGGCCGGCATCGCCCTGGGCACCCCCGAGTCGCTGGCGGCGGCGCTGTTCTACCTGGTGCACAGCACCTGGATTTCCGGCGGTTTGTTCCTGGTCGCCGACCTGATCGCCCGCCAGCGCGGGGTGAAGGGCTCGCAGATCATCCAGGGGCCGCAATTGCAGAATCCCCACCTGCTCGGCGCGCTGTTCTTTGTCGGCGCCATCGCCGTGGCCGGCCTGCCGCCGCTCTCCGGGTTCTTCGGCAAACTGCTGCTGCTGCGTTCGGTGGCGCCAGGGGTCGAGGCGCTGCTGCTGTGGACGGTGGTGCTGGTGGGCGGGCTGGCCACGCTGATCGGCCTGAGTCGCGCCGGCAGCACCCTGTTCTGGCGGGTCGGCCTGCACCAGCTGGACAGTGCCGAACTGGACACCGGCCGCCTTCTCGCCTGTGCCGGCCTGGTGGCGCTGAGCCCGCTGCTGTCGGGCCTGGCCGCACCGCTGCTGGAATACACCCAGGCCACGGTCGGCCAGCTGCATGACCTCGACCTCTATCGCCAGGCCGTGCTCGGCAAAGGTGCGCCATGAATACCTATCGCTGGCTTCCCCATCCGCTGCTGAGCCTGTCCCTGCTGGTGGTCTGGTTGCTGCTGGTCAACGACCTCGGCTTCGGCCACCTGTTGCTCGGCGCGCTGCTGGGCTGGCTGATCCCCCTGATCAGCCAGGTGTTCTGGATCAATCCGCCGCGCCTGCAGAAACCGTACAAGCTGGCCCTGTTCCTGCTGCGGGTGCTCGGCGACATCGTGATCGCCAACCTGCAGGTGGCGGCGCTGATCCTCGGCCCTACCGCCAGGTTGCGCCCGGCCTTCGTCGAGATTCCGGTGCGCCTGGAGGACGAACTGGCCCTGACCATGCTCGCCAGCGTCATCTCGCTGACCCCGGGCACGGTGTCCGCCGACCTCAGCGACGACCGCAAGACCCTGCTGGTGCACAGCCTGGACGTCGCCGACGAGGCGGCCATGGTGCGTGAGATCCAGACCCGCTACGAGGCGCCCCTGCTGGAGGTATTCCCATGCTCGACTACGTGATTCCGCTCTGCCTGGCGATCATGGGGCTGGCCCTGCTGCTGACCCTGGCGCGGCTGATCAAGGGCCCGGACATGCCCGACCGCATCCTCGCCCTGGACACCCTGTACATCAACGCCATCGCCCTGCTGGTGCTGTTCGGCGTCTGGCTGGGCTCCAAGCTGTATTTCGAGGCGGCATTGCTGATCGCGGTGATGGGCTTCATCGGCACCGTGGCAGTGGCCAAATACCTGTTGCGCGGCGACATCATCGAATAGGGAGGCCGGATGAATACCTGGATCGAGGCGCTGGTCGCCATCGCACTGCTGCTCGGCAGCCTGTTCGCCCTGGTCGGCGCCATCGGCCTGTATCGCCTGCCGGACTTCTTCATGCGCCTGCACGGGCCGACCAAGTCCACCACCCTGGGCGTCGGCGGCATGGTCATCGCCTCACTGATCTACTTCGGCGCCAGCGGCGAGGGCATCAGCCTGCACGAGCTGCTGATCACCCTGTTCCTGTTCATCACCGCGCCGGTCAGCGCCCACATGCTGGCCAAGGCCGCCATGCAGCAGAAGGTGCGGGTGAACGACAAGACCCGCGGCAAGCCCTGGGAGCAGTAGGTCGCGACGGCGTGCACAGTTCGCGCGCCTGACTGTACCTGTGCACGCCGCGACCGCCTCTCTACACTCGGGTTTTGACTGGGAGTGAGCGATGAGCGGGCAGGGCAGAGGGACGGCGGTGGTGTGCCTGGTGGTGGCGATGGCGTTGTGGGGCAGCTCCTTCATCGCCCTGAAACTGGCCTTCGCCGAGCTGCCGCCGCTGTGGGTGATCTTCGCCCGCATGGCCCTGGGCAGCCTGGTGTTCCTGCTGGCCTGGCGTTGGCGTGGGCGCCTGCTGTACCGCGCCGGCGACTGGAAATACCTGCTCGGCCTGGCCGCCTGCGAACCCTGCCTGTACTTCATCTTCGAGGCCCTGGCGCTGCAGAACACCAGCGCCTCCCAGGCCGGCATGATCACCGCGCTGTTGCCGCTGCTGGTCGCCATGGGCGCCTTCGTCTTCCTGCGCGAGCGCATCAGCCGCACCACCCTGGCCGGCTTCCTCCTGGCGATGGCCGGCGCGGTGTGGCTGAGCCTGGCCGGCAGTGCCGACGCCCACGCCCCCGATCCGCTGCTGGGCAACTTCTACGAGCTGCTGGCAATGCTCTGCGCCACCGGCTACACCCTGCTGCTCAAGCACCTCTCGGCGCGCTACTCGGCCTTCATCCTCACCGCCATGCAGGCCTTCATCGGCGCGCTGTTCTTCCTGCCGCTGGCGGCCTGGGATGCACCGGTGCCCCAGGCCATCAGCCCCCTTGGCATCGGTGCCTTGCTCTACCTGGGCGTGGTGGTCACCGTCGGCGCCTATGGCCTGTATAACTACGGCGTCAGCCGCCTGCCGGCCAGCCAGGCGTCCGGCTTCATCAACCTGATTCCGGTGTTCACCCTGGTGTTTGCCATGCTGCTGCTCGGTGAGCGCCTGAACTCCGAACAGCTGCTGGCCGCTATGCTGGTATTCGCCGGCGTGGCGCTGAGCCAGTGGCGCAGCACGCCGCCGGTGCCGGCTGGCGTACTGGATTGACGAGGAGCCGCCGATGAGCGATTCGAGAACCTGGGCCCGCGAGGCGATCCGCATCATCGAGGCGGACTTCCAGCGCAGCGCCGACACCCACCTGATTCCCCTGGAGCTGCCCGGCCTGCCGGGCATCGAGCTGTACTTCAAGGACGAATCCAGCCACCCCACCGGCAGCCTCAAGCACCGCCTGGCCCGCTCGCTGTTCCTCTATGCCCTGTGCAACGGCTGGCTCAGGGCCGGCGCCCCGGTGATCGAGGCGTCCAGCGGCTCCACGGCGATTTCCGAGGCCTACTTCGCCCGCCTGCTGGGGCTGCCCTTCATCGCCGTGATGCCGGCCACCACCTCCCGGCAGAAGATCGCCCAGATCGCCTTCTACGGCGGCCAGAGCCACCTGGTCGAGGACCCCACGCAGATCTATGCCGAGTCCGAACGCCTGGCCCGTGAGAGCGGTGGGCACTTCATGGACCAGTTCACCTATGCCGAGCGCGCCACCGACTGGCGCGCCAACAACAACATCGCCGAGTCGATCTTCCAGCAGATGCGCTACGAGCGCCATCCGGAGCCGGCCTGGCTGGTCTCCAGCGCCGGCACCGGCGGCACCCTGGCGACCCTCGGCCGCTACGTGCGCTACCGCCAGCACTGCACCCGGGTGTTCTGCGCCGATGCCGAACGCTCGGTGTTCTTCGACCACTACCGCACGGGCGATGCCAGCCTGACACTGGATCACGGCTCGCGCATCGAGGGCATCGGCCGGCCGCGGGTCGAAGCTTCCTTTCTGCCGTCGGTGATCGACGCCATGTGCAAGGTGCCCGACGCCCTGTCCCTGGCGGCCATGCACTACCTGGCGCGGCGCCTGGGCCGGCATGTCGGCGGCTCCAGCGGCACCAACCTGATCGGCGCGCTGCTGGTGGCCCGGCACATGGTCGCGGCCGGCGAGTCCGGCTCGGTGGTGGCTATTCTCTGCGACAGCGGCGAGCGCTACGCCAACACCTACTACGACGAAGCCTGGCTGCAACGCCAGGGCTTCGAGCTGGCGCCGTTGATCGAGGCGGTGGCGGCCTGCGCCGAACAGGGCGCGCCGCTGCCGCAAGACCTGCCCTGCATCGGGCTTCTGGAGACAAAACCATGACCGAGTTGCTGATTCGCCAGGCCGATGCCGGGGATATCGCTGCCCTGTGCGCGCTGCTCTTCGAGCACGGCCCCAATCCCTGGAACCACCTGCCCGAAGCCGAGGTGCGCGCGCACCTGCAGGCCATCGCCGACGGCTCGGTGCAGGCCGTGCTGGCAGAACGCGGCGGCCAGCGCGAGAGCGGCGGCGAGCCGCTGGGCATGGTCAGCTACCGCCTCAGCCGCGACTTCGCCCGCTACCAGCCCGAAGCGCGCCGCGAGCAACTGCATGCCTATATCTGCGAGGCCGTGGTGCACCGCGACGCCGCCGGCCAGGGCCTCGGCGCACGCCTGCTCCAGCAGGCGGTCGAGCACCTGGCCGGGCAGGGCGTGCAGGACATCTACATCGACCGCCACGAAGAGAACGCCGCCTCGGCCGGGATGATGCGCAAGGCCGGCTTCGTCGAACTCGACACCTTCCCCGACCCAGCGCGGCGTCCCAATGGTTCGGGGCGCACCACGGTGTGCTGCCTGCGCCTGGCGGCCGACGCAGCCGAGGGGTGAGCGGCGTCACCCTTTGCCATTTCGCGCTTGAGCGGGCCCGGTGCCATACCCTATAAGGGTTTCCAACTTTTCACGCAGCGCCCAGAGGCAAGGGACGGCCTGGGTTTCGCGCGCTCCTCTCTCCGATTGATCCGCTGAACGCCTCAAGCAGGCTGGCCTGCGCCTTGGCGTGTCGGGGGCGGCGTTCTGCGGTGCCCGAGCGAAGCGGAGAGAGCGGCTACCAGGCCCCGGATCAAGCGCAGTAGGCCGTCCCTCGTGTTTCAACGGCGACCCAAGGATGCCCGTCGCATGAATGCCATCGCTAAACCCCACCTGCTCTTCGCCCTATTGCTGCTGGCCGGCTGCGACGCGGGCCAGGCGCCGATGCAGGCCAGCGCGCCCGCGCCCAGCGATCCGGTGGCCATGACCCCACTGCAACGGGCCGAGGCCGGTAAGGCTCTATGGGAAGAGAAGTGCCGTACCGTGGCCGGGGAGAGGATCTATAAGACGGTGGCGGATTTGGAGGGGCTGGTGTTGCTTAAAGTCAGGCCCAGGGCTGGGGCGCCGGAGTGGGCAGACCCCAATTGGCCGGGGGCGGCTTTTGCCAGGGAGGCGCGAGATGTCAGATACATCGAAAGTTTTTTGGGCTATGAGCATTCGTCCGATCCGGCCGGTGAGGCACCTGTGAGCCCAGCGTTTCGTGGTTATGTAAATACCGATTTCCTGCCCAATAACCCGAGTAACCTTCCAGGCTACCGCTATGTCGATGTGATCGATCCTGAAGATAAACAGCGATACCGGTATGTATTGGTTCATAAGCCTAGACCTACGTCTAAGATAGGCTGGATAGATACCCTCCTAGAAAAGTCTCCTGCCCCCGACCCCATTCCACGCTATGGCGTCACCTTCGAAGACCACGTAATCCCCGAAGAGCGCGCCTTGGGTGTGGCCAGTAGTACGGTCAAAGTCATAGATATGGAGTCCGGCGAAGTGCTGGGCGAGCTGCTGCGCTATGCCTGGAGCACCCCGGCCAGTCGCGCCAACCCTAGCCCCTGGTTAACCGCCTATCGTTGCCCTGAACATTGGGTCGGCACAGGTTCGGCCACCCGCAAATTTGTCGATCAGATCCTTATTCCACGGAAGGAGCAATAAGCAATGACTACCGAAAACGCGCTGAGCATCGCGGACTATCTGAAATACGCCAATCTGCAAATAGCTAAAGGGGTCGGAGTGAATTGTTTTTATTACCAGAAAGTAATTCACTCCGACCCATCTAGTTCGACCCCTTTAGTTAAACCTATAAGAAGGTGCTGCAAGTCTCGGCGGTGCATCTGTATCTGACTTATCCATTAGTGCTGTCTTGGTCGCTATTGGAGGCCATGGCCAGTGGGTGTTTGATTATTGGATCGGATACCGCACCGGTAAGGGAGGTGATTCGGAATGGTGAGAACGGTTTGTTGGTGGACTTCTTCAATACGAACGAAATTGCCGAGCGGGTCCTGAAAAATCTTGCCGAGCTAGAGACATTTAAGGATCTGAGAAAGGCGGCCTATATAACGGCGCAGCGTTATGCCATCGAATATGGGAATCGGCATTACGTTAATGCTGTTTTGACTCGGCGCCAATCAAAGCCGATGTTCAGCTAAGTCTCCAGATAGACGGATTTCTCAAGTTGGGTGTGCCGTCGGGATAATGCGTATGCTCAATGTGGGAACGCGAATAGGCGGTGCTCTGCTGGAAAGACTGGATGAGTTATCCAGTTTTCGATTGTCATCCAGCGGAGCGTCGTTGAATGTGATTAGGGTCATGGGTATTGATGTTCTGGGAGGGTTGCTATGAAGCTTAATTGTATTGATGGTGTGTTTCTTAATAGACAGTCCTCGGCGGAAGGGAGGCTTTTGAAATGCTTGTCGCACTCTGTCCTAAGCTGCGTTGTCGTGTTTGTCGCGCTCTGTCAGGTCTCGATAATAGCAGCTGCGGAAAATGGAGGTGATTCGAGTTTAATAAGAAAAGAATCTGTTCCTGTCTTGGGTGATCCGAATTATAAACTAGACTCAAAATATTGGCCTATACACGGCTCACCAAGAGGAAAGAGTTTTTTTCTGCATTACTGTTTGCCTGGATTTGTTCCGCAGGGGCTTGGGGGTTGTAGGGTTGATTTGCCCGGTAGGGATCCTAGAGGTATTCAGGTTGAATATCTATATTCATTGGGCGGTAGGGATGAGCATGCTTTTTTGGAGGGCAGTCCAGCGTTCCTGTTTCCGTTTCCAGTCAATATAAATTTAGAGGGCAAGACGCCATATTTGGCGCAGTATAAAAAATCTGAACTGTCGAAGTGGAGGTCTCATCAAGTAGTTAAGGATAAAGGTGAGCTAAGTAACAAATATGACGGGCTGGATTTCTATGAGGCCTCAGCGCTCCCCGGGGGGTGGTGGGTGCCGGAAAATATCTTTGAATATCAAACAAGGCTTGGTAATCCTCCGATTTTTGTATGCAGTGATTCATATTGCGCATTGATCCTTGATCAAGGTAGTGGATGGGTAGTGCGTGCAAAATTTAATGAGGCGGCCTTGAGTAATTGGCGCGAGTTCCTTTTGCAGCTTAATGTGTCAATCAAAGAAATACTGGGGCAATAAAATGGCTTATACATTCACGCAGGAAGAATAAGCTCAGTTGCAAAGTGTTTATGATGCTGCCGTAAAGCTAAAGGGGTCGGAGTGAATTGTTTTTATTTCCAGAAAGTAATTCACTTCGACCCCTTTAGTTGATGATTGAGGCCGCTGTCCATAGAGGCGCGCCGGATATAAGAGCGCAGGCTGTTTGAACAGAAATATACCCACTGCGCAGCAGGCTATGCGCCTATTCGCTGCGCCATTAACCCTATAACCAGGCGTCGTCTCGATGCTCTGGCTACGGAGGCTTGTCGTATGAAGTGGCTCAACCGAGCTTATTGGCTTCTCGCCCTATTGCTGCTGGCCGGCTGCGACGCGGGCGAGGCGACGAAGCAGGCCAGCGCGCCCGCGCCCAGCGATCCGGCGGCCATGACCCCACTGCAACGGGCCGAGGCCGGTAAGGCTCTATGGAAGGAGAAGTGCCGCACCCTGGCGGGGGAGAAGGTCTACAAAACGGTGGCGGATTTGGAGGGGTTGGTGTTGCTTAAAGTCAGGCCCAGGGCTTGGGCCCCTGAGTGGGCTGATCCCATGTGGCCGGGGGCGGCGTTTGCGAAGGAGGCTCAGACTGATGGGTACATTAAGTCTTTTCTGGGGTATGAGCATTCGTCTTCCCCAACAGGTGAGCCTGTAACTCCGACCTCACGCGGGTATATCGGTACGGACTTTCAGTCAAGAAATCCGTCGAATGTTCCCGGCTACCGCTATGTCGATGTAATCGATCCTGAAGATAAACAGCGATACCGGTATGTATTGGTTCATAAGCCTAGACCTACGTCTAAGATAGGCTGGATAGATACCCTCCTAGAAAAGTCTCCTGCCCCCGACCCCATTCCACGCTATGGCGTCACCTTCGAAGACCACGTAATCCCCGAAGAGCGCGCCTTGGGCGTGGCCAGTAGTACGGTTAGGGTTATCGACCTTAAAACTAACGAAGTGCTGGGCGAGATGCTGCGTTACGCCTGGAGCACTCCGGCCAGTCGCGCCAATCCTAGCCCTTGGTTAACCGCCTACCGCTGTCCAGATCATGAGGTTGGGGCTGGAGCCGCTACTCGAAAATTTGTCGATCAAGTTCTTATTCCAAGGAAGGAGCAATAAGCAATGACTACCGAAACACGCTGCAGCTAAAGGGGTCGGAGTGAATTGTTTTTATTTCCAGAAAGTAATTCACTTCGCCCCCTTTAGTTGATGATTGAGGCCGCTGCCCATAGAGGCGCGCCGGATATAAGAGCGCAGGCTGTTTGAACAGAAATATACCCACTGCGCAGCAGGCTATGCGCCTATTCGCTGCGCTGTTAACCCTACAACCAGGCGTCGTCTCGATGCTCTGGCTACGGAGGCTTGTCGTATGAAGTGGCTCAACCGAGCTTATTGGCTTCTCGCCCTATTGCTGCTGGCCGGCTGCGACGCGGGCCAGGCGCCGATGCAGGCCAGCGCGCCCGAACCGGTGCCCAGTGATCCGGCGGCCATGACCCCGTTGCAACGGGCCGAGGCCGGTCAGGCTCTATGGGAAGAGAAGTGCCGCACCCTGGCGGGGGAGAAGATCTACAAGACGGTGGCTGATGTCGAGGGGTTGGTGTTGCTTAAGATTAGGCCGCAGGCAAGCGACCGCGAATGGGCTGATCCCAATTGGCCGGGGGCGGCGTTTGCTAGGGAAGCTCGGCAGGATGAGTACATTAATAGCTTCCTTGGCTACGAGGAGGCTTTTTCCTTCGGTGGAGTTCCGCGGACCATCACCAAGGAATATCGCGGTGCTATCAACACTTCCTACAGTCCCGGCCCCAAACAGTATCCGGGCTACCGCTATGTCGATGTAATTAATCCCGAGGATGGTCAGCGTTACCGCTATACGGGGCGTTGGGAAGAACCTTGGCAGTACGATAAAAGCTACCTACAGGGTTATATCAAGTTTTTCCTCGACAAGACCTTGGCGCCCGAACCGTCGCCACGCTATGGAGTGACCTTTGAAGATCATGTGATTCCCGCGGATCGTGCCTTGGGCGTGGCCAGTAGCACGGTCAGGATTATCGATCTTAAAACTAACGAAGTGCTGGGCGAGATGCTGCGTTATGCCTGGAGCACCCCAGCCAGTCGCGCCAATCCTAGCCCCTGGTTGGCTGCCCATAAATGCCCAAGTCACGCAGAGGCGGCCAGCTCCGCCACTCGTATGTTTGTCGATCAAGTCCTAATTCCAAGGAAGGAGCAATAAGCAATGACTACCGAAAACACCCTAAGCATCGCCGACTACCTAAAGTACGCCATTCTGCAAATGGCTGCCGAAGCCTTGTATGCGGAATAAAAGAGGACATATTTATTTTCACCCCGACCGCCTGATGCGTCGGGTCCGTCGAATATCCAGCCCGACGTAAAAGGCCCATCAATCGATGGGCCTTCTTCGTTTTGGTGCAGCACACAACCTTCAGGTTGCTGCCGACTGCGCCGAACGCATCAGCCGCCGAGCATATCCTTCGCCACCGCCTCGGCCACGCGAATGCCGTCCACCCCGGCCGAGAGAATGCCGCCGGCGTAGCCCGCGCCTTCACCGGCCGGGTACAGGCCCTTGACGTTGAGGCTCTGCAGGCTGTCGTCGCGGGTGATGCGCAGGGGCGAGGAGGTGCGGGTTTCGATGCCGGTGAGTACGGCATCACTCAGGGCGAAGCCCTTGATTTGCTTGTCGAAGGCCGGCAGCGCTTCGCGGATGGCGGCGATGGCGAAGTCCGGAAGGGCGGGCGCCAGGTCGCCGAGCTTGACCCCGGGCTTGTAGGACGGCTCGACGCTGCCCCATTCGGTGGAGGGCTTGCCGGCGATGAAGTCGCCGACCAGTTGCCCCGGTGCCTCGTAGGTGCTGCCGCCGAGGATGTAGGCGTGGGACTCCAGGCGCTCCTGCAGCTCGACGCCGGCCAGGGGGCCGCCCGGGTAGTCCTGCTCGGGGGTGATGCCGACGACGATGCCGGCGTTGGCGTTGCGCTCGTTGCGCGAGTATTGGCTCATGCCGTTGGTCACCACCCGCTCCGGCTCGGAGGTGGCGGCGACCACGGTGCCGCCCGGGCACATGCAGAAGCTGTACACCGAGCGGCCGTTGCTGGCGTGGTGCACCAGTTTGTAGTCGGCGGCGCCGAGCTTGGGGTGGCCGGCGTATTTGCCCAGGCGGGCGCGGTCGATCAGCGACTGCGGGTGCTCGATGCGAAAGCCCACCGAGAACGGCTTGGCCTCCATGAACACCTCGCGGGCATGCAGCATGCGGAAGGTGTCGCGGGAGCTGTGGCCCAGAGCCAGGATCACGTGGCGGCTGCGCAGCTGTTCGCCGCTCTCCAGCTCCACGCCGAGCAGCTGGCCGTCTTCGATCAGCACGTCGCTGACCCGCTGCTGGAAGCGCACCTCGCCGCCCAGGGCCTTGATCTCCTCGCGCATGGTGGCGACCACACCGGTGAGGCGGAAGGTGCCGATGTGCGGCTTGCTGACGTAGAGGATCTCCTCCGGCGCGCCGGCCTTGACGAACTCCTGCAGCACCTTGCGCCCCAGGTGCTTGGGGTCCTTGATCTGGCTGTACAGCTTGCCGTCGGAGAAGGTGCCGGCGCCGCCTTCGCCGAATTGCACGTTGGACTCGGGGTTGAGCACGTTCTTGCGCCACAGGCCCCAGGTGTCCTTGGTGCGTTGGCGCACTTCCTTGCCGCGCTCGAGCACGATGGGGCGCAGGCCGGCCTGGGCGAGGATCAGCGCGGCGAAGATGCCGCAGGGGCCGAAGCCGACCACGATCGGGCGCTCGTCCAGCGGCTGGCTGGCCTGGCCGACCGGCTTGTAGGCGGTGTCCGGGGCGACGCCGATGTGCTTGTCGCCCGCGAATCTGGCCAGCAGCGCGGCTTCGTCGCGCACCTTGAAGTCGATGGTGTAGATGAACTGCAGCTCGCTGGATTTCTTGCGCGCATCGTAGCTGCGCTTGAACAGGCTGAAGTCGAGCAGCTGCTCGTCGGCGATGCCCAGGCGCTGGAGCAGGGCGGGGCGCAGGGCCTCTTCGGGGTGGTCGAGGGGCAGCTTCAGTTCGGTGATGCGCAGCATGGGGCCATCCAGGGTCAGGGCCGGTGACGATCCGGCAATCTAGGGAGGCGGCGATTATACCCGCGATTGCCGGGCAACCGGCGACGCGGCCGTCGCCGGAGTGCCTGGGGCTTGCGGGCGATTCAGGCTCATTGCTGGCGGTGCGCGTGGCGCACCCTACGGTTCAGTTGCAGTAGGGTGCGCCGCGCGCACCGCGGGCTCTTGAGTGAGGGTGGCCAAGGCGCAGCCTGTGGGTCAGGGTTTCAGCCAGGCCAGCAGCACGTCGAGCATGCGGTTGGCGAAGGCCCATTCGTTGTCGTACCAGGCCAGCACCTTGACCAGCTCGCCCTGCACCCGGGTGTGGTTGAGGTCGACCACGCAGGACACCGGGTAGGCGCGAAAGTCGCTGGATACCAGGGGCAGCGCGTTGCACTCCATCACCCCCGCCGGCAGGGCCTGGGCACCCTGCTCCAGGGCCGCGTTGATCGCCTCGCGGCTGGCCGGGCGCTCGGCGCTGAAGGTCAGGTCGAGCAGCGACACGCTGGCGGTCGGCACCCGTACCGAGAGGCCGTCCAGGCGCCCGGCCAGCTCCGGCAGGATCAGACCGATGGTCTTGGCCGCGCCGGTGCTGGTGGGAATCATCGACAGCGCGGCGGCGCGGGCGCGGTAGAGGTCGTGGTGGGGTTTGTCGAGCAGGTTCTGGTCGTTGGTGTAGGCGTGCACGGTGTTGATCAGGCCCTGGCGGATGCCCACGGCCTGGTGCAGGACCATGGCCAGGGGCGCCAGGCAGTTGGTGGTGCAGGAGGCGTTGGAGACGATTTTCTGGCTGCCCAGCCGCTGGTGATTGACGCCGTAGACCACGCTCAGGTCGGCGTCCTCCAGCGGGTGGGAGAGCAGTACCCGCGGCGCGCCGGCGGTCAGGTGCTGTTCGACCTGGGCGCGCTGCTTGAAGTGGCCGGAGCACTCCAGCACCAGGTCGATGCCCAGGTGGTCCCAGGGCAGCTCCACCGCCTCCGGTTCGCGCAGCAGGTGCACCACCTGGCCGTTCACCTGCATGTCGCCCTGGTGCAGGCCGACGTGGCCGGGAAAGCGGCCGAAGGTCGAGTCGAAGCCGGTCAGGTGGACCAGGGTGGGGTGATCGCCGAGGTCGTTGATCGCTACCAGGTGAATCCGTTGCTCCAGTCCCCGCTCGAACAGCGCGCGCAGCACGGCGCGTCCGATGCGTCCATATCCGTTGATTGCCACTCGCAACATAGCTGCCTCCCGTCTGCCGTATAGCCTTCAGCTTAGGAGAGGGTGGCGGCGTTACCGGGCCAATCTGTGTGGGGCTGTAACCGCTCGCCTCAGTCGCTGCGCGCACCGCCATAGTAGCCGCAGCCGCGCAGTACTTCGCCGTTCAGGCGCAGCTCGGCCATCAGGTGCTGCACCGCGCCGCTCATGGGGTCGACGCAGCGCTGCGGCGCGACCCACAGCTCCAGGCGCTGGCCATTGGCTTCGCTGCTCAGATTGAGGCGGCCTTCGGGCAGCTGCTCCTCGAGGAAGGGCAGGGCCAGGGGCTGCTGGCCCTGGCGTTCGAGCACCAGGCCGCGACCACCGACCGTCACGCTCCAGCCCGGCTCCTGGCCGCTGGCATGCAGGGTGGTGCGCTTGAAGTTGGGATCGTCGCAGCCCCAGCCTTGGTGCTGCAGGCGATACACCCGCTCGAGCTTCAGCTGGCCGTCGACGCCGCTCTGCGGGCTCGCCGCCAGTCTGCCGCGCACATCGGCGAACAGCGGGCCGGGGCCGCCGGCGAGCAGCTCGGCGGTCTCGCCCATGATGTCGGTGGCGCCGGCATCGTCGATCACGAAGCGGCGCTGCTCCTGGCAGGGTTGGAACAGCAGCTGGCCGTCAGCCTGGCTGAGCTGGCCCTGCAGGCGGACCTGCTCGGCGCTGGCGGCGTCGCTCGGCTGGTCCTTGAACACCTGGCAACTGGCGAACAGCGGCAACAGGGCAAACACTAGGGTACGGCTGGCGGACATCGGGGCTCTCCTGGCAAGAGGCGCCACGTTACCCAGGCCGTTGGACGATCACAAGGGAGGGCGCCGATGATCCAGTGCAAGCGGGTGTACGAGGGCGTTGACGCGGCGGACGGCCGGCGCGTGCTGGTCGACCACCTGTGGCCGCGCGGCTGCAGCAAGGCTGCGCTGCAACTGCATGACTGGCTGCGCGAGGTGGCGCCGTCCGCTGCGCTGCGCCAGCAGTTCCATAAGCGGCCGCAGGCGTTCGCCGAGTTTCGTGAGGCCTATCGGCGTGAGCTGGCCGGCCATCCCGAGCATTGGCAGGGCCTGCTGGAGCTCGCCGGGCAGGGCACCCTGACCCTGCTGTTCGCCGCTCGCGACGGCGCGCACAACAACGCCCGGGTGCTGGCGGAGTTTCTCGAGGAGGAGCTGGACCGCCGTGGCGCGCCCAGCTCGCCGGTGTGTTATGCCGGCGAGGAGGGCAGTGGAGGCTGACGGCGATCAGGGTCAGCGGGTCAGTGGCAGCGCCGCGCCCATCGCCGCGAACAGCCCGCCGCAGCAGCGGTTGAAGCCCTTGCCGCTGCGCTGCAGCCATGGCCGGATGTGATGTGCCGCGCGGGCCAGGAGGAACTCCGCCAATGCCTCGACCACGGCGAAGGTCAGGGCCATCACGGCGAACTGCAGCAGCAGGTCGCCCTGGGGATCGAGAAACTGCGGCAGGAAGGCACCGAAGAACAGGATCACCTTGGGGTTGGACAGCGCGGACAGCAGGCCCTGGCGAAACAGGGTGGCCCCGGGCTTGTCGGTGGCCCGCACGGCAGCGTCGAGCTGCAACGGCGGTGCACGCCAGAGCTGGAAACCGAGCCAGACCAGGTAGCCGCCACCGATCCACTTGAGTATGACCAGGGCGTTGGCCGAGGCCTGCAGCAGTGCGCCGATGCCGAACATCGACAGGGCCATCAGCAGGGCGAAGCCGATCACACCCCCAGCCGTGGTCCACAGGGCCTTCTTGTAGCCGTAGAGGGTGCCGTGGGTCAGCACCAACAAGCTGTTGGGGCCGGGCGTCAGGACCAGGCCGATGACGGCGGTGAGGTAGAGCAGCCAGGTGTGCAGGGCCATGGGGCGAATCCGTTTAGGTGAAGCGGATGGTGGGTGTCGCGCTCTTTGTATGCTTCGCCCTGCGACCCGTCAAGCCGGCTGGGGCGCAACCGTCACTGGCCAAGGGCCGAGAAGGAAAAAGCCGGGCTGCATTGCTGCAGCCCGGCAGTTGCGTGACCCACATGCAGCCCCCTCGATCGTGCGCAGTGTTGGGGTCAGAGAACGCCCAGCGGGTACTCGACGATAAAGCGTACCTCGTCGACATCGCCGTCGATCTGATTGGCCGAGCCTCTGTGCGTTGCCTGGCGAACACGGAACGAAAGGTCCTTGGCGGCGCCGTCCTGCACCACGTACTTGGCTTCCAGATCGCGCTCCCAGTGTTTCTCGTTGGTCGCCGCGGCGTTGAAGAAACCGCTGAGCGGGTCGGCGTCTGTGCTGTCGATGTTGTCGCCACGGATATAGCGGGCCATCAGGCTCAGGCCCGGCACGCCATACTCGGCCATGTTCAGGTCGTAGCGCAGTTGCCAGGACTCCTCGCGCGGGGCGTTGAAGTCGGAGTACTGCACCGAGTTGGCCAGGTAGATGGCGTTGAAGCCGATGTAGTCGAAGCCATCGTTGCCGTTGACCTTCTGAAAGCCCAAGGTCAGCGCGTGGGCGCCCATGGCGTATTTGGACGCCAGCGACCAGGTGGTGTTTTCGATGGCCCCGACCAGCGCCTTGCCCTCATCGAGGGTGCGATAGATGTTGAAGTCGAAGTTCAGCGAGCGCGCGTCGCCGAGCGGCAGGGTGTAGTTGGCATTGCCGTAATAACGCCGCCAGGTGTCTTCCACTTCCGAGGCGAACAGGCTCAGGTTCAAGGCATCGGTTGCCGTGAAAGTACCGCCGGCCCAGTCCACCGTGTTGCCGACATTTCCCGCGTATTGAATCTGCAGGCCACCGTCGGAGTTGGTGCTGCCGAACTCGTTCATTGCGGTGATATGGCCGGCGTCGATATTCAGGGAGTCGACTTCATCGCTGTTGAGGAAGATACCCGTTGCGGTCTGCGGCAGCAGTCGCGCATCGCCGGTTGCCACCATTGGGTTCTCGACGCGCTTCTCACCCACTTTCAGGGTGGTGTTGGACAGGCGCACTTTCACCACGCCGCCCACCTCGCTGTAGTCATCGCTCGGCCTGCCGTCGCTGCCGACCGGCAACAAGGCGGTCCCGGTGCGGCCGCCGCCGCTGTCGAGCTTGATACCGAGATGGCCGTAGGCGTCCACACCGAAGCCGACGGTGCCCTGGGTAAAGCCGGACTCGTAGACCGCCATGATGCCGTGGGCCGCTTCCTCACGGTAACCATTCTCACGACCGGGTTTGGCGCCATTGGTGCCCGCGCTATTGAAGCCGCCATTACGGAAGTCACGGTTGAAATAGAAAGTACGATTCAGGATGTTGAAAGTGCTTTCTTCGATAAAGCCCTTTGATTCGCTCTGCTGACTGGCAGCGGCCATTTGCAACGAGGCTGCCGATACCGCCAGCGCCACGATACTGAGGGTGATGGTGCGCATTGGAACTTCCTCTTGATGGACTCGGAGGTTGTTATGTGATGTGCCAATACCTGCACGTCTAGGCTGACCACTTAGAGCGTAGCCTTCGAAAGTAAAGCGACAAGTTTGTCCGATAAGTGGATGTTTTTTGGTGGGTTAGTTCGTGGGTGTAGGACTGTTACGTTTGAAGTTGTGCTGAAGTACAAGGTGCCGTTACTTTGCTAGTACTGATGGGCTGGTGATAGTTCTAGCCGCATTAACTTGGGCGCAAGCAGACGGACTCATTTCAGCCTTTATGGCTATTTGCCGACTGGTTTCTCGCTCGACTGGTCGGCGCGTGCCGCCAGTTCCGCATCGACCTCGTCGGCCCAGGCCAGCCAGGCCTGTTCGCCGAGAATGCCGCGGCGCAGGGTCAGGTAGGGCAGGCGCTGGCGGGCCTGTTCGGCGGCATCCAGCGCCAGGTATTGGCGTTGGATGTCCAGCAGGCTGGCGAGGGTCGCCTGGTGGGTGGTGCGGTGGCGGGCCATCTCCGCGCGCAGATCGTCCGGCTCGGCCAGGGCGCCGGCGAACAGCTTGACCAGCAGGGCATCGTTGATCTTGTTCGGCGCCGCCGGCTGGCCCAGCCAGCGCCTGAGCTCGGCGCGGCCGCTGGGGCTGATGCTGTAGACCTTCTTGTCCGGCTTGTCGCTCTGGGCCTGCTCGGCGCAGTGCAGCCAGCCCTCGTCGCTGAGCCGGCGCAGCTCCTGGTAGACCTGCTGGTGCTTGGCGTTCCAGAAGTAGCCGAGCGACTCCTTGAAGTGGCGGACGATGTCGTAACCGCTGGCCGGTTCGGTTTCCAGCAGGGTGAGGATGGCGTGGCGCAGGGACATGGAGCAACCAGAGCGGACGAGGTGGGGCGATTGTAAGGGCATATGCAAAAAGTTGCATTTGCCGCGCGGCTGGATTATCTATGCAAATACTTGCATAACAAAACACCCCGGAGCCCCCATGAAACGCACAGGCACCCGCTTTCGTTCGCACAAGGCCCTTTCCCATTACGACGTGATCGTCATCGGCTCCGGTATCGGCGGCCTGTGCACCGCCGCCCTGCTGGCCAAGGCCGGCAAGAAGGTCTGCGTGCTGGAGCAGCACTACACCGCCGGCGGCTACACCCATGTCTACGAACGCGAGGGCTACGAGTGGGACGTGGGCGTGCATTACATCGGTGAGGTGCACAAGCCCTGGTCGATGATCCGCCGGGTGTTCGACGTGATCAGCGACGGCCAGCTCAAGTGGGCGCCGATGGATGCCCACTACGACCATATCGTCATCGGCGAGCAGCCGTTCCGCTACCTGGCCGGGCGCGAGGCGTTCAAAACGGAGATCAAGCGGCACTTCCCCGAGGAAGCCGCGGCCATCGACCGCTATGTGGAACTGATCAGCGAGGTCAGCCAGAGGATTCCGCGCTTCTTCGCCGGCCAGGCCCTGCCGCGCACCCTCGGCGTGCTGTACAACCGGCTGCGCCGGCGGCTGTTTCCCGACTACTTCTTCCAGAGCACCCGCCAGGTGCTGGAGGGACTGACCGGCAACCAGCAGCTGATCGGCGTGCTCACCGCCCAGTGGGGCGACTACGGCCTGCCGCCGGCGCAGGCGGCGTTCATGATGCACGCCATGGTCGCCAAGCATTACATCACCGGTGGCAACTACCCGGTGGGCGGCTCGGTGCGCATCGCCGAGACCATCATTCCGGTAATCGAGGCGGCCGGTGGCCACGTGTTCACCTACGCCGGGGTCGAGCAGGTGCTGGTCGAAAACAACCGCGCCTGTGGCGTGCGCCTGGTCAAGGACGGCCACCAGATCAGCGCCGACCAGGTGGTCAGCTGCGCCGGGCTGCTGCCGACCTACCAGCGCCTTCTGCCGGCCGAGGTGGTCGAGCGCCATGGCCTGCTCAAGGGCCTCGAGCGGGTCAAGCCCTCGGCTTCGCACGTTTGCCTGTATGCCGGCTTCAAGGGCGACGCCGCCAGCCTCGGCATTCCCAAGACCAATTACTGGCTGTATCCGGAGTTCGATCACGACCTCAGCGTCAAGCGCTTCATGGATTCGCCGGGCCTGGATTTCCCGATGATCTACATCTCCTTCCCCTCGGCCAAGGACCCGGACTGGGCGCGCCGCTATCCCGGCAAGTCGACGGTGGAGATCGTCGCGCCGAGCTTCCCGCAGTGGTTCGAGCAGTGGAAGGGCAGCACCTGGAACAAGCGCGGCGAGGACTACGAGGCGTTCAAGGCGCGGATCACCGAGGTGCTGCTGGAGGCGCTGTACAAGCACCAGCCGCAGCTGCGCGGGGCCCTGGACTACTGCGAGCTGTCGACGCCGTTGTCCACCGAGTGGTTCCAGTGGAACGAGGCCGGCGAGATCTACGGCCTCGAACACACGGTGGCGCGCTTCGAGCAGCACGGGATCCACCCGCAGACGCCGATCAAGGGCTTCTACCTGACCGGCTCGGACGTGGTCACCGCCGGGGTCGGCGGTGCGCTGATGGGCGGCGTGCTGACCGCCACGCGCCTGCTCGGCTGGCGCGCCTACAAGGTCAAGCAGCTGATCGACGGAGCCTACCGGCCCGAAGTGCAGGACGGGCGGCTGGCCGATTCGCCCGGTTGATGCGCCGCTGAATCAGGCCTGCGCCGCCTCGAAGCTGTCGGCCCGGGCCATCTGCCACATGCGCGCGTAGAAATCGCTGGCGATGGGGCCTTCGAGCAGCTCGCCAGGCTTGAGGAACTGGTGCTGCTGGGCGAACAGCTTGATCTCGGTGGCCGACATGCGCCGCACCAGGTGCCTGGCGTCCAGTTGGTCGGGGTGTTCCAGGCCGGCGGCGGCGAGCATCTCGGCCAGCGCCTCGAGGGTGTTGCGGTGGAAGTTGTGCACCCGCTGGGCCTTGTCCTCGACCACCAGGGCGCGCTGGCGCAGCGGGTCCTGGGTGGCCACCCCGGTCGGGCACTTGTTGGTGTGGCAGCTCTGGCTCTGGATGCAGCCGATGGCGAACATGAAGCCGCGGGCGGCGTTGGCCCAGTCGGCGCCTATGGCCAGTACGCAGGCGATGTCGAAGGCGCTGACGATCTTGCCGCTGGCGCCGAGCCTGATCTGGTCGCGCAGGTTCAGGCCGACCAGGGTGTTGTGCACGAACAGCAGGCCCTCGCGCATGGGCACCCCGAGGTGGTCGGTGAACTCCAGGGGCGCGGCGCCGGTGCCACCCTCGGTGCCGTCGATGACGATGAAGTCGGGCAGGATGCCGCTTTCCAGCATGGCCTTGGCGATGCCCATGAACTCCCAGGGATGGCCGAGGCACAGCTTGAAGCCAACCGGCTTGCCATCGGACAGCTCGCGTAGCTGGGCTATGAACTGCAGCAGCTCGAGGGGGGAGGAGAAGGTGCTGTGGCGCGACGGCGACACGCAGTCCTGGCCCATGGGCACGCCACGGGTGGCGGAGATCTCGGCGGTGATCTTGTGCTTGGGCAGGATGCCGCCGTGGCCGGGTTTGGCGCCCTGGCTGAGCTTGATCTCGATCATCTTGACCTGGGGGCTGGCGGCCTGTTCGGCGAAGCGCTGCGGGTCGAAGCGCCCCTCGCTGTCGCGGCAGCCGAAGTAGCCGCTGCCGATCTCCCAGATCAGGTCGCCACCGTGTTCGCGGTGATGGGGGCTGATGCTGCCTTCGCCGGTGTCGTGGGCGAAGTCGCCGAGCCTGGCGCCTTTGTTCAGCGCCTTTATCGCGTTGCCGCTGAGCGAGCCGAAGCTCATCGCCGAGATGTTGAACAGCGAGGCGCTGTAGGGCTGGCGGCACTGCGGCCCGCCGATGCTGACGCGGAAGCTCGCCGGGTCGGCCAGGGGCGCCGGGCGCATGGAATGGCTGATGAACTCGTAGCCGTTCTGGTAGACATCCAGCAGGGTGCCGAAGGCCTTGCCGGCGCCCTCGTTCTTCGCCCGGGCGTAGACCAGCGAGCGCTGGGCGCGGGAGAACGGCAGCTTGTCGCCGTCGCCTTCCAGCAGGTACTGGCGGATTTCCGGGCGAATGCCTTCGACCAGGTAGCGGATGTTGCCGAGGATCGGGTAGTTGCGCCGCACCGCCTGGCGGGTCTGCAGCAGGTCGCCGATGCCGATCAGGCTGAGGGCCGCGGTCAGCAGGAGGACGGGCCATAGCCAGGTCTGGTCGAGAAAGGCCAGGCCGATCAGGGTGGACAGCAGGCAGGCGGCGAAGAAGGCGTAACGGCTGAGCAGCGACAGCGACATGCGAGCTCCGGGAGCGGGCGGGGACTGCTCAATGTAGACGCCGGCAGGGGACTTAGTCGATGTCCAAATGCAAGCAGGCCGCCCCGCCCCAGGGACGGCCTGCAAGGCCCTACTTAGCGGGCATACAGCTTGAAGCTGTCGTCCCAGGGTTCCTTGGTGGTGCCGCCCAGGTCATGCACCAGCTTCTGGGTGCCGTTCATCAGGGTGGTGATGCGGCTGTCGGGGGTGCTGGCCGAGGCGGCCTGGTTGCTGGTGCCGGTGATCAGCGGCGGGTTGGAGGCGAACGACCAGAGGTAGTGCCAGACCGCGGCGTTGTGCTTCTGGGTCTGCTGGGTGCTGTTGAAGTAGCCGGTCTTGACTTCGCTGAAGGCGGTCATGTTCATCAGGCCGGTGTTGTTGTCGCCGACGAAGATGGTGCTGGTGACGGCCGAGGTGCGGTAGGCCTCGAAGATCACGCCCTTGGTCTTCAACTCGCTGACGTAGGTGCGGCACACCTCGCCGGTCCACTTGTTGCCCAGGTAGCTCTTGCCCTGATTGGAGTAGAAGGGGTCGAGCAGGGCCACGCGCTTGGGCAGCAGCTTGCTGTTGACGGTGCCGGCGGTGACCGCATCGCTGATCTTCTTGGTCAGGACGATGGCCAGCTGGTTGCCCAGGGAGTGGCCGAGCAGGCGGATGCCGCTGCCGTTGTAGCCGGCCAGGTTGTCCTTGTAGCTCTGGAACAGCAGGTCGCCGGCCGACTGCGACGGGCCGCTGGCGTAGGCGCCGCTGGCGTTGCGCCAGCGCATGGCGCGCGGCCCCGTGGCGGTCCAGATCTTCGCCTCGGCGTCCTTGACCTCGCCCTCGTCGGCGAACTGGTTCCAGTACAGCACGCCGACGTTGTAGCCGGCCGTCAGCCAGGCGTGAGCCAGGTCCAGGTTGGGTCCACCGGCATCCAGACGATTGAAGGTCTCGCGGTTCTTGTTGACGCTGGAGCCGTTCTGCCAGCCGTGGATGTAGATCACGGTGGGCTTGGTCGAGCTGTAATAGGCGTTGGTGTAGCCCGGCTGGGCCTTCTGCCAGCTGTCGCCGTAGCCGAACCAGTACAGACCGTAATCCAGGTTGTTGAAGGTGCTGTCGGGGAACACGCCGGTGGCGGCCTCGGCCAGGGAGGTGAGTGTCAGGAGAAACAGCAGGACAAGCTTGCGCATGGAGCGGACCCTCTATTTGTTGTTGTGTGGGGTAGGCTGAGCTTATCCCTGGCAGGGATGGCCGCCATCGCCCGGACGGGTGAGGGGCGGGTGAGGGACGCGGCAGAAAGCAGTGGGCGCCGCCCCCTCTATCTGGGGGGGCGGCGCAGGAGGGGCAGGCGCTTAGCGGGCGTACAGCTTGAAATTGTCGTCCGAGGGTTCCTTGGTATAGACGCCCTGGTCATGCACCAGCCGCTGGGTGCCGTTCATCAGGGTGGCGATACGGCTGTCGGAGGTCTTCGCCGAGGCGGCCTGGTTGCTGCTGCCGCTGATCAGCGGCGGGTTGGAGGCGAACGACCAGAGGTAGTGCCAGACCGCGGCGTTGTGCTTCTCGGCCACCTGCACGCTGTTGAAGTACCAGGGCTTGAGTTCGCTGAAGGCGGTCATGTTCATCAGCCCGGTATTCTTGTCGCCGACGAAGAGGGTGCTGGTGACGGCCGAGCTGCGGTAGGCCTCGAAGATCACGCCCTTGGTCTTCAGTTCGCTGACGTAGCTGCGGCTCACCTCGCCGGTCCACTTGTTGCCCAGGTAGCTCTTGGCGTAGTTGGAGTAGAAGGGGTCGAGCAGGGCCACGCGCTTGGGCAGCAGCTTGCTGCTGACGCTGCCGGCGCTGACCGCATCGCTGATCTTCTTGGTCAGGACGATGGCCAGCTGGTTGCCCAGGGAGTGGCCGAGCAGGCGGATGTTGTTGCCGTTGTAGCCGGCCAGGTTGTCCTTGTAGCTCTGGAACAGCAGGTCGCCGACCGACTTGGACGGACCGTTGCTGTAGACGTTGCTGGAATTGCGCCAGCGCATGGCGCGCGGGCCCGTGGCGGTCCAGATCTTCGCCTCGGCGTCTTTCACCTCGCCCTCGTCGGCGAACTGGTTCCAGTACAGCACCCCGACGTTGTAGCCGGCCGTGAGCCACGCATGGGCCAGGTCCAGGTTCGGCCCGCCGGCATCCAGGCGATTGAAGGTCTCGCGGTTTTTCTTCGCGCTGGAGCCGTTCTGCCAGCCGTGGATGTAGATAACGGTGGGCTTGCTCGAGCTGTAATAGGCGTTGCTGTAGCCGGGCTGGGCCTTCTGCCAGCTGTCGCCGTAGCCGAACCAGTACAGGCCGTAATCCAGGTTGTTGAAGGTGCTGTCGGGGAACACGCCGGTGGCGGCCTCGGCCAGGGAGGTGAGTGTCAGGAGAAACAGCAGGACGAGCTTGCGCATGGAACGGACCCTCTATTGTTGTTGTGTGGGGTCGTTCGAGCTTAACGGCCGTCTCGATTCCAGCCATCGCCCGGACGGGTGAAGGCGGCTGGCGGGCGTCGATGGCTCAGGTGTCGGCCAGCGGCAGGGTGAAGTAGAAAGTGCTGCCCTGGCCCACCACGCTGCTGTAATCGATCTGCCCGTGCATGCGCTCGATCAGCGTCTTGCAGATGCTCAGGCCCAGGCCGGTGCCGCCGCGCCGACGACTGTCGGAGGCATCGGCCTGGGCGAATTTCTGGAAGATGCGCTCGCGAAACTCCTCGGCGATGCCGGGGCCGTAGTCGCGCACTTGGACCCTGACCTGCTGGTCGACCAGCTGGGCGGAAATTTCCACCCGGCCCAGGGGATCGGAGAACTTCACCGCATTGGCGATCAGGTTGCTGAGCACCTGTTGCAGGCGCAGGCCGTCGACCTGCACCGGCACCTGGGCGGGCAGGGCGCTGTCGTCCAGGCTGAGGCTGACCTGGAAGCCGTCGGCATAGCCCTGGTTGTGCGCCAGCGCCTCGTGCAGCAGCGGGCGCAGATCGGTGCGGCTGAGCTGGAGGCGGGTGTGGCCGAACTCGAGCTTCTCGATGTCGAGAATGTCATTGACCAGGCTGACCAGGCGCTCTGAGTTGCTCTGGGCAATGCTCACCAGCTGGTGGGCTTGCTCGCTGAGCGGGCCGACCGCGCCGGCGGTGAGCAGGCCGAGCGAGCCCTTGATCGAGGTCAGCGGGGTGCGCAGCTCGTGACTGACGGTGGCGACGAATTCGCTCTTCATCCGCTCGACCTGCTTGCGCGCGCTGATATCGCGGAGCATGCAGATATACAGGCGGCGTCCCGGCAACGCATAGCTGCTCAGGCTGATTTCCAGTTCCAGCTGTTTGCCGTTGGTGTGGGTGCCGCTGACCTCGAGGGCGTTGCCCAGCTGCCCGTCCAGCCGCTCTGCGCTGCAGGGGTGCAGGCTGGGAATCAGGCTGCCGATGCGCCGGCCGACCAGCTCGCTGGTGGGGTAGCCGAACAGGCGGCTGCTGGCCGGGTTGGCACGTCCGATCAGGCCCTGTTCGTCGAAGATGAGGATGCCCTCGGCGGCGTTCTCCAGAATGGCGCTGAGCTCCAGGGTGCGCTGCCTGACCTGGTGGCGAATCTGGTCGGCGCGGCCGGTGATGGTCAGCAGGTAGCCGCCGAGCAGGCTGCACAGCAGCAGGCCGCCGGCCAGCACGGCCCAGGGCTGCAGGCCGTGGTTGCGGCGCAGGAAGGCTTCGGTCGGCGAGATCGTCAGGCGCAGCTGGCGCCCGCCGATCTCCAGTTGCTCCTGCCAGACCAGCTCCGTGGCATAGGCCGGCAAGGCGATCCCGGGCTGCCCGTAGAGCGGTTGCGCTGCGGCGTCGCTGACATCCTCCAGCTGCAGCCGGTAACTGTCGGCCGGGTAGGCCTTGAGCGCGTTCTCGATCAGGTCGGCCATGCGCACGACCGCCGCGGCATAGCCGCGCAGCTGGCGCCGGCGTTCGCTGACGCCCAGCGGCGCGAGCTCGCCGGCGTAGACCGGATGCAGCAGCAGAACCCCGAGTTGCGGCGTCTGCTTGTCCTGAACCAGGGTGATGGGCGCGGTCATCACGGTGCGGGCGCTGTCCCGGGCGCGCTCCAGGGCCTGTCGGCGCAACGGCAGGGAGGCGACATCGAAGCCGAGTGCCTTGACGTTGGCGCCGAGGGGCTCGACGTAGGTCACCGGCACGTAGGCCGGGCGTGCTCCGGCGCTGACCAACTGACCCGCGGCGTCGAACTCCGAAATGCGAAAACCCGCGAAGCCCTCGGCCGCCATCTGCGTCTCGAAGCCTTCCCGCTGTCCGGCGGTGACCAGGGCGTCCCAGCTCAGGGCGGTGATGCCCGGATAGGTGCTGGGCAGGTTGGCGACGAAGCGGGCGAAGTCCTGGCGCGACACCCCTTCCGACGAATTGAACAGGCGCTCGATGGATTGCGCGGCCTTGCCGTAGAGCTCGAAGCGGAACTTGAGCGTGGCGCTCATCAGCTTCGCCTGCTCGTGGAAACGCAGGCGCAGGTTGTTCTGCTCGGCGTCGCTGGCGCGCACGAAGATCAGCACCATGATCGCGCAGCTGATCAGCAGCGGCAGGCCCACGCCGCCCGCACGGCTGCGCCAAAGTGCACGGGGCTCGGCGAACAATATGAACATCAGCGGGGTGGCGATCAGCACGCCAACGCTGTCGCCAACCCACCAGGTCCACCAGCTGAACGGCAGTTCCTCGGCGCCGATCAGCTGGTTCAGGTAAAGCACGCCGGTGCCCATGCTGGCACTGATCAGGCAGGCCATCGGGCCGCCGAGCAGCAGCAGCAGGAAGATGCTGCGCTCGCTGGTGAGCGGGGTTGGAAAGCCGACAAAGCTGCGAATCAACCAGCTGGCCACGAGGGCCTGCAGCGAGGTGCCAAAGGCGATGCCGCTGGCCACCAGCAAGTCTTCCAGGCTCAGCTGCTCCAGGCTGCTGAAGCCGATGCTGAGATTGAGCAGGGTCGAGCCTAGGAACACCCCGGCCAGCATCGGGTAGCCCCAGATCAGCACGGCCGCCAGGGCGATGCCCACCGGCGGGAACACGGCACTGGCGAAGCCGGGGGGGATGGCCAGCATCAGCGCCAGGCGCCCGGCGACGGCATAGGCCAGGGCCAGCAGGAGGATCTTCAGCGGCAGGGGGATCGGGTACTGCATGTATTGCTGGAACTCCGGGGGCGGTTCGCCGTGGCGCGCACAGGTGGCGGCCGAGCTGGATTGACCGGCAACTCGGACGGATGTTCGTCATTGCAGGGGCATGATTCCCGGTGACATGCCCCGCGCGCAAGCTGAAATTTCCCCCGGCGGGGCCTGAAGGTGGTGGTCGCGTTGGCCGGCCGGCTACGCCTCGCTACACTTGTTCGCAGTCTTCAGGCGACCGGTCGTCATGCCTCGCCCAGGCCAATGGATGGACTACCCCGGCCGCCAGTCACTCGCTTGTTTGATCTGCGGACGAAAGCGACTTGGCTGTGGCACACTCTGCGGCTTGCAAGCGGTGCGAATCCTGCCCAGTGCGGATGTGCGGCCGCCCCCTGAATCTGCGCCCGCGGCCATCGGTGACCACGGGCTCCTGCATACCCGGCCGCCAGGTGCGGCAGCGAACATGAGGAATGAGCGTGCATAACGTCGTCATCAGCGGTACCGGCCTGTACACCCCGGCCAACAGCATTTCCAACGACGAGCTGGTGGCGTCCTTCAATGCCTATGTGCAGCAGTTCAACGCCGACAATGCCGAGGCCATCGCCCGCGGCGAGGTCGAGGCGCTGGCCGAGTCGAGCAGTGCCTTCATCGAGAAGGCTTCGGGCATCAAGAGCCGCTTCGTGGTGGATAAAGAGGGCATCCTCGACCCGGCGCGCATGGTGCCGCGCATTCCCGAGCGCGCCAACGAGCAGTGGGGCATTCTCTGCGAGATGGCGGTAGCCGCCGCCGAGCAGGCGCTGGCCCGGGCCGGCAAGACCGCCGCGGACATCGACGGGGTGATAGTCGCCTGTTCCAACCTGCAGCGCGCCTACCCGGCGGTGGCCATCGAAGTGCAGGCCGCCCTGGGCATTCAGGGCTTCGGCTACGACATGAACGTGGCCTGCAGCTCGGCGACCTTCGGTATCCAGGCTGCGGCCAACAGTGTGCAGCTCGGTCAGGCCCGGGCGGTGCTGATGGTCAACCCGGAAATCTGCACCGGCCACCTGAACTTCCGCGACCGTGACAGCCACTTCATCTTCGGCGACGCCTGCACCGCGGTGATCGTCGAGCGTGCCGACCTGGCGACCTCCGCGCATCAGTTCGACGTCGTCGGCACCAAGCTATTGACCCAGTTCTCCAACAACATCCGCAACAACTTCGGCTTCCTCAATCGCGCTGCGCAAGAGGGCGTCGGTGCCCGCGACAAGCTGTTCGTCCAGGAAGGGCGCAAGGTGTTCAAGGAGGTTTGCCCGATGGTGGCCGAGCTGATCGCCGTGCACCTGCAGGAGAACGATCTGGAGGTCGCGCAGGTCCAGCGCTTCTGGCTGCACCAGGCCAACCTCAACATGAACCTGCTGATCGCCCGCAAGCTGCTCGGTCGCGATGCCGAGCCCCATGAGGCGCCGGTGATTCTCGACACCTACGCCAACACCAGTTCGGCCGGTTCGGTGATCGCCCTGCACAAGCACCAGGACGACCTGCCCAGCGGCGCCCTGGGCGTGCTCAGCTCCTTCGGCGCGGGCTATTCGATCGGCAGCGTGATCCTGCGCAAGCGCTGATGGACTACTCGGCCGACACTGCGCTGCTCACCCGCCTGCTGGCGGGCGAGCAACAGGCCTTTCGCGAGCTGGTCGCCAGCTACCAGGGCGCCATGCGCGCGGTGGCTTACGCCATCGTCGGCAGTCGCAACGCCGATGAGGTGGTGCAGGAGGCCTGGCTGGCGGTGGTGCGCAGCCTGGATGGCTTCCAGGGGCGCTCCAGCCTGAAGACCTGGCTGTTGACGATCACCGCCAACGCAGCCAAGACGCGACTCAAGCAGAACCGTCGCGAGGTTTTGCTGGACGACCTGCCCGCGCCCCATGGCACGATCGGCGACGAGCGTTTCGCGCAGAGCGGTCACTGGCTGCTGGAGCCTTACGCCTGGCATCAGGACAGTCCGGAGGCACTGCTGAGCGAGAGCGAACTGCGTGAGTGCCTGGAGAAGACCCTGGTCAGCCTGTCCGAGTTGCAGAGCAGTGTGCTGCTGTTGCGCGAGCGCCAGGGCCTGGAACTGGAGGAGATCTGTAATCTTCTGGATGTCTCGCTCTCCAATGTCCGGGTGTTGCTGCATCGGGCGCGCTTGAAGGTTTTCGCCACGCTGGAGCATTTCGAGGAGACAGGCCAATGCTGACGTGCAAGGAACTGGTGGCAAACTCCAGCGACTTTCTGGATCGTCAGCTGAGCCTGCGACTGCGCCTGTCGATCCGCGCTCACCTGGCCATGTGTCGCAAATGCCGACGTTTCATCCGGCAGATGCGCCTCAGCCAGGCGGTGCTGCGCCAGCTGCCCGAAGGGCAGAGCGCCGAACTGGACGCCTTGGCCGCGGAGTTGGCCAGACGGCGTCGCGATATGCGCTGAACGCCTGGGTCTGTTCAGCTCCCGCCTGTTGGGCGATGATGAGCCTCAGCCACGCACGCGACGTCGCAGCCCGTGGCTATGCTTCCCGGGCCAGCTCCCGGGTCAGGTAATGCAGATGCCAAGTTTTTCATCCCATGACGATTGGTACGCCGGGCTCAAGGCGCTCTGCCTCGACGACTTTCCCAAGCACTGTCGCAACTGTGGCCGCACCTTCGCCAGCGAGGATGAGTATTTTCGCGAAACCCGGTCGATACGCCCGGAGATCACCGGTCTCAAGGGCGTCGATGACCCGGACGACGGGCCGCTGGTCGAGGTCTTCCGCAACTGCGTGTGTGGCTCCACCCTGCTGGTGTCCTGTTGTTCGCGGCGCGATGATTCGGACGCTGGGCATAGGCGCCGGGAGCTGTTCGACAAGCTGCTGAATTTTCTGGAGCTGCAGGGTCTGCCGCGCGAGCAGGCGCGCGGGGAGCTGCTGCGGCTGATGTCCGGCGAGCGCAGTCCCATGCTGGAGACGCACTACGGTCAGCTCGCGGCGCAAGCCCGCAAGCTGGGCGGCTGATCGGTCACCGCCACGCTCCCGGCCACCGACGGCGACGCGCCGCTCCTTTCTCTGGCTGGATCGGCCTGCTGCTGTGGTCCCGGTCATATCCCCCTTGATCAAGACGCCGGCAGAGCGTGGCGATGACCGCTGCGCCGTCCCGGGGCGCTAACGCCAGGGCGCGCCCGTAGTCCGCTGAACCGAAAAAGTTCCTTTGTCATCAAACATTTACATATCAGCAACGGCGCTGAAATGATTCGCCGCGAATATTCCTCCCAGCACAAACGAGCCTCAGCGCTCGGTGTTTTCAGCACTTAAGACCATTAGGGGAATCTTCGATGATCCGTAAGCACTTCGCCGGTTTCGCAGCCAGCGCCCTGACTCTGGCCGTTTCCGCCCAGGCTTTCGCCGGTACCGTCACCACCGACGGCGCCGATATCGTGATCAAGACCAAGGGCGGCCTCGAAGTCGCCACCACCGACAAGGAATTCAGCTTCAAGTTGGGCGGCCGTCTGCAGGCGGATGCGGACAGCTTCGACGGCTTCTACACCAAGAATGGCAATCGTGCCGATGAAACCTATTTCCGTCGTGCCCGTCTGGAAATTTCCGGTGTAGCCTTCACCGACTGGGGCTATACCTTCAATCGCAACTTCAGCGACAAAGCCAGCGACTGGGATGAACTGGCCATTCACTACAATGGCTGGAAACCGGTCCAGCTGTCGGTCGGTCGCATCAATCCGACGTTCGGTCTGGAAGAAGCCGTCAGTTCCAAGTGGATCACTGCCATCGAGCGTTCGGCCATTTATGACCTCGCCCCCTGGCTGAACAGCCATGAAAATGGTGAAGGCATCCGTCTGCGCGCCACGCTGGGCGACATGTTCCACGGTGAAGTTGGTGGCTATCGCCAGGACGGCAACCAGGACGAAGATGGCCAGAACAACACCACTTTCGTAGCGCGCGGTGTATTTGCCCCGATCGTCCAGGATAAGCAGGTTCTGCACTTCGGCCTGAACTACGCGACCCGTGAAGTAGAGGCGGGTTTCGATGAGTCGATCAAGTCGCGGCTGTCGGTTCGCGGCACCACCGAAGATAGCGTCAACGGCAACCGTGGCACCTTCGGTGGCGCTAAGCTGGATGGCACCGATCAGGCATGGGGGGCGGAAGCGGCCTATATGATGGGGCCGTTCTCCATCCAGGGTGAGTACCTGGCTCGCACCGCCGATGGCGATGCAGTGGCCAATGGCAACGACAACGATCTGGAAGCCAGCGGCTATAACGTGCAAGTTGCCTACACCCTGACCGGCGAATCGCGCAGTTACAAGCTCGATGGCGGCAAGTTTGACAAGATCAAGCCGGAGAACAAGCAGATCGGTGCCTGGGAAGTCTTCTACCGCTACGACGACATCACGGTCGATGAGACCGCGGTTGCGCCCTCCAACGCTGGTTTGCTCGGCCTGACGGCCGATACCGCTGAAGCCAGCGCCAAGACTCACACTCTCGGTGTGAACTGGTACGCCAACGAAGCGGTGAAGGTCTCAGTCAACTATCTGCACACCAGCGTTGACGACATCGTGAACGCCAATGGTGACGATGATGGCGATGCCATCAGCCTGCGCGCCCAGTACGTGTTCTAAGTAACCGCGATACGAATCGAACGTTGCACCCTTCAAGCCCCGCCTCGCGCGGGGCTTTTTTTCGTCCGTACAACAGGCCAGACTGCGGCCATGCCTATATCGACCCTGTCTGCGTTGAGCGAGTTGGATGCCTCGAGCTGGGATGCCTTGCGCATCGACCAGCAGCCTTTTCTGTGTCACGCCTTTCTCTCGGCGCTGGAAGACAGCGGCAGCGTGGGCGGCCGCAGTGGCTGGCAGGCGGCGCATCGCGTGCTGCAGGACAGCCAGGGGCGGGTGCTGACGGCCATGCCGGCCTATGTGAAAAGCCATTCCTATGGCGAGTACGTGTTCGACCATGGCTGGGCCGACGCCTGCCATCGGGCGGGCATCGACTATTACCCCAAGCTGCTAGGCGCCATTCCCTTCTCGCCGGTGAGCGGGCAGCGTGTGCTCGGCGATCCGCTCGCCGCCGGGCAATTGCTCGACGAACTTAGCGCCAGCCTGGCGCAGCAGGGGCTGTCGAGCCTGCATATCAATTTCACCAGCCCGGCCGATGATGCGTTGCTGCAGAGGCGTGACGGCTGGTTGCAGCGCCTCGGCTGCCAGTACCACTGGCGCAACCGGGGTTACCGGGATTTCCAGGATTTCCTCGACGGCCTCAGTTCGCGCAAGCGCAAGCAGATCCGCAAGGAGCGCGAGCAGGTGGCCGGACAGGGCATCGACTTCGACTGGCGCGAAGGCGCCGGGCTCAGCGAGGCGGAGTGGGACTTCGTCTACCTCTGCTACGCCAATACCTACCAGGTGCGCGGCCAGGCGCCCTACCTGACCCGGGACTTCTTCAGCCTGCTGGCCGAGCGCATGCCGGACGCGATCCGCGTGGTGCTGGCGCGCCAGGGCGGCCGGCCGGTGGCCATGGCCTTCAGCCTGGTCGGTGGCGACAGCCTCTATGGACGCTACTGGGGCTGCTTGGCCGAATTCGACCGCCTGCATTTCGAGACCTGTTTCTACCAGGGCATGGACCAGGCCATCGCCCAGGGCCTGCAGCGTTTCGATGCCGGCGCCCAGGGCGAGCACAAGCTGATCCGCGGCTTCGAACCGGTACTCACCCGCTCCTGGCACTACCTCTGCCATCCGGGCTTGCGCGCGGCGGTGGCGGATTTCCTCGAACAGGAGCGGGTCGGCGTGCAGGGCTATGCCGAGGAGGCGCGCAGCCTGTTGCCCTATCGGCAGGGCTGAGGTTTTTCGCGGGCATGGCCCGCTCCTACTGAAGCAGCGCGTGCCTCCATACTGTAGGAGCGGGCCATGCCCGCGAAGCGATGTTGGATACACCAACCATCGCTGAGCCTTGTCAAAGCCAGACGGCATTCCAGAACGGGTAGTCGCCGATCCGCGCAACCAAACCCGCCCGCAGCGGATTGGCCACGATGTAACGGGCGACGGCTTGTAGGTCTTCTTCTTCGCGCAGGGCATGGTCGTGAAAGGCTTTCGACCAGAGTGGGCCCGTTCGGCCCAGCACCCGGTTGGCGTTGCGGGAACTGGCGGATTTGAGTCGGCCAACCACTTCGCCGAGTGTATCCTGGTCGCCAAGCTGCACCAGCCAGTGGACGTGGTCGGGCATCAGCACCCAGGCCAGCATGCGGCTCTCCCTGAGCAATCTGCTGTCCTCGAAACAGCGCGCGGCCGAGCAGGCTGCTTGAAAATGGGTGAATTGCGGTGCGCGATTTTCGCCGGTTGCGGTAATCAGATAAGCCGTATTGCTCAGGGAAAACCGGCCTTTGCGCAAGGCCGCGTGCCCCGGTTTATTGTGGCTGTGATGCTCGTCCATAAGCATTTTCCTAGGGAATTTCGCAGCATGGCCCGCTCCTACGGGATAGGGGCATGGCCGCGAAGGGTATGATCACTCCACCCCGACGAAACCGCCGGTCTGGTGCTGCCAGAGCCGGGCATAGAGGCCGCCGCGTTCGAGCAGCTGGCGATGGCTGCCGCTCTCGACGATCTGCCCCTGGTCGATCACCACCAGGCGGTCCATGCGCGCGATGGTGGACAGGCGGTGGGCGATGGCGATCACCGTCTTGCCCTGCATCAGGGTGTCGAGGCTCTCCTGGATCGCCGCCTCGATCTCCGAGTCCAGCGCCGAGGTGGCCTCGTCCAGCACCAGGATAGGCGCGTCCTTGAGCAGCACCCGGGCGATGGCGATGCGCTGGCGCTGGCCGCCGGACAGCTTGACCCCGCGCTCGCCGACCTGGGCGTCGAGGCCGCGGCCGCCCTGGCCGTCGTCGAGGTCGCGGATGAAGCGGGCGGCCCGGGCCTTGCGCACCGCCTCCAGCAGCTCGGCATCGCTGGCCCCGGGGCGGCCGTAGCGCAGGTTGTCGCGGATCGAGCGGTGCAGTAGCGAAGTGTCCTGGGTGACCACGCCGATCTGCGCGCGCAGGCTCTCCTGGGTCACTGCGGCGATGTCCTGACCATCGATGAGGATGCGTCCGTCCTGCAGGTCGTAGAGGCGCAGCAGCAGGCTGACCAGGGTCGACTTGCCGGCGCCGGAGGGGCCCACCAGGCCGATCTTCTCGCCGGCGCGCACCTCAAGGTCGAGCCCGCCGATCACCCCGCCGGCCTTGCCGTAGTGGAAGTCGATGTGCTCGAAACGCACCGCGCCGCGGCTGACCCGCAGGGGCTGGGCGTCCGGGCGGTCGAGCACCTGGCGCGGCTGGACGATGGTGCGCATGCCGTCCTGCACGGTGCCGACGTTCTCGAAGATGCCGTTGACCACCCACATGATCCATTCGGACATGTTGTTGATGCGGATCACCAGGCCCAGGGCCAGGGCGATGGCGCCGGTGCTGATCTGCGCCTGACCCCACAGCCACAGCGCCAGGGCGCCGGTGCCGGCGATCAGCAGGCCATTGAGGCAGGTGACGCTGAATTCCAGGGCGGTGACGGTGCGGGTCTGCCGGCGTACCCGGTCGAGCAGGCCCTGCATGGCCTCGCGGGCGTAGCCTTCCTCCTCCCGGCTGTGGGCGAACAGCTTGAGGGTGGTGACGTTGCTGTAGCCGTCGACCACCCGGCCCATCAGCTGCGAGCGCGCCGCCGAGGCCGTGGCCGAGCGCGACTTGATGCGCGGCACGTAGTAGCCCAGCAGCAGGCAGTAGCCGAGAATCCACAGACCCAGCGGCAGTACCAGGCGCAGGTCGGCTTCGGCGAACAGGTACAGCGCGCTGCCGGCATACACCAGCACGTGCCACAGGGCGTCGACCACCTGCATGGCCGAGTCGCGCAGGGCCGGGCCGGTCTGCATGATGCGCTGGGCGATGCGCCCGGCGAAGTCGTTCTGGAAGAAGTTCAGGCTCTGCCCGAGCACGTAGCGGTGGTTCTGCCAGCGCACCAGGTTGGTCAGGCTCGGGGTGATCGCCTGGTTGGCCAGTAAATCATGCAGGCCGAACACCAGGGGACGGATCAGCAGCACCACCGCCAGCATCCACAGCAGTTCGCCCTGGTAGCGGCTGAAGAAGTCGCTGCTCGGGGTGGCCTGGGCCATGTCGATCAGCTGGCCGAGGAAGTTGAACAGCGCCACCTCGATCAGGGCGGCGAAGAAGCCGACCACCAGCACGGCGAGCAGCAGCGGCCAGGCCTGGATCAGGTAGTGGGCGTAGAAGGCCAGGATGCCCTTGGGCGGCACCACGTCCGGGCTGGGCCTGAACACGTCGAGCAGGGCTTCGAAGCGGCGAAACAGCATTCCGGGCGTCCTGCCGTTGCGATGGGGGAATGACGATTCTATCGCCTAAGTCGGCTGGGCTCGACGGCGTGCGGCTGTGCTGGTTGGCGAGGGACGCGCGTAGGGGCAGGAAGCGGACCGCTAAGGGTCCGCTTCCGCGGGGCTTACAGGCGCTTGGCCTCGAGGATCAGCACCGGCTCGCGCGGCACGTTCTGGTGGCCGCCGCGGTTGCCGGTGGGCACCTGGGCGATCTTGTCGACCACCTCCATGCCACGGACCACCTTGCCGAACACCGCATAGCCGAAGTCGCGGGTGCCGTGGTCGAGGAAGGCGTTGTCCTTGTGGTTGATGAAGAACTGGCTGGTGGCCGAGTCGCGCACCTGGGTGCGGGCCATGGCCAGGGTGCCGCGCACGTTGTGCAGGCCGTTGTCGGCTTCGTTCTTGATCGGCGCCCGGGTCTCCTTCTGCTCCAGGTCGGCATCGAAGCCGCCGCCCTGGATCATGAAACCGGGGATCACCCGGTGGAACTGGGTGCCGGCGTAGTGGCCGCTGTCCACATAGGCGAGGAAGTTCTGCACGCTGACCGGCGCCTTCTCGGCTTCCAGCTCGATTTCGATGTCGCCGGCGCTGGTGGTCAGCAGCACCTTGGGGTTCTCGGCGGCGAGCAGGCTGGTGGACAGCAGCAGGGAACAGGCGGCGAGGGCGAGTTGTTTGAGCATTCTCATGGGTCCTTGTGGTGGTTGAGCGCGGCCCGTTCGACTTCGGCGAGGAAGGCCAGCAGGCTGCTATTGAAACGTTGTGGTTGATCCAGGGGTGTGGCATGGCGCGAATTTTCGATCACCAGCAGGCGCGCATCGGGCAGTTCCTTGACGTAGGCCGCCTTCTGCGCCACCGGGGTGTAGTCGCGGTCGGCGCTGATCACCAGGGTAGGACAGGTGATGCGGGCCAGGCGTTCCCGCACGCCCCAGCCGATGATGGCGTCGAGGCTGGCCAGGTAGGCGCGCTTGTCGTTCTGCGGCCAGCGTTCCTCGATCTTGCGCCGCAGCTCTTCCTGGTGCGGGTGAGGGAACAGCAGACGGCCCAGGCCCTTGGCGATGGTCTTGAGGCCGAGCAGGCGCGACAGGCTCCAGCGCTTGGCGACCTCCAGGCGCTCGCGCAGGTTGCGTGGCTTGACCTCCGGGGTGCTGTTGACGATGCACAGGCTCTTGAGCAGTTCCGGGCGGTCGACGCCGAGCTGAAAGCCGATCATCCCGCCCATGGAGATGCCGACCAGGTGCACGGCCTCCAGGCGCAGGTGTTCGATCAGCGCCGCCACGTCCTCGGCGAAGCCGGCGATGCTGTAGCGCTCGCGGGGCTTGTCGGAGCGGCCGTGGCCGCGCAGGTCGAGGGCGATGACCCGGTAGTGCGCCGCCAGGTCGCCGATCTGGTATTCCCAGTCGCGGGTGCTCGAGCCCAGGCCGTGGACCAGCAGCAGCGGGGCGCCGTGGCCGTATTCCTCGTAGTGCAATTGGCAGCCGTCGCTGTCGAAGTAGGCCATGGCCTAGGTTTCCTCGTTTGGCGGCAGCTGCGCGGTGGGTGCTGCATCGAGTGGTGCGGCGTCGAAGCGGCGGATCAGCTCGGCGAGGATCTGGGTGGCCGGCCCCAGCGCCCTGTCCTTGTTCGAGTACAAGAGGTACCGGGTGTTGCGACTGCCGCCGTGCTCCAGGGGCAGCGGGCTGAGCAGGCCGTCCTTGAGCTCGCGCTCGATCAGATGTCGCGGCAGCCAGGCGAAGCCCAGGCCGTTGCTGACGAAGCGGGCGGCGGTGGCCAGGCTGCCGACCGTCCAGCGCTGCTCGGCGCCGAGCCAGCCGACGTCGCGCGGCTGCTGGCGGCCCGAGTCGCGAATCACCACCTGCATCTGGCCCTCCAGGTCCTGAAAACTCAGTTCGCGTTGCAGGCGGTGCAGCGGATGGTCGGGGTGGGCCACGGCGACGAACTCCACGGTACTCATCTCCGTGCACAGGTAGCCTGGAATGTTCAGGCCGCTGATGGCCAGGTCGGCGGTGCCTTCCTTGAGCACGTCCTCGACGCCGGACAGCACCTCCTCGCGCAGGCGCACCCGGCAGCCGCGGCTCTGTGGCATGAAGGCGGTAAGCGCCTGGACCAGGCGGGCGTTGGGGTAGGCGGCGTCCACCACCAGGCGCACCTCGGCTTCCCAGCCCTGCTCCATGTTGTGGGCCAGGTCTTCCAGCTGGCTGGCCTGCTTGACCAACTGGCGCGAGCGACGCAGCAGCACCTCGCCGGCTTCGGTGAGCACCGCCTTGCGCCCGTCGATCCGCAGCAGCGGCACGCCGAGCTGCTCCTGCATGCGCGCCACCGTATAGCTGACCGACGACTGCGAACGGTGCAGCACCTCGGCGGCCTGGGCGAAGCCGCCCTGGTCGACCACCGCCTGCAGGGTTCGCCATTGATCGAGGGTCACGCGTGGCGCTTTCATTATTTGCTCCTATTCACGGGAATCGCCGGGTGCACGCGGCGGCGATATCGCCCTAAACTGGCGGTCCACCTTAGGAGACCGCCCGATGAGAAACCTCTGTTGTGCCCTGATCGCCCTGTTGCCGCTGAGCGCCCTTGCCTACCCGATCGAGCTGGAAAAGCAGCTCAACGGTGCTGAGGTGTCCGCCACCACCCAGGAGATCGACCACAACATGGGCGCGGTGCGTCTCTACAACTACGGCCAGACCGACGCCCGATGCAGCGGCGTGTTCCGCAACGGTCCCGAGCGCCCGCGCACGCGCAAGGTGCTGCTGGCGGCGGGAGAGAGCGACAACATGACCGTGAAGTTCGCCCGCAGCATCATCCGGTTGCGGGTGAAGCTGACCTGCACCCTCGACTAAGCCTGCAGCGCTCGTACCTGGCGGTTTTCGAACATCGCTGAGCCTAGAGCGATGGTGGGAATAAATCAACTTTGTCGATTGTTTATGTCTGGTTTTTGCGCTTTTTAATCGGCTGGTGTGGTCATAGTCTGTGCCCATCGAGACACAACAACTCACGATGGAGCCAAACATCATGTCCAATGTCCTGGTAATCGAAAGCAGCGCCCGTCAACAAGGCTCGGTATCGCGCCAACTCACCGAGCAGTTCATCGCCCGCTGGCGGGCGGCCCACCCGGCCGACAGCATCGAGATTCGCGACCTGGCGGTCGAGCAGGTGCCGCACCTGGATGCCAACCTGCTGGGCGGCTGGATGACCCCGGCCGAGCAGCAGAGCGAGGCGGAGCGGGCGGCCCTGGCGCTGTCCAATCAGCTCAGCGACGAGCTGCTGGCCGCCGATGTGCTGGTGCTGGCCGCGCCGATGTACAACTTTGCCATTCCCAGCACCCTCAAGGCCTGGCTCGATCACGTACTGCGTGCCGGGGTGACCTTCCACTACACCGAGAACGGCCCCGAGGGGCTGCTCAAGGGCAAGCGCGCCTTCGTCCTCACCGCCCGCGGCGGCATCTATGCCGGCGGCAGCCTGGATCAGCAGGAACCCTACCTGCGCCAGGCCCTTGGCTTTATCGGCATCAACGACGTGAGCTTCATCCATGCCGAGGGCCTCAACATGGGCGGCGACGTCTCGGAGAAAGGTTTGGCCGAAGCGCAGGAAAAGTTGGCGCAAGTAGCCTAACCTTTAGGCATGAGCGACTGACTTAGCGCCCCCTCCGCTCCTTGGGGGCGTCCCTGCCCGGCCGACCAGCGTGACTGGTCCTTCGGGCCTTTTTTTGACGCCCCAGCGCCCCGCGCTGGGGCGTCTTTGCATCTGCGGCGCTGCCGCGGCACCTCGTCGTCATGGCTCAGCTGAGCTGCTCAGGATTGTTGCCAGCGCGGCAACCGGATAAGGTCGCCGGTTTTCTGCGAGGTGCCCATGCGCTATCTGCTGTTCGTAACCCTGCTGTGGGCCTTCTCCTTCAGTCTGATCGGCGAGTACCTGGCCGGGCAGGTGGACAGCTATTTCGCCGTGCTGACCCGGATCGTCATCGCCGGGTTGGTGTTCCTGCCGCTGACGCGCTGGCGCGGCGTGGCGCCGGGATTCATCCGCGGCATGTTGCTGATCGGCGCCTTGCAGTTCGGCGTCACCTACGTGTGCCTGTACCTGAGCTTCAGCATGCTGAGCGTGCCGGAGGTGCTGCTGTTCACCGTGCTGACGCCTCTCTATGTGACCCTGATCGAGGATGCCCTGCGGCGGCGCTTCAATCCCATGGCCCTGCTCGCCGCGTTGGTGGCGGTGGCCGGCGCCGCGCTGATTCGCTACGACCAGGTCGATGCGGGTTATTACACAGGCTTTGCCCTGCTGCAGGTCGCCAACGCCACCTTCGCCGCCGGCCAGGTGCTGTACAAGCATCTGCTGGCACGTCATCCCTCGGATATCCCGCAATATCGGCGCTTCGGCTACTTCTACCTCGGGGCGCTGGCCGTGGCCCTGCCGGCCTTCCTCGCGTTCGGAAACGCCGCCGGCTTGCCCAGCAGCGCCCTGCAGTGGAGCGTGCTCGCCTGGCTCGGTATGGTGGCTTCCGGGTTGGGGTTGTACTGGTGGAACAAGGGCGCCAGCCTGGTCGATGGCGGCACCCTGGCGGTGATGAACAACGCTCTGGTGCCGGCCGGTCTGCTGGTCAACCTGCTGCTATGGAATCGCGATGCCGACCTGCTGCGCCTGAGCCTGGGCGCGGCGGTGATCGCCGCCTCATTACTGCTTACCCGGGTGGGCACCCTGCAAGGAGCGAAGGCGACGCAATGAATCTGTCTGGACGTGGAGTGGCGCTGTCGATCTTCGCCTCGGTGCTGTTCGCCGTGATTCCCGGCTACGTGCAGCAGCTGGCGCCCCTGGATGGCGTGCAGGTGTTTGCCCAGCGGGTGCTCTGGTCGATTCCGGCAATCCTGTTGCTGGTGGCACTGAGTCGGCAGTGGGGCACGCTGGCCGCCGTGCTCGCGCGCATGCGGCGCGAGCCGCTGCTGCTGCTGGCCTCGCCCGTGGCGGCGCTGCTGATCGGCGTGCAGTGGGGGCTGTTCGTCTGGGCGCCGCTGGCCGGCTACATGCTCGACGTTTCCCTGGGTTACTTCCTCTTGCCGCTGGTCATGGTGCTGGCCGGGCGGCTGTTCTATGGCGAACGCCTGCGGCCGTTGCTCAAGGTGGCGGTGTTCTGCGCGGTGATCGGCGTGCTGCACGAGCTGTGGCGCACCCAGGCGTTTTCCTGGGTCACCCTGGTCACCGCCCTGGGCTACCCGCCTTACTTCATGCTGCGGCGCTGGATGCGCATGGACGCGCTGTCCGGGTTTATCCTGGAGATGCTGATGCTGGCGCCGATCGCCATCTGGCTGATCCTGGCCTGGGGGCCTGCGGATGTCTTCACCCTGGCGCCGCAGCTGTGGTGGTGGCTGCCGGGCCTGGGCCTGCTCGGCACCCTGGCCTTCGCGGCGATGATGGCGTCCAGCCGGCTGCTGCCGATGGGCCTGTTCGGCATCCTCAGCTACGTCGAGCCGGTGCTGCTGTTCGCCGTGTCGCTGGTCTATCTGGGGGAGCACTTCGACCCCGCGCAGCTGTTGACCTACCTGCCGATCTGGCTGGCGGTGCTGCTGGTGACCTGGGACAGCACGCGGCGGCTGATCAAGCAGCGGCGCATCTGAGGCGCCGGCAGAGCGGAGCCAGCACTTTTCATACAGGGGCAGACGCTATGCGAATCAATGCGGACCTCACGCAACGGGTGGTACTCGATACCCGGGCGATGCCCTGGCAGGCCTCGCCGCTGCCGGGCGTCGAGCGCCGCCCCCTGGAACGCTTCGCCGCGGAAAGCGGCCGCGCCACTTCGGTGGTGCGTTATGCGCCGGGCTCGGCCTTCAGTCGTCACCTGCATCCGGGGGGCGAGGAGATCCTGGTCCTGGAGGGCGTGTTCGTCGATGAGCATGGCGAGTACCCGGCGGGCTACTGGCTGAAGAATCCCCCGGGCAGCGGTCACACGCCATCGAGCCCGCCGGGCTGCCTGCTGTTCGTCAAGCTGTGCTACCAGGCGCCGGAGGATCAGCGCAGCGCGCGCATCGACACCGCCAGCGCGGCATGGCAGCCGGGCCAGGTGCCGGGGTTGCAGGTGTTGCCCCTGGACAGTCATGGCACGGTGCATACCGCCCTGGTGCGTTGGGCACCCGGTACGCGCTTCAAGGCCCATCAGCATCTGGGCGGTGAAGAAATCCTGGTGCTGGAGGGCGTGTTCGAGGACGAGTTCGGCGCCTATCCGGCCGGCACCTGGCTGCGCAGCCCCCATGGCTCGCGGCATACGCCGTTCTCCAGCGAGGGGTGCCTGATCTACGTCAAGGTCGGGCACCTGTTTGAGGGCGCCTTGCCCGCTCAGTCCAGCACGTTCCTCAGCACTTCGTAGACGATCCCCGTGGCGATGGCCACCAGCACCACGTCGCGGCCGATCTGCTTCCACTCGTAGCCGTCGTAGCGAGGCAGCTGGCTGCTCAGGTGCGGGTCGAAACGCTTGGCGATGCCCGGCGGCAGCGGCTTGCCGCGCGCCAGGTTCTTGGCGATGCCCGGCGGCAGGCTGCCAGCCGGCGCGAGCAGGTGACGGTTGTCACCGAGGATGATGCGTACCCGGCCGATATCGATCGACGGACCGTTGAGCTGGACGCTGAGGTCGCCGTCATGGCTGGCGCCATGCTTGTCGTGTTTCGGCGCCGCCTGGGCCGTTTGCATGGCCAGGGCAGCGAGCAGTGCAGTGCAGATCAGCAAACGAGGATGAGGCATGGCAGGCTCCATAAACGGAGGGGTGAGCATGACACTGGATTTGAGCCCTTAATTGGGCCTTATTCAAGATGCCGGTCCTGCACTTTGTGGCCGCTGACGCAAAGAAATTCGGCCGCGGCCCAGGAAACCGTTAGGCTATGCAGCTGATTCCAGTTTTTTTGCCGAGGTTGACCCCGTGTTTTCCCAATTCCCCCTGCACGAACGCCTGCTGAAAGCCGTGGCCGAGCTGAACTTTGTCGAGCCCACCCCGGTGCAGGTGGCGGCCATTCCGCCCGCGCTGCAGGGACGTGACCTGCGGGTGATCGCCCAGACCGGCAGCGGCAAGACCGCGGCCTTCGTCCTGCCCATGCTCAACCGCCTGCTCGGTGACGGCGCACCCAAGCCGCGGGTGAGCCTGCGCGCGGTGATCCTGCTGCCGACGCGCGAGCTGGCCCAGCAGACCCTCAAGGAAGTCGAGCGCTTCGCCCAGTTCACCTTTATCAAGGCCGGGCTGATCACCGGTGGCGAGGACTTCAAGTCCCAGGCGGCCATGCTGCGCCGAGTGGACATCCTGATCGGCACCCCGGGGCGGCTGATCGAGCACGCCAACGCCGGCAACCTGCCGCTGGAGGAGGTCGAGGTGCTGGTGCTGGACGAGGCCGACCGCATGCTCGACATGGGCTTCGCCGAAGATGTGCAGCGCCTGGCCGAGGCCTGCTCCGGGCCGCACCAGACCCTGCTGTTCTCCGCCACCAGCGGCGGCTCCGGCCTGCGCGAAATGGTCGCCAAGGTGCTCAAGGAGCCCCAGTACCTGCAGCTCAACGCCGTCAGCCAGCTCGCCGAAGGCACCCGCCAGCAGATCATCACCGCCGACCACAACTACCACAAGGAACAGCTGGTCGACTGGTTGCTGAGCAACGAGACCTACGACAAGGCGATCATCTTCACCAATACCCGGGTCCAGGCCGACCGCCTCTACGGCAAGCTGGTGGCCCGCGAGTTCAAGACCTTCGTGCTGCATGGCGAGAAGGATCAGAAGGACCGCAAGCTGGCCATCGACCGCCTCAAGCAGGGCGCGGTGAAGATCCTGGTCGCCACCGACGTGGCGGCCCGGGGCCTGGACGTCGAGGGTCTGGACCTGGTGATCAACTTCGACATGCCGCGCTCCGGTGACGAATACGTGCACCGCATCGGCCGCACCGGTCGTGCCGGTGCCGAGGGCCTGGCGATCTCGCTGATCTGCCACACCGACTGGAACCTGATGTCGAGCATCGAACGCTACCTCAAGCAGCGTTTCGAGCGCCGCACCATCAAGGAACTGAAGGGCACGTATCAGGGGCCGAAAAACCTCAAGGCGTCCGGCAAGGCGGCCGGCACCAAGAAGAAAAAGACCGACGCCAAGGGCACCAAGAAAAGCGCGGCGAAGAAGCCCGCGGCCAAGGCCCCGAGCAAGCGCAACACGATCAACAAGCCGAAGAGCGAGGCGCCGACACTGGTCAGCCAGGACGGCCTGGCGCCGCTCAAGCGACGCAAGCCGACTGCCGAGTAATCGCGATGCGCTTGTTGCCGATGGGGGCGGGCGCATTGTGGCTACTGTCAGCACGGGTGCAGGGCCAGGGCACCGTCCACAGGTGTCTGCAGCCCGATGGCGTGGTGCTCTACAGCGATCAGGCCTGCAGCATGGCGCACAGCAACCTGGCCTTGAGTGTCAGCGGCTACGCCAGCTATCCGCCGATGTTGCGGGGCCTGGCCAAGCTCTGGCACGAACAGCTGCAGCCGCTGTTCGGCGGGATCGAGGTGCTGCCGTACCTGGCGCTGCTCTACGGGCTGATGAGCCTGGTCTGCTTTGTCGCCTACTACCGCGACAAGCAGTTCGCCATGCGCGGCGCACGGCGCACGCCCGAGGCGCGCCTGCACCTGTACGAGTTATTCGGTGGCTGGCCGGGCGGCCTGCTGGCGCAACGCATGATTCGCCACAAGAATCGCAAGCTCGGCTATCAGGTCAGGTTCTGGCTGATCGTACTGAGCCACCTGCTGGTGGCCGCTGCGGTGCTGTGGCTGGCCTATTGGCCCGAGTCGCGGCTGGCGCTGTTGTGAAACCGGGCGGGCATGCTTCAGCCCATGCCCGCCCGGCGCCTGGGGCTTACTTCGGTACGATCAGGATCTTGCCGTCCCGCTCGCCGCTGGCGGCGGCCGCCACGGCTTCCTTGATCTGGCTGACGTCGTAGGTGGCGGCGACGCGGGCGTGCAGCTTGCCGCTGGCGATCAGTTGGGTCAGCTCGCCGAACACCTGCATCTGCTCGGCCGGGGTCGCCTGTTGGAACCACTTGGCCAGCCAGAAGCCCTTGAGGGTCACGCCGCGAAAGACGAAGGAAGCCGGCGACACCTGGCAGGGTTGGCGGCTCATCATCCCGTAGTTCACCAGCACGCCACCCTCGCTCAGGCTCGCGGCGAGGTGGTCGGTGGCCTCACCGCCCACCGCGTCGATGCCCAGGCGCACCGGTGCGCCGCCGGTGGCCGCGCGCACGCGCTTGGCCAGATCCGGACCATCGACCAGCACCACGTCGCCGCCTTCGGCCTCGACGCCGGCCACCGCCGACTCGCGGCGCACCACGTTGAGGGTTCTGAAGCCGCGCAGCTTGGCCAGCTGGATCAGGTAGCTGCCGACCCCCGAGTTGGCGGCGTTCTGGATCACCCAGTCGCCGGGCTGCAGGTCGACGAACTGGCTGAGCATCAAGGAGGCGGTCGGCGGGTTGACGGTCATCATCGCCAGTTGCTGCGGATCGGACTCCGGCAGGGGAATCAGCTTGTCCGCCGGCGCGTTCAGGTGGCTGACCCAGGTGCCGCAGCCGACCGGCAACAGTACCAGCTGGCCGACCTTGAGCTTGCTCACCTCCGCGCCGAGCGCCTCGACCCGGCCCACGCCCTCGTTGCCGCCGATCGCCGGCAGCGGCGGCAGCATGCCGTACTCGCCGGTCAGGGTGAGTACGTCGGAGGGGTTGATCGGTGCGGCTGCCACCTTGACCCGCACCTCGCCTGCAGCCGGCGCGGCAAGCTGCAGTTCGACGGCTTCGATCACATCCTGCGGTTGCGGGCCGCGTGTCTGGTACTGGGCTTTGAGCATCGGGTTTCTCCGTGGGCTGGCGAGTTGATCAGCGCCCCAGTCTAGACCTTGGCGGCTGCGTGCGGACGAATCCCCTGCAATACAGCCGGTTGATCATGGTCGGCTGTCAAGGGCTGAAAGCCGCGACCTGCTGGTGCACTATGGGCAGGACGATGATCGGCCGCGCCGCCGCGGACGTTGCCGATCAAGCGAAGGAGAGGGGCCATGCTGAACTCGCGATTGCTTGGGATTCTCGGGCTTGTCGCCGCTGTGGCGCTGCCGCCGGCCGTCGCGCAGGAGCGCCAGTATCCCAGTGAGCTGGGTAGCCTGCGGGTCACCACGCTGCTGTCCGGTCTTGAACACCCCTGGGCCCTGGCATTTCTGCCGGATCGCCAGGGCCTGCTGCTGACCGAGCGCCTCGGGCGCCTGCGTCTGCTCGGCGCCGACGGCCGACTGTCCGAGCCCATCGAGGGCGTGCCGCAAGTCTACGCCCGAGGCCAGGGCGGCCTGCTGGATGTGGCGCTGTCCCCGGCGTTCGCCACCGATCGATGGGTGTACCTGAGCTATGCCGAAGCGGGCAAACGCGGCAAGGCCGGCACGGCAGTCGGGCGCGGCCGCTTGTCAACCGATGGGCGCCGGCTGGAGGGCTTCGAGGTGATCTTCCGCCAGCAGCCCAAACTGTCCACCGGCGTGCATTTCGGCGCGCGCCTGGTGTTTGATCGTGACGGCTACCTGTTCATCACCCTGGGCGAGAACAACCAGCGACCCACCGCCCAGCACCTCGACAAGCTCCAGGGCAAGGTGGTGCGCCTGCACTCCGACGGCCGCGTGCCACCTGACAACCCCTTTGTCGACCAGGACGGCGTGCGCCCGGAAATCTGGTCCTACGGCCATCGCAACCCCCAGGGCGCCGCCCTCAATCCCTGGACCGGCGCATTGTGGGTGCATGAGCATGGCCCGCGCGGCGGCGACGAGATCAATATCCCCCAGGCCGGCAAGAACTACGGCTGGCCGTTGGCCACCCATGGGGTGAACTATACGTTCCTGCCGATTCCCGAGGCCCTGGGTGAAACAGTCGCCGGCACCGAGCCGCCGCACCATGTCTGGGAGAAATCGCCGGCGATCAGCGGCATGGCGTTCTATGACGCGGCGCGCTTTCCGCAGTGGCGACACAGCCTGTTTGTCGGGGCGCTGGCTGGAGAGGCGCTTCTGCGCCTGCAGTTGCAGGGCGACCGGGTGATGCACGAGGAGCGCCTGCTGGAAGCGCTGGATGCGCGCATTCGCGACGTGCGCCAGGGGCCGGACGGCTATCTCTATGTGTTGACCGACGCCAGCGACGGCCAGCTACTGCGCGTCGGGCTGGCGCGCGACTGAGCGGGGCGGGTACCGGTTGGTCGTGCACATTTCAGGAGCTGGGGGAATGGCCGGCGAGTTTTACGGCAGGGGAGAGGGGAGCGCCTGGCGCTTTGTCGAGACGAGCAAAGCGCTACAGGGTAGCCGGCGCGAGGCTATTTCTTGCTGATGGTGATCTGCTTGCTGGCGCCGTAGACCTGGCCACTGACACCCTTTTCAATCTGCTGGATTTCGCCACCGGCTTTCAGGAAGGCCGCGATCTGCGCATCGATCGAGGCGCTGGTTTCAACGGCGGGGGCCGGCTTGGGTTTGCTCTGGGATGCTTTTACACGCATGGCAGCCATTAACCTATTTAAAAATTAATTTGGCCGAGCATTGTACGTGAACGGCTTGACAATTGCTTGATAAATAATGTCGGCGGGAAGTTATTGCGCCCTGTGCTTCGAGCGCGCACCACGCCGATTTTAATTTTTGTTTTCTATAAGGTGTTGTTTTATCGGAGGTTCGCCGGCGTATCGGGTTGGAGGCGGCGCCACGTTGCGAAGCTCGCTTGCCATTGGTCGGATCGTACGTTCGCGCAGCCGGGAGCACCCCGCCGAGGCGTGGTTGCCAGCAAAGGCGGCCACAACTCGGGTAGAATGCGCGCCTGGCAACGAGGGTAGGGCACCATGGCGGTTATCGGACGCATGAATTGTTTGCAGGTCGTCAAGCACACCGACTTCGGTCTGTATCTGGATGGCGGCGCGGACGGCGAAATATTGTTGCCCAAGCGTTATATCCCCAAGGATACGCCGAGCGAAGTGGAAGACTGGCTGAATGTATTTATCTATTTGGACAGCGACGACAAATTAATTGCCACCACGGAAAAACCGAAAGTTCAGGTCGGTGAATTCGCCAGCCTGAAGGTGGTGGATATCAACCGGGTCGGTTTGTTTCTCAATTGGGGCTTGCCGAAAGACCTGCTGTTGCCCCATTCGGAAGAAAAGCGCCCGCTGCAGGTCGGCGATTACTGCGTCGTGCATGTCTTTCTCGACAAGCGCAGCAAACGCATCACCGCCACCGCGCGCCTGGATCGTTACCTCGACAGGCTGCCGGCCACCTACCAGGCTGGCCAGGAAGTCGACTTGCTGGTGGTCGAGTCCACCGACATGGGCTTCAAGGCCATCATCAACGGCCAGCACTGGGGCCTGATTCACAAGAACGAGCTGTTCAAGTTCCTGCGCAGCGGCATGCGCGAGAAGGGCTTCATCAAGGAAGTGCGCGACGACGGCAAGATCAGCCTGAGCCTGCAGCCGGTGGGCCAGGACGTGGTGGGTAGCCTGGGCGAACAGATCCTGGCCAAGCTGCGCGAGCAGGGCGGGATGCTCGAACTGAGCGACAAGAGCTCGCCGGAGGCCATCAGCGCGCTGTTTCGGGTCAGCAAGGGCAACTTCAAGAAGGCCATCGGCGGGCTGTACAAGCAGGGTCAGATCCGCATCCACGAAGACCGTATCGAACTGCTCGAACGTTAAGCCGCGAGCGGGCGCGCCGCTGGCGCCGGGCACACCGACATCCGGCGGGCAGAATACAAAAACCCGCTTGAGCGTCCGCCGGCTCCCATGAATAATGCGCAAGCGCCGTTGTAGCTCAGTTGGTAGAGCACGTCATTCGTAATGATGGGGTCGGGGGTTCGATTCCTCTCAGCGGCACCAGTAAAAACAAGGCCTGCAGCGATGCAGGCCTTTTTCGTTTTCGGACGGATTTGAGTCGGGTTTGGCTCTGGTGTTGGTTTTGCGGTAAGCCCTTCGAACGCGGTTCCCCCTGAGGGGATGACTTTGGACGATCAATCGAAAACGCAGCATGACAAGCCGGCCGCCGGTGACCTCTGCGACGAGGATGCCGAGTACCTGAACATTCCCATGGTCAACAGGGAGGGCGCTGCGCTGCCCAAGCCGAGTCTGGGGTCTCGCCTGTCAGCCTGGCGGCGTAAGTTGGAAAGCCGTGATGGCCCGCTGCGCTGAGGCTCGACCTGACCTCTCACCAGGTTTCGCCTTAGGTGATTAGTCGCATTCACGCTGTTTCTCGAATCCATGATGTGAGTGTCGATCAGCCTGATGGTGGACGCCGTTGCGTCAGTCGGTGGCTCGGCAGAGGGTGAGGGGCTTGAGCGTCTGTCTGCGAGCTTCGCGACGTACCGCACGCATGGCGATCTTGATGTTCAGGTCTGCGCTTTCCCACTCGCGACACAGCAACTGGGCATTGATGCCGGCCTCCTGCCTGAGCGGATAGCCTCCAGGCCGGATGGGGATGCACCCGCAAAAGTCCCGCATTTCTGTCCCAGCGCTATTGGTCTATCTGCTGAAAAAGCCAAATTTCAGCTCCGAAGATGCTCAATGTGACGGCGCATTCGGCGCCGATCCTTAGTTTCAGTGAGTCCTCTGTGACCAGTTGGTCATAAGTCAATCTTGGTCTTTGGGGCTGTTTGACTAATGTGACAAGTGGCATCTTGACAGTAGGCGGCGTTAGGGGAGAATCCCCGCGAACTTGACGCCAACCTTTTGGACTCACTCCATGTCTGCTCTCCGCCTGCGCTTGCTGTTCCCTTCGCAACAGACCAAAGATGTTCCGCTTACGCAGTTGCTGGTTGTACCGGCAGAGCGCGGGGTGACCTACAGCATCATCGATGCGGCTACGCAGAAGCCGGCCAGTGGCATCGTTCTGAAGAAGAAGGGCGATGCTCTGATTGTCGAGGTGGACGAGCAGGCCCTGGTGGAGATCGAGCATTTCTATGCCGACGATCAGGGCGCGGCCTTCGATGTCGGCCCGGCGGCGAGTGGCGAGGCGCAGCTGATCACCGCCAACGATCGGGCGAGCCAGGTGTCGAGTGTGGTCTGGCCGGCAGGCGATAACGACCTGGCCGCGATGCCGCTGGAGGCCGAAGCCGACTCCAATGGCGCGATGCTGTGGGGCGGCGGCTTGCTGGGCGGCGGCGGGCTGCTCGCGGCCGCGGGTGGCGGCGGTGGTGGCGGTGGTGCTGCGGTCGCGGCGGTCAACAACATCGTCAGCGGCGCCATCGTCGGCGGTCCGGTCATCGACGGTCATGGCCTGAGCGTCAACCTCTACAAGGCCGACGGCACGCTTCTGGGCACGGCGACTGTCGATGCCGGCGGGCGCTACAGCTACAGCGTCGGCGCCTACACCGGCGTGGTCATCGCCGAGGTGGTCGATGGCAATGACGGCGATGATTACCTGGACGAAACCACCAACCTCGGCAAGGACCTCAACGCCGAGTTGTTCAGTGCCGGGGTGCTGACGACGCCCAACAGCACCCTTCAGCTCAACCTCAACGTGCTGACGTCAGCCGCCTACCACAAGGCGGTAGAGGCGGCCGGCGGCAGCCCGCTCGATGCCGCGACAGTAAGCAACACGAACACCGCAATCGCCCAGGCATTCGGCCTGCCCGACCTGCACAGCATCGTGGTCGTGACCACCAATGGCAGCACGACCTATGACCTGAATGACGGCGTCAGCGCCGGGGAAGTCTACGGCACCCTGCTGGCCGCGCTGTCGGGGGCGGATGCCCTGAGGGGCGGGGATAGCCAGGCCAGTCTCGACGCGCTGCTGGCGGGCATCAGCCTGACCGGCAGCACTGCCACGCTCAACGCGGCGGCGCAGGAACTGGTCATCAGCGGTGCCTACAGGGCCAACGCAAACGCTCAGGCGGAAACGTCGCTGGTTGTCGACACCATTGCCCCGGTCTTCACCTCGGGTGCGGTTGCCACGGCGATCAATGAAAACAGCGGTGCCGGCCAGGTGGTCTACACCGCCCAGGCCGCTGACGCCAGCCGGCTCAGCTACAGCCTCAAGCCTGGCACCGGCGACGTCAGCGCCTTCAGCATCGACGCCAGCAGCGGCGCGGTAGCCCTGGTCGGCAACCCGAACTTCGAAAGCAAGTCCGCCTACAGCTTCACCGTGGTGGCCACCGATGCGGCGGGCAACGCCAGCGAGCAGGCGGTCAGCCTGGGCATCAACGACCTCGATGAAGTGGCACCAGTAGCGCCGAGCATCGATGTGGTGGCCACTGACGACATCATCAACGCCGCCGAGCAGGGCGCCGTGATCAGCGGCAGCGCCGAAGCCAATGCCACCGTCAGCCTCAACATCGCTGGCAACCTGCGCACGGTCAGCGCCAACGGCAGTGGGGCCTGGAGCTACAGCCTGGTCGCCGCCGATATCGTCGCGATGGGACAGGGGGCGGAAACGCTGAGCGTCACCGCCACGGATGCGGCCGGCAACGTCAGCGCGGCCGGCACGCGCAACGTCAGCGTGGATACCGCAGCGCCGAATGCCCCGAGCATCAATGCGGTGGCCACGGACGACATCATCAACGCCGCCGAGCAGGCCGCTGTGATCAGCGGCAGCGCCGAAGCCAATGCCACGGTCAGCCTCAGCATCGCTGGCAACCTGCGCACGGTCAGCGCCAACGGCAGTGGAGTCTGGAGCTACAGCCTGGTCCCCGCGGATATCGCCGCGATGGGCCAGGGGGCGGAAACCCTGAGCGTCACCGCCACGGATGCGGCCGGCAACGTCAGCGCGGCCGGCACGCGCAACGTCAGCGTGGATACCGCAGCGCCGAATGCCCCGAGCATCAATGCGGTGGCCACGGACGACATCATCAACGCCGCCGAGCAGGCCGCTGTGATCAGCGGCAGCGCCGAAGCCAATGCCACCGTCAGCCTCAATATCGCTGGCAACCTGCGCACGGTCAGCGCCAACGGCAGTGGGGCCTGGAGCTACAGCCTGGTCGCCGCCGATATCGTCGCGATGGGACAGGGGGCGGAAACGCTGAGCGTCACCGCCACGGATGCGGCCGGCAACGTCAGCGCGGCCGGCACGCGCAACGTCAGCGTGGATACCGCAGCGCCGAATGCCCCGAGCATCGATGTGGTGGCCACTGACGACATCATCAACGCCGCCGAGCAGGGCGCTGTGATCAGCGGCAGCGCCGAAGCCAATGCCACCGTCAGCCTCAATATCGCTGGCAACCTGCGCACGGTCAGCGCCAACGGCAGTGGGGCCTGGAGCTACAGCCTGGTCGCCGCCGATATCGTCGCGATGGGACAGGGGGCGGAAACGCTGAGCGTCACCGCCACGGATGCGGCCGGCAACGTCAGCGCGGCCGGCACGCGCAACGTCAGCGTGGATACCGCAGCGCCGAATGCCCCGAGCATCGATGCGGTGGCCACGGACGACATCATCAACGCCGCCGAGCAGGGCGCCGTGATCAGCGGCAGCGCCGAAGCCAACGCCACCGTCAGCCTCAGCGTCGCTGGCAACCTGCGCACGGTCAGCGCCAACGGCAGTGGAGTCTGGAGCTACAGCCTGGTCCCCGCCGATATTGCGGCGATGGGCCAGGGTGCCGAAACCCTAAGCGTCACCGCCACGGATGCGGCCGGCAACATCAGTGAGGCTGACACGCGCAACGTCAGTGTGGATACCGCAGCGCCGAATGCCCCGAGCATCAATGCTGTGGCCACGGACGACATCATCAACGCCGCCGAGCAGGGCGCTGTGATCAGCGGCAGCGCCGAAGCCAATGCCACCGTCAGCCTCAATATCGCTGGCAACCTGCGCACGGTCAGCGCCAACGGCAGTGGGGCCTGGAGCTACAGCCTGGTCGCCGCCGATATCGTCGCGATGGGACAGGGGGCGGAAACGCTGAGCGTCACCGCCACGGATGCGGCCGGCAACGTCAGCGCGGCCGGCACGCGCAACGTCAGCGTGGATACCGCAGCGCCGAATGCCCCGAGCATCGATGCGGTGGCCACGGACGACATCATCAACGCCGCCGAGCAGGGCGCGGTGATCAGCGGCAGCGCCGAAGCCAACGCCACCGTCAGCCTCAGCGTCGCTGGCAACCTGCGCACGGTCAGCGCCAACGGCAGTGGAGTCTGGAGCTACAGCCTGGTCCCCGCCGATATTGCGGCGATGGGCCAGGGTGCCGAAACCCTAAGCGTCACCGCCACGGATGCGGCCGGCAACATCAGTGAGGCTGACACGCGCAACGTCAGTGTGGATACCGCAGCGCCGAATGCCCCGAGCATCAATGCTGTGGCCACGGACGACATCATCAACGCCGCCGAGCAGGCCGCGGTGATCAGCGGCAGCGCCGAAGCCAATGCCACCGTCAGCCTCAGCATCGCTGGCAACCTGCGTACGGTCAGCGCCAACGGCAGTGGGGCCTGGAGCTACAGCCTGGTCGCCGCCGATATCGTCGCGATGGGACAGGGGGCGGAAACGCTGAGTGTCACCGCCACGGATGCGGCCGGCAACGTCAGCGCGGCCGGCACGCGCAACGTCAGCGTGGATACCGCAGCGCCGAATGCCCCGAGCATCGATGTGGTGGCCACGGACGACATCATCAACGCCGCCGAGCAGGGCGCCGTGATCAGCGGCAGCGCCGAAGCCAACGCCACCGTCAGCCTCAGCGTCGCTGGCAACCTGCGCACGGTCAGCGCCAACGGCAGTGGAGTCTGGAGCTACAGCCTGGTCCCCGCCGATATTGCGGCGATGGGCCAGGGTGCCGAAACCCTAAGCGTCACCGCCACGGATGCGGCCGGCAACATCAGTGAGGCTGACACGCGCAACGTCAGTGTGGATACCGCAGCGCCGAATGCCCCGAGCATCAATGCTGTGGCCACGGACGACATCATCAACGCCGCCGAGCAGGCCGCAGTGATCAGCGGCAGCGCCGAAGCCAATGCCACCGTCAGCCTCAGCATCGCTGGCAACCTGCGTACGGTCAGCGCCAACGGCAGTGGGGTCTGGAGCTACAGCCTGGTCCCCGCCGATATCGTCGCCATGGGCCAAGGTGCCGAAACGCTAAGCGTCACCGCCACGGATGCGGCCGGCAACGTCAGCGCGGCCGGCACGCGTGCCATCAATGTGGACACCATCGCGCCTACAGCCGCGAGCTTCGCATTGAACGCCGATACTGGCAGCAGCAACAGCGACTGGGTCACTAATGCTGGCACCATCAACGTAAGTCTTGCTGCAGACGCAGCCAGCTGGGAGTTCAGTTCCAACGGCGGCGCTTTCTGGGCGGTGGGCACGGGCACGAGTTTCGTGCTGGCCCAAGGCAGTTATGGGATTGGCTCGGTGCAGGTCAGGCAGACCGATCTGGCGGGCAATGTATCCACTGTGACCAGCAACGCGAGCGCCATCACGGTCGATTCCGTAGCTCCGGTTTTCCTTTCCGGCTATGCCCTGGACACTGCGTTCGGCGGCGGTGACGGGCTTGTGTTTGTCGATGTCGGCGGCTCGGATGGGAGTTATCCGGGAACGACCATCCACTTGGCTGACGGCGGGAAATATATCCTCACCGGCGCAGCACAGCTTTCTGGTTCAAGCTCCTACAGGTTTGCCGCCATGCGCTTCAATGCCGACGGCAGTCTGGATACCAGTTATGGCAGCGGCACGGGTGTCGTGACCTCGGCGCTCAGCTCGACACATTATTTCTCCGGAGAGTCGGCCCTCGACAGCAGCGGCAATATCTACATGCCGGCTGAAGTATCAGGAGGAGGTTCCGACTTCTATGACATGATCGTGGCCAAGTTCACGGCCAGCGGCACATTGGATACCGGCTTCAATGGTGATGGCTATGCGCTATGGGATTTTGGAAGCAGCTACAAGCATGAAAGCGGCCAGGGGGCTGCCGTCGACGCCAACGGCAAGCTGGTGGTGGTGGGTTATTCGACTCAGGACACCGGTGTGGAAACCGCTGTCGCCCGCTACAACGCTGACGGTACCTTTGACACCAGCTTCGCTACGGTTGGCTGGCAGCTCTATCCGGTTGCGGCATCCTTCGATACGGCCAAGGATGTAGTGATCCAGTCTGACGGAAAAATTCTGATAACCGGCTACGAGAACAGCTCAGGTAGTTACAACGCATATCTGATGCGTCTGTCGAGCGATGGCCAGTTGGATGCCGGCTTTGGCACTGGCGGAATCGTCAAGCAAGACATCAACCCCTCTGGTACCGACGACATCTTCGATACGGCCATCGACGCCAGCGGCAGGATCTATGTGCTGACGGGCGGCTCCTACGCCATGAATGTCGCCCGCTTCACCAGTGCGGGCACGCTCGATACCACCTTTGGAGGTGGAGATGGGATCGCGACTGTATCCACCGGCGGCTCGATGACCAACCGCGGCGGCGGAATGGCTTTCGACTCGAGTGGAAAGGTCCTGATTTCCTCGGCTGCGTACCTTGGAAGCGGTTTTGACACTGTGATCGCTCGCCTCACCAGCGATGGAGCGCTCGATACCAGTTTTGGTCAGTCCGGCCTGATCAAGGCGAATCTGTCGGATAGCGCAAGCGGCTGGGACGAGGGTTATGACCTTGTCGTCGACAGTGCTGACAATATCCTCATTGGCGGGTACGCACGGCGTTCCGACAGCAACACCAATGACTTCATGGTCGCCCGTTACAAGGACTACCAGCCCATTGCCCTGGCCAACGATACCGGCGCCCGAGGAGACGGAGTGAGCAGTGACGGCAGGGTCGTCATCACGGGCCTCGAGGCAGGCGCAACGTGGACCTATAGCATCGATGGCGGCAGCAGCTGGCATGAAGGAACGGGCAGCGGCTTCGACCTCACCGACGGTACTTACGCGATTGGCGCGTTGCAGGTCAGGCAGACCGACCTTGCCGGCAACGTTTCTGCCATCGCGAGCAACGTGGGCGTCATGACGGTAGATACCGTCGCGCCGACGCTCACCGCCAGCACTCCGGCCGACAACGTCACGGCCGTCGCGGTGGGCAGCAATATCGTGCTGACCTTCAGCGAGGCGGTGCAAGCCGGCAGCGGCAATATCGTGATCAGCGATGGCGCGGGCGATACCCGCAACATCGCCATCAGCGATACCAGCCAGGTCACCATCAGTGGCAGCCAGGTGACGATCAACCCGACGGCCGACCTGGCGTCAGGTCGCACCTACGACGTGACTTTGGCGAGCGGGGTGTTGACCGACACCGCCGGCAACGCGTTCGCGGGGGTGGCGACGGATGCGCTGGATTTCACGACGGTCAATACATCGATCGTGGTCTTCGATCTGGTCGAGGGCGTGTCCTCCGATCACAGCAACCGCACTTTCGATGCCAATACCGCCTACACGATTTATATCCGGGTACATAGCACCCAGTCAGCCCTAAGCACTGATGGGGTAGGCCCAGGCCCAGCCGATACGTGGGGAGCATGGAAGGGGGCCGAAGCGTTGGGTGCGAACGATCGGATCGTGTTGGTGGGCAACGGAAGCTCAGTCAAAGGAAATTGGTATTCTAATGTGAGTGCCTTTCAAACAATGGCTAATTTGGCTGTATGGAAGACGAACCCTTTTAGTCAAACAAGCCGCGCGGCGCGGTTGTATGATCATGGAGACTTCCGCCGGTCTTATAACCATGTATCTAAGGCGATCGATTTGTGGTCCGGTAATTGGGCGGCAAACCCCAATCAAGGTTCTGCATTGGGCAATGTCTATCAAGTGGCGATGCCAAACGGCATCTTGACCTCTCAGGGGTTGGCCTAAGGCGTACAGGCAGCGGGAGTGCGGCGTGGCGCCAGCCGAGCTGCACAGCACCGCTGCTTGGCGTCTGCCGGGGGCACCGGCGGTTCTGGTGCCGTGGGGCGCTCGGCGATGCCTTTGAACCTGCGGTGGCTGACGGCAACAAAGCGTCGGCAAGTCGCATCGCCGAAGGATGCTGGAAACCTGCTTATTGCCCCAGCGGGCATTCAGCGAGCGCAGGGAGCTTCTTGACCCGACGAAATGCCGGTGTCTATCTGGTCGCTCACCGCGTCCGATGCTGACCTTTCCCGTGAGGCGATCTGCGCGTGTTGAGCGCACAAGCGCAGCTTTTCGGTAAAGGCTGTGTTGCCTGTTCGCCTTCCGCCTCTGAATCACCCTAACCCCTGGAAAACCTCAACGTGTCCTACGCCCCCATACTGCGCCAGCTGGCCGATCGCCAGCAGTTCGGCGAACTGCTGGCCAACGCCCAGGCCTATTGGCACGAGGCTGAGGACTGCCAGGCGCTGCCCTTGCTGGCATTGGCCCACGCCCAACTGGGCCAGCGTCATGAGGCGTTGGCCTGGTTGGCCGAGGCCGAAGCGCGCCTGGTGCAACTGGACCTCGATGCACGGGTGGACTTGGCCGGCGGCTATTGCCTGCTGCAGCGCCCGCTGGACGCCACGCCGCTGCTGGAGGCCGCGCTCGAGGCCCAGCCAGAGCATGCGCTGGCCCTGGCGCGTCTGGCCTGGTGCCGGATGCACGACGGCCAGGCGGAGCTGGCGCGGCAGCTCTATCAACGCTCCGCCGAGCTGGCGCCGCAGCGCCTGCCGGTGTGGAGTGCCTTGGCCCGGCTGTGCCTGGAGGCCGGCGACACCGCCGCCGCGCAGCAGGCGCTGGACGCGGCCATCGAGCGCCTGATGGACGTGCAGGGCGAATTGCCGGAAGCCGTCGTGGCGCAGTTCAGCGCCCAGTTCCGGGGCCTGCAGCTGGAAATCTGGCTGGCCCAGGATGGCCTGGCGCGGGCCGAGCAATGGCTGGACGCGCGCCGCCATAGCCTGAGCGAGGATGAGTGGAGCGGGCTGCTCTGCGGCTATGGGGCGCTGCTGGCCGGCCACGACCGCCATGCGGCGGCGGAAGAAGCGCTGCGCCAGGGGCTCAAGCATTACCCGAAGAACAGCGCCTTGCTCTCGCAACTGGCCGAGTTGGCCCAGGTGCAGGGGCGCACGCTGCAGGCCATTCAGTTGCTGCGCCGCCTGATCCAGCTGCCCGATATGCAGGAGGCCCAGGCCGTGAGCCTGTGGCTGCGCCTGTCCGCCGCCTGTTTGCAGCAGGACGGCGAGCAGGCGCGCCAGGCGGCGCAGAAGGCCATCGAGCTGGCCCAGGGGCTGCAGGCAGGTGAGTCGATAAGCGAGGCCGGCCTGCTTGGGCTGCGGTTGCAGGCCAAGCAGGCCCTGGCCCAGGTGGAGAGCCAGGCGCAGCAGTTCGAGGTGGCCGAACGCCTGTTCGGCGAGGTGCTGGCGGAAAACCCCTGGTCCGTGCCGGCGTTGCAGGGCCTCGGCCAGCAGCAGATGCAGCGCGGCAAGATCGACGAGGCGGTGGCGCTGTTCGAGCGCATCAGGCAGGTCGACCCGCCCAGGGGCTACGCCTCGCTGATCAACGCCCGCCAGTTCCCTGAGGACGTGGAGACGCTGGAGCGCATGGAGCAAGCTGCGCGCCAGCCCAGCCTGGAGGGCTCGCTGCGCGCCGGGTTGCTGCTGCAACTGGCCGCCGCCTGGGAGAAGCGCAAGGACTACGACAGGGCCTTCGCCCTGGCCAAGGAGGCCAACGACGCGAGCAGGAAGCTGCTGCGCTACGACGGCAAGGCCCATCGCAACAGCTGCGCGCGCATTCGCCATGCCTTCAGCCGTTCGCTGTACCAGCATCGCCAGGGCTGCGGGCTGGATTCGACCCTGCCGGTCTATGTGGTGGGCATGCCGCGCTCCGGCACCACCCTGGTGGAGCAGATTCTCGCCGGCCACAGCCAGATCTTCGGCGCCGGCGAGCTGGGGGTGATTCCCCAGCGCATCGCCGGGCTCAATCGCTGGGAGCGCCACAGCGGCTCCGGCCGCCACTACCCGGACTGTGTCGACGACCTGAGTCCTTACGTGACGGCCGGCATCGCCAACGGCATCCTCGACGAGCTGCGCGAGTATGCCCCCGAGGCGCGGCACATTGTCGACAAGCTGCCGCACAACTTCGAGAACATCGGCCTGATCAAGTTCCTGTTCCCCAGGGCCAAGATCATCTCGGTGCGCCGCGACCCGCGCGACATCGCGATCTCCAACTACTTCACCGATTACCAGGCCAAGCACGGCGGCATGGGCTTCGCCTACGACCTGGGTGCAATCGGCGAGCAACTGGCCGACCACAACCTGCTGATGCACCACTGGCAGCAGCTGTTCCCCGGCGAGATTCTGGAAATCAACTACGAGGACGTGGTCGGCGATCTGGAAGGATCGGCGCGCAAGATGCTCGAGTATATTGGCGTGGCCTGGGAGTCCCAGGTGCTGGCCTTCAACGAGCTGGAGCGGCCGGTGAAGACCGCCAGCGTCTGGCAGGTGCGCCAGCCGGTGTACCAGACCTCCAAGGCCAAGTGGCTGCGCTACCAGAACCACCTGGCTCCGCTGATTCAGGGCACCAACGCCAGGATCGAGTGGGACCCCATCGAGATGGTCACGCTGCCGGAGCCGGGCCTGCTCAACGAGGGCGTCGAGCTGTATCGGCAGGAACGCCTGGATGAGGCCGAATACCGCTTCAAGAAGTTGCTGCACCATATCCCCGAGCATGCCGCGGCCAATTTCATGGTCGGCCTGATCTATGTGCGCAAGGGGCACCTCAAGGCGGGCATCGAGCTGATGGAGGCGGGGCACGGCAAGTGCCCGTGGAACCCGAACTGGCGCAAGGACCTGATCCAGGCCTACCAGCTGGCCGGCGACACCGAGAAGACCGAGGCGCTGCAGCGCACCCGGCGAACAGAACCCAACGACGACCCGGACGACCAGGGGCAGCCGCTCGGGTCGGCCACTTTTACTGAGACCCTGGGCGACCCGGGAAGGATAGTGTGATGAAGCAACACCCCCTCTTGCTGCTGTTCCTGCTCGGCCTGGCGCCCTGGGGCGCGGCCTCCGCCGAGGGCCAGGCCGGCCTCGGCGCGGCATTGAACGCCACCCTCGCGAACCATCCGGCGCTCAGCGGCAAACAGGCCGAGGTGCAGGCCAAGGCCTATATCGGCGACAGCGTGCGCGCCCAGCGCTACCCGACGCTGAGTACTGAACTGGCGGCCAGCGAGGACGATCAGCCCTCGACCCTGCGCCTGCGCCAGCCGCTGTGGGCCTTTGGCCGCATCGACAGCAACATCGCCTTCGCCGATGCCGATGTGCAGGCCGAGCAGGCCGACCTGGTGCGCCTGCGCCGGCAATTGCTGGATCAGACCGCCGTGGCCTACGCCCGGGTGCTGGGCAGCCAGGCGCGCCTGCGCATCGCCGAGGACAACGTCGCGGCGCTGGACCGCCTCTACCAGCAGGTCCTTCGTCGCGAACAGGGCCAGCTGGCCTCGACCGCCGACGTGCGTCTGGCCCTGGCGCGCCTGGCCCCGGCCCGCGCCCAGCAAGAGCGTTACCAGGGTGAGCTGGCGGTGGCCCTGACCGAGCTGCGTACCCTGACCCAGGTGCCGGTGGGCGCCGATCGCCCGGTGCCCGAGGCCCTGACCTTGCTGCCGGATGCTGCCGCGCTGGAGGATCTGGCGTTGGCCGAAAGCGCCGAGGTGCTGCTGAAGAATAAGCAGGTCGAGCGGGCGCGGGCCGAGGTCAAGCGTGAGGGCGCCGCGCCCAGGCCGACTGTCTACCTGCAGGCCGACCGCTATTTCAATCATCCGGCCTTCGGCAGCGACAACCAGGTGGGCGTGGTCTTCGAAGCCAGCCTGGATGGCTTGGGCTTTGCCGCGGCCGGGCGCAGTAATGCGGCCGATGCCCGCCTGCAGGCCGGCATGGATGAGCTGAGCAACACCCGCAACGAGATCAGCCGCAGCGTCAGCAGCCTGTACACCAACCGGCGGGCGCAGCAGAGCCTGATCGAGGCCTATGGCCAGTCGGTGACGGAGCTGAGCGAGATACTCGCCTCCTACCAGCGTCAGTACGAGGCCGGGCAGAAGGCGTGGCTGGATGTGCTGAATATTCAGCGTGAACTGACCGAGCAACGCCTGCAGCAGCTTCAGGCAGAGAACGACTGGCTGATCTACTCGCTGAAACTGGCGGCACTGACCGGCGGCCTCGATGGCCTGGCCGGCGGACAACGCAAGGACATGCCATGAGCCTTCATGAAACCCCGAACGCCGATGGCGCCGCGCCCGGTGCGGCTGTCGAGGGCAAGGCGCCGCCTGCGGCGCTGCTGCACCAGCTGCTTGCGCAGCTCAACGTCAGCGCCGACTTGCAGGCGCTGCACGGCGCCTGTGCCAAGGCCGAGCAGAGCCTGCCGGCGGTGCAGCCGGCCGAGCGGGTGCGCTTTATCCTCACCCAGGTCCAGCTCAAGGGCGTGCAGCCCATCCAGCTGGCCTGGCGCCGCTTCGACCTGCGCCGTCTGCCGGCGTTGGTGCTGCACGAGGACGTCTGGTATCGAGCCGAACGCCACGACGGCGACAACATCGCCCTGACCGACGCCGCGGGCGCGCGCCAGACGGTGGCCGAGAGCGAATTGCAGAGCGCCCTGGTGCTCTGGCTGCGGCCGCCGGCACAACGCTCCAAGTCGACCACGCCGTCGCTCAAGGGCAACCTCGCCGCGCGCCTGGTCTGGCGCGAGCTGTTCCGCGAGCCGGCCTGGGTCGCGAAGGTGCTGACCGCCACCGTGATCGTCAACCTGCTGGCCATCTCCACCTCGCTGTTCGCCATGCAGGTCTACGACCGGGTGGTGCCGACGCTGGCCTACAGCACCCTGACCACCCTGGTGGCCGGCATGGGGCTGATCATCCTGCTCGACTGGGGGCTGAAGATCCTCCGCGCGCGCATCGTCGACAGCGTCTCGGTGGCGGTCGACAAGCGGGTATCGCAGCAGGTCTTCGACCATTTGCTGCACCTGCGCCTGGATATCCAGCCCAAGAGCCTGGGCACCCTGGCAGCCCAGGTGGGCGGCCTGGATTCGGTGCGGCAGTTCTTCAGCGCGGGGGTGATCTTCGGCCTGATCGATCTGCCCTTTGCCCTGATGTTCATCGCCTTTATCGCCCTCATCGGCGGCCAGGTGGGCTGGGTGTATGCCCTGCTGCTGCCGGTGGCGTTGCTGCTGGGCCTGACCACCCAGGTGCGCCTGCGCGACCTGCTGCGCCGGCAACTGCAGCGGCACAACGAGCGTCAGGGGGTGCTGGTGGACACCATCCGCGGCGCCGAATCGATCCGGGCGAACAACGCCACCTGGCGCTTTTCCGAGGAGTGGCAGGCGATCACCGCGTCTATCGACGGCTACAGCATCCAGCAGAAGGCGATCAACAGCTTCTCCAGCGTGACCACCGGCAGCCTGTCCACCCTGGCCTACGTCGCCGCGGTGGTGGTGGGGGTCTGGCAGATCGAGGTCGGCCTACTGACCATGGGCGGGCTGATCGCCTGCAGCATCCTCGGCGGGCGGGTGATCGCGCCCATCGCCCAGGGCGTGCAGTACCTGACCCAGTGGCAGAACGTTTCGCAGTCCCTGCAGATGGTCAACCAGGTGCTGAGCCTGGACCTGGAGCGGCGCGCCGACCAGCACCTGCTGTTGCCGGAGAGTCCGCCGCAGACGCTGGAGCTGGAAAAGGTGCGCTTCGCCTATCCGGAGTCGCCGGTGCAACAGGTCAATGTCGCCAACCTGTCGCTGCGCGCGGGCGAACGGGTGCTGCTGGTCGGGCCGGTCGGTTGCGGCAAGTCGACCCTGCTCAAGGTGCTGGCCGGGCTCTATCGCCCCCACGAGGGTCGGGTGCGCCTCGGCGATGCCGATCTGTGGGAGATCGACCCGCAGGTGGTCGCCGGCCACCTGGGTTACCTGCCGCAGAGCGTGCACCTGTTCAAGGGCACCCTGCGCAGCAACCTGGCGCTGTCGGGCACGGTCGGTGATTCGCGTCTGCTCAAGGTGACGCGCGATCTCGGCGTGGATGCCATCGCCGCCAGCAGTCCGCTGGGCATGGACCATTCGATCAGCGAGGGCGGCGAAGGCCTGTCCGGTGGCCAGCGTCAGCTGGTGGCGCTGGCGCGGGTGGTGATCGCGCAGCCGCGTATCTGGCTGCTCGACGAGCCTACCGCCTCGCTCGACGCGGAAAGCGAGGCGAAGGTCTGGCAGGTGCTCGAGGAGAACCTGAGGCCGGAAGACATCCTCATCGTGTCGACCCACAGGCCCATGCTGGCGATGAAGCTGGCGACCCGGGTCATCCTCATGCAGCAGGGCGAAGTGGTGAAGGACGGCAAGCCGGAGAGCGTGATGCCGCAGTTGCTGGCGCGCGCGGCAATCAACCGGCCGGCCGATGCGCTGCCGGCACGCAAGTACATGGGAGGTGCGCCCGATGTGGTTTAACCGATACGACGGCGATGAGGATGCGGCCAACCAGGCCCGTATCGAACGCCTGGAAAGCTATCACCGCGGCCGGCATGGCCTGCTTCTGGGGGTGTTGTCGCTGGCGGTCGTGGCGTTCATCGCCTGGGCCATGGTGTTTCGCATCGACGAGGTGGCCCGCGCCACGGGCGAGGTGATCGCCAGCAGCCGGGTGCAGATCATTCAGTCGGTGGATGGCGGGGTGCTCTCGCAATTGCGGGTCAGGGAAGGCGACCGGGTCGAGCCCGGGCAGATTCTGGCGCGCCTGGACCAGACGCGTATCGGCGCCACGGTCGGTGAGGTGGAGGCACGGCTGTTCGCCCTTAAGGCCAAGGCCGTTCGCCTGCGCGCCGAGGTGAGCGGGGCCGGCCAGTTGGTCTTCCCCAAGGACGTCAACCCGCTGTTCCAGGAGCAGATCAATGTCGAGCGCGCCTTGTTCAGGCAGAGGGGCATCGGCCTGCAGGAAGAACTCAGAACCCTGCGGGTGGCGGTCGATCTGGCGCGCAAGCAGCTCAGGCTGGTCGAACAGTTGCTCGAGTCCGGCGATGTCAGCGGCTCGGAGCTGCTGCGCGCCCAGCGCGACGCCAACGAGGCCGAGGCGCGTCTGGTCAACCGCAAGAACAAGTTCCTGGAAGATGCGCGCATCGAGCTGACCAAGGCCGAAGACGAGATCGCGCAGGCGGAGCAGATGCTCACGCGGCGGCAGCAGGAGCGCCAGGACAGCGTGTTCACCGCGCAGGTCAAGGGCATCGTCAAGAACATCAGGGTGACCACGGTGGGCGGGGTGCTGCGCGCCGGCGAGGAGATCATGCAGATCGTGCCGGTGGACGATGAGCTGATCATCGAGGCCAAGGTCCGTCCGGCGGACATTGCCCAGATACAGCCGGGGCTGCAGAGCAATATCCGCTTCGATCCGTTCGACTACACCATCTTCGGCAGCGTGCCGGGCAAGGTGATCTACGTCAGCGCCGATACCCTGAAGGAGGACACCCAGCGGGGCGAGGAGATCTACTACCGTGTGCATGTCTCGCCGACGACCCATCCGGCGACCAGCACCACCGGCAAGACGCTCGACATCCTGCCCGGCATGACGGCGCAGGTGGATATTCGCACCGGTGACCGAACCCTGATGGATTACCTGCTCAAGCCCCTGAAGAAGACGGTGTCCGAGGCGTTCGGCGAGCGCTAGCTTGCCAGCCCTCGAGCGTTGCAGCCGCCCTGTGAGGAGAAGTCCTGTGCCGACAGACAATATCCATTGGCACCCGGTCAGTGTCAGTCGCGAGGACCGCGAGGCCGGAAACCGCCACAAGAGCGCGCTGGTGTGGTTTACCGGCCTTTCCGGGGCCGGCAAGTCGACGGTGGCCCATGAGGTCGAGCGTCGCCTGCACCAGCGTGGCTGCAGCACCTATGTGCTGGATGGCGACAATGTCCGCCATGGCCTGTGCGTCGATCTCGGGTTTTCGGCGCTCGATCGCGTGGAAAACATCCGCCGAGTGGGGGAGGTCGGCAAGCTGTTCGTCGACGCCGGGCTGTTGGTCCTGACCGCCTTCATTTCGCCGTATAGGGAAGACCGGGCGCGAGTCAGAACGCTGTTCGAGCCCGGTCGATTCATCGAGGTCTATTGCGAGTGTCCGATTGCGATATGCGAGCAGCGCGATGTGAAGGGTCTGTATCGCAAGGCACGGGAAGGCCTGATGCAGGAGTTCACCGGCATATCGGCGCCCTATGAAATCCCGCAAGCGCCTGAGCTGGTGCTCAATACGGGCAAGCAGTCCATCGAGGAGTGCGTGTCGAGGGTCATGAGGCTTCTGGAGGAGCGGTCGATATTGACTGCCGACAGCGCCGGGCCTGGCTCTGGACCTGATGTACAGTGACAGCCCGGCGTTTGGCCAGGAAATCTTCAGTCCAAATGAGGGCGATATGAGCAGAATGGCGTGCGTTGCGTGTTGTCTGGCAGCAGTGCTTGCTTGGCCGGCCTTGGCCGAGCAGCAGGCCGGACAGACCCTGCGGGTGATCCCCAAGGTCTATATCAGTCCTGGCGCCAGCGGCAGCATCGGCTCTTCCGAGCGTTTTGAGCGTCACGATCTGTACGGCGGACAGCAGTTGCCCGGCGTGTCGCGCATCGAAACTGGCTATGGCAGCCAGTCCCATGAGGTTCGCGGCGGCATCCAGCAGAGCGTCGAGTATCCGGGCGGTTATCGGGTCGAGCAGTTGCCGGGCCAGTCGGGTTACAGCCGTGAGCGCACGCGCTGAGCCACTGCCACGTCTCGATCGAAGGTAGCCGAAACGGCCGATGCCCGGTCGATGGTGTTTTCTCTCCCCCTCAATGCACTGCTCAGTGCCTGCTTCCCCACAGTGGCTCCAGCCGGTCATCGCGGTCGCAACCGCTGTTGCTGCGATTGCCTTCGGCCGGCTCTTGGCGATGGCGTTCGAACAGCGGCAATCCCGGTCAGCCCGTCTGGCGGCGGGCCGTCATCGCCGGCGCCGGCCGACTAACCTGAACTAGACCCTTCTAGCCGGCGCCTTGCGCCTCACATCGGGAGATCTGCATGGAAAAGCACAAGAAACTCGACACCTACGGTCGGTTCAAGAAGCAGCATCCGGACTATTTCGCGGCGGTGGAGGCGTTGGGTGCGGCGGTGCGCGATGTCGGGCCGCTGGACGAGCGCCAGGTGCAGTTGGTGCAGCTCGGCGCGGCCGCGGCGATTCGTTCGGAGGGGGCGGTGCACAGCCATGCCCGGCGCGCGCTGGAGGCGGGGGCCAGCCCCGAGCAGGTTCGGCATGCGCTGCTGTCGATCACCAGCACCATCGGCTTTCCGACTGTGATCGCGGCCCTGAGCTGGGCCGAGGAAGTCATCGCCGACGCCGCGCAGCCCTAGGGCCGCCGCGCCGGCAACGGTTCGGGCTCAGCCGGAGAGGCCGACGTAGACGTTCTGTACGTCGTCGTGGCCGTCGATGGCCTCGAGGAAGGCTTCGACTTCTTCGAGCTGCTCGGGCGTCAGGCTGGTGACCGGGTTCTTCGGCCGGTAGCCCAGCTTGGCCGAGTTGACGGTGAAGCCCTGCTCCGGCAGCGCGCGGCTGACGGCGTCGAGGTCGGTCGGTTCGGTGATGAACAGGCTGTTGTCGTCATCGGCGACATCGAAATCCTGGGCGCCGGCTTCGATCGCCGCCAGCTCGGGGTCGGCGCCGCTGTCGCTGGAGGCCTCGATCAGGCCGACGTGGTCGAAGTCCCAGGTCACCGAGCCCGAGGCGCCGAGCTGGCCCTTGCGGAACAGCACGCGAATCTCGGCGACGGTGCGGTTGACGTTGTCGGTCAGGCACTCGACGATCACCGGCACCTGGTGCGGGGCGAAGCCTTCGTAGGTGGTGCGTTCGAAGTTGACGGTCTCGCCGGTCAGGCCTGCGCCCTTCTTGATCGCCCGCTCCAGGGTGTCCTTGGGCATCGAGGCTTTCTTCGCCTGATGCACGGCCAGACGCAGCTTGGGGTTCATGTCCGGGTCGGCGCCGTTGCGTGCGGCGATCATGATTTCCTTCACCAGACGGCCGAAGATCTTGCCTCTGGCGTTGGCGGCGGCTTCTTTAGGTTTGGCTTTCCACTGAGCGCCCATGGATGTTCTCTCGGTCTGTGCGGTCGGATGAGGCGCCTGTCTGCGGTGGCGGGCGGGCCAGGCGAGTGGCGTGGCCGACCGACGGCGGACAGGCGCGGGTCAGCCGCGGATTCTAGTCGCTCTGCCGGCCGCTGGCACCCCCTCCGCAGCGCCGCTCGGCGCGTTCGTTGAAGTAGGTGCGGGTGCCTTGCTGGCTCATGGCTGCGGCGATACGGCCGACGCCCTGCAGATAGGCGGCGGTGCGCAGGCTCACCTGCTCCTGCTCGGCGCGCTCGAAACAGGCCTCGGCGGCCTTGCCGATGCGGTCGTCCAGGCGCTGCTCGACGGTCTCCTGGGGCCAGTAGTCGCCGATGCGGTTCTGCACCCACTCCAGGTGGCTGGCGATCACCCCGCCGGCATTGACCAGCACATCGGGCAGCACCACGACACCGGCGTCTTCCAGCAGCTGATCGGCCTCGGCGGTCACCGGGCCGTTGGCGATTTCGAGAATCAGCGGCGCCTTGATCCGTCCGGCGTTGTCCTCGTCGATGGCGTCCTCCAAGGCCGCCAGCACCAGCACGTCGACGTCCAGCTCCAGCAGCGCCTGCTGCTCGATGCGCTCGGCGTCGCGCTCCTCGCACACCGACTCGTCGCAGTAGACCATGCCCTTGAGCTCGCGGGTTGCGTGCTTGTGCTTCCAGATCGGCTCGGGGTTCAGGCCGTCCTCGTCATGGATCGCGCCCTTGGAGTCGGAGAGGGCGACGATGCGATAGCCCGCCTCATGGGCCAGCCGGGCGAAGTGATAGCCGGCATTGCCGAAGCCCTGCACCGCGACGCGCAGTTGCTCCGGCGACTTGTCCTGGCGCTGGGTCCACAACTGCAGCACCTGCAGGGCGCCGCGTCCGGTGGCGGCCACGCGGCCGGCCGAGCCGCCGAGGCCCAGCGGCTTGCCGGTGATCACCGCCGGCACCTGGCGCCGCTCGATCTGCGCGTATTCGTCGCTCATCCAGCCCATCACCGTGGCATTGGTGTTGACGTCGGGGGCCGGGATGTCGCGGTCCGGACCGATCAGGTCATGAATGGCGCGTATGTAGCCGCGCGACAGGCGTTCCAGCTCCAACCTGGACAGCCCCTTGGGGTCCACGCAGACGCCGCCCTTGGCGCCGCCGAACGGCAGGTCCACCACCGCGCACTTGATGGTCATCCAGAAACTCAGATGGGTGACCTCCTCGCGCGAGACCTGCGGGTGGAAGCGCACGCCACCCTTGGTTGGTCCGCGGGTGTCGTCGTACTGCACGCGCCAGCCCTGGAACACCTTCAGGGCGCCGTCATCCATGCGCACCGGGATGCTGACCTGGGCGGTGAGCTTGGCGCTGGCCAGGCGCTGGCGCACATCGTCGGCGACTTGCAGGCGGTCGAAGATGCGCTCGAGAAACGCCGGGGTACCGTTTTCGGATTGCTTGCTCATGGCAGGCCTCCTGGGTTGGTCCGGCCGCTTTGTGCCGCCGAAATGGCTGCGCCGGTGCGCGAGGCAGCGGCAGGACTAGGTTGTGGCCGTCGCGCGGCTCATTTGGCCTCCGGCAGGGCGCTGGCCATGGCCGCGCCCAGTGCGCCGAGCAATGACAGCAGCAGGATGATCTCGCTGACCGCCAGCACCGAGCCGAGGGCGCCGGCGAAGCCCAGCAGCAGCAGGATCAGGCCGATCAGGCTGTTGCTGACGGCAACATAGTCGGTACGCCGGTTGCCCTTGGCCAGGTCGACCACGTAGGTCTTGCGGCCGATGCGCACGCCCTGGTGGGCGATGCTCAGGCAGAAGTACAGCGCGGGCAGCGCCCAGCCGATGGTCAGCCAGGCCGGTTGCAGGCTGTCGAGCAGGTAGACGAGCAGCCCCAGGGCAGCGGTCAGCACGGCGGCCAGCATCATCACCCGGCGGCTGGAGAGGTCGGCGAAGCGACCCCACAGCGGCGCCGAGAGCAGGCTTGCGGCGCCGCTGGCGAGCAGGAACAGGCCCAGCAGCGAGGCGGCCGAGCCGAGCTTCTGCTGGGCCAGCACCACGTAGTAGGGGGCGGTCAGGGCGGAGCACAGCAGCAGCGCCCGGGTGATGACGAAACGGCGAAACGGTGCGTCGGTGCGCAGAATGGCCAGGCGTTTGAACGCCTCGACCACGGCATTGCCGCCGCCGGCGGTTTCTCCGGGCAATTCATTGATGCGGGCGTAGATGGCCGCGGCGACCAGCCACAACAGACCGGCGCCGGCCAGCAGCAGGCCATAGGCCTGGGGCGGCAGCTGATCGGCGCTGCTGATCAGCAACAGCAGGGCCAGGCCGACGGTGACCAGGCCCGCGGCGCTGGCCGACCAGCCGTTGACCTGGCCGCGTCGGGTCTTGGGAATGGTCTTGCCGAGCACGTCCTTCGAGGCCACCGAGCTCAGGCCGCGGGCCAGGCTGAACAGCACCAGCAGGCCGATGATCGCCCAGCCGGCGGTTGCGCCGTTGAGGAACCAGGCCACCAGGCCGATGCCGCCGATGGCCAGGGCCTGGACCAGGCTGCCGATGACCCAGACCCATTTGCGCACCGGCACCGCGCGGATATAGCTGGCGATGAACAGCTGGGGGATCAGCGAGCCGGACTCGCGGATCGGCACCAGAAAACCGATCAGGTACAGCGGCGCCTGCAGGGTTTCCATCACCCAGGGCAGGACCACCTTGGGATTGGCCAGGGCGTCGCCCAGTTTGCTGAAGAAATGGGTGAGGATCATCAGCAGGAAGTTGCCCGGCACATCGCGGCAGGCCTGATCGCCGATGTCGGTACAGACCCGCGCGTCCTCCTCGTTGACCAGCTTGGCGTAGAGGTTCTCGCTGAGGCTTTGCTTGTTCACGGCAACTCCGAGCGGAAACGGCGCCTGCGCGGCGCAGAGGGGCATGATGCCATGCCCAGGTTGTTGGCGCCCACGCCGGCGCGGATGGGCGGCAGGGGGGCTGGTCTATGCTTGTCGTGGGGGCGCAGAGGAGAGGCGTGATGCGCACTATATTGCTGGCATTCGACGGGTCGGACAGCGCCAGGCGCGCGGTGCAGTACGTCATCGACTTCGTCCGCTTCCACCAGGCCAAGCTGCAGGTGCACCTGATCAATGTGCAGCACGAACCCCTGCTCTACGGCGAGTACGTGACCAGCGAGTTCGTCGAGCAGTTGCAGCAGTCGCTGCTGGCGGCGGCGGCGCAGACGCTGGAGTGGCCGGCCGATCAGCTCGAGGAAGCGGGCATCGCCCACAAGTCGCACACGGCCCTGGGCAATGTGGCCGAGCAGGTGGCCGACGCGGTCAAGCAGCTGCAGTGTGACACCGTGGTCATGGGCACCCGGGGTTTGGGCACCGTCACCGGTATGCTGCTGGGCTCGGTGGCCACCCGGGTCATTCATGAGGTGGAAGTGCCGGTGGTACTGGTCAAGTAACCCTACCGGCCCACGGCGACGATCTACTTGGCCTTGGTCCAGGCGAAGCTCTGGAAGGGCTCGTCCACCGGTGTTTCGGCGAGGTGGTTGATGTAGTTGCTCATCACCTTCTGGCTCAGGCCGAGCACCACTTCGAGGACGTGGCGCTGGCTGTAACCGGCATCGTAGAAGGCTTGCAGCTCGGCTTTGCCGACCGCGCCGCGCTGGCGCAGCATGGCCAGGGTGAAGGTGCGCAGGGCCTCGAGCTTGTCGCTGGGCAGGGCGCTTTCATCGCGCAGGGCGTTGCTGATGTCGTCCGACACCTTCATCGACTTGGCGATCGCGGTGTGGGCCGGCACGCAGTAGTGGCAGCCGTGCTCGACGCTGATGGTCTGCCACACCACGGTCTTCTCGTCGGCATCGAAGCTGCTCTGCACGAACAGCTCGTGCAGCTGCTGGTAGGCCTCCAGCGTGCCCGGCGCCTCGGCCATCACGGCATGCAGGTTGGGGATCATGCCGAAGGCCTTCACGGATTTCTCCAGCAGGGGCTTGGACTTCTCGGGGGCGGAAGCTTGGTCGTGCAGGGTGAAGTCGCTCATCAGACTGTCCTCGCTAAGTTGAGTGATCATTCAAAAACGATTTCAACCCTAACATAATTGAGTGATCGCTCAAGTTTAATTTGAGCAATCACTCAATAATCTCGTCGGCAGCGGTATACTCGTCATTTTCCGAGTCAGGCTCCGCCCATGCCGAGAACCTCCCGTTACGACCGGCAGACCGCCCTGGACAAAGCCGTGCTGCTGTTCTGGGAGCGGGGTTACTTCGCCACCTCGATGAAGCAGATCGAAGAGGCGTTGGACATGCGGCCTGGCAGCCTGTACGCCACGTTCGGCAGCAAGAGCGGCCTGTTTGGCGAAGCGCTGGATGAGTATTCGCGGCAGATGGGCGAGGAGCTGGCCGGCCATCTGGCGCGCCAGTCCAGCCGTATCGCCGGCCTGAAGAGCTATCTGCGTGCTGTCACCCAGTCCTGCCTGGAGCCGGGCAGGGTGCCGGCTCGTGCCTGCATGCTGGTCAAGACCCTGCTGGAAGTGAACAACCAGGAGCCGGCATTGCAGCAGCAGGTCAACCTCATCCTGCGGGATGTCGAGGCCCAGTTGGCCGAGGTGGTGCAACAGGCCCAGGAGGCCGGCGAGCTGCGTCCGGAGGTTGACTGCCAGCGCCTGGCCCGGCTGCTGCAGGCACAGCTGATCGGCCTGCGCTCCTTCGCCCAGCGCGACGTGCCCGCCTGCCACCTGGAAGCGCTCACCGATGACATGCTCGCCATGCTGGAGCCCTACCGGGCCTTGCCCGCCTGATCCGTCAATCTGCCGCCGCAATGGTGCGCCGGGCGGCGTGTCACGCGGATAACGTCACGGGCCCGCGCAGCGCTATCTATGCTTTCAGTATGTCGGTAGAGGAGATTCGCTATGCGCAAGGTACTGGTTGCATACGATGGTTCGGACAGTTCGAAACGTGCCCTGCAGTACGTGATCGACTTCGCGCGGGTTCACGACGCGACGCTGGATGTGCACCTGATCAATGTCCAGCATGAGGCGGTGCTGTACGGCGAATACGTCAACGACGAGATGATCGCCAACATGCGCGAATCGCTGCAGGCCGAGGCCAACGAGGCGCTCGACTGGCCGGCCGAGCAGCTCAAGGCCGCGGGCATCGCCTGCGAAAAGCATACGGCTCTGGGCAATGTGGCCGAGCAGGTCAACCATGCGGTCAAACAGCTGGAGTGCGACACCGTGGTGATGGGCACTCGCGGCCTGGGCACCTTCACCGGCCTGCTGCTGGGCTCGGTGGCCACCCGGGTGATCCATGAGGTGCAGGTGCCGGTGCTGCTGGTGAAATAGCGCCCGGTCGCCAGAAACGCCCAGCCAGCTCACGTGCATCGTCGCACCGCAATGCGCAGGTGCGCATTGCGGCGACTGTGTGCCTCTATTGCTTCGCCACTGTAGTTAGGCAGACGCCGGCGCGGCTGGTCTAATGACGCTTTGTCCGTCATGAGAAAGCGCGATGTCTCCCAAGGATCTGTTGTTGGCGCTGGTCGTGATCGTCGTCTGGGGCCTGAACTTCGTGGTGATCAAGGTCGGCCTGGACGACATGCCGCCCATGCTGCTGGGAGCGCTGCGCTTCATGCTGGCGGCCTTCCCGGCGATCCTGTTCGTCAGGCGTCCGCAGATGCCGTTGCGCTGGCTGCTGGCCTACGGTCTGACGATCTCCCTCGGCCAGTTCGCCTTTCTGTTCTCGGCCATGTCGGTGGGCATGCCGGCCGGTCTGGCCTCGGTGGTGCTGCAGTCCCAGGCGTTCTTCACCCTGATCTTCGCCGTGTTGTTCCTCGGCGAGCGAGTGCGTGCGAGCAATGTACTGGGCTTGCTGGTGGCGGCCGGCGGCCTGCTGCTGATCGCCCTGCAAAACGATTTCAGCATGACCCTCGCCGGGTTCGTCCTGACCATCGGCGCCGCCTCGATGTGGGGGCTGGGCAATATCATCACGCGCAAGGTCGGCAAGGTGAATCTGGTCGGTCTGGTGGTCTGGGGCAGCCTGGTGCCGCCGCTGCCGTTCCTGGCCTTGTCCTGGCTGCTGGAAGGGCCCCAGGTGATGGAAGCGGCCGTGCGCGATATCAGCCTGAACTCGATCCTGGTGCTGGTCTACCTGGCCTTCGGCGCGACCATTCTCGGATACGGCTTGTGGAGCCGGCTGCTGTCGCGCTACCTGGCCAGCCAGGTGGCGCCGTTCTCGCTGCTGGTGCCGGTGGTCGGCTTGAGTTCATCGGCGCTGCTGCTGGGGGAGCGGCTCGGCACCCAGCAGATGCTCGGCGCGCTGCTGGTGATGCTCGGGTTGTTGATCAACGTCTGGGGCGGCTGGCTCTATGGCCGGTTGAGGTTGGCCTGAAGGGTGCGCCGTTGCCAGGCGACTTGATGAACGCCAGCCATTGAGAGGGCTGCCGCGAAGCGGAAGGAAAAAGCCCCCGACACCGTTGCGGCGCGGGGGCGATCAGGATCAGTCCTGGCGGCTGGTGACTTCCAGCAGGTGGTAGCCGAACTGGGTCTTCACCGGACCCTGCACGACATTCAGCGGCGCGCTGAAGACCACGGTGTCGAACTCCTTGACCATCTGCCCCGGACCGAACGAGCCGAGGTCGCCGCCGTTACGGCCGGACGGGCAGGTGGAGTTGTCTTTGGCGACCTGGGCGAAGTCGGCACCGCCTTCGATGGCGGCTTTCAGTTCGTTGCACTTGGCTTCGGTGGCAACCAGGATGTGACGGGCAGTGGCGCGGGCCATGGGGAATACTCCTTTCAAAGAAGCTGCAAAGCCTACCGCAATCGTGCGGCTATTCAAACGTCAGGACCCGGTATCCGGCAGCACGACGAACCAACGCCTGCAGCCTGGTTGTCTAGAATTGGGCAGGAGGGCGCGAAGTGCCCGGGCGTCCACATTAGGAGATTGCGAATGAATACGCTGACCATCGAAGGCTGGCACAAGCCGGCCAGCGACAAGAAGTCCATTCCCATGGGGGAGTTCCATTTTCGCGTCAACGAGCCCGACCATTTGCGCCTGGAACAGGCCGAGGAACGGCTGCAGCAGACCGACGAGACCGAGGTGTTCATCGACGTCGACATGTCGACGATGGAGCTGGTGACCCCTGAGGAATGCGGTCCGCTGTCCGACTGCCAGCTGCGTGTCTACCTGAGTGCCGACCAGCGCGGCCAGTTCCACCTGGTGGGCCACCGCAAGAGCGACGGCACCCTGGTGTACACCAATGCGGTAATGGTCGATCAACTCGGCTAGCTGGTCGCCCGTCGCAGCTAGCCCGCTCGGTTGGGGCTAGCTCTGCAACCAGATTTCGGCTTCGGCCTTCTCGGTGGGGTCGAATGCCTTGATGGTCAGCCCCGGGATCAGCGCGCCCTCGATCTCGCTGGCCTTTCTCAGCCATTGCTGATCGGCGATTACCGCGATGCGGTCGAACTGGCGAATGAAGCGAAATAGCTGGGGAAGGCGCGACAGTTCGACGGCGATGGCGCCCAGGGTGGGAAACTCGAACTCGCCGATCCGGTAGAGGATGCGGCCGTGCTGGATCCCCTCGGAGTGCTCAATCAGCTGACTGAGGGCGATCAGCATTTCCTCGCTGTCGAATTTGCCGGCAATGTCCACGTCGAGGCGGTTCTCGCCGTTGCGCGTTACCTGGAACATAACCACCTCCGCACAGTGGGTTCTAGTTCCCACCATACGCCGCTTGTCGATCCAGGTTAAACAAGCTTCGATAAAGCGGCTCTGTCAGTCGAGGGCGCTGCAGCTGATCGCTACTTCCTATTCGCCGCGCCAGTGCTTAGCAGGCGCAGCAGTCGGGTGTCAGGCCTCGCTGCCATGGGCCGCGGCCCGCAGTTGCGCGGTGTCGACGCGCACGAAGGTGGAGTCGCCGATGGCGGTAAGCACGTCGCCGGCGAAGACCTCGCAGATCACCCGGGTCTTGCGCCCGACCTCGCCGTCGACCCGGGCGCGCAGGGTCAGGGCTACGCCCATCGGCGTCGGCTTGATGTATTTGATGCCGAGGTTGCCGGTGACGCAGTCGATACGCGGCAGGCTGCCGGCTTCGCGCTGTTCGGCGCGGTAGTGGTAGGCCATGGCCGTCCAGTTGGAGTGGCAGTCCACCAGCATGGCGATCAGCCCGCCGTAGACCAGGCCCGGCCAGCCAGAATACTTGTCGTCGGGCAGGTGCTCGGCCACGACATGCACGCCGTCCTCATGCCAGTGACTCTTGATCTGCAGGCCATGGTGGTTGTGGCTGCCACAGCCAAAACAGACACCTTCCGGTGCGGCCAGATCTTGCAGGGGGGCGTCGTGCATGGTGTTGCCTTGTCCTGGGGAGGGGGGACGCCAGCGTATCGGCTTTCAGCGCGGAACTGAACCGGGGGGTGCCCATGGCCACGCCGCGCCCGGCGCCGTTACTTGACCGTATCGAGGCGCTGGTCTGTGAACACGCAGAGCACCCCGGCCTTGTTGTGCATCACCTGGTGGTTGAAGTCGCAATAGGCCGCGGCCACGCTCAGGGCCATCAGCTCGGTGATCGGCTTGCCATCTTCCGGGCGGAACCAGGCCATCTGTCCGGGCGTGCAGCGCTGTGCCTGGGGGTCGGTGCTGTAGGTGCACAGGCCGCTCTGGTCGATGGGCGAGACGTCATTGAAGCAGGCCGACAGAGACAGGGCGGCGGCGCTGAGGAGGAACAGGCGGACGAGCGTGCGCATGGCAGGTATCCCGACTTTGGAGGAAGAGTGGGCATTAGTGCCGGGAATGGCGCGAAGGTTCCCTGCGGGTCGGGTCGATCGACCTCGCAGGCGAAGGCCAGCGCGTCGACGCAGGTGGATTGCCGTCCGGCATGCCGATGGATTGGCTGACGCCGATCCTTTTGGTTCATCATGGGCGCTGTCCGGTCCAGGGAGTTTGCCATGCGAGTCAGGTCATCCGTTGCGCGTTTCGCCGCGTTGTCGCTAGGACTGCTGTTTGCCGTGGCCGCCCAGGCGGCGCAGGAGACGCTGCTGGTCGAGTCGATCAATGCCTATCGCGGCCAGGTTCAGCGTTGTGCGGGCCAGGCATCGGAGACCCTGCCGCCGCTGGCGACCGACCCGCGCCTGGTCCTGTCGGCCAGCGGTGGCGAGGACCTGCAGCAGGCCCTGACCCGCGCCGCCTATCCCATGGTCAGTGCGCAGGCGATCAGCCTGTCAGGGCCGCGCGATGCGCAGGCGGCCCTGCAGATGTTGCAGGAGAGCTTCTGCCAGGTGGTGCTCGACCCGCAGTTCGTCGATATCGGTGTGAGCCAGGCGGGGCGTGACTGGCGCATCGTGCTGGCGCGGCCGCTGTTGTCGGCCAAGCTGGGCGACTGGCAGGCGGAGGGACAGCGGCTGCTCGAGCAACTCAACGCCGCCCGGGCCCGGGCCCGCCAGTGCGGCGGCCAGGCGTTTGCCGCCGCGCCGCCGCTGAGCTGGAACGCCGAACTGGGCGTGGCAGCCGAGGCGCACAGCCGGGCCATGGCCAACGCCAACTTCTTTGCCCACCGCGGCCGCGACGGCAGCACCCCGGGAGACCGGGCGGAGCTGGCCGGCTACAACGGCCGGCAGATCGGCGAGAACCTCGCCGCCGGGCTGGATGCCTCGCCGAGGGTGGTCGAGGGCTGGCTGGCCAGCCCCGGTCACTGCGCCACCCTGATGAACCCACAGTTTCGCGATCTGGGCGCCGCCTACGCGGTCGATCCCAAGAGCGATGCGGGCATCTACTGGACCGCGCTGTTCGGCACGCCCTGAGCGCTACTCGGCGCCTCAACGATTGCCGCAGGTGCGACTCCGGCCCTTTGCGGCGAGGTTCATCAAGCGCTGGAAGTTCGGGCATTGCAGGTGATTCTCTTGCGGGCAGGCGGCCGCGTGGCGCAGGCCGTCGCGGATCGCGCCGAGTCGCTTGATGGTGCGGTCCAGTTGCTCGGCCCTGGCCAGCAGTTGCGCCCGGTCGATGGCGGCGTGCCCGTCTTCCTGCAGCATGCCGGCGATGTCGTCCAGGGCGAAACCCGCCGCGCGCCCCAGGGCGATCAATGACAGGCGCTCCTTCACCGACTCGCCGAACACCCGCCTGAGCCCGTTGCGACCGATGGAGCGGATCAGGCCCTTCTCCTCGTAATAGCGCAGCGTCGACGCCGGCAGGCCGGACCAGCGCGCGACCTGGCCGATATCCATCTCTCTCATGCTTGACCTCAAGTCGACTTGAGCTGGCAGGTTGATGAACACAGCCTTTCAGACCGGATAGAAGGAGGGACAGATGATAGGCGAGATCGTCTTGCGGGTGATCCTGGTTGGCATCGGCGCGACCCTGGTGATGGATGGCTGGGCGCTGGCGCGGCGGCGACTGTTTGGCATCGCGTCGCTCGACTACGCCCTGGTGGGACGCTGGCTGGGGCATATGCGACAGGGCCGTTTCCGCCACGAGGCGATTGCCAGGGTGCCGCCGGTGCCTGGCGAGCGGCTGCTCGGCTGGACCTGCCATTACCTGATCGGCGTGCTGTTCGCCGCCCTGATGCTGACCGCGGTGGGGCCGCAGTGGCTGTGCCGGCCGACCCCGATGCCGGCGCTGACCCTGGGCGCGCTCAGCGTCGCCGCCCCCTTCCTGCTATTGCAGCCGGCATTCGGCATGGGCCTGGCGGCCTCGCGGATGCCGGGTGCCTGGCGGCTCAGGCGGCAGAGCCTGCTGAGCCATCTGCTGTTCGGCCTGGGCCTGTACCTGGCGGGCTGGGTTGGCGCGCAGATGGCCGTGTCGCCGCTCTGCGGCGGATGAGAACCGCACTCCCCCAATCGGGTGCTACGAGGAGCATGTGCCGGCGGGTAGAGTGCATCCTTGCCTGCCGGGCGATAGGCGCAAGGGGTCGGTTCGCGTCAGCCGGCGTGCAGGGTGGCTGAGTCTGCACTAGCGTGAATATCGCCCTCTGTCTTTGGCTGGTCATGCGAGGAGTTCCGTTGAAATGGATGTCTACGTCAGTCATCTGGCCGCGCTGAAAGATCACCACCAAATAACCGCCACCGAGGACATTCGCACGGCCCAGGGGCTCAAGCTGCTGTCCCGGGGCGCCCGTCTGGACGAAGCGACGCTGGCCCGGCTGGCGCTGCAGAAGTTGCACAAGCCGTTGGACCAGAGTGTCGGTATCGGTGGCGAGTTGGACGGCGCCCAGCTGGCCACGCTGATCGTCGAACTGGCGGCGCAGCACCCGGACGGCGCCGCGCTGTTGCGTCAGCTGCCGTTGCCATTGGCCGAGCTGTGCTCCAGCCTGGATCGCCAGCCGCTGCTCTGCCAGCGCCTGACGGTCATGCGCGCGGTGTTTCCGGCGCGCTTTCGTCGCACCCTGTTCGGCGCCCTGTTGGCCCTGGCGATCGTCAGAAGCGGCAACTTGCGCGGGCTGTCCCTGCCGGGGCTGTTCGTGGCCGCCCTGGCGCGCAGCATCGGCTTGCTGCATCTGCCGGAGGCGTTCATGGCGCGGGAGGCGCAGCACAGCGCCGAAGCCCAGCGACAGTTCGAGTCGCACCCGGTGGTCAGCCGGGAAATGATTCGCCGCAGCGTCGACCCGGTCACCGCCGAGGCCATTCTCAATCAGCATGAGCGCCTTGACGGTAGCGGCTTTCCGCGCGGCAGCAGGGCGGGTACGCCGAGCTCCGAGGCGCAATTGCTGGGTCTCGCCGACTGGATCGCCTGGCTGTGCCTGGAGCGGGTCGAGGCCGGGGCTGGGCGGATCGCCCATGCCCTGCAGCCGTTGCGCCTGTTCCGGTTGTTCTGGAGCGGGGCGATCTTCAATGCCGCTTGCGAGATGATCCTGGTGATCGGCGGCAGCTGCCCGCCATTGGTCAGCGAAAACGAGCGTCCGGCCTGGCTGGCCGCGCTGCTGGCCCGACACCAACAGACGGGCCGCCAACTGACGGCGTTGCTCGAAGAGCTGGGCGCCGCGACCGACGAAGGCCCTTCCCATGGCCAGCACCAACGCCGCTGCCTGCTGCAGATGCTGAGCCGAATCAACACCAGCTCGGGCTTGCTGAGCCCCGAGTACGAACGCTGGATCGACCACGTGCGGGCCCAGCAATTGAGTGTTGCCTACGCGGAAATGGACGAGGTGTACCTGCAGCTCTGCTGCCTGGAGCCGCTGCTGCAGCGGACCCGCCTGCTCTGCGGCGCGCCGGAGGGCGAGGAAGTGGCGGCCTAAACGAAGCGGGGCGCGTGGGCCGGGTTGAGTGTTGCACGGCGGATGGCCAGGTTACCTGCTCGCTATAGTGCGGGTACGGCTCGACAGCCGTTGCAGCAGCGCCTGCTCACACAGGCGGAAGAGCAGGTAGCAGGTCATGGCCAGCAACGCGATCAGGGTCAGCTCGGCCAGCTGCAGCAACCCACCGCTCATCAGCGCCAGCCAGCCATGCCTGACGATAAAGGCCGCGTTACTGCCGAGTAGTTGCACCAGATCGAGGGTGAAGTAACCAAACGCCAGAAAGCTTGCGGTCATCAGCAGGAAGCTGGATACCGGGTGACGGCGTAACCAACGAAAAAACGAACTTTCTACAGGCATGCTCACCCCGTTGAAATGGCAGTCTGATTGGGCAGCATTGCCGCTGGCACGAAACGAGTCCTGGCGGCAACGAGGTACAGGAAATGTAGCTGAAGCCGAGAACAGGGCAGCTGCCGCTGGCCGGGCGTATCAGGTGGCTTGCCTCGCAGCGCTTTCCACCAATCGGGCAGGCAGGCGGCCCTGCGGTCGCTGGTGTAGGATGCGCCACCCCAAAATTCCCCGCCCAATCTGCCAGGTCACCATGTCCGCCAACGCCCTGTATACCGACCTTTCCGGTTATTACGACCTGATGTGCGCCGATATCGACTATCAAGCACAGAGCCACTGTGTTCAGAGGCTGCACCAGATATTCGGTGGCGGCGGCAAGACCCATCTCGACCTGGCGTGCGGGACCGGGCCGCACGTGCGCCGTTTCCTCGACTTCGGCTACCGGAGCGGCGGGCTCGACATCAATCAGCCGATGCTGGAACGCGCCGCCGCCCGTTGTCCGGAGGCGCAGTTTTCCTTGCAGGACATGTGCGACTTCAGCGTGAGCGAGCCGCTGGATCTGGTCACCTGTTTTCTCTACTCCATCCACTACAGCGCCGGAATCGAGAGGCTCAAAGCCTGCATCGGCAGCGTGCACCGTGCGCTCAAGGCCGATGGCCTGTTCTGCTTCAACGGGGTCGACAAGAACAGGATCGACAGCGCGCTGTTCGTCAGCCATACGGCCGTGCAGGACGACAGCCAGTTCCGCTTCAGCTCCGGCTGGCACTACGGCGGTGCGGGCGAGCGGCAGTCGCTCAGGCTCAGTATCGAGAAAACTACTGCCGGGCAAACCCAGCGCTGGCACGACGAACACCCCATGGTCGCGGTGGGGTTCGAGGAGCTGCAGGCCATCCTGCGGCCCTACTTCGAGGTCCATGTCTTCGAGCATGACTACGAGAAGATCATCCCCTGGGACCAGCGCTCCGGCAATGCCATCTTCGCTTGCGTGAAGCGCTAGCGCGCGGTGGCCGTGCAGGCTAGTCGTCGAGCAGGCGCATTTCCCGGCTCTCGAACCTGAGCCACAGGCGGCTGTGCATCGCTAGCCGCAGGCGATGCGCACCGGGACTGTCGTAGCTGGCGAAGACCAGAAGCTCCGCCGCCTGGCTGCCTGCCAGCGGAGGGTCCGACAACTTCATGAACTGTCCGGGTACCAGCTCCAAACTCCATACCTCGAGCAACTGGCCGGCATTGCGGCGATATTGTTCGCGCTCGGCAAACCACTGCTTGGCACTGAACTGCGAAAGCCGCTGGAGAAGCGCGGCATCGCGCACTGCAACGAAGTCGACGGCCAATGGCGCGCCGTTGTTGGCCTGCGGCGTGACATCCAGCGTGAGGCTCTCGAGCCTCACCGTGGCGACGAAGACCGTGCAGCCGGTGAGCAAGGCAAGGCTCGCAAGCAGGAGAGAAAGCGAACGAAATACTCGGCGCCGCGGGTTCATAGGGTTCTGACCTTGATTTGTGCCCGGCTGGTGCCGGGCCTGCGGATTGGCCTAGAGCGTGGCCTGCCCGTGATTACGCCTACGCGAGCCGCTCGCGTACCAGCGCCTGGGCCTGCCGGGCCAGCTGGTCGAGCTGGCGATCGCGCTGTTGCTCCGCCTCGCGCATGGCGGTCTGGCCGTGCTGCTTCACCAGATAGGCGTGGATCTGCCGGACTTCCTTGGATTGGAAGATCGCCTCCAGGTCCTGCACCGCCACCAGGCCGTCCGAGCGCCGGTCCCGCGTACTCATCAGCACTTGCGGCCCGTGCGCGGCCAGCACCTGAAAGCCCATGGCCTCGAAGGCCGGCACCTTGCCCGCGACACAGGCCAGATCGGCATGGGGGCGACGCGTGACCATGTGCTGCAGCATGGCCCGGGCAATACCGTGGCGGCGATGGCTGGCCTGTACCGCCACATAGGCCAGGGTGCAGGCCTCGGGGTCGTCCTGGGCCGGCAGGTACAGGGCAAAGCCCCGCACCCGGGCCGGGTCCAGATCGTCCAGGGCCAGGACCAACTGCGCGCTGCTGTCCAGGGCGCTGTCCATGGCCTGCAGGTACAGGTGCACCTCGTAGCCGACCACGTATTGGTACAACTGGTAGAGGGGGTTGCTGGGCGTCAGCGACACCGGGCTGATGTCGCCGAGGTAGTCCACCACCATCTGCAGCACCTGGCTTTTCAGCGACTCGGGCGGTGGGGTGTCCAGGTGTACAAGGGTGAACATCGTCGGTCTGGCTCCGGGGCGTGCGCGATCGGGGGAGTCGGCGTGGGCGGCATTGTAACGCCCATGGGGGATTGCGCGTTGCCAGGCGGTCGTTGGCAATAGACGTGGCCTGCCCCTGGTTACTTCCCACGACCCATCCTGGGGGCTTGCTGTGGGCGGCGCCCGGTGAGCCGGACAAGACTTCCTGCAGAAATGCCGGATAATGGCCGCCAATTTGTCTCGCCCGCTTTATCTGGTACCCCCCTCATGGAAATCAAGGTCAACTTTCTCGACAACCTCCGTCTCGAAGCCAAGTTCGATGACTTCACGGTGATCGCCGACCAGCCGATTCGATACAAGGGCGATGGCTCGGCGCCGGGGCCGTTCGACTACTTCCTGGCATCCTCGGCACTGTGCGCGGCCTACTTCGTCAAGCTGTACTGCCAGACCCGCAACATCCCCACCGAGAACATCCGCCTGTCGCAGAACAACATCGTCGACCCGGAAGACCGCTACAAGCAGATCTTCAAGATCCAGGTCGAGCTGCCGGCGGACATCACCGAGAAGGATCGCCTGGGCATCCTGCGCTCCATCGAGCGCTGCACGGTGAAGAAGGTGGTGCAGGCCGGCCCCGATTTCGTCATCGAGCAAGTGGCCAGCCTCGACGCCGATGCCCAGGCGCTGCTGATGCCGACCCTGGCGGCGGGCGAGGGCACGTGCATCCTCGGCAAGGACCTGCCGCTGGAGCAGACCATCGTCAACATGTCGGGCATCCTCGCCGAACTGGGAATGAAGATCGAGATCGCCTCCTGGCGCAATATCGTGCCCAACGTCTGGTCGCTGCATATCCGCGACGCGCAGTCGCCGCTGTGCTTCACCAACGGCAAGGGCGCGACCAAGGAGAGCGCGCTGGCCTCGGCCCTGGGCGAGTTCATCGAGCGGCTGAACTGCAACTTCTTCTACAACGACCAGTTCTGGGGCGAGGAGATCGCGGGCGCCGCGTTCGTCCACTACCCCGACGAGCGCTGGTTCAAGCCCGGGCCGCGCGACGCGCTACCGGAGGAGATCCTCGACCCGTACTGCCTGGCCATCTACAACCCCGATGGCGAGCTGCGCGGCTCGAACCTGTACGACACCAACTCGGGCAACAAGGCGCGCGGCATCTGCTCGCTGCCCTTCGTGCGCCAGTCCGACGGCGAGGTGGTGTACTTCCCCTCCAACCTGATCGAGAACCTTTTCTTAAGCAACGGCATGAGCGCCGGCAACACCTTGGCCGAGGCCCAGGTGCAGTGCCTGTCGGAAATCTTCGAGCGGGCGGTCAAACGCGAGATCCTGGAGAACGAGCTGGCGTTGCCGGACGTGCCGCAAGAGGTGTTGGCCAAGTACCCGGCAATCGTCGCCGGCATCCAGGGGCTGGAGCAGCAGGGCTTCCCGGTGCTGGTCAAGGACGCCTCCCTCGGCGGCGAATTCCCGGTGATGTGCGTGACCCTGATGAACCCGCGCACCGGTGGCGTGTTCGCCTCGTTCGGCGCCCACCCGAGCTTCGAGGTGGCGCTGGAGCGCAGCCTCACCGAACTGCTCCAGGGCCGCAGCTTCGAGGGCCTCAACGACCTGCCGCCGCCGACCTTCGAGAGCCAGGCGCTGACCGAGCCGAACAACTTCGTCGAGCACTTCATCGACTCCAGCGGCCTGGTGTCCTGGCGCTTCTTCAGCGCCAAGGCCGACTACCCGTTCGTCGAGTGGGACTTCTCGGGTAAAGGCGAAGACTCCAACGCCCAGGAGGCCGCGACCCTGTTCGGCATCCTCGAGGACATGGGCAAGGAAGTGTACATGGCGGTGTACGACGACCTCGGCGCCAACGCCTGCCGCATCCTGGTGCCGGGCTACTCGGAAATCTACCCGGTGGAAGACCTGATCTGGGACAACACCAACAAGGCGCTGCTGTTCCGTTCGGACATCCTCAACCTGCACAGCCTGAGCGAGATGCGCCTCAAGTCCCTGCTCAAGAGCCTGGAGCAGTACGACGGCGACGACTACACCGACATCAGCACCCTGATCGGCATCGAGTTCGACGACAACACCGTGTGGGGCCAGCTGACCATCCTGGAGCTGAAGCTGCTGATCTACCTCGCGCTGCACAAGTTCGAGCAGGCCAAGGAACTGGTGGAAGCCTTCCTGCAGTACAACGACAACAGCGTCGAGCGCGGGCTGTTCTACCAGGCGCTGAACGTGGTGCTGGAGGTACAGCTGGACGACGACCTGGACATGGCCGACTTTGAAGCCAACTTCCGCCGCATGTTCGGCAACGAGCGCATGGACGCGGCGCTGGGCTCGGTGGATGGCAACGTGCGCTTCCATGGGCTGACGCCCACCAGCATGAAGCTGGAGGGGCTCGACAAGCACCTGCGCCTGGTGGAGAGCTACAGGAAGCTGCATGCGGCGCGGGCCCGGGCGGCGGGGCTTTAACCCGGCGCCTGATCGTTCCCACGCTCCGCGTGGGAATGCCAACTCGACGCTCCGCGTCCACTCACGCCCAGCGATCAATCTCGATCAACCCCGGCTGCCCCTGGTAGTTCCGCGCGCTGGAGTAGCGCCAGTGCTCGGGCAAGTCCACGTAGCCACGCCTTACCGGGTTCTGGTGGATGTAGTCGAGCTTCTGCCGCATCACTTCAGGGCTGCAGACCAGCTCGGCGTGGCTGCCTTCCTGCCAGAACTGGTATTGCCGATCCTGCTTGTGCGCGCGCTTGGCAAAGCCCAGGCGCTGCAAGGCCGACTCGGCACCGCGCTGCTCCAGGTGATCGAGCATCTTGCGGGCCGTGTAGGACTTGAAGCTGCTGACGCACCGGGCCAGGTCGGGTGCCTGGGCCAGGTAGTGCAGGTGGTTTTCCAGCACCACGTAGCCGTACAGCCTGAGGCCCTGGTTGGCCTGCTGGTAGCGCCAGCAGGCGAGCAGGATATCGACCAGGGCAGGGCGGGCGAACAGCGGCAACCACTCCACCACCGTGCAGGTGAGGAAGTGCGGCTGAGCGGGATCGGTGATGACGTAGCGACTGCGGCCCATGGGATTCATCCGTGAATCGGTTGGTGGGTTATGCGTGGCAGCGATGCACCTTCCCTGACTGCAGCTGACCGGCCGATGGCACCCACGCACTGCGTGGGAGCCTAGCCCGTGACGCTCCGCGTCGCTACGGGGTTGAGTGTGCGCAGGGCTGTGGGTGGACGCCGAGCGTCGAGGGCGGCATTCCCACGCGGAGCGTGGGAACGATCAAAATCACTCCGACCCCTTTAGTTCTCCTTCCTGATGGCTCCCACGCTCCGCGTGGGAGCCTGGCCGGTGACGCTCCGCGTCGCTGCGGGGGCTGTGTGCGCAGGGCTGTGAGTGGACGCCGATCGTCGAGGGCGGCATTCCCACGCGGAGCGTGGGAACGATCAAAAATAAATCACTCCGACCCCTTTAGGGATGGTCTGAAATAGCCATGCATTTCTGGCTGACTTCAGCCTTTGCCGATTTTGAAAGCGGGCAAACGATCAAAATCGACCAGATGGCCCACTCATTTCTCCGTTCTTGGCCGTCGCGAGCATCTCGCGGCAGCCATTCTCCTCATCACAGGCGCACCTCTCCTGTGGTCGCCAGCAAATGTCGACGCGCCATCCACAGGTTCGACAGCGCGAACAGCGTTATCAGCTGCGCGGTGTTCTTGGCCAGGCCGCGGAATCGCACCTTCACGTAACCGAACTGGCGCTTGATCACCCGAAATGGGTGCTCGACCTTGGCCCGCACCTGGGCCTTGGCCTTTTCGATCTTGCGTTTGGCTGTATAGAGCGGGCTGCTCTTGCCCAGCTTCTTATAGGTGCCTCGTCGTGCCGCGACCTGCCAGATCACCTCACGGCCGGCATGCTCGGAGCGCTTCTCGACCCCGGTATAGCCGGCATCGGCGCAGATGACGTTCTCCTCGCCATGCAGCAACTTGTCGACTTGGGTCACGTCCGCCACGTTGGCTGCGGTACCGACCACGCTGTGCACCAGGCCCGATTCGTCATCGACGCCGATGTGGGCCTTCATGCCGAAGTAGTACTGGTTGCCCTTCTTGGTCTGATGCATCTCAGGGTCGCGTTTGCCGTCTTTGTTCTTGGTCGAGCTGGGCGCATCGATCAGCGTGGCATCAACGATGGTGCCCTGGCGCAGCGACAGGCCGCGGTCACCGAGATATCCGTTAATTACCGCCAGTATTCCGGCCGCCAGTTCGTGTTTTTCCAGCAGGCGCCGGAAGTTGAGGATGGTGGTTTCGTCCGGGATACGTTCCAGGCTCAGGCCAGCAAACTGGCGCAGGATAGTGGTCTCGTACAAAGCCTCTTCCATTGCCGGATCGCTATAGCCGAACCAGTTCTGCATCAGATGAATACGCAGCATCGCCAGCAGCGGATAAGCGGGCCGGCCGCCTTCACCCTTTGGGTAGTGCGGCTCGATCAGGGCAATCAACCCCTTCCACGGCACCACCTGATCCATCTCAATCAGGAACAGTTCCTTGCGGGTTTTCTTGCGCTTGCCGGCGTACTCGGCGTCGGCGAAGGTCATCTGCTTCATCGGAAAACTCGGCGGGTGGAATCCGGGTATTTTGCCAAAATCAGGAAGTCTTCTTCAGAGTTTCCTTAGTTCTGCTTTAGTTCTCCTTTAGTTCTGCAGGGGGGGCACTCGTTGCAACTCATCGGCTTTCCACATTGCACTCTGCTGCTTAGTGGCTGTCAGCTTCGACGCCGTATCCTCGCTCATAACTCGCTCTCCATTACTGGCTTGCACTGAATCGCCAGTGAGTTCTGGCTCACCACATCAGCCAGGGGCCCGGGGCTGAAGTGTGTATATTTCTGCGTCATGGCCAGGGTGACGTGGTCATGACGCGTAGCAGGGGGCATGCCAAAAAAAGCCCCGCACTAGGCGGGGCTTGCAGTTTTCTCGCTACCCCAAACATCCATTTCAGGTAAAGCGTTTCTAATCTGTCTTAACGGTCTAGACCCAGGAATCAATCCCAGCTCAACGCCCCACCTGTCTGATACTCGATCACCCGCGTCTCGAAGAAGTTCTTCTCCTTCTTCAGGTCCATGATCTCGCTCATCCATGGGAAGGGGTTAGTGGTACCTGGGTACTCTTCCTTCAAGCCAATCTGGGTCAGGCGACGGTTGGCGATGAACTTGAGGTAGTCCTCCATCATCGCCGCGTTCATGCCCAGTACGCCCCGGGGCATGGTGTCGCGGGCGTATTCGATCTCCAGCTGGGTGCCCTGGAGGATCATCTGGGTGGCCTCGTCCTTCATCGCCGCATCCCACAGGTGCGGGTTCTCGATCTTGATCTGGTTGATCACGTCGATGCCGAAGTTCAGGTGCATGGATTCGTCGCGCAGGATGTACTGGAACTGCTCGGCGACGCCGGTCATCTTGTTGCGCCGGCCCATGGAGAGGATCTGGGTGAAGCCGCAGTAGAAGAAGATGCCTTCGAGCACGCAGTAGTAGGCGATCAGGTTGCGCAGCAATTCCTTGTCGGTCTCCACGGTGCCGGTGTTGAAGGTCGGGTCGGAGATGGCGCGGGTGTACTTGAGGCCCCAGCTGGCCTTCTTCGCCACGCTCGGGATCTCGTGGTACATGTTGAAGATCTCGCCTTCATCCATCCCCAGGGACTCGATGCAGTACTGGTAGGCGTGGGTGTGGATCGCCTCTTCGAAGGCCTGGCGCAGGATGTACTGGCGGCACTCGGGGTTGGTGATCAGGCGGTACACGGCCAGGGCCAGGTTGTTGGCCACCAGCGAATCGGCGGTGGAGAAGAAGCCGAGGTTGCGCATGACGATGCGGCGCTCGTCGTCGGTCAGGCCGTCGGTGCTCTTCCACAACGCGATGTCCGCGTTCATGTTCACTTCCTGGGGCATCCAGTGGTTGGCGCAACCATCCAGGTACTTCTGCCAGGCCCAGTCGTACTTGAAGGGTACGAGCTGGTTGAGGTCGGCGCGGCAGTTGATCATGCGCTTCTCGTCGACCGCGACGCGGGCGGCGGAGCCTTCCAGCTCGTCCAGGCCTTCCTGGATGTCCAGCTGGTCGAGGGCGGCCTTGGCGCGGGCCACTGCGGCGCTGTCGTCGGCGGCCACGGCGCGGGCTTCGTGGGCGGCGGCGTCGCCGGCCTGGTCGAGCTTGTCCACACCCAGGTCGGTGGATTGGGCGTTGGTGTTGCTGGCGACGGCGGCTTCGCTGCCGTCTTCCTTGTCGAATTCATCCCAGCTCAGCATGGCTTGGCTCCTGCTTGAGGGCCGGTGAAATGACCGGCCTGTATGGATATACAGTTAAATACTAGTCTGTGGCGTGGCGCAATGGCGACCGTCGGTCGCAGGGGAGAGGCTGGTGCCTTTCTCCGGGGCTCGCCTGAGCGGCGAGTCCTCAACTATTCGAGCGCGTAGCTGAGCGAGTAGTCGCTAGGCGCCGTGTGGGCCGGCCCCGGGAGTGTACGGCTGTACATGACCGGGGTCGGTTCACGCGGCAACGACGCGAATGCCGCTCAGATTCGCGCGTTTATTGGCACGCTTCGCAGTCCGGCTCGTCGATGGCACAGGCCTTGGGCACGGGGGCCGGCGCCGGTGCGGCCTGCTCGGCCGGGGCCTTGGCCGGTGCCGCGCCGAGGCCGTCGCCACCACCGCTGGACACGGCGTTGAGCTTGCCGGTGTTGATGGTCGACTTCTCGGTGCTGGTGGCGGCCAGGGCACGGAGGTAGTAGGTGGTCTTCAGGCCGCGGTACCAGGCCATGCGGTAGGTCACGTCGAGCTTCTTGCCCGAGGCGCCGGCGATGTACAGGTTCAGCGACTGGGCCTGGTCGATCCACTTCTGGCGACGGCTGGCGGCGTCGACGATCCACTTGGTCTCCACCTCGAAGGCGGTGGCGTACAGGTCCTTGAGCTCCTGGGGGATGCGCTCGATCTGCTGCACCGAACCGTCGTAGTACTTCAGGTCGTTGATCATCACCGAGTCCCACAGGCCGCGGGCCTTGAGGTCGCGTACCAGGTAGGGGTTGATCACGGTGAACTCGCCGGAGAGGTTCGACTTCACGTAGAGGTTCTGGTAGGTCGGCTCGATCGACTGCGACACGCCGGTGATGTTGGCGATGGTCGCGGTCGGCGCGATGGCCATGATGTTGGAGTTGCGGATGCCCTTCTGCACGCGTTCGCGCAGCGGGGCCCAGTCCAGCGACTCGGTCAGGTCGACATCGATGTACTTCTGGCCGCGAGCCTCGATGAGGATCTGCTGGGAGTCCAGCGGCAGGATGCCCTTGGACCACAGCGAGCCCTGGAAGGTCTCGTAGGCGCCGCGCTCGTCGGCCAGGTCGCAGGACGCCTGGATGGCGTAGTAGCTGACCGCTTCCATCGACTTGTCGGCGAAGTCCACTGCGGCATCGGAGCCGTAGGGGATGTGCTGCAGGTACAGGGCGTCCTGGAAGCCCATGATGCCCAGGCCCACCGGACGGTGCTTGAAGTTGGAGTTCTTCGCCTGCGGCACCGAGTAGTAGTTGATGTCGATGACGTTATCGAGCATGCGCACCGCGGTCTTCACCGTGCGCGCCAGCTTGGCGGTGTCCAGCTTGCCGTCGACGATGTGGTTCGGCAGGTTGACCGAACCCAGGTTGCACACGGCGATCTCGTCCTTGTTGGTGTTCAAGGTGATCTCGGTGCACAGGTTGGAGCTGTGCACCACGCCGACGTGCTGCTGCGGGCTGCGCAGGTTGCACGGGTCCTTGAAGGTCAGCCACGGGTGGCCGGTCTCGAACAGCATCGAGAGCATCTTGCGCCACAGGTCCTTGGCCTGGATGGTCTTGAACAGCTTGATCTTGCCGCCGTACTGGGTCAGGGCTTCGTAGTACTCGTAGCGCTCCTCGAAGGCCTTGCCGGTGAGGTCGTGCAGGTCCGGCACTTCGCTCGGGCTGAACAGGGTCCAGGGGCCGTCGTCGAACACGCGCTTCATGAACAGGTCCGGGATCCAGTTGGCGGTGTTCATGTCGTGGGTGCGGCGACGGTCGTCACCGGTGTTCTTGCGCAGCTCGATGAACTCCTCGATGTCCATGTGCCAGGTTTCCAGGTAGGCACAGACCGCGCCCTTGCGCTTGCCGCCCTGGTTGACCGCCACGGCGGTGTCGTTGACCACCTTGAGGAAGGGCACGACGCCCTGGGATTTGCCGTTGGTGCCCTTGATGTAGGAGCCCAGCGCGCGCACCGGGGTCCAGTCGTTGCCCAGGCCGCCGGCGAATTTGCTCAGCATGGCGTTGTCGTGGATGGCGCTGTAGATGCCCGAGAGGTCGTCCGGCACGGTGGTCAGGTAGCAGCTGGACAGCTGCGGACGCAGGGTGCCGGCGTTGAACAGGGTCGGGGTGGACGACATGTAGTCGAACGACGACAGCAGGTTGTAGAACTCGATGGCGCGAGTTTCCTTGTCCTGCTCCTCGATGGCCAGGCCCATGGCCACGCGCATGAAGAACACCTGGGGCAGTTCGAAACGCACGCCGTCCTTGTGGATGAAGTAACGGTCGTACAGGGTCTGCAGGCCCAGGTAGGTGAACTGCTGGTCGCGCTCGTGGTTGATCGCCTGGCCCAGGCGCTCGAGGTCGTAGCTCTGCAGTTTCGGGTCGAGCAGTTCGAACTCGATGCCCTTGGCCACGTAGGCCGGCAGCGCCTTGGCGTACAGCTCGGCCATCTCGTGGTGGGTGGCGCTGGCGGCGACGCCGAGGAAGCCCAGGCCTTCGGCGCGGATGTTGTCCATCAGCAGGCGGGCGGTGACGTAGGAGTAGTTCGGCTCGCGCTCGACCAGGGTGCGGGCGGTCATCACCAGGGCGGTGTTGACGTCCTTCTCGGCCACGCCGTCGTAGAGGTTCTTCAGGGTCTCGCGCTCGATCAGCGCGCCGTCGACCTCGGCCAGGCCTTCGCAGGCTTCGCGGATGATGGTCTGCAGGCGGCCCATGTCCAACGGCGCGACGCTGCCGTCGGCGGCGGTGATGCGGATGCTCGGGTGCGGCACGGCGACTTCGCTGGCGGCGCCACGCTTGCGCTCCTGGGCGCGGGATTCGCGGTAGATCACGTAGTCGCGGGCGACCTTCTGCTCGCCGGCGCGCATCAGGGCCAGTTCGACCTGGTCCTGGATTTCCTCGATGTGGATGGTGCCGCCGGAGGGCATGCGGCGCTTGAAGGTGGCGCTGACCTGCTCGGTCAGGCGCGCGACGGTGTCATGGATGCGCGACGAGGCGGCGGCGGTGCCACCCTCCACGGCGAGAAAGGCCTTGGTGATGGCGACGGTGATCTTGTCGTCGGTGTAAGGCACCACGGTGCCGTTACGCTTGATCACACGCAGCTGGCCCGGCGCGGTGGCGCTCAGGTCCTGGCTGGCATCGGCGGCCTGCGGCGCCTGGGCCTGCGGGTTCTCGCGAGTGGTGTCGGTATGCATGAAGGTCTCCGTGCTCTGAAATTCAGTTAGTTGGACGCTATGCCGTGGCGTACCCGCCGTTCCATTTCAACAACACCATGCGCGGGGCAAAGAACGCCGGGCGCACGGGACTTGCAAACTGGGCTGGGAGGGCACGACTAAAGCGCCTTCCTGGCTCAAAAGTCTAGTGTCGACTGCGGTCGGCACTACTATATCTAGTGGTTCGTGTGCAAGGACTCTGCACCCTGTTTCGCGCCCGCCTGGCGATCTGTGCTACGCGGGAGGGCGGTCGGCCCTGTTGCTGCGACGGCAGCAGCAGAAGCATTCACCTGCACTGTTGTTGTTCTCGGTCTGGACCTTTTGGGTGCAAATGTGCTTGTGTCGTTTCTTGTGCAAAAACCCAACATGTAGGTGTTTGCCGCGATGGAGATACAAGATAGTGCGGTGCTCGGGTGAAGACAAGCCAAGCCTCGCGCTTTCCCTGTGGATAAATCTGTGGGTTATCTTGGGGTAACTTTCGCCAGCCCGCATGAAAGCTGGGGTTGTCCCCTGGGGACCGTTCGTCGAGCAGAGCGTGGATTTTTTTCACGCGACAACGGGTGTTTTGCCTCGATCACACAAACACAAGATGTAGGTTTTTTCCTTGATTGTTGGCCTGCTCTGTGCAGGCCGCGTTGCGCGCCTTTATTTCGATGTGATCGGGTTAATCGACAGGAGCGGGGTAAGCGATTTCCACGCTACGCAGGGCGCGCTATCGTCACCGGGCAGGATTCGACCATGGCTGCGGACCTCGGCGTTGCTACAATGCCGGCCTGTTTCACCCCGGTTGATCTGTCCTTGGGAGGCAGCAGTGGAGCAAGAGTCGTGGCAAATCCTGATCGTCGAGGACGATCAGCGTCTGGCCGAGCTGACCCGTGAGTACCTGGAGGGCAACGGTCTGACGGTGGCCATCGAGGCCGATGGCGCGCGGGCGGCCGCGCGCATTCTCAAGGAGCAGCCGGATCTGGTGATCCTCGACCTGATGTTGCCCGGCGAAGACGGCCTGGCGATCTGCCGCAAGGTGCGCACCGGTTACCCGGGGCCGATCCTGATGCTCACCGCGCGCACCGACGACATGGACCAGGTGCTCGGCCTGGAAATGGGCGCCGACGACTACGTGTGCAAGCCGGTGCGGCCGCGGGTGCTGCTGGCCCGCGTGCGCGCCCTGCTGCGGCGCCATGAAGGCAGCGCGTCGAGCGCGGCGCATGAGCCGCGGCGCCTGGAGTTCGGTCCGCTGGTGGTCGACAGCGCGATGCGCGAGGCCTGGCTGGGCGAGCAGAGCATCGAGCTGACCAGCGCCGAGTTCGACCTGCTCTGGCTGCTCACCGCCAACGCCGGGCGGATCCTCTCGCGCGAGGAGATCTTCACCGCCCTGCGCGGCATCGAGTACGACGGCCAGGACCGCTCCATCGACGTGCGCATCTCGCGCATCCGCCCGAAGATCGGCGACGACCCGATGCATCCGCGTCTGATCAAGACCGTGCGCAGCAAGGGCTACCTGTTCGTTGCCGAGGCCGCCGAAGCGCTGCAATGAATTCCATATTCCTGCGCATCTACGCCGGCATGCTGGCGGTGCTGGTGCTGGTCGCGCTGCTCGGTGTCGGCACCCTGCAGCTGGTCAATCAGGTGCGCGCCGATCAGTACCGTGAGCGCCTGGCCAGTGGCACCTTCCGCCTGATGGCCGACAACCTGGCGCCCATGGCCGACGTCGAGCGGCGCCGCGCCACAGCCGTGTGGGCGCGCCTGCTGGGCATTCCCCTGGACATCCAGGCGCTGGATGAGGTCGACCTCGACAGCGGCGCGCGCAAGCGCCTGCTGAAGGGGCAGGTGCTGGTGCACCAGACCGGTCCCCATGCGGCGCAGATCTACAGCCTGGTCGGCGAGCAGGAGCAGCTGCTGCTCAGCGGCGAGGTGCAACAGATCAGCGAGCAGCTGGCGCGCGCCACCGTGTTCCTGCTGATCGACGAGCTGGTGCGCTTTCCCGAGGTCGAGCAGCCGCAGCGCCTGGCCGAGCTGAAGGCGGCCAAGCAGTTCGGCTTCGACCTGCGCCTGGTGCACCTGGAGCAGGCCAATCTGGATGCCGACCAGCGCCGCCGGGTCGACGAAGGCGACACGGTGATGGCCCTGGGCAAGGGCGGCGACAGCATCCATGTGTTCTCCGGCATCGTCGACACCGACTGGGTGCTGGAGATCGGCCCGCTGTACCAGATGGACCCGTACCCACCGCAGTTGCTGGTGCTGATCGGCGCCATCGGCCTGAGCCTGATCGGCCTGATGGTCTACCTGCTGGTGCGGCCGCTGGAGCAGCGCCTGCGCTCGCTGGAGGGCGCCGCCACTCAGCTGGCCAGCGGTCGCCTGGACGCGCGGGTGAGGGCTCACGGCAGCGATGCGGTGGCGCGTCTGGCGAATGCCTTCAATGCCATGGCCGAGCACTTGCAGCGCTCGCTGAGTACCCAGCGTGAGCTGGTGCGCGCGGTGTCCCACGAGCTGCGCACGCCGGTGGCGCGGCTGCGCTTCGGCCTGGAGATGATCGGCGATGCCGACAGCGAGGCGGCGCGGCGCAAGTACATGGAGGGCATGGACAGCGATATCCAGGACCTCGACAAGCTGGTCGACGAGATGCTCACCTATGCGCGCCTGGAGCAGGGCGCGCCGGCGCTGAAGTTCCAGGCGGTCGACCTGGGCGCGCTGATCGATCAGGTGATCGACGAGCTGGCGCCCCTGCGCGCCAATGTGCGGGTCGAACGCGGGACGCTGGTGGAGGCGCCCGACGGCGGCGGTGCCTGGGTCGAGGGCGAGCCGCGCTACCTGCACCGCGCCCTGCAGAACCTGGTGAGCAATGCCATGCGCCATGCCGAGTCGCGGGTGCGCCTGAGCGTCCAGATCGGCCACCGGCGCTGTCGCCTGGATGTCGAGGACGACGGTCCCGGGGT